>NZ_JBIYCV010000003.1:0-698253 GCF_044908085.1 Paenibacillus sp. RC73
ATATCAAAGAGATCCGAAATTCAGAGAAAAATTTATGGGTTGTTTGCGAGAACTACATTTGCCAGATGATTATTTCGACAAAGACGAATCGTGAGAAAGGTGTACCTGAATCACCCCAAGGTTGTCTCCTCCATTCATACAGAGGTTTTGTTTTCCATAAGGACGAACCGAATAAGAATGTGGACTAATGCAAATGCTTCGATAGAATATCATTCTATATTGTTGTATTCAGGATTTTATAATACAGATTGGAGAGGTAATCATGGGAAATACGGATAAGTTTGAAATGATAGCTAATGTATATGACACTTCTGAAAGAATTCAGATTGCAAAGGCATCATCTGATGCCATTCGTGAATATGTAGTTGACGCTAATAGTAAGAATGCTATTGATTTCGGGTGTGGAACGGGTCTCGTCGGAATGAACTTGTTAAACGATTTTAATTCTATGCTTTTTCTGGATACTTCACAAAACATGATTAATCAAATAAAGCAAAAAATTACTGATTTTAATATTCATAATGCAGATACAATATGCTTTGATTTTGAAAAGGAAGGTCTATCGGATCTTCATGCTGACTATATTTTTATGGCTCAGGTTCTGCTCCATATTCATGATGTTGAATTCGTTTTATCCAGATTATTTGATGTTCTAAATGAAGGAGGACATTTATTAATCGTAGATTTTAATAAAAATGAAAAAGTAGTTTCAGATATAGTTCATAACGGATTTAGTCAAGAAGAGCTGACTGACATTATGACTAAAATAGGATACAGAGATATTCAGTCCAAAACTTTTTTTAACGGAAATAAAATATTCATGGGACATGATGCATCTATGTTTATTCTTGATTCTAAAAAATAAACTTTTAGGCAGAAATGATCCCGTTAGTAGATTTGAGACTATTGAGTAGCGGCAATTTTTTTGGAAATAATGAGTTAAAAGGAGAGATGGAAATGCCCTATATCGTTGATTTTAATAATGTGTCTACGGTTGGTTTAGAGTCTTCACCTGTAGTAGAAGCGCTTGCTGGTTTGCGTGCTAATGAAGCCCGTTACTTTATGAACAAATACAAGCATGAATTTACGGTTGTGCCAGCTAGTGAAAGTCAGGAGACCCTTGATTATGTGAACCGAGTTTTGAAAGAGCGTGATATTGAGTTTGAGGCCAAACCTTTAGAAACGTCACGTTTTCAAGTGGAAAATATTAAATTTGCTTACGTCTTTTATGAGGATGGTCTTGAGGTCAACGTCATGTATACGGTTGATGATACTAAGAAGCGGGCCGTTGGCTTTAAGCTTTCTGAGGGGATGGAGGTACCAAAGGAGTTAGAAGGGAAGTTTAAGTTTGCTAGGCAGAAGTCAAAACTAGCTGGAACAATTCGGGGTTCGTTTTTTGTAATTAAAGGAGAATATTAAAGTAAGCAAAAGCGCAATTGGAGAAATCCATCCACTTTTTCTATTTGTAAAAAAGATGCGAGATCAAAGAAAGGGCTATCCCACAAAAGGATGGCCCTAAATTTTGCCGTTACAGCCATCGCGGTGAGCCTTACCATAAGTAACGGCAAGCTTTTTGGAGAAAAACTCGCAGCAGCTTGTATTACATCATGCCGACCATAGGAGCAGGTTGGGTCAGACTCTGATCGGAATGATGCGTAAATAGGCTCCTGCAAGTTTTTTCAACACAGTGAGTAAATGTACGATGCATTCCTTTCACTTTCTGGGGGCGTAGAAATCTGGAATCGAGAGTTCATCTTTACAGAGGCGAAGTGAGTTTTTCAGATAGTTGACCGAGCTGATCCAGGGTAGGTTATAGTTTTACTGGCTTGAAGCCTACATTTATAACCTGTTTTTTCATGGAAAAATGATTCCTTTAGTTTTGCTTCCAACGTTTGGAGCAGACTAATGCCCCGGTGACGGCGAGCCCATCAAGCGATTTTGGGCGTGCGCATGCCCCATTCGCACAAGCAGCCCGCCCGCCCCTGGCGTAAACTGAATTATAATCAGTGAGCGAGGTGAACTTCCATGGCACAATCGAAAGAGATGCGCGCACGGGCTAAGAAGTTTCAGGGCCGTCCGGTCTGCGTCACCCTGCATAGCGGAGAGACTTACGTCGGCTACATCACCGACGTTAATTGCGGCGGGTTGGTACTTGCCAGCGCTGGAGCCCCCCCACGCGCTTCTTCCGGGAAGCAAGGCTCCCGATCTCCCAAACGCAGAGCCAGTTCGCATGCCCCGGGCGTCCGTCTCGGCAATCGGAGAAGCGGCGCGCGCAAACCGTCCGTCCGTTCGCGCTCCCGCAAGCCGGACGCCAAGGTGTCGGCATTCCTGCCGATGATGGGCTCGCTGCTCGGTGGCCTGGGCGGCGCCACTGCGGGCGCAGGAGCGCTCGGCGGTGCGCTCGGTGGCGGCCTGCGGCTGTTCGGCATGATCCAGAAATTTGTTCCGGTCGTGAAGATGGGCTACGGCATGATCAAGTCCATTCGCCCGTTCTTCGGCGCAGTTCAAGGCTTGATGACCCCGGTCGCGCCGGATAACGAATAATCGTATATCTGTCAAAGGGGGCTATTCGCGATAGGTGCGGACGCATATTCTGCGCGGATCAAGGGATAATGGCGGCACGGCCTATACCCTATCCTTTTCTAAAAAGGAAGCTAACGTGACCTCGAAGGACTGGTCGTCTTTGACAACCAGTCTTTTCGTTGCTGTTTCAGACAGCACGGTGAACTGTATTATAAATAATAGAAAGCTTTGGTATAATAACCCGGGAGGGAGAAGAACATGCACACGATAGAGAGCTTAATGAAGCAATTAGAGCAATTGAGTATTGACAGCAAAGGGACATTGTTGGTCCATTCTTCTATGAAAAGTATGGGGTCGGTCGAGGGTGGTGCGGACACAGTCTTGGATGCGTTTACAGAGTATATGAAGGATGGGCTGCTGGTGTTACCGACCCATACGTGGTCCTACATCAATGCGGATAATCCCAGATTTTACGTGGATCAGTCATCTTGCTGCGTCGGTATCCTACCTGAACTTTTTCGCAAACGGCCTGGCGTGATACGTTCGTTACACCCCACCCATTCGGTGGCAGCATTAGGTCGGGATTCCATAGCTTTCACCAACGACGATCATCGTTACGATACGCCATGCGCGAGAGGCTCCGCCTGGGGGAAGCTGCTCGATCGAAAGGCGACCATCTTGTTGGTTGGGGTCGATTTAAAACGCAACACATTTATCCATGGAGTTGAAGAATGGGTAGACATCCAGGGCAGGTTAACGGATGAGCATGAGATGCTTTACACGGTTCTACCTGATGGAACGGAAATCCCTGTACCTTCCCGCAGACATTGTGGGTTGTCGTGGTCGGAGCATTTTTGGAAAGTAGATGAGGTCCTTGAACGTAAAGGTGCGATGTATAAGGGACAGCTTGGCGATGCGGTTGTAAGGGTTTGTGATGCGGCTATGGTGGCGGAAGTCATCACGGAAATGCTCAAGGACAATCCGGATTTGTTCTCGGATAATCTTCCCTTGGATCATTAATATGGATTATGAAAGGGCCGTCCGGTAACGGATGGCCCTAAAAACTCGCCGTTACAGACAACGTAGTGAACCGTACCACAGGTAGAGCGAAATATTGCGATATAAGGTGCATTTTTGATTAAAGTACTGACTTCCTCAGTGGGATGCTAAGTTCTACAGTGCAGATAATAGTTTCCCTTATAGAGTAAAACAAGATATAGAGAGCTTCTTTCAGTTAGAATTGGTTGGTTTGTATGATAGCTGGACTATGGGGAACTAAAGGTGCTCCTGGCATTAATCCAAGACTGCATAAAGACTTGACCAATTAGATTACAAAAAACTCTGGGTTCCTTGGTGCAGGTACCCAGAGCTTCGCTTTGTTGATGGTATGCAGGGAGCCGTGCGGCCCCATTTTTCGGTCATAAATCGGCTTCCGATCTCTCCGCAAGCATGGTCATGACTTGGATTAATTATCTTTGGAGTGTCGTTCCCCCACTTGGTACTCATTCTCATGTTCAAACATATATTTCACCGTTACGGGATCTTGGCCCGTCAGCTTCTTGAAGTCGTCCGTAAATATATCCATTTTCCCTAAGCGAATTGCTTGTCCAAAGGTAACCATACCTTCAGAAGAGAAGGGGGCTTCGGAATCTTCTGCAAATTTGCCATCCGTTGTTCTGGGAACTCCCATTGCATCAAATACGCCGTAATTTTCTTCATCCGTGATCTGCTTGTAGGTTACATGATGACCCGTTACTTCATTTCCAATCTCGATAAAGTCGGACATTGTTATTAATTCAGGACCATTTATATTTAATATCGCCTCATGATAATCACTTGCTGCTAATGCATAAGCGACAGCTTTTGCGCAATCCTTCCGTGAGATATAGGCCATCTTGCCGTCACCCTGGTTATTTTTCAACACGCCGTCAGACTTCACATAGGTGAAGTAATTGGTAACCATAGCTTCCGCATATTGCGAATTACGCAGGAAAATATAATCTAACCCGACACTTTTGATATAATCCTCCGTATACACATGGTCCAGTTTTTCAACACTTGGATTGGATTCATCAGCCGCGTTAACCAATGAAGTATAGATGATTTGTTTTACTCCAGCTTCTTTCGCCGCATCGACCACGTTTTTGTGTGCATTTTGGCGTTTTATCCCTACAAAAGGCATGGAGATTAAAGCAAGCTGATCTGCATTAGCAAAAGCTTTTGCAAGACCGTCTATTTTATTGAAATTGGTCACATGCGTTTCAATACCTTGTTCTGCATATTCTTGTAAAGATGCCGGATCATATGCACAAAAAATAATTTGGTCTTTTTCCACTAATTTCAATAAATATTCAGCCGCTTGTCTGCCCAGATTGCCATCTACACCTGTTAATAATAATTTACCCATGCTTGTCGTCACTCCTTGCTGAAATGATCTACACTTATATATTATGTGAAAAAAAGAACAATGTATAACACAAAAAACTTATGGACTATTGCTAAATCGAATTTTGTATTTGATGCAGGAATGAGTACAATGCCGGATTTGAATTATTTTTTAAGTAGCCTATTTCGATTTTAAAAGTATGGTGTGAATCATGTATGGGAATGAATCGGACCTCTTCCTTCAGGTCAGCAAGATCATAGTTATCTGGAAAAAAGCCAATTAAATTCTCTGTAATGATATAAAACAGCTTGGTTTCGACATCATCTGCGGTTCGAAGGATGTTGGGCTGGTAACCATCTTCCATGGCATGTTGAATCATTAAATAATAGGAGTCTCCAATAACCATTGGATTCAGCATGACAAGCGGATACTTATATAATTCATCCTTTGAGATGGATTCACAACAGAAGAGGGGATGTTGTTTACTTACAGCCGCGTAGTATCGTCCGCTATATAATGTATGGGTTAGGATTTCCTCTTTCCCTTTAAACTCTGAGTCAAAGGCAACGGCCACGTCATATATTCCTTTTTGCAGATACTCAGCGATATCCTTTAGCAATACTTTATTTAATTCAAGTTTAATTTTTGGATGATTTTCTTTAAATGAAGGAATGAATTTCAACAAGCTTTGGATATCTGTGAACGCAGCATATTCGATACTCAATAATTGAGTATTGTTTTTCTGAAAATTTTCCATGCTTGTTTGCATATGATTATATTGCTTCCAGAGCACGACGGCGTCTGCATAAAACAGCCACCCCGCTTTTGTAGGCTCAATCGGAATTTGTTTTCTGTCAATCAACTGAATGTTGAACTCATTTTCAATTGCGGCAATTTGTTGGCTAATCGTAGTCTGCGATACAAAATTTTTCTTTGCTGTTTCTGTAAAATTTCTACATTCAACGAGATCTATAAAATATTTCATCCTTTTTAGATTCATGTTTACCTCCAATTGTATGAAATTTATTATAACTTACGTTCCCGCCATAAATTCAAGCCAGCGTGCCCTAAGGTTAATAGGCAAACCGGCGGTTCATAATTTGGAGGTAATGTCAGCTTATTGCCGCACATTGCTAAGTAAAGAATAAGCATAAGGATTTCCGCTACAGATTCTAGGGTCCTTATGCTTTCTTTGGATTCTATTTTTTGTAGTATTGGCCGTTGGGCAAGAATGGATAATTCATCATTAGTATATCACGCTTACAGGTTCTTAGACACACCATGCAGACATGTAAAATGTGAACTCGCGTATCTGCTGGCCAGTTGTTAATGTACCGGAGCATCCGAAAAATAATGCGGAGCGATGAGAAAAAAAGCACAGGGTGCCACGCTGATCTGGTTCTATTTTTTTTATACTATATGAACGATGATTTCAAATTTTCTCTTTTCAAGAAAAATGCTGAGCTATATTTGCTAGATACTCTTCTTCATCCGTATTTTCTTTCATATGAATGAGCATCTTTGCATCTTCTCCAACTACATATCGGAATTGATTTGTACCGTCTGTGGCCGCTTGATATATTGTTTCGGCAACAATATCTGGAGGCGAAGCGTATGCTGGGTGTTTTTCCATTTCACCCAATTTACCCAGAAATGCAGTAGTAAACGGCTTATAGTCCGTTAATGCATCATTAAAAAAGAACTCCATCGATCTTCCACCAAAGTCCGTATTAATAGCACCTGGTTCAATCAACTTTACTTTGATGTTTTGTGATGCTAATTCATAAGATACGGATTCAGAAAAACCTTCTACCGCGAATTTAGATGAATGATACAGAGACATCGTAGGAAAGGTCACTTTCCCTCCCATAGAAGAGATATTGATCAGCAAACCTTCTTGATTAGATCTAAAATGTGGCAACATAGCTTTAGTCATACGGATAAGACCAAAAACGTTCACTTCAAACTGTCTTCTAAT
Source organism: Paenibacillus sp. RC73 (assembly GCF_044908085.1). Taxonomy (NCBI): domain Bacteria; kingdom Bacillati; phylum Bacillota; class Bacilli; order Caryophanales; family Paenibacillaceae; genus Paenibacillus; species Paenibacillus sp. RC73. Next base: position 6,888 of record NZ_JBIYCV010000003.1, read on the forward strand.
CTGCTCATCCGTAGCTACTTCTATAAGACCCATTGTTCCATATCCAGCATTATTGAGAAGAACGTCAATTTTATCAAACCGTTGAATCGCTTCCGCTAACGCAGATTGAATAGTATCTTCTTTCTCAACATCAAGCCTTAGCACCAACACATTATCTAGTGTAATGAATTCAGTTTCTTGTTCAGGTGAACGCATCGTGGCTACTACGTTCCATCCTCTTTCAGCAAAATGTTTTACCGTAGCTCTCCCAATGCCCGATGAAGCACCCGTAATAAAAATTGTTTTCATTAACAATTCCTCCTAAAAGTTTTGTGAGCGTTACATCTTCAACATGTTTGTACAAAACTTACTTCGTAAGCATTTGAATTCACTAAATTCTGCTCTTCTCTTGCACTAACTGCTCCATGCTTAACAATCCCTGGGCAATGGTTGTGAGTTTAGCTTTATATTCTTCTATCCCAATTTGGATGCAGATGATCTGTGCTGGATGCATTTCATCTTTATAAAGCGAATATTGCTCAAATAATTGATCTAACTTTTTTTGTGATTCCTCTTGTACTTGCTTCAACCAAATAATCACCTTGTCATACCCAACAAATTCACCGAAATAAAGCCTCATCATAAAATCAGATTTCTTAATACTGTCTCCCTCTAGTGGCGCTTGTAAATAGGCGTTAAAACAATCTCGTCCTTTAGCCGTTATATTTAAAACATTCTTGTTAGGCTTACCTTCCTGGAGCACAAATTCCTTAGTTATCAATTCCTCCTTCTCCATTCGAGTAAGTGTGGGATAAATCGTTCCATAACTTGAACTATAGAAATTAGAGAATACATCCTCCAATAACTGTTTTATTTCGTATCCAGTCAACGATTCTTTCATAAGCATGCCTAAAATAACATCCTGACTGTTCAAAATAGGACCTCCTTGCAATTTAGGAATATTTGTATATCACGATTACAATATATCAGTTAGATATATGCTGCGTCAATATATAAAATTTATTATTGCATGTAGATAACAAGAAGAAGCCGCATCTTTAGTCTATTTTATGCTTATTTGTTCAATAATTTCGAGAAAGTGAAGTGGAGAACGATACCACAAGTAACGGCCAATCCAAGCCATAACCCTTGCAAAAAGCTGAGTTAAGGCCTAGATTTTATATTCTTGGAGCCCTGTGGACAACTTATCACTTTTTTTTCCATATTCAAATGGTTTATAATTATCAGATAATAGTCGATATAATTTTTAATAGACTATATTTTAGTTATAATAGAGATAGAAAAGGTATGTTCCTGAGTGGAGCCTTGCTTCTTGTATCACCTAAGCAGGAGGGCCTGCTCTTTTTTGCAAAATAAGAGATAAGGAAGGTTTTTATGAGTAGCATACAGAAAAAAACAGACGTTATCTTAATTGGTGCCGGAGTCATGAGTGCGACTCTGGGATCATTGCTGAAAGAGTTAGCACCGGAATGGGAAATTAAAGTGTTTGAGAAACTCGCAAACGCAGGAGAAGAAAGCTCTAACGAATGGAATAATGCGGGTACGGGTCATGCTGCACTGTGTGAGCTGAACTATACATCCGAAAAAGCTGACGGATCTATAGATATTAGTAAAGCTGTAAACATTAATGAGCAGTTTCAGCTCTCAAGACAGTTTTGGTCTTTTCTTGTAGACAGCAATTTGATTCGTAATCCGCAGGACTTTATCAAGCCAATACCTCATATGAGTTTGGTAATAGGGGAACAAGACGTATCTTTTTTGAATAAGCGATTTAAAGCGCTATCAAACGTCCCTCTGTTCCAAGGAATGGAATTTTCTGATGACCCTGAAAAGCTGAAGGAATGGATTCCGCTGATCATGGAAGGTCGTACATCGAATGAACCGATCGCGGCAACCAAAATCGACTCCGGAACAGATGTCAACTTTGGTGCTTTAACACGCATGTTGTTTGACCATTTACAAAGTAAAAACGTCGAGATCAAATACAAGCATAGTATTAAGAATATTAAACGTACGAGCGACGGCTCGTGGGAAGTCAAAGTGCATAATCTTGAAAGAGGTAAAATCGAATACCATACTGCCAAATTTATCTTTATCGGTGGTGGTGGCGGAAGTCTGCCTTTACTACAAAGAACCGGTATTCCTGAGTCCAAACATATCGGAGGATTTCCGGTAAGTGGACTGTTTATGGTATGTAACAATCCTAAAGTTGTCGAGCAGCATCATGCAAAAGTATACGGTAAAGCTAAGCTTGGTGCTCCTCCCATGTCTGTTCCGCATCTGGATACAAGATACATTGGCAACAAAAAAGCACTGTTGTTTGGACCGTTTGCCGGCTTCTCACCAAAGTTTTTGAAAACGGGTTCAAATTTGGATTTGATCTGTTCTGTCAAACCCAATAACCTCTTCACGATGTTGGCGGCAGGTGCAAAAGAGATGGCATTGACCAAATACCTGATCCAGCAAGTGATGTTATCGAATGAAAAGCGTCTGGAAGAATTACGCGAGTTTATTCCGAACGCCAAAGTCGAGGACTGGGAGATCGTGATAGCGGGCCAACGTGTGCAGGTGATCAAAGATACAGAGGCTGGTAAAGGAACCCTTCAATTTGGTACGGAAGTGGTTAGTGCCGCTGATGGCTCGGTAGCTGCATTGCTCGGTGCTTCTCCGGGTGCTTCTACTGCTGTTAACGTTATGCTGGAAGTATTAGAAAGATGTTTCCCACAACATATGAAAGAGTGGGAACCGAAGATAAAAGAAATGATTCCTTCTTATGGTGTGTCACTAGCAGAAAACCCGGAGCTTTTCCAAGAAATTCATGATTCTACAACGCAGACGCTTGGTCTGGGCGAAAAGGAACCGATCCATGGTTAATTTTTGGATGTAGAACCTAGCCCCAGGCTCAACTCACTTGAGAGAATTACCTTTTTTGATAAAATGCACATTAATCTTACGATATGTATTAAAATCGCATAAACAACAACGTCAAGCGGTGGGGAATATTCCCCACCGCTAAAATGCTTGCATAAGAATACAAAATGTTGCAATCCTCCCATGTTTCCGATCATAGGTGTCTGATATAGTGATCACAGTAATTATGTAAGCGCTTCACATAAAACGGAATCGTTTATGGGTATTCGGGGTTGAAGAAAGGGGACAGAGAGATGAGAAGAAAGAGACAGGCATGGTTGTTGCTGGTGGTGGCGATTATGTTCAGTTCGTGGCCGATGCGGCTGACACCAGCGGCGGCGGCCGCATCGGCTGGTGTTTCGGCAGTCGTAAACGGGGGATTCGAGACGGACTTCTGGAGTGATCAATCGTGGCAGGTGGAAGCATCGGATTGGAATCAGATGGATATTCAGCATTATGCCTATGCCAGTGATCCTTTTATTACGCCGTCTGAAGATACGTATGCACTCAAGTATTGGATCAACGACGCGGCGCCGACGGACCAGCAGGTCACGGTCAGCCAGAAGCTTTCGACGCTGCAGCCAGGCAGTTATGAGCTGTCGGTGCAATCGATGGGCGGCGCCGATGCCGAAGCGGGACATGTACAGGTATTCGCAGGTACCGATCAGAGCGGTGAGGTGGCAACGTCAGGCTATAACCAATGGGGAAGCGTGACCTTGAAATTCGTGCTGACCGAGCAGACTTCCGATCTGGTCATTGGGGCGAGGATCAGCGGCGCTGCGGCTGCGTGGGGCTATCTGGACCGCTTTACCTTAAAGCAGGCCAGCACGGATACGACCCACCCGGTGGCAGCGGATATTTTCGTGAAGAAGGTCGAAGGATTGAAGTCTGATTTTATCAAAGGTGTCGATATATCCAGCATTCTTTCTCTGGAGCAGAGTGGAGTACGCTTCTATAACGAGCAAGGCACAGAGCAGGATATATTCCTGACGCTGAAGGAATCCGGCGTAAACTATGTCCGGGTGCGTGTGTGGAATAACCCGTATGATGTGAAAGGTAACGGCTATGGCGGCGGGAACAACGATCTGGCCAAAGCGATCGAAATCGGCAAGCGGGTGACCAACAACGGGCTGAAGCTGCTGGTGGATTTCCACTATTCCGATTTCTGGGCCGATCCGGGCAAGCAGCATGTGCCGAAGGCCTGGCAGAATCTGAGCTTTGCTGACAAGGAACAGGCGGTGTACGACTATACCCGGGACAGCCTGCAGCAGCTGCTCGATCAGGGTATAGATGTGGGGATGGTGCAGGTCGGCAATGAGACGAACCAGTCGTTTATCGGGGAGAAAGATTGGACGAAGATTAGTGCTTTATTTAATAAGGGAAGCCAGGCGGTGCGTGCCGTGGATCCGAATATTCTCGTGGCACTGCATTTTACCAATCCGGAGACGCCGGGCCGCTATGCTTCCTATGCGAAGGCGCTGTCAGACAACCGCGTGGACTATGATGTCTTTGCCAGCTCGTATTATCCGTTCTGGCACGGTTCACTGAGCAATCTCACAGCAGTACTGAAGCAGGTAGCAGATACGTATGGTAAAAAAGTGATGGTGGCGGAAACGTCCTATGCGTATACATCTGAAGATGGCGATGGGCATGAGAATACCGCCCCGAGAAGCTCGGGACAGACGCTGGACTATCCGATCAGTGCTCAGGGGCAGGCCACGTCGGTCCGTAATGTCATTGAAGCGGTGTCCAATGTAGGCGATGCAGGCATTGGTGTATTTTATTGGGAGCCAGCCTGGCTGCCGGTAGGACCAAGAGCCGATGTCGAGCAGAACAAGCAGCTGTGGGAACAATATGGTTCCGGCTGGGCGGCGAGCTATGCTGCGGAATATGACCCTGACGATGCGGGCAAATGGTATGGCGGCAGCGCGGTAGACAACCAGGCGTTGTTTGATTTTACGGGTCATCCACTTCCTTCGCTGAATGTGTTTAACTACGTCAACACTGGAGCAGTTGCTGCGATCAAAGTGGATGCAGTCCAAGCGGTCACGTTAACGGCCAATGCGGGCGATAACATTTCGCTGCCGGATTCGGTCACCGTGATGTATAACGACGGCAGCACCGGAACACTTGCTGTGGAGTGGGACCAAGCGGCCTTAGCGCAAGCGGTGAGCCAGGGAGCGGGCAGTTACGTGATTAAAGGGACAGCCAAAGGCGGTTATCCGGCGCAGGCGGCGCTGGAGATTCGCAGGCCGAATCTGCTGGTGAACGGCAGCTTTGAACAGAGCGACCGGAGCATGTGGGAGATTACTTACGGTGACGGAAGCGCGCCCCACACCGACTATCAGAACAAAGCCTCCGATGCGAAGTCGGGCCAGTATTCGCTGCATTTCTATTCGGCGGCTGCGGTCAATTTCCGGGTGGAACAGGCGGTCTACGGTTTGAAGTCCGGCTACTACGACCTCTCGATGTCGATTCAGGGTGGCGATGCGAAGAACGCGCAAATGAAATTGTTTGCCGCGACTGGCGGCAAGGAAGATAAGGTAGATACCGATGTAAATGGCTGGGTACAGTGGAATCAGCCGGTCATTCGCGATATACGGGTAACCGACGGCAAGCTGACGGTGGGTGCTTCCATTCAGGCAGACGGCGGGGCGTGGGGATCGCTGGATGATTTCTATCTGACGTTCGTCCGGGATGTAGAGGCAGCACCGGGCAAAGATTCCTCCAAAAATTCATCTACTGGTGGCGGCAGTATATCTGCCGTACAGAGCGAGAATGTGACAGTCAGTGTGGACGGCGGCAAGAACAGCAGTACTATGCTCTCCAATGTCGTCATTCAGCGGACAACGCTGTCCGACGGGTCGAAAAAAGACCGGGTCAGCTATGGAACTGCTCAGGCACGGGAGGCATTGAGCAGCGTGAAGGCCGAAGGACGTTCCAGCGTCCGGCTGGTGATGCCTGATTCAAAGGATGAAGTCTCCGAGCTTGAATTCGCTCTGCCAAAGGATACGGCGAAGACGCTGGCGGATGCGGGGGTCGGTCTGGAAGTATACACTAACCATGCCCGTCTGATCCTGTCCCCATCAACGCTCGCTTCGATGGACGGGAACCGTCAGTTTACGCTCAGTCCGGTAAAGAGTGAAGCGGCAATCCAGGCGGTAGCGGAACGGGCAAAACAGAATAGCCTCGTGCAAGAAGCCGCCGGACAGGGTGAAGTTCGCGTTATTGGCCGACCGGTGATGATCGAGACGAATCTGCAGGGGCAGTCGGTAGAAATGGTGCTGCCACTGCCGCAGCAATCGCTGCCGAACTCTGCCGAAGAACGCCAGGCTTTCCTGAGCAATCTGGCTGTGTATGTGGAGCATGGCGACGGCACCAGAGAGCTGGTGCAGCCGACCCTGCTGTGGGACGGTAACCACCCGGCAGGACTCAGTTTTAGTGTAAACAAGTTCAGCACCTTTACGGTACTGCATCTGAACAAGCAGATCGCGAGCATAGGCGGAGAGCAGGAGAGTGAGCGTTCGCAACCGTATATGCAAGGCTATCCGAATGGGACATTCCAGCCGGCGCGTAGGATGACACGGGCGGAGCTGGCAGAGATTCTGTTTCGTCTGGCTGTTGACCGATCGGAGCAGCCGTTGGTGGAATCGTCAGCATCGCAGAATCGCCCTAACTATACGGATGTTGCTGGGCAGAACTGGGCTGCCGAAGCGATTGATACCGTGACAACGGCCGGATGGATGAAGGGATACAGCAGCAGCACTTTCGCACCGGAGCGTCCGATCACTAGAGCAGAGATGGCGACAGTGCTGGCACGCTGGAAGAATCTGAGCGGAGCAGCTTCGGCAACCTTCCCGGATACGACCGGACACTGGGCGAAAGATGATATTGCACGGGTACAGCAAGCCGACTATATGCATGGCATGCCGGACGGCAGCTTCCAGCCGGACCAGACTCTGAGCCGGGCAGAGGCGGTCACTTTGTTCAATCGGGTATGGAAGAGAGAGCCAGTATCCTTCACTAACTCGTCCAGGTGGTCAGATGTCCCGGTCGGACATTGGGCTTTCGGGGACATTGCCGCAGCAACAACCCGGATTCGCTAGGATATACTGGTAAGCCAAACTTATCTGCATTTCCTGCCTGCATGTCTGGATCACATTCGGTCGGTGATTCCCCAAAAGGCCTGGCCTGTCGCAACAAGAGAATCCGTTAAAGAACCTCCTCGAAAATTTATTGAGGAGGTTCTTGATAATTTGGAATAGGAAGAATGGTCCATTTTTTGAATTTCCTGAAAATAGTAATGCCGATCTTCTTGGATAATCCTAATTTATTGGAGGGGTGCAAGTACCAATGTCTTAACCATTTCTTCCTGGTTTTTGTCCAAACCCAAAAAGATGGCGGTATAGTAAATATCGTTCTGCTTCCATAAGTAATAGGTTTGACTTCTGGTGTCCTTCTTGTTTGTTGTGCCGCGTCCATATTCATTGTAGACGTTATTGTTGTCCTCACCAACGGAAATGTCGATGCCGTTCATGTCTAATGTGCGAATTACGGATAGTTTTGCAGCATTAACAATGGGAACTTTGCTCTGATAGAGGGCGAGTTCATCATTTATTTCATATATTTTAGAATTGTATTCTGCATGGTATATATTTTTAATTGAATCCACGTCTGGTCTAAAATCGTAACCCGTGTTTTGATCTCCTGCCTGGAGCAGTATCGAGTCAATAAGCTTAAGTTGGTTATTCGACAGGTCAATTGGGAACTTCACCTTAAAACCCAGAATTTTTTTTGCTTCCAGCAAATCCTTTTCATCATATAGAGGAAACGAATTTCCTTTTCCATCGTAGCTGACATTTTGGATTTGTTGGGGGAATGTAAAGGATAGCAAGAATTTCTCCAGCTCGTCTTGCGAGATATTCGCCCAAAGCTCAGGGTGTCCTTCTCTGGAATGATTTTCGCTATAGTAATTCATTGCATACCAGACTCCCTCATCCTGCCAAACGAAGCTTTTTTCCCTTTCCGGTTGATGATGTTCATAATTTTGAATTTGGGTTACTAATGTGCCTTTGATGCCAGCATATGTAACCTCATCTTGTTTGTAGGAACGGACTTGTGCATTCCCCCAAGCTGCCGGAGCAATACTCCTGACATCCCCCGCCCCCGATCGACTGTATGTTTGGAGTAAATTTCCCTTGGAGGCGAGCAGCTCGAATTTTTTTTCATCCGGTTTTCCAAAGTTTGATACAAAAGTAATGGTAACTTGATTATCGATACGATTGACATATTTCTCAAGCACTTCGACATTTTGAAGTTGATAACCAGGAGGTAGATAATCGGGTACTTTGAACCCAAAACCGGAAAAGTCGTTTGCCCTTGCCAGATTAGGAAACCATTTTGCCCAATCATTAAGACGTTCTACCTTCCATGAAGAAAAAGTTTCCTTCATGGAACCTATGTTTGGATCTACAGCTGATTCGGTGTTCTTACTGATCTTTAATGTAATAGTGAGGATTACGCCACTTAAGACAAGAACCAGAATTATTGCGGCGGCAGATAGTTTATACGAACCTTTTCTGAACTTTACGATCATTGTGATTCTCCACTTCCTTTTCGTTGATGTAGAAGATCTCAATCTTTGTAATGATGGCAGGTAGGTTTATAATATGTATATATAACGAGAAACTAAGCTTCACCTAATGGAATAGAAAGAAATGTGTTCGCTACTACAGCTTATGGATAGCAGAAAGGTGAGTTTATGCGTACAGTATTTGATGCTCATTTGCATATCATTGACCCTCGCTTTCCCTTAGTTGAAAACCAAGGATTTTTGACTAATGCTTTTACCTGCCAAGACTATCTAAATCATGTGCATGATCAATTACCGCATGATACACCAGATGAAGAAATGATACGACTTCATGGCTGTGGTGTGAGAGCTATACGTTTTAACGTCAAGCGAGGCGGTTCAGAAGATATATCTAGTTTAGATTACTTCGCAAGAAGAGTCTATGAGTTAGTAGGCTGGCACTCAGAATTATATATTGATTCTACTTCTTTAACTGAAATTGCATCAACAGTGGCGACACTTCCTGCTGTTTCGATAGACCATTTGGGTATATCAAAAGAAGGATTTAATACTCTTCTATCTTTAGTCAATAAAGGGGTTAGAGTCAAAGCAACGGGCTTTGGTAGGGTTGAACTTGATGTAGAACAAGCTCTCCGTTCCATTATTTCGGTAAACCCAGATGCTTTAATGAAAAAGTTTTATATAAGAATGCGATTAGATGGTATTTGAAATAAAGACTATTGAAGTAATGGAGGTAGATTGATGAACGAACGACAGCATGCCAAAGAAAGCAATACTCAGGCCAGTCCGATCAAGAACAAAGTCGGAAGCATTTTTGTCCCCGTGAAGGATATTGAGAAGTCACGCAGTTGGTATTGTCAGGTTTTAGGGCTGAATGAAGATGACTGCAATATCATGAATGGTCACTTATGCCATCTGCCAATGGAGGGAACCGGAATTATTCTTGATACGATGCCTAAGTGGGGCGGCGACCAACCGGGAGGTGCCCCTTCTATCAAAACTCCGGCCTTTATGCTAATGACAGAAGATCTAAGAAGTGCGCTTGACTATATGAAAAAGATCGGTGTGGAACTCGTAACAGAAATTGAACATGATCATTGGTTCGTTGTGAAAGATCCAGACGGAAACAAGTTGATGATTTGTGGTGAATAGCGAAGATTTCATCCGCGATTGAGCCAAATTCTTCTCTAAGAAAGAGCCGTCCTTTGCGGGATGGCTTTTTGGTTAAAACTTGCCGTTAAAGATAGCGCAGCGAACTGTATCATAAGTAAGTGAGGTTTATTTGGTAAGATTATTAGTAATTATCTATAAAGTTCTTTTATATAAACATTTGGTTCTTAATTATAATAATATTTTCGTTATAAGCATTTAGCCAAAAGGATGAATTAAAATGGATTTTTCTTCTATAATATCGATTGATAAACTTCAAGATGGAGTTATTAAATGGTCTAACAATAAAAATCATTATGACCAATATAATTCAACGATGAAAATCAATGTAGATAAATACTTTGATTATTTATATTCAAATGCACTCTATTTTTCTGGAGAAACTAATGAGCTTTTGTTTCAGATATGTTTTATTGCTGAAAAATATAGTACTTGTAGTCATACATTAGAAATGATTGATCTTCAAGGTGAAATTAATTCGATAGAATCCAAAATGATTAAATCTTTATCTATTCCTGAACATATAAATTGTTCTATGAAAGAAAATTTGTATGCTATTTTAAATAGTCTCTGCAATAAATATAAAACAGAATTAGTAAACTTACTTTCATCTCATTCTAGAGAAGATCTGTTAAAAAGCTTTTATATGAATGCTAGTATTGTGAGTTATATCTCTGCCCAAGCTTATTATTGGAAACCAAATATTAATATAGAAACAAGGACGAATATCAGTTATATCAACTTGATTTCAGAAACATTTTCCACTATACATGAAAAAAACAAAAATATGGTTAATAATTTTTTTGGTAGTGAAAAAAAATCTTTTGAGTATTTAATTCATTTTCTCTTAAATAGTCAAATGAATTTTTCAAAAAGAAATAATGAAACAAGAGAAATAAAAGAAATATTAAAAGTTACTAGATTATTTATTAGTACAGAACAATTACGAAAAAACCTCTCGTATATATACGGAATAGGCGGGACGGTAAAAATAGAGAATAATCAAATATTAGTTGAAGGATCATTAAATGATAAGATTTATAGTTATTTTAATATGAATAATGAAAATATAATCAACATGCAAAGTGAGAAAGTAAGAGAGATTTACAATGAATTTGAGAAAAAAAGAGAGTATTCTCCATTTTTATTAGAAGAGTATTTGTATAACTTTGATGAAAAGTTTTTAGAAACAAGAACTTTAGCAACACTAATTGAAGAAGAGGCTCTAATTGAAGATATATGTTCAAAGACTAAGCAATCTAAACTGGCAATAAATAATATGTTGAAAGATTTATCTTTAAAACCTATTGATGAGAACGATATTTATACTATAACTTTTAGCAATGATAATAGACTTTTCCGTACACCATTAATAAAAATCTCTAATTATTTTTTTATTTCATTCTTTATTCTTATAGAATCTGCAACTTATTTTAGGTATAGAATACTTAAAAATGAATTAGATAACAAATTAGACAGAAAGACAAAGAATTTGGTGAAGGAAAATTTTGATGAAATAGATATAGAAAAACTAAGAGATAATTTTGAAAAGGGAAGCATTCATTTTGAAATTAATTATCAATTAAATCAGCAATTGAAATGTAAGCATTTATTTGAGAACAAAAAAGAAGTTCCTCAAGAAATAGACTGCTATTTTATAAAAGATAAAAAGTTATACATTATGGAATTAAAAAATAAAGACCTTCAGAAAAATTTACATGAAATAAGTAAAAGTATTAAAAATACAAAAAAATATTTAATTAGATTAAAAAAACTTAGAAATATAATCTATCAAAATAAAAAATTAATGGAAGAAGTTCTTGGGGGAGAATTTAATGAAATTCATTTATTTTTGGCTCATAAATTTCCACATTTTTTAGAGGGAACTTATGATAATGAATACGAAGTTAATATATGCTCGTTTAAAGATTTTTTGGAATTTTGCAAAAATAAAATCATTTAATAATCAAATAAGTATTAATAACCTCATTTGCACACATTACAGTTAACTGTATCACAAGTAATCTTCAATGGATTGGTTCCTGGCGGTGTAAACATCTGAGTCTCCATATCATATTCATATAGCCATGTGTATTTTATTGTATGATGGATAATAGTAACCCATTGTACGTGTCTGGCAAGCTGGAGAGAGCGGTGCTGGGAATGTTAGAATTAAAAAAAGGGCGAAAAGTAGGAGGCAGAGCTGATGCGGGACAATCTGTTGCCACAACTGGAAGCGTGGCACGAGGAAGATGAATTCGAAGAAATCGTAAATGCCATTATGGAGTTTCCTGTGGAGGACAGGGATTATGTGTTGGTCAGTCATTTGGGCAGAGCGCTGAACAATCTCGAGCGTTACGAAGAGGCGGTTGAACAGTTCCTATCCATTGAAGAGGAGGGGAAAGGCGATCCGCTGTGGCATTACCGCATAGGTTTTGCCTATTACTACCTGGATCAATATGAGGAGGCCTTGCGCGCATTTGAAACCGCAGATCAGTTAGACCCTGGGGATGAGGATACCTTGGAGTTCCTGGATTTGGCTCGGAGCAAAGTCCTTCAGAAGGTAGTGGAGGTGTCCAATGCCGAGGTTGATACCGTTGTGGATTTCGATTTCACGGACTTTTGGGATGACAGTGAACATGCGTTAGAACAATATGTTATGGATGATCCGCCCACTGATGAGCTAATCGCCTCCTTAGAAGAGGAATTGGTATTCAGGTTGCCGGCCTTCTATATTCATATGATGAAGCTGCATAACGGGGGAGTTCCTCAGAACAGATGCTTCTCTATAGGTGGATCGGTCTCCGGGTCGCAAGAGTATATCAGAATTTTAGGCATTCTGGGAATTGGACGGGAAAAGAGACATTCGCTGTGCGGTGAATCAGGCAGCCGTTTCAGAATTGAGAATGGGGGATATCCTGAAATTGGCGTGGTCATTTGTGATTGCCCTGCCGAGTCTGAGGTGGTCATGCTGGATTACCGTGAATCCGGCAATGACGGCGAACCGGAGGTTGTCTATGTGGATAAAGAGAATAACTACAAGATTACGCAGCTTGCGCCCAATTTCGAGGCCTTTATTCGCGGGCTGGAAAAAGAATAAATGAGGAGTCTGATTCGTTCAGGCTCTTTTTTTTGCCTTGCTATCGTTCCGCTGAACCGCATTCTCGAAAAATTTACAACTCTATAATAACTTTCAATCAGAGATTTGGCAGAAAACGTATTTGTGTGTGCTGAATATCATATCGATGGGACGATCCGGCAGTCAAAGGAGACGTCTTGTCTTCGAGAAGATCGGGAATGATCATGCGCTCGATTCGAGCCAGTCTCGAGAGACAAGTACGTCAAAGCCTGGCTTTGTTATGATGAAAAGTGAACCCAATCTTTCCCTTGGGCAGCTCCCATCTTTTTAAAGAAAATTTGAGCCCGTTTATTCTCAGTAGAAGTTATCCAGGTCATACTAGCATATCCATGATTTTGTGAATATTTTTGACATTCTAAAAAAAGCTGTGATTCCACTTCCGTATCTCTAAATGGTTCCATTACAAAGAGGTCGTTCATAACTGTGATTTTGTCTGCTTTCATCGTGCTAAATGTAAAGAATAATGTAGCAAAGCCGACTAGCTTTCCATCTTGTTCTGCCACAAATTGTATACCGTTTTGCTGATCAAAAAGGGTTTGAATCAAATTATGAATTTTTTCGACAGGTGGCCTAGGGTTTTGATAAAAACCAACGATGTACTCATACATTAACTCGGTCAAACTGTTTAAATCATCAGGCGCAGCGTTTCTTACTACAAATGACATTAGATATACTCCTTTTTCATTAATTTTGAATTATTATACTATATTAAGTATAAATATTCAAATGGGCGTGTACTGTGAGAATGTGGACAGCGCATCCTAACAACCATTGCCGACGTTCCATGTCGTTGATGGTTGTTTTTACTCCAATAGGTTTATACAGGCCTAGATGGCTTAATCCCTATCAATTATAGGTCGTTTTTAGCCGATAAACCAGTTAAGCTGAACCGTATCATAAATGAATGACCCAATCGTGATTTCCATTCGTTAAAATTGAACTTATTCCGAATTACTTAAGCAATGTAAGTGTCACCTCTATCGTATTATCAATAAATGATCGCTCTGGACGAGACTTCATCATTACGGTTAGTCCAATTAACGATACGATTAGCGCCTGTGATACAGCCTTCGCATCTAGCCCAATCTCAAGCTCACCTGATTGTATACCTCGTTCAATGGTTTCTTGAAATATGACCGATAGGTACATTTGATGTTCCCTTGTAAGAATTTCAAATTTCTCATCATGAGGTGCAAGTTCGACCATTGTATTGATGCAAAAGCATCCTTTTCTAGGATCTCCTGTATATTCCTCATCGACCACACCTTCAAAAAAAGTGCGAAATGCTTCTTTTACAGATGGGTTGCTTTGAAGTCTGGTTCGGACCAGAGAAGCACGGGACATCATGTATTTGCGTAGCGCGACTTCGAACAATTCTTTTTTGCCCCCAAAAGCTGAGTATATACTGGGGCGTTGAATTGCCATTCTGGAAGTTAAATCACTTAATGAGGTAGCCTCATATCCCTTCTCCCAAAATAGTTGCATAGCTGCATCTAATACTTGTTCTTCGTCAAATTCGCGGGTTCGTCCCATAATCAATACCTCTCGTTACTCTTGATTTTATTTTAATTGCTCAATGACTCTGATCATGTGTAATTGTCAGCAGTCTTTTTTTGCGTACCAAATAGTATGTTATTATCTTATAATTAGCCGTTTATATTGTCAAATGAAGGTTAGTTTATCCTAACAAGGGAAGTTGATTTATTGACATTATTCGTTTCTATGAGTTATATTTACTGGGAAAATTATCGTACCGATCAGTATGATATTTTTTGCCGTATTTAAAATCAATGGAGATAGGGGGGGCAGCATCAATCTGAGCTACACATCAACCTGCTTGAAAAGAACCGGAATAATAGTTTGAAGCTGCTGACAGAGAAAGCTATTAGTATAGGAGAGATTGATCATGGAAATAGGTATTACTTCGTTTGTAGAAACGAAACCGGACGTTCAGACAGGTGAAGTGATGAGTCACGCACAGCGATTGCGTGAAGTTGTCGAAGAAATTGTCCTTGCTGATCAAGTAGGACTTGATGTGTTTGGCGTAGGTGAGCATCATCGGAAGGATTATTCGGCATCTTCACCAGCAGTTGTGCTGTCTGCGGCTGCATCGCAGACGAAACGGATTCGGCTGACCAGTGCAGTGACGGTGCTTTCTTCAGCTGATCCGGTGCGCGTTTTTCAGGATTTTGCTACGCTGGATGGTATTTCGAATGGACGTGCGGAGATTATGGCTGGCCGGGGCTCCTTTATAGAATCTTTTCCACTGTTTGGCTATGACTTGGACGACTACGATGAGCTGTTTGAAGAACATTTGGCATTGCTCCTTAAAATACGTGAGTCCGAAAAAGTAACCTGGAAGGGTGGGCATCGGCCAGCGATTAACAATTTGGGCGTGTATCCACGGCCCGTTCAGAATCCGTTACCGATATGGGTTGGCAGCGGGGGCAGACAGAATTCTGCTATCCGTGCAGGTCTGTTAGGACTGCCACTGATGCTGGCGATCATTGGTGGAAAACCGACGGATTTTGCACCGCTTGTGCAGCTTTATAAGAAAGCAGCAGCGCACGCTGGTCATGATGAATCGCGGCTTAAGGTTGGATCGCACTCGATAGGATTTGTTGGAGAGAATACTGAACGAGCTGCCGATACATTTTTTCCTTCTACCATGGCAGGTATGAATAGATTGGGTAAGGAGCGGGGCTGGGCACATTATGATCGTTCTAGCTACGATGCCGCGCGCAGTTTTGAAGGTGCACTGTATGTTGGCGATCCCGAGACTGTTGCCCAGAAGATCATTCATCTTCGCAAAAATGTAGGCGTTACACGCTTTATGCTGTATGTTCCGTTAAGCACGATGCCGCATGCCGAGGTGATGAGAGCCATTGAGCAGCTAGGAACAGAGGTAGCACCCCGAGTTCGGGAAGAAATAGCCAAGTGGGAAGCCGAGACAGAAAAAAGATCATAATTCAATTATAGGAGTGATTCAAATGAATTTTGAAAGTCGGGTATTGCCAGAATTAAGGCCGATATTAGCACAATTTCCTGGTTTTCAACTGGAGGAAAATTTAGAACTGAGCAGAAGCTATTTGTCGAGTCCTCCCATTGAGAAGTCGGAGCACGTACATACGACAAGCCGGATGATTCCAAGCGTAGCAGGCGAAATATTGGTCAAAATCTACGAACCTGCCCAGCGCACTAACGCTAAGCTTCCGGCCATGCTGTGGGTTCACGGGGGAGGCTATGTGATGGGGCATCCTGATATGGACGGCTTTGTGCGAACGCTTCGTGCAGGCGGCTAAATGCGTCGTCGTATCGGTCGATTATCGACTTGCTCCCGAGCACCCCTACCCAGCTGCCATCGATGACTGTTATGCCGGCTTGACGTGGATGACGGGCGAAGCTGAGCTGCTGGGCATCGACTTGGATCGGATCGCGATTGCCGGTGCAAGCGGGGGCGGCGGTTTGACCGCAGCGCTTGCTTTAATGGTTCGCGACAAAGGCGGGCCAGCCCTCGTCTTCCAAATGCCGCTGTATCCGATGATCGACGACCGCAATATTACGGCGTCAAGCCATGAAATTACGGCCGATAATGCAACATGGAACCGGACGAACAATTTGGCGGCCTGGAACATGTACTTGGGCGATCGTACCGAAGATAACGAGGTGTCCCCACATGCGGTCCCGTCGAGAGCGGAAAGCTTGGCGGGGCTACCGCCGACCTATACGTGCGTAGGCCAGCTCGATCTGTTCCGAGATGAGACGATCGAATATGTGGCACGTCTTGCTCAAGCGGGTGTAGACGTCGAATTTCATCTGTATCCCGGCACATTCCACAGCTTTGAAGGGATGGTTCCGCAAGCGGAAGTAAGCCAGCGCGCCAGCCAAAGTTATGTGGACGCCATTGCAAGAGCGCTTAATCCTTAAATAATCCAGGGGCTGTCTCCAAAGGTCTGAAACGACTTGGGAGATAGCTCCTTTGTAATACACAGTTCAGGATTTTTGCAAATTCCTCAGTTATCAAAGATGGTAGGGAATGAAAGGCACCTTTTCCGTAGAAAATTAATACAATGGAGCATGAAGCATGACATTAGCCCAGAAAGGTGAGTGATTATGGACGGAACGATCCTTAATTTCTATGCCAGCGGCAATACGGCTGAAGGATTTGCTAACCTGTATAATTCGTCACTTCAAGGATTAACACGTTTGTTTGTCTTAAAAGGAGGCCCTGGAACGGGGAAATCAAGGCTTATTCGAGAAATTGGAGAGCATATGGCACAGCAAGGCTATGAGATATGGATTCTCCATTGCGCAGCGGATAACGATTCGTTGGACGGAGTAATTATACCCAAGTTAAAAGCAGGAATCGTGGATGGAACGGCACCACATGTCATTGAGCCCGAACTGCCTGAGACAGTCATCGTACACGTGGATGTAGAGCAGGCAGCCGATAGGCTTCAGTTGAATCTGCAGAAGCAAGAAATCGACAGCTTGACCGAACAGATCACGCAAGCACATAACCAAGCCTATTCCGGCTTTGCCGAAGCACTTCGTATTCACGACGAATGGGAAACCATATATATAGCCAGCATGAATTTCCAATTAGCTGATGAACTGACCCAGGAGTATATTGAACTCCTCTATGGTGATCGGAAACTGGAGAGAGTAAGTCGGGTAGACCGTCGTTTTCTAGGTGCGACTACGCCGAAGGGGGCTGTTGATTACGTCCCTAATTTGACCGCGGGCTTAAAGAGGTATCTGGTTAAAGGCCGCGCCGGATCCGGTAAATCTACTCTGTTAAAGAAATTAGCGGCTGAAGGAATACAACGTGGCTTTGATATCGAAATCTACCATTGTGGCTTCGATCCGAACAGTCTCGATATGATTATCGTGCGAGAGCTTGGGTTTGCTATTTTCGACAGCACGGCACCGCATGAGTACGAGCCCGTCCACGCCACCGATGAAATCGTTGATATGTATTCGCGATGTATACAGACCGGCACAGATGAAGCGCATTCGGATGCTATTGCCGACATTAAAGAGCGATACTCTAAAGCCATGAAGCAATCCATACAGCATCTGACACAAGCTAAGTCCTTACGGGATGAGTTAAAGGAAATCTATGCGGCGACGATGGATGTCCACCTTGTAGATCAGATAAGATCCCGGATAGAACAGGAAATTAGGGAATATTTGGTATCTGTGAGCAGGAACAACTGACCTCGTTAATTAAAATGGCTAGAGGAAAGGTGCGTCTATAGCGCCTTTCTCCTAGCCCTCTTTTATACCGTGTAGTCTCTACTTATTTCCCTTGCGTACCTTTAACAGTTTACCTTTTACGGTCGTATTCTTCATAATCTCCATTACAAGTGGACCCTTACCATTCAAAATCTCAACATCGGTTACATGATCAAGAATCGTAATGATCCCGATATCGTCTGCGGTTACCCCGTCAAGCTTAGCAATGGTTCCAACAAAGTCTACGGCTCTAAGTTTCTTTTTTTTGCCACCATTAAAATTCAACTTCATAATCTGTTGGTTTAATTGCTCGCGCTTGTCTTTTTTAAGTACAGTTCTGACATGTAGCTTCTGTTCAAAATCTTCTCTACGGCGATCAACAGCCTCTTCTGAGGGAGCCTTTACTTTCGGAATCGCGAATCCAATGTATGCTTCAATATCGGCTAATCGTCTGTCATCCTTAGGCGTAACTAAGGTAATGGCTTTCCCCGTCTTGCCTGCACGTCCCGTACGTCCTGTACGATGAACATAGCTTTCCTTCTCAAGGGGAATATCATAGTTAATGACATGGGTGATATTCGTGATATCAATACCTCTAGCAGCTACATCAGTCGCAATCAAGTAACGAAATTGTCCCCTTCTGAACGCATTCATCACCTCGAAACGCTCCTCCTGCTCCATCCCCCCATGAATACGATCACACGGATACTCCAGATCAGCCAAGGCTCTGAATAGTTTATCTACATTTTCCTGCGTACGGCAGAAAATAATGCAGCTCTCAGGATTCTCAACAATGAGCAGATTTTGAAGTAATACCAACTTGTCCGCCTCCGCCACCTGAATCAAAGAGTGATCAATTGTAGCTGTAGTTATACCGGCTGCTTTTATTTCAATTTCAACAGGATCGTTCATATACTTGTGTGACAGTCTGGCTACATCCTCAGGAAAAGTAGCGGAGAATAACATCGTAACCCGGTCACTAGGCAGGGCCTGAATGATCGACTGAACTTGCTCGATAAAGCCCATATTCAGCATTTCATCAGCCTCATCAATAACGAGATAGGCCATCCGATCTAACGATAGCGTGCCTCGTTCAATATGGTCCAGTACACGTCCTGGCGTACCTACAGCCATATGTGTTCTTTGTTTTAACTCGGCCTTTTGAATATGAAAAGGATGTTTCCCATAAAGGGGCGTTGCTTTTATCCGCTTAAAGCGTCCAATATTCGTGATGTCTTCGGTGACCTGTAGCGCGAGTTCACGGGTTGGCGTCAGGATTAAAGCTTGGGGCTTATTTTCATTCCAATCTACTAGCTCACAGAGTGGAATACCATATGATGCTGTTTTGCCGCTACCTGTTTGTGATTTGGCAACAAGATCCTTCTTCTCAAGCGCAACTGGAATGACTTTCGTCTGAACTTCTGTTGGCGTCTCATAGCCTAGACTATCCAGCGCTCTCACGATTTCTTCACTTAATGGATAATCTGAAAAATGCTTCTGACTCATTTTCAACCTCTTCTGCGCTGTATTTGGAATACCTATACGTATAGAATGTCATCGTGCATCTAACTTATACTTATATAGTATACTCTATATCCAGATTCACTCTAATACATATCGAATATTCCCCAATCTTGTCGTTACAGACTGCAAAAGCAATTTTTCGCTTAGATTTAATTGAAACGATGTATAGCAAAGGATTGCAGATGTTTGGCTGTCCCGCAATGATGTAAAGTTTTTTGGGTTAAGTCTTTATTTTCACACGTAGCAGAAAATAACCACTCATTATTATAATTGGGAATGTAAGCGTTTTATTTCTTTGAAGATATTAAACCTAATACGTGTAAGGAGGAGATTTGATGTTGAGGCTTAAAGCAGGCAAGTTGGTGAGCAGTTTGGCGTTGGCAGGTGTGTTGTTATCGTCTGTTCTGGTGAATCAGGCTGATGCTGGTCTGGCGAAGGGAAGCAAATTCCTCGGGAATGTCATTGCCGGCAGTGTCCCTCCTAGTTACGGAACGTACTGGAATCAGGTGACGCCGGAGAATTCAACCAAGTGGGGCTCGGTTGAAGGCAGCCGTAACAATATGAACTGGTCGCAGGCGGATACCGCCTACAATTATGCCCGTAATAATGGCTTCCCATTCAAGTTTCACACCCTGGTATGGGGCGCCCAGGAGCCAGGATGGATTGGCGGATTGTCGGCTGCTGATCAGAAGGTGGAAGTGACGCAGTGGATTCAAGCTGCCGGTCAGCGCTATCCGAATGCGGCGTTTGTAGATGTGGTGAATGAGCCACTGCATCAGAAGTCGTCCTTCCGCAATGCCATTGGTGGTGACGGGTCGACCGGATGGGATTGGGTAATATGGTCGTTCCAACAGGCCAGACAAGCTTTTCCGAATGCCAAGCTACTTATAAATGAATATGGAATTATCAACGATCCTTCATTAACCGACCAATACGTCAATATTATTAATCAGCTCAAGAGTAGAGGCTTAATTGACGGAATTGGAATTCAATGCCACCAGTTCAGTATGGACACCGTCTCAGTTAACACGATGAACACTGTACTGAACAAGCTATCGGCAACAGGATTGCCAATCTATGTGTCGGAGCTGGATATGACTGGCGACGACAACACCCAGCTTGCCAGATACAAGGAGAAATTCCCGGTATTATGGCAGCATTCCGCGGTGAAGGGAGTTACGCTCTGGGGATACATCCAGGGGCAAACCTGGATATCGAATACACATCTGCTGAACTCGAACGGTTCGGAACGTCCCGCGCTCCAATGGCTGAGACAATATCTGGGCAGCTAGTCCAATGGCGATGCAAAAAAACAGATGTGGGACTTTTGCTGAGCATCTGGGATGGGGGAGACGTTTACTTGACTAAGTCTTTTGTAGAATGCTTTGAGCGACTTTAAAGCTTAAGCCTTGGGTGAAATGATGTGCTCCCAAGGCTTTTTTCTTTTTAACCTATATGTACGAATACATAGAGCAAACTTGGCTATTACTAAATGCAAAATTTTAATCTACTTGAAATAAAACCGTCTGGACGGTATGATAAAATGGGTGGTGATAAAAATGAATACAACTAAAACAGCATTAAAAAAAGAATTAATTCTTAAAGCGGCTTCCATAATTGTACACGAAGAAGGAGTAGAAAAATTAACTTTAGAAGCGGTTGCCAAGAAGGCGGGAATAAGTAAGGGAGGATTACTTTATCATTTTCCGAATAAAGATGAATTGATTCTGGGCATGGTCGAGCAACTGTCGAGCAGCTTTGTAACCGAATTTAATGAGAGAGCAGAAAGTGATATGCATTCTAAAGGAAGATGGACTCGCGCTTATATGAATTCATCATTTTCTGGAGATCGGGACGTAAGTGACCTGTATACAGCTCTCTCTGCCGCTCATTTTACTAACCCTCAAATGCTAAAACTACTTCAGGACGAGTATGCTAATATCCAAAATAAAATCGAAAACGATGAATTGGATCCGATTCGTTCTACAATGGTCCGATTAGTTATAGACGGTTTGTGGTTTGCGGAAATGTTCGGGTTAGCTCCTCCGAATGAAGAACTACGGAAGAAAATTACGGAGGAATTAAAGACATATATAAAGGAGCATTTTGCATAAATCCCATAAGCGTTGGGAATCGAATGATGCAAAATGCTGAAAGGAGAATGAATAATGGCCTATCTTTTCTTGGTAATCTCTATTATTGGTGAGCTTATTGGAACTTCAATGCTTAAAGCTTCAGAAGGCTTTACCAGACTGTACCCGACTTTATTTACATTTGTCGCGTTTTTTATTTCCTTCTTTTTTCTCTCTTTGGTTCTCAAAACGCTCCCTTTAAATATGACTTATGCAATCTGGTCAGGTGTAGGAGCTGTTGCTACAACGCTTATTTCAGTATTGATTTGGAAAGAAAAAATCAATACAGGAAGTATCGTAGGCATTTCTTTAATTGTTATTGGCGTGGTGGTGCTGAACCTGTTTGGTGCAGGACATGGTGAGGCAAAAGGTACAACAGAAACAGTTAGCTCAATCGTTCAAAAGTGAGATAAAATATATAGTGGTCCAAGTAGAACATATGCAAACCAGTCTTTTTTTGAAGGGTATTCAAAGTCCAGATTCCTGAAAGGGGATATGGGCTTTTTGTATGTGCAAATGCACAATCAATTTCGTCCGTTCTTCAATATTTTTCACCCTCCGTAATCGATATAATGAAAGCGTAATCAAAAATTGCCCGGGGGGTTAGGCAGATGGAAGGGTTGACGATTAGTTGGATAGGAGCTCTGGCAGGGCTGGCTATTGCGATTATTCTGATATTAAGAAAGCTGAATCCGGTTTACGCTTTGTTTTTGGGAGCCATTGTAGGCGCTTTATTGGGCGGAGCCAATTTAGAGCAGACCATTAGTGTGTTGATTAGCGGTACGCAAAGTGTGATGGGGACGGTCATTCGTGTGCTCGCCGCAGGGGTATTGGCAGGTGTGATGATGGAGTCCGGGGCGGCGGAGACGATTGCGCAGGCTATTGTAAAAAAGTTCGGCGGTAGCAAAGCAATTCTTGCACTAGCCTTGGCAACGATGATTATTACGGCGGTAGGCGTATTTATTCCGGTCGCAGTGCTGATCGTGGCACCTATTGCGTTGTCGGTCGGGAACAAAATGGGGATTTCCAAGCTGGCGCTCCTGCTGGCCTTATCGGGAGGCGGAAAGGCGGGTAACATCATCTCACCGAATCCCAATACGATTGCGGCGGCACGTGGATTCAATCTGGATTTAAGCCATGTTATGCTGGCAGGTGTGGTTCCTGCGATATGTGGTTTAATCGTGACCGTTCTGGTTGCGTCTATGTTGAAAACCAAAGGTGTGAAGGTATCCGACCAGGATACGATGGACAGTGATGTCGATACTTCGAAGTACCCGGCGCTGGGACGGGCAATTGTAGCTCCGTTGGTAGCTGTTATTTTGCTGATGATTAATCCGATTGGTTCCATTTCCGGTATTGAAGCGCTGTCGAGTTTCAAGGTGGACGCGATGTACATTTTGCCGATTGCCGGGATTGTGGGTATGCTGGCAATGGGGCAAGGACGCAATATTTTAAAATATTCGGCCTCCGGTTTGAATAAAATGACGGCGACCGTGCTGATTTTGATCGGTGCAGGCGGGATTGCGGGTCTGATCTCTGCTTCCAACTTGTCTACTCAGGTGGTTGGCTTGATTGAAGCCTCGGGAGTTTCTGGCACATTTTTGGCACCGCTTGCAGGTATTCTGATGGCGGCTGCCACAGCGTCGACCTCAACGGGAGTTATTTTGGCGACAGGCTCGTTTGGGGAAGCTATTCTGAACATGGGGACGGCCCCGTTGGCCGCAGCTGTGATGGTGCATACAGGGGCTACGGTCATCGACTCCTTGCCACAAGGCAACTATTTTCACGTCACGGCAGACAGCATGAAAATGAGTATTAAACAACGGATGGGACTCATCCCTTATGAAGCTATTGTGGGTGGAACGATGACGATTGTGGCGACATTGATATATGGATTTTTACTTTAACATTGATGATGAGGTGAGAAGATGAGAGAGAAGACATTTGTGCTGGCACCGGATTCCTTTAAAGAAAGTATGACAGCCAAAGAAGTGTGTATCGCGATGGAAAAAGGACTGCGCAAGGTCTATCCGGCCGCAAATTATGTCCACGTCCCTATGGCGGACGGCGGTGAAGGAACGGTACAGTCATTGGTGGATGCGACAGGCGGGCAGATTCGTTATATCGAGGTGACCGGACCGCTTGGAGAACCTGTAACTGCTGCATACGGCTTGCTGGGAGACGGCACCACTGCAGCAATTGAGATGGCATCCGCCAGCGGAATTCATCTGGTCAATAAGGATAACAAAAATCCGCTAAAGACAACAACTTACGGTACGGGTGAGCTAATCCGTGAGTGTCTGAATCAGGGGATTCGAAAGATTATTATTGGTATTGGTGGAAGCGCGACGAATGACGGCGGTACAGGAATGGCGGAAGCGCTGGGTGCCAGATTTCTTGATGCAAAAGGGAACACTCTTCCACGCGGCGGGGGCAGTCTGGGAGAACTGGCCAGTATTAATATTTCATCTCTGGATGACCGCTTGCAGCAGGTACAATTGATTGTAGCCTGCGATGTGACGAATCCGTTGTGCGGAGCGCATGGAGCATCTCATGTATTCGGTCCGCAAAAAGGGGCAACACCGGAGATGGCGCAGCAATTGGATGCCAATCTTGCTCATTACGCGGAGGTGGTGAAGCGACAGCTGGGCAAGGATGTGCGCGATCTTCCTGGCGCGGGAGCAGCAGGTGGATTGGGTGCGGGACTGTTGATTTTTACTCAGGCAGCGCTGCAAAAAGGCATTGAAATTGTGATCGAATACACCGGGTTAAAGCAAAAGCTGGCGAAGGCGGATATCGTTTTTACGGGGGAAGGCGGCATTGATTTTCAGACCAAATTCGGGAAAACTCCATATGGGGTAGCTCAGGCTGCCAAACAATCCGGCAAAAAGGTCATTGCAGTCGCTGGCTATATCGGGGAAGGGATCGATACGTTGTACAAGGAAGGAATAGATGCGGTGTTCGGCATCGTGCCGGGAGCCTCGGAGCTGGATAAGCTGTTGGTAGAAGGGCCGCAAAACGTAGAGCGTACGTGTGAGAATATCGCAAGGGTGCTTCAATTCGGCGAGAAATGAACAATCGATAAGCGAGGTAACATAAAACGGCATAATACAAATACGATATAATACGAGTGCTCGCCTGCAATCCCGATCTTAGCCAAAGGAGATTGGCTGAGAAATTCGGGAGTGACGGCGAGCGGAAATATGTTATTTTTACCGAAAAATGATCTGGCATAATACAGCAGTTCATTGATACAGTGCCAATAAGCCGTGCGTAAGCTCAAAAAGTTGAAGGAGATTTCGGGGATCTTTACCCGTTAAGGTATGGATGCGCTTCAGGCGGTATTGCAGCGTGTTCCGGTGAATATTTAATTCGTCTGCGGTGAGGGACACACTGCCGTTATGGTTAATAAAGCTTCGCAGCGTATCCAGCAAATCCACGGTGTCTTCCAGTTTAGTGACCAGATGGATCGTGTTCGTCAGGTTAGATTGGCTCAGTTTGACCCAAAATTCGACTTCTGCAAAAGAGATTATCTGCACGGGCGGGCGCAGAGCCAGTAAAACATTCATGGCTGACTTGGCCTGCAAATAACAATCCGCAATGTTATGCTCTTGTCTGCTGACGGCAATCAGCACATGGGGGTGGCTACGCACAAGCGGCTCCAGCAGCTTGTCTGTCACCTCCTGATTTTGCATCAGGATGAGATAGCTGTTCTCCTCCATACGAAAGGACGGATGCTGCATGAATATATTGGACAGTTCGGCTAAATTAGCCGGGTCGTCAGGAAGATACTTTACATATACCGCCGAAGTTTTTAGAAGCAAATCAATGTGATATTGAGTCGCTTCTTTTTTTATTTTTAGGGTATAGGCTCCCTGATGATTCAACAGCATTTCCAGCACGGATTTTTTACGGTTAGCTTCGTGGGCCAGATGCTCCAGAGAGATTCGCTGCTCGATCAGGAGCGATACCGTGGTTTTGACGATATTGCAAAAAGGCCGCACTTCATCGGGATTGCCCGTAATGCCAATAACACCGACTCGTTCATGATGAATGACGATGGGCTCATTGGTCCCCTTTTTCTCATAGTGGCCGTCCTGCCATACTTCAATCATTTTCCCGGTTTCGAGCGCATGAACAGCTCCTTGGTGAACAGTTCCAACCCGTTCGCTTTCGCCGCTGCCAATGATGATGCCTCGTTCATTCATAATATTGATATTGTATGGAATATCCTTCATCATTTTGTCTACGATGTCTTGGGCTTGTTTTTCGGAGAGCTGGAACAGTCTGCGATTCCTCCTTTATCTATAGTGATATAGTATATTTTAATACACTACCTTTATGAAAGGGTTTCCAATTTATTGTGCATCTGAACAATATGATAAGGCAGGTCGCTGAACATGTCAGTCAATTTTATCATAGATGTGAAATTGCAGCGTATTATGATAATCCATTAGACGATGTTATATATTTTAGTATTGAGTTGTAATCTACGGAGGAGAGTATAGTTGTAGGCAAAAGTATAACCGTGCCCACAAAAAGGACATTTTGAAAAAAAGATGACCCGCTTGTGGGCCTTTTGTGTTTTAATCAGAATATTAGAAGAATACGATATGGGGATTTAATCAGAAAATCTTTGTCTTGATATGCTGATGTACCTATTGGTCGAAATTATTTGATGAAATGAGCCTTTAATATTTAAATGGGGGAATAAATAAGTATGTCAGAACAACATAGTATTAATATTCCAGCACATCATAATATATACACAGGTAAGTCTAATCGAGAACTACGAATTGACTTTTCTATCCCACAAAATGGAGTTAATGAAAACACGGGATTGATTATTTTCGTCCCTGGGTTCGGCGGTAATATTGATTCTAAAGTTTACATGAAAATGAGGGAACTATTTGCTGACAAATACAATATGGTAACGATTCAGTGTAATTATTTTGGTAGTTCATATATGCAATCATCAGTAAACTACAAGTTTAAAAATCCTCAGATTTTACGAAGTGTACTTACGATAGATGAAATGGAGAGAATAAATAAAGACTCTTCTATTTTACTAAATATATTGTCTGAAAAAAATATTCTAGTTTCTGTGATTGCTGATATAGATGAAAGCATAGAGGAATTTAATGATATGAGTTATATGCAGGCAGTAGATATTATCAGCGCTGTAGAGTCGGTTAAAATCATACTAAATGGAAATGGTTTAACATTTAAGTCCAATAGAATTATTGGATACGGACACTCTCATGGGGCATACCTATTACACTTAAGCAATAGGTTAGCACCTACTTTGTTTTCATATTTGATAGACAACTCGGCTTGGATAGAGCCGGCATATTTATCCGATATTAGAGTTTTATATAAGACTATGGGAAATTCAACGTTTGTTTATGAATTTGACTATTTTGCGAAGAAAATAGTGCGAAATAAGCAAGACTTAAACTTAGAGACGCTTTATAAAGATTTTAATGGAAATACGCAGGTTTTATCTTTTCAAGGAGATGAGGATAATTTAGTTAACCATGTAGAAAAAAAACGTATTGTAGAGACTATCAATAATTCAGATTTTATACTTGTTAAAAAGGAAGATGTAGATCATATAAAATATAAATCGAATGGTCATGGTTTAGATGCAGATTTTTTAGAGCTTTTCTCCTATGCATTAGAATTAGAACGCCCAACAAAAGAAACCTTAAAAAAAGATTTGAAATATATAGTCGATTTTGAAAGTGTATTTATAGAAGTTGATTATGCGCACGGATTACCAATATTTAATTTTAATTTTAAGTGAAACGTCAACCTCATTCAGTACTTATCGCACCTGCTCAGTTTCCCATGTGATTTTTAAAGTTTAGTTTATATATCAGGTAACAAGCACCAAAAAGCAGGCTGCTCTTAAGGAGTAACCTGCTTTTTCTGTCTTACCCTTTTTATTGCCAGCCACGCAGTCTAATGATGAACCTCGCGGAAGCTATAGGTAATGTCGTGCAGTTCTTTCTTTAAACGGCCGTCTTTAGACGCTGGTGCATATCCAAGCACCTGGTAGTAATTCTTTTCGGTCTTAATAATCGCTACATGGGTGACATATTTGTCCACATCTTTCTTGCCTTTAATCGTGAACTCAAGGGCAGGATATCCATGAATGGTTGTGTTAGAGACAGGTCCTACACTGGACAGGTTCCACTCTTTGGTTAAGTTATTTTCAGCTTTCTTACCATACTGTTGAAGAGTTATATTGCCCAATTGCTTTTTTGAGTGGGATAGTACCACAACGGACTTTTGAATGTACGGATTGAATATCGCAATCCCTGCTTTTCCTTCACGGTCCGGGTCTGTTGACCAGTCCAGTGGGGCCGTGATTTGAAACCGTCCATCTTTACTTACATAGCTTTGCTCTTTCTTGCTCACCAGGGCTTCAGGAGGCACATAGCTATTTGCCAGTATAAAAATAGCATTTACAAACGAGGCTCCCAAGATCACCATTGCGGTAAAAAATATAAATAGCGAACGTTTCATTGTCTTTTTGCTAATCGACTCTAAATCCCGTACCTTTACAACATATGTACCTGCAGCTAAATCACCAATTCGTTGTCTTGATGCAGTCACTAACACGCTGATACCAGCAGGTATCCCACCCATTAGCAACGGATTGGTGTCTATTAGCCTGAGCAGCGTACGAATGAGTGATTTAAGAAAACCAGGAGGCTTTCCTTCCCCGTTAACCACCTTAATACGAAAAACGAACTTACCAAGCGTATAGCCTGTGTAACCTTCCAAAAGCAAATAATAGCTGAAGAAAGCAATAAGGAGAATACAACGGGATGCAATCGCTAAAGGCAAAAACCATCTATCCGTTATTTGAATGACAGAAATAAAAAAACAAATATACCCGAATAAAAAAAATATGAAATCAAAAACCGTTGCTCCCCACCGTCTATACAGAGTAGAATTCCCGTACGTTTTTGATATTTCGGCCATCCTGTTGGTGTCTGCCCCATAATTTTGACCATGCCGAATGTACATCTGTCTTGCAGTTTCCTGCGGATTGTGTGATACGTGCTGTTCGTCCAAAAAATACACCTCTTCTTAATAATTAAAAACATACTCCTTATATTAACGGTCATTTTACAATCCATGTTTAGGAAAACATTCTATAAACAAAGAAATCACTATAAATATCCCTTCCTCTCATTTACTCTATAATTGGAAGAAGAAAGTAACGATAGACTCAGGAAGCATAGGTATGCAAGAAAAACTGGCAAAAGTGAACAAGGCGGCAAGAGGTGAGAATGTGAAAGGTGAGTTTCCGGTTATAACGACCGAACGTCTCTTATTACGAAAAATGGTAGTGACGGACAGCAAGGACATGTTGGAATACTTTTCAGATGAGCAGGTTATGAAGTTTTATGGACTGAGCCCGTTTGAGTCTGAACAGGATGCACTGGATGAGATCAGTTGGTATGATCGGATTTTTGAGACAGATCAGGGAATCCGCTGGGCTATTCAAACAAATGAAGGTAAAATCATCGGTTCTTGCGGATTTCATAACTGGGATCAACGTCATCACCGGGCAGAAATGGGCTATGAATTGTCCAGAGCCTATTGGGGCCAAGGGTTAATGTCGGAGGTACTTGCAGCTGTAATCGACTATGGGTTTAATACCCTCTCATTGAACCGCATTCAGGCGCTAGTAGAGCCAGAGAATGCACAATCCTTGCGTTTGCTTGAAAAGACGGGCTTTCGGCAAGAAGGGCTCCTCTCCCAATATGAATTTACGTCCGGGAAATATGATGATCTTTACATGTGCGCATTGGTCAAATCAGAGTATATCAATCGTTCTCAGAAATGATAGATGTAGGTGGATCAAGCGGGGGAGCATGGATAGGAAGAAGGTTGGTCATTGTACAACATGATCGACCTTCTTTTTGATTTAAATGTGGTGAACCATTATCGTTGAAGCGGCATACACATTTCATATTGCTCAATGGGGTCTTTCGAGAGACCTATTTTTTGGATAAAGCCTTCAAGAGAGTCATTGTCGGACAGACAAATGTACACCTTCTCAATCTTTTGGATCTCTGCTGCTCTATGAAGGAGGGCGCATCCTAATCCTTGGTTGCGATGCTTAGGATCGGACCCAAAGAAAGTTGATTTTACCCTGAGCACTCATGCTCACCATGCCGAGGCGGTTAAACACCCTAATTCAGGACAATACACCTCTTATTCGATATCAGATGTAGAATTTCGTTAATTTGCTTTGTTTCTCGCCGCCCTGCACCTGGTTTATCTTATACACAAGATGGTGAGCCAATCAGTGATGAGCAGATTTGTGAATGGATCATGGAGTTCTTAGCAGGCGAAGGCGCGAACTACGGCTATCGTAAACTGACCGTGCTTTTAAGCCGCCGCCATCAACTGAAAATTAACAAGAAGAAAGTTTACCGTCTATGCAAGCGGATGGATGTGCTTCGTCCACAGCGGAAACTCAAGATTAAATTCTCTGGCCCATCGCAATACCATCTTTGGATCAAGCTCATGTTGTCTTGCTATAGCGGTCATGTTGCCGATTTCCTTCCCCTTGGCAACCATCATCTTCTTGAAATTTAGATCATACTGTTTCTTCTTCATTTCGTTCCCCTCCGCCTCAATATTATTGTATCGGAGTAAGGGGTGTACTGTCCAAGTTCAAATAGGGGCTAAATAGACACCAAAAAAAGAGCGGGCTATCTTTTCGATAACCTGCTCTTTTTCTTGATTTTTAGCCTTGCGCCATACTTAATGACATTGGCTTAATGGCACGCCTTTTTATGCACCTATTGTCATTGAATAGTCCTTCATGTTGAACGAACAATCGTTAAGCATTATTACATGATACATATTTCGAGTGGTATCCGGCGAGTCTAGCGGCCATGATGCACCCGCGCAGAAGCACTAACTGAATCTCGGTCAGATCACCAGCACGCGTTTGGCTATGCGCGTGGCGGCTGTGACTTTGTTGTTACGCGCCGCTATTTGAACTTGACGAGATCCTGGAAGATCAGTTCAGCCCAGGTATTGCCCCTGGCCTGGACGAGCGAGCCGCCATCCTTGAGCGGTCCTAGCGCAATCGGCGCGAAACCGAGTTGTTCGGCCAGAACCGCGACCGGCGCCACCGCATTTTCGTCGTCGCTTGACAAAAACACGACGCGGCTGCCGCCATTCACGCTCGGATCAGCGGCCAGAACGGCAGCGGGCAGATGGTTAAAGCCCTTTACGAACCTGGCGCCGGTAAACGCTTTGGCGACAACTGCGGACGACGGCTGACCATCCAGGTCTTCAACGGGAGCATTTGTATTTGTCGCGTCGATGATCGTCTTGCCCTGCCAGGTTGTGATCTGCTTCGCGACTTCGCGATGTTCCCAAAACGGAATCGCCAGGAAGATCGTGTCGGACGCGATTGCATCCTGCAGCGTCCTAGGGACAACGGTGGGGCCGATCGCTCGTGCCTGCTGTATCAACGTCACGGGAGGGCGCCGGCTGGCGACGGTCACATCGATGTTCTTTCTTGCAAATGCTCGGGCGAGTGCTTGGCCTACCGCGCCAAAGCCAATAATCGAATAGCTCATGTTAACTCTCCATTCAGGGGACGTTTTGATCAACCACGGACCCATGTTAATTGGTAACCGGGCGTGAGGGACCGTTGCCCGCGATGCGCCACGCGAGACAATACCCGCTGGACAATCACCGAAATAAATCCCGCTTATTAATCAGGATTCCATACTTATCGACACAACTCGGATCATCTTCGTCAAGTTGACAGACCCCCCACACGCTTTTCGGCGTGATCTCAGATGGCTGATAAGCCGCCGTCGACAGACAAATCCACCCCATTCACGAAGCTCGAATCGTCTGAAGCAAGAAACAGCGCGGCCGTCGCAATTTCCTCAGGACGGCCCATCTTTCCCCGCGGGATCAGGGATTCGAACATCCGCTTCGTCTCCTCGTCGATAGCTTGGTCCTGCATCGGTGTGGCGATCGGCCCCGGGCTCAGCACGTTCACCCGGATATTCCTGCCCTTCAGTTCGTTGAGCCAAGTGCGTGCGAATGAGCGCAACGCCGCCTTGCTCGCCGCATACACGCCGAAACCAGGAAAACCTTTCACCGAAGTAACTGACCCGGTCATGATGATCGATCCGCCATCGTTGAACAGCGGCAACGCCTTCTGGACCGCAAACAGCGTTCCGCGCGTATTCAGGCCGAAGGTCGCATCGAAGTGCTGCTCGCTAATCTCGCCCAGTGGGCCGGCTTCGCCCGTGCCAGCGCTCGCGAATAGGACATCGATCTTGCCCTTTTCCCGCTTTACTGTATCGAACAGGCGGTCGAGGTCGTCGAGATTGGCCGAGTCGCCGCGCACGCCGGTCACGTTCCGGCCAATCAGCTTGACGGCCTCGTCGAGCGCCTCCTGCCTCCGGCCCGTGATGAAAACATAGGCGCCTTCTTCAACGAACCGCATGGCGCTCGCCAGCGCCATGCCGCTCGATCCACCCGTGATGACTGCAACCTTACCTTCAAGTTTTCCCATGACTTCTTTCCCCTTTCGTGATGTCCGACAGTGTCTCGGTTCCCATTTGCACAAATGTGCTGTATCTTGTGGATCACTGATTCAGATACAGGTTCATCATATATGGATCAGTGATCCATTGTCAAGGCGATTTATGCGAGACGACGCCATAAAAAATTAAATCCAATTTGATTATAGTTCCCTTTCGGAACATTAGCAATAATATTTGATAGAATGTTTCCAAAAGGAACATTTATAATGTAATATATTAATAGGGGTGATTTAGGTGGCTACATTCGCCGAGAGATTTAAAATGCTTCGTGAAGAGCGAGGATGGACGCAGGAGCAAGCTGCAGAACGATTGAAAATATCTAGATCTACCATAGCTGGATACGAGTCTGACAAAAAAGGCAGAACACCAAGGAAGGAAACGATCGATAAGATTGCCACTCTTTTTGGGGTTTCTATAGACTTTTTATTAGGTCGCATTAACGAAGAATACAGCGGCCAGTACTCAGATTCTAGAAAATATTTCCGAGCGAGCGCTGTCACGGGCGAAGCCGGCCCACTGGGCGAGATTACCGAGCAGCCATTGTCAAGGCGATTTATGCGAGCCGACGCCAGAAAAAATTACAGCCATCTACTTGCAGTCGCGCGTGACGTCGTCACCGAGCATGGTGCCGACGCGTCCATGCGAGATATCGCCCGCCGGGCCGACGTCGGGTTGGCCACACTGCTTCGCCATTTCCCGACGCGAGAAGCCTTGTTCGAAGCGTTGCTGCGTATGAATGTGGACGCACTGATGCAGCAGGCAGCCGAACTCGAAACGTCGAATCCACCTGACGAAGCGCTGGTGTCCTGGTTTCGCGAAGGGGTGGCATTCGTTCATAGCTATAGCGGCGTTTGCGCCTTGTTGGCGAGCGCCCACGCGGACCCGGACTCCGCGCTTCACGCTTCAAGCTCAGCGGTGCGGTCAGCGGGCGCGCGACTACTGCTCCGCGCTCAGGCCGAGGGAACTGCGCGCGCCGATATGGATGGGGTCGACCTGTTCGCCCTGATGTCGGCGCTCGGCTGGCTCGTCGGCCAGCCCGGATTCGCGCCACGGGGGGATCATCTCTTTCACGTTATTACGAGCGCCATCCTGATAAATCGGCCTAGCAACGGTGTCAAGAAGGCAACGTGTTGAATCAGATTTGCCGACGCATACTTTCCTACCAGGGAAGCCCCGGGGATTCGAACCAGACGGCGGAAAGCTGACTGGAGCCGACACTCGAAGGTCATTACCGCACTCGATCGATTGGCCGCTCCTGGCCGACACCGGAAGCTCGCCTTCACATCGGGGGCGAAAGTCGGCTCAGCATGTCGCCTAGGCTAAACTGTTGCGTAACAGTTACACTGGATTACATTTCTGTCGGAAACTTGCGAAGCCCGCCCATAGCCGCTGTCGGACCCGGACGGGACATTGGCGCGCGCGACACAAGGCGCGGGATTGCGTTGTGACGGAGCCTCACCTAACGTACAGCAAGCGAGAGCGCTCCGATTCTGCATAGATAGCTCGCGCCAGCATTTGTGCCCTGCCGACTTCAGGAGAAAATGATGCGTGGCCTGGTGATGGGAATCGCTATCATCTCAGCGAGCTGGCCGTTTATAAAGGCTCTCGCTCAGGATGACTCGGACATGCCTAAGGAGAGATGGGGAAAGACGGAAGACGGTCACAGCCGAATCACCGCGCGGCAGAGAAACTCAGAAATCGGACTTCGCGACAATTGTGGCCCCTCCTGGTTTCGCCATCGCTATGGACAGGCTGGACAGGACAATACACCTCTTATTCGATATCAGATGTAGAATTTCGTTAATTTGCTTTGTTTTTCGCCCGAATTGACGTTCTTCTCCACACTTCGGGGGAGACCCGCAATCAAAAGTCAGGCTCGGTTAGATTTCGATAAAGTTCTAAATTGCCCTTCTCTAGGGCATCGCGTTGCTCTTTAAGGTGTTGAATCTCTTCACGCAGACGTTCGATGGTTGCTTCCATCTCGTCGATTCCGTCTTGTAGTTGTTGGCTGTACTCGTTCATGCGTGTTGCTCCTTTCTTTACTTATAGCGGCTTAAGATTAAACCTTAATCTGCTTTGGCTTCACAGTGCCTTGTTTCACCGCTTCCATATATTCATACGGGGACAAATCGTAAATGCTGCCGTGGATGCGGATACGATTATAATCTTGTATAAACTGACTTACGACTTCATAGGCCTGTGGATATGTTTCAAACTCATGCCGCTGATAGCACTCCGCCTCTATGATCGAATGATACGATTCGATATGCGCGTTTTTATTCGGCGTTTTTGGCGGGATGCGCTCGTGAATCATGACAAACTCGTTACAAGCTTCCTCAAACAGGTTGCTAATAAATTGCGGACCGTTGTCCGAACGAATGACAGGCTTTTCTGCCTTGTCAAAGAGCTGACGTTTCATCAGTGCTTCCTGCATGATCTGAACGAGATGCTTCGCTTCGCACGTCAATCCAATGTGATAAGTAACTACGGCGCGATCAAACACATCTAAGATGCTCATAAGGAAGAAGAACCGTTGCTCGCCTTGGACCCATCCATACTTAATGTCAGTCTCCCACAGTTGATTAGAGGCCGTTATGGCGCGATTGTTGGCAAGTCGCTTGGGATGCTTAATCTTGAGTTTCCGCTGTGGACGAAGCACATCCATCCGCTTGCATAGACGGTAAACTTTCTTCTTGTTAATTTTCAGTTGATGGCGGCGGCTTAAAAGCACGGTCAGTTTACGATAGCCGTAGTTCGCGCCTTCGCCTGCTAAGAACTCCATGATCCATTCACAAATCTGCTCATCACTGATTGGCTCACCATCTTGTGTATAAGATAAACCAGGTGCAGGGCGACCGGCCCTGTGGATTGTTTCTTGGGCTTGCTCTGGCCTATTCACGTATGCATAATACGTTGAGCGTTCTACCTCTAGCACACGCAGTACAAAGCTGATGCTATGCCCTCGTGTAATATACTTCTGGGCGATTTCTATTTTATCCGCAAGTACGGGTTCGTTTTTTTAGTAGGTCTTTGAGAATATCCCTCTCTAAGGCTTGCTCTGCAAAGAGCTTCTTAAGTTTCTCATTCTCTTTCACAAGCTCTGCATAATCTTCTGAAGTCGGTACAAATTTCGCTTGCTTAATACTAGAACCATCCAGTGTATCTAGATCCTTACGATTTAATTCTCTGGCCCATCGCAATACCATCTTTGGATCAAGCTCATGTTGTCTTGATATAGCGGTCATGTTGCCGATTTCCTTCCCCTTGGCAACCACCATCTTCTTGAAATTTAGATCATACTGTTTCTTCTTCATTTCGTTCCCCTCCGCCTCAATATTATTGTATCGGAGTAAGGGGTGTACTGTCCAAGTTCAAATAGGGGCTAAATAGGAGGCACGTTTGATTCACTTCGTAGATGCCAAGAAAAGCTTCCTGTGTACTGGTGGCGTAATAAGGTGTGTCACTTTGCCAATGGATGTGACAGTCGGTGAGGGTCTTACGAAAAGCTGCGACGTCATCAAATGTAACTTCCTTAAGAATATACGAAGATGAGGGGGCAGCGGCTGGGGTGGAGGGCAGAGTGCCGTTGTAGTATTTCAGCGTATAGCGTGCCTGGTAGCCTTGCTTTTCATATAATTTGACTGCCCGATGATTATCCTTGATGACTTCGAGCCATAGCTGCTGGCAGTCCGCGGAGATGCCTGTTTGTTTATGTAATTCCAGCAACTTGTTGCTAATCCCCTGACCACGATAAGCCGGAGCGATGCATAGCGTGCCGCAACGCATGGTCTTGTACCCGTCGAACTGCCGGACACCGCCGAGAATTAAGCCGATCGGTTGATCCTCATCCATGGCAAGGAAAGAGTGATTCCGTTTATTACCCTCTGGACCAAAAAAACGTGCTGCGAAATCGTCCTGATCCGTGGTCAGGCGAATGGAATAATCCGAGAACCCAAGCGAAAATGCTTGAAAAATGTGTTCCATGCTGACGTCATTGCATCTCATATAGGTGATCACCGTTATTCCCCCCTAGAAATTCATGCTATATTTGGATTATAGGGAATTAAGGGGGCTCCATCAATCTCCCACTGAAAATGAAAATAACCCCTTAAAAAAGGGGATTGGTGCTGGGTGTTGTAGGGGTGCAATTCGTGTCGCCAAGATCGGGATTTGCAGAGATGTCACGATAATGGTTGAGCTTATATTCAATAATTTTTTGGGTTTCCATAAGTCTGGAAATTTCTTGTTGAATCTTCTGATTATGTTTTTCAAGTAAGGAGTCGCTTCTGGCAGCTACAACGAAGGAAGAAGTATATCAATTGCTGGATCAGGTGCATTAATTCAATGCGCTAAGAACTTGAATCAAAGAAGAGAGACTCCCGAAGTTTCAGTCGGGAGCCTCTTTTTTGAGAAGGTCATTGCGTGAGTCAGCGGCGTTCACCGCGTGACATGAGCATGATGCCCAGAAATACAAAGCCTGCACCAGCTAGATGAGCAAATGAGAAGGATTCACGGAGGATGATATAGGACAGCAGCAGTGTGCTGACGGGAATACAACCCGTGTATACAGCTGCTGTACTAGCCGGTACTCTTGACACGCCCCGAAACCATAATACGTAGGCTAATGCTGTGACAAAGATACCATAATATAAGACTAGCCCAATCTCCCCTGCACCAACGTGGTTAAAGTTGAACTGTTGGGCCTCCCCAAAGGAACAAGCCAGAAACATGAAGAATGAAAAGAGTGTTATATACATGGTTCCAAGCAGGGAAGAGACATGGCTGGATAGCATCTTGCGTAACACTGTCAGTGCCGCTTCTCCAAACACAGCAGACAGAACAAGCAGCAGGCCAATGAACGAGGTTGCGTTGGGAGCATTGAACCAGAGCGCCGATATGTGAGGTACTTGCAGTGCCAAAACACCGAGCAGTGAACAGGCGATCCCGAGACCGGGGCGTAGCGTAATCTTTTCTCTCAGCAGTACATACGAAAGAAGTGCAACGATAGCTGGGGTCAAGCTTGTTAAAATTCCACTTTCGGAAGCAGAGGCGTAGGCCAGCCCGTACAGCATTAGGACGCGGAAGAGAAACATGCCGATCAGAGCCTGAATGAACAGGATTAATGCATCCCGTTTGCTGATCCTTAGTGAATATTTCTTGATGAATACAATGGGTATCAAGAACAGAAGGGCAACGGCCAGACTGGCAGATTGCGATAAAAAAACAGGCAGCCGCATCACGACCAGTTTACCGACTACCACAGAACTGCCAACAATGGAGGTTGCGATCACTAATTCCATGTAAGTCGAAAAGGTTGGTTTGTTCATTTCATCTCACCTCTTGTACAGATATTGATATATACTGTACCAATAGAAACTGGGCACTTGTAGATCCAGTTGAAGAGGTTTTTGACAGTACCGCTTGAGGGGGCAGCCTATGTGGGTATCTATCGATAAGAATGTGACAGTTCCGATGCTGCGTCAGGTGTATCAAGCGATACGGGACCGTATTTTAGCCGGAGAACTGCAAGCAGGATATAAACTTCCTTCGACCCGGGTGCTGGCCTTACAGTTGAACGTTTCCCGGAATGTTATTCTCGAAGCTTATGAAATGCTGCTAGCCGAAGGCTTAGCCATTGCGCGCCCGGGTTCAGGTACCTATGTAGCCGAGGGGGCCGTTCTTCCAGGTTATGTATCCGCACCGCCTATCGAGGCGTCTGTGTCTGCAATGGATACTCCATATTCAAATGAGGTGTCGGTAATTTCCTTCCGGACAGGCCTCCCCGCATTGGAATTATTTCCGCGCAAATCATGGGCCGACTTGCTTCAGAGCGTATGCAAAGAGGCTCCTGATCTGGCACTGGGTTATGGCGACCCTGCTGGAGAGCCTGAGTTACGAAGGGAGCTGGCCGACTATTTGGTTCACACCAGGGGAGTGAAAGCCAGACCGGAACATATTGTAATCACTAGCGGAGCAGTACAAGCGATTCAGCTTGTCACCCGTCTGTTGCTGTCAGTTGGGGACGAAGCTCTGGTAGAGGAACCGACAAATGAAGATTTAAAAAGCATTCTGTCGGCTACAGGGGCCACACTGCGGAGCATGCCTGTTGATGATTCGGGAGTTATAACAGCCGATCTGCCGCAAAAGAAACACCCCAAGCTGGCATATCTTACACCCTCGCACCAGTTCCCGCTGGGAGGTATCTTGCCGATCCAAAGGCGGATCGAGCTTATCCAGTATGCAGCCCGGACAGGATGCCTTCTGCTCGAAGATGATTATGACAGTGAGTTCCGGTATGATGGGGCGCCTGTCCACTCCTTGCAGAGTCTGGACCCAGACCGGGTGCTATATGTCGGGACGTTTAGCAAAATTTTGTTCCCCGCACTGCGGATCGGCTATATTGTTCTTCCCCCATCACGAGTCGCTGATTTTATCCGTTTAAAGCAACTGGCGGATTACCAGACGGCGAGCCTGGAGCAAATTGTGTTGAGTCGATATATCAGGAAGCGACTCCTGCATAAGCATGTACATAAGATGAAAAAAGTGTACGCCAAGCGTCGTCAGGTCCTGCTTGATAGCCTGGAGCAGCATTTTACAGGGCAATACCGGGTATGTGGCCGATCGGCTGGTTTACATTTGGTAGCAGAGTTTCAGTTCCCACTCCGAGAGAATTTGCTGAAATGTCTCCGTAGTGAAAATGTATTTGCGGCACAGCTAGAAGGGAACCGGCTGCTAATGGGCTACGGGCATCTAAAGGAAAACGAAATTCGTGAAGGGGTTAGCAGGATTAGGAATGCCCTGCAACGGTAGTACACGCAAAAGCAGCCTATCCTTAAGTGAGGATAGGATGCCCTTTTCATAGCAAGATATCGTGTTCCATGATCACTATTCATACGAGGTTTGAGCAATGTAATTGCTACATAAAGTCAAAAAAATAACGGATTACATGAAAAAAGACGGGCGAGGTGTAGGTCAAACTATCGACCCGGCTTAAGTAGCTTTTTTTCAAAGCATCGAACTTGTCATCATCGCCGATTAATAAATCCCGCTTCAGCACGGAAACCGTTAAGCTGCCGAAGAAACCGCTCAAGCTGATCAGCATGCCGAAAATAATTCCAAATTTCAGGTCAAATGGCGTCAGGTAGGGATAGATCAGATACGAAGCTCCTATCGTCACGATAAACGCGAATGCAAAGCCTTCCCAAGTTAAATTCGGGTTGGAGGTTGGGACGACTTTCCGCTTACCGAAATAGAGAGATGCCAGATAGTGTGCAACATCATTGAGTTGTGTCAATACCACTAGAAAAAGTACGAGTTTCGCCCCGTATTGCGGTGTAGCGAATTGAAAGTAGGCAAGTGACTAAGCCCGAAAACCATCAGCATAAGCCCCCACTGGGTTGAGCTGACACTGCGCAGAAAACCGACCGTTCCTTTGTTAATCAATCGCGGGAGCGGCAGGAGCAAGAATACATAAATAGGGATAAAGACAATAAACATCCCGTACCACCCGATATAAATCCAATAAAACTGCACAGGAATCGCCAAGTACGCCCACAAAAAAAGTCTGCGATCGGCTTTTCTGGATTTGATCATGGAGAAATATTCTTTCAGCGC
The DNA here is from genome assembly GCF_044908085.1 of Paenibacillus sp. RC73. Lineage (NCBI taxonomy): Bacteria > Bacillati > Bacillota > Bacilli > Caryophanales > Paenibacillaceae > Paenibacillus > Paenibacillus sp. RC73. The sequence continues at coordinate 46,815 of NZ_JBIYCV010000003.1, forward strand.
AAAGAAAGTGAGTGCTATCAGGGAAAGCAGTGAAACAATCGGATTAAAAAGAGTTGCCAAGCAAAAGATAAAGAACATGCCCCACCAGGTTTTGATGCGAAGTCCGATGGCTGCATAGTCTTTGTTGGGCTGTGTTTTGACGATCACAACATAAATCAATTGGATAGCCAATAAGGCTGTGAAAATAAGGATTAACGTTAATAGCGAGCTGTCCATTGCCAATCACCAACTTATCGCGAGGTAGGAGTCCATTATAGGATTCCTATGTTATTATGAAGGAATAACCCAAACTTGATAAGGAGAAATTTTGTAAATGGTAGCTGATCAATCCGTCTTTATCTTACTTACGAATACGGGAACGTTTCTTACGAGAGTCATTAAGAGCTATACGAGGGCACCATACAATAACGCCTCCATTTCCTTCAACCGGGAACTTTCGGAGTTATACAGCTTCGGGAGAAAGACCCCTAATAACCCTCTGGATGGTGGTTTCGTGAAAGAGGATATTAAGACAGGTACATACAGCAGATTTCCGAATACAACATGTGTCATCTACGAGCTTCAAGTAACCGAGCGTGAAGTCGAGAAAATGAAACGGGTCCTACACGTCTTTATCAGAAGTCGTCAAAAATATATGTATAACTTACTGGGTTTGATTGGTATTGCACTCAAAGAACCCGTCGAGTTCAGTAATTCCTATTTTTGTTCGCAATTCGTTGCAGAAATTTTACAGCGATCCGGCATAAAAATATGGAACAAGTTGCCCGCTCTTATTACGCCGGACGATTTTCGGCAAAGCGACCGACTGCATTTGATTTATGAAGGAAAATTGAGTGACTACGAGCCTCAATCCTAAGCTGGAGAGCCGCGAGCGCCCCTTTTATTCAAACGCCCCGCGTACCTCTTTAACAATTCGCTTTAATGCATCAATCTGCCTAACATTTAATTCGCTGACAACAGCTGTGTTTTCATCAACTCCAAATTAGACAAGCATCATATTTATAGCTACTATAGAAAGGTAAATAAAATCTGAATGGAGGATTTCATATGAAAATCGCATTAACAGGAGCAACCGGGCAACTGGGTTCCATCGTGGTAGAGGCGTTGCTTGCATCCGTATCGGCAGAAGACCTTATTGTTAGCGTGAGAAATCCGGAAAAAGCAGAAAACTTGCGTGCCCGTGGCGTTGACGTTCGTCTTGGCGATTTTGATAAACCGGAGACGCTGGACCAAGCGTTTACTGGTGTAGACCGATTGCTGATTATATCCGCAGACGGCGATAATGATACGAGAATCCGCCAGCATAAGGCTGCTGTGGATGCTGCTGTACGTGCGGGAGTAGGCTTCATCGCTTATACCAGCGCTGCCAATGCGGCTGACAGCACTCTGTTCCTTGCACCTGTACATCGTATAACGGAGGAGTTCATTCGCGAATCGGGCATTCCTTACTCCTTCCTGCGTAATAACTGGTATCTTGAGAATGAAGCAGGCACGATTCAATCCGTGCTGGCCGGGGCTCCTTGGCTGACCTCAGCAGGTTCCGGTAAAGTAGGTTGGGCTGCCCGTGCAGATTATGCGCAAGCGGCGGCAGTCGTTTTGTCCAGCGAAGGGCATGAGAATACGATATACGAGCTTTCAGGCAAGCCGATTACCCAAGAAGAGTTTGCGGCGATTCTTGCTGAGGTGCTGGGTAAGGATGTGCCTGTACAGCAGGTAGACGATACTGCGTATGCCGACATTATGCTTGGTGCGGGCGTACCGGAAGCCGCAATCCCTATTGTGGTCGGTATTCAACAAGCGATTCGTGAAGGAGCTTTGGATGTTGTAAGCAACGATTTCGAGAAGCTTCTGAAACGCCCGCTTACGCCGCTTAGCCAAGGAATTCGTGAGCTGGTTGAGCAAACAAAGGCATAAAATCGCCGTAGAGCACATTTTCAAAATATGATTCTGCTCATGATGAAGGATGCTACCCTAACAAGGCGGGCATCCTTTTTTAATCATCATAATCATTTCAAAAGGAAAGGGAAATCCTAAACTAATTTCCTCTATTAGTGGAATCGTTGCTGATTATCCAATATACTTGTAAGGAACTCCAAGGAGGGCTTGGAGCAAGGTTTGTTTCATAGGACGATCACAGGTGTAGAATTGATAATGAATGGAGTACATACAAATATGTCTAATTTGCCAAATTGCCCGGAATGTAATTCAGAATACACGTACGAGGATCGGAGTCTTTTCATTTGCCCGGAATGCGCTCATGAGTGGTCTTCCGAATCAGAAGCAGCAAACAATGAAGATGTAAAAGTCATCAAAGATGCCAATGGTAACGTTCTGCAGGACGGTGATTCTGTAACCGTCATTAAAGACCTTAAAGTCAAAGGAAGCTCATCCGTCCTGAAAATCGGCACAAAAGTAAAGAATATCCGTCTGGTGGAAGGCGATCATGATATTGATTGCAAAATTGATGGCTTCGGAGCGATGAAATTAAAATCGGAGTTTGTGAAAAAGAACTAAAAGCTATGTTAACGCAACCCAACGAGTTTGGAGTTTGTACTGGAAAAACCCTTTGATATAAGAGGGGTTTTTCTTTATATTCGGACAGCTTCAGGAGGTAGAATCATAGTCATAGATGGACCAACAGCAACAGCCCTGAAACTTGAATTGGAAAAAGAAATATGCTGTTTATCTCAACGTATTTCAGAGACACTTTTCAGTTCAATGAGGATTTAGAAAAGGAGAAGCTAGGCGCTTCTCCTTGGATTATACATCGTTTACAGCGGTGCCAGCCAAACGGTTCCGGTTCCCCTGTACACATTGACCAGCCCTTCGCCGGAAGCAGCCGAGCCCATTTTGGTTTTCCCGGATTTCTCGACGGTGAACTGTAAGGTATTGGACCACATGAGGGCAAAGTTACCATCCACCTTCAGCACATCGTTTTGCAATTCTATAACGACCGCTTCCTCGGAAGGGATAGGCGCTTGCAGGGCAAGAACTCCTTTTCCCCGAGCGCTTAAATTAAATAATCCTTCTCCACCCAGAGCGGCCGAGGAAAGGTTGCTACGGGCAACAACGGATATGTCCAGCGTAGTTTCACAAGCTAAAAATAAGCCGTCTTCGATAGCAATGTGATCATTATCGACATCAATGAGCCAAATGTAACTATAAGTAGGTTCCAGCATAATCGTACCCGTGCCTTTATAGAGAGGTTTGATGGCACTTGTTCCCGTTACAGCACCGGACACCAAATTTCGCATTAAGCCCCCGACGCCTTTTACGCCGGTAGTCATCTCCATACTGCCCACCGTATATTGCATGGCGCCCGCCTTCATCATAATTTCACTATTGTTGATTTCGATCATGAGCTGCTTGCGGCGCATGTTACTTTTGCTCATATAGTAATTGGCTTCCGCAGCCGCAACCGAGGTGCAGCTTAAATCCGATATGTATTCCAATACGGTAAATCCACCTAATTGGTCTGCGATGGCAACATTGCTGTTATCCTTTAGGTTATTGATGACAAAAGCCATGGATGTATGAGCCCCCTTGTTGTATTCACGCTGTGAGGATTGAAATCTCTTTTATTCCATAAAATATTCGACAGAAAGATTTCGTTTCCTGCGGAAAATCCTCAGGTTCTCTTAAGCCGATTCCATATTTAGAAAGCAGAGCTTGAAAAAAACGCGGAAAAGGTTCAAAATAAAGATATCGGTTTTTAAAATGGTTTGCTCACAAAGCAGCCGATGAGAACGAGACATTGAAGCAGGGGGTAGGGCAAGTGGAGATAGGTATCAGCACATTTGTAGAAACAACGCCGGATACACAGACGGGTGAGGTCATCAGTCATGCACAACGAATACGTGAAGTTGTCGAGGAGATTGTGCTTGCAGATCGGGTAGGACTGGATGTATATGGCGTGGGAGAGCATCATCGTAAAGACTATGCGGCATCTGCTCCTGCGGTAATACTAGCTGCTGCTGCTTCGCAGACCCAGCGGATTCGGCTGACCAGCGCGGTTACGGTGCTTTCCTCGGATGATCCGGTACGTGTATTTCAGGATTTTGCCACATTGGACGGCATCTCGAATGGACGAGCTGAGATTATGGCAGGCCGGGGTTCTTTTATCGAATCGTTCCCGTTGTTTGGCTATGATTTGGATAACTATGACGAACTGTTTGATGAAAAACTCGAACTGTTATTGAAAATACGGGATTCGGAAAAAGTCACCTGGAAGGGCGGACATCGGCCTGCGATCAATAATCTGGGCGTGTATCCACGTCCGGTTCAGGACCCGTTGCCCGTATGGATTGGTAGCGGAGGCAATCAGGAATCTGTGGTTCGCGCGGGCTTGCTCGGGTTACCATTGGTTCTGGCGATTATTGGCGGTAGTCCTGTGCAGTTTGCGTCGCTTGTGGAGCTGTATAAAAAAGCTGCTACGCACGCAGGTCATGATGCATCATTACTTCCGGTTGCATCCCACTCGCATGGTTTTATTGCGGAAAGTACCGAGCTTGCAGCGGAAAAGTTTTTCCCTTCCACCCAGCAAAGCATGAACGTCCTTGGGCGTGAGCGTGGATGGGGTCCTTACACCCGTTCCAGCTTCGATGCCGCACGCAGCTTTGAAGGTGCATTGTATGTAGGCGATCCCGATACGGTTGCTCAGAAAATCATTCACCTGCGCAAGCAGGTAGGCATTACACGCTTTCTGTTGCACGTACCTGTAGGCACGATGCCGCATGAGGATGTCATGAGAGCCATTGAGTTATTGGGAACAGAGGTAGCGCCACGGGTGCGCGAAGAGATATCCAAGTGGGAAGCTGAGAGTAAATAAACGTTTTTCTTCTAAGTGGATGGATAAATAAGAAAGGAGCAGGCCTTTGGTACAAGGTGGCTCCTTTCTTTTTTGAGAGTTATCGAGTATTCAACAAAGGGCACTTAAGAGAAGGGATTGGACAAAGGTTTCTTAATCGCTAAAATTGAACCATTTGCTGACATCTATTTTTTTATGTTCATACCTATATCGCCACTCGTTGGATTCGGGCTGATACGTATAATCCTTTTGCCACGCTATGATATTTCCTACAACCGCTCGTATGGAAGAGGTAAGATAGGAGACTTCCTGATTCGTCATCATGGGATGGAGGGACAGGCGCACCCAGCCGGGTTTTCTCGATAAGTCTCCCGCATGGATGAGGTCTGACATCTCATTAGAGGTTTGTTGGTCGATGCCCAGCAAATAGTGTCCATACGTTCCTGCACAGGAGCAACCGCCGCGGACCTGAATTCCGAACCGATCATTCAGTAATTTTACGATCAGATTGTAGTGGATATGGTCGACAACGAAAGAAACGATTCCGAGTCGTTCTTGGCTTCTTCCACCTAAAACGTGCAAGTGTGGTATTCCTTTCAACCCTTTTAAGAGTGATGACGTTAACTCCTTTTCGCGCTCCAAAATGCGGTTTTGGCCCATCTGTTCTTTCAGTTGAATGCAGAGCGCCGTTCGTATGGCCTGTAGAAAAGCAGGAGTCCCCCCATCCTCGCGTGCTTCGATATTGTCTTTATATTCGTACCCACCCCAAGGATTGGTCCAGCTTACCGTACCGCCTCCTGGCTGATCCGGGGCATGGTTGAGGCTTAGTTTCGAATCCATAATGAGAACACCGCTTGTTCCGGGGCCGCCGAGAAATTTGTGGGGAGAAAATACAATAGCATCCAATCTTTCAAGCGGCTCTGTGGGGTGCATGTTGATCTCGGCATAAGGGGCGTTTGCGGAAAAATCAATGAAACACACCCCGCCATGCTCATGCATTTTGCGGGACAGTTGAGAAATCGGCGGTTCAAACCCCGTAACATTGGAACAGGCTGTAAAAGCGCCGATCTTGATAGGGCGACGACGGAATTGAAGCAGCAAACGTTCCAGATTTGCCGGATCAACGGTACCACCGGGACCGGGAGGAATGCACACGACGTCTCCAATCGTTTCAGCCCAGGAGATATGATTCGAGTGATGCTCCATATGGGTGACAAAAATAACGGGACGTTCTTTTTCAGCGATAGGGTAGTGATGCTTTAATTTTTCATGTATTTTCAATCCCAGCATGCGTTGAAGCTTATTTATTGCCCCTGTCATACCGGACCCGGCAAACAGAATGATGTCTTGTTCGTTGGCATGAACGTGGTTCTTAATGATTCGCTTTGCCTCTTCGTAGGCTTGGGTCATCAGGGTACCTGTCAAATTAGACTCCGTATGGGTATTCGCCACAAAAGGGCCGAAATGGTTAGCTATTTTGGACTCAATAGGTCCATACAGACGACCGCTGGCAGCCCAATCCGCATACACCAGCTTTTTTGGCCCGTATGGAGATTCAAAGGTTTGACGATATCCAATCGTACCTTTCCGATACCGTGCGAAATAAGCCTCGCCAGAAGGCTGGTACGCACTATTGTTGCTTCCGATTCGAGCCTTGAGCATACGGGCGCCTCCCATGTGGTTCTGTCGTTCTAGGGTACGTAGGAAGACCCGAATGGGTTAAGAAAAATAGGCGAATGTCATCATTTTGTCAAAATAAAAGCCTCATCCGAAAGCCGGACAAGGCGTGCGTACATCTTATATGAACAGCTGCATATCGGATACGAGCGCATCTTTGAGATACGTTTTGGCCTCGATAATTTCTAGTTCAGGTATGAATTCTTCGGGTTTAAAACCCATAATGTCCACCGATAGCTTGCAGGCATAAAATTTGACGTTCTTTTTCCGTGCCCCCTTCAAGAAATGAATCAGCTTCGGGGCTTCGTTATCTTCGATCATTTCTGTCAGCATCAGCTTGCCGAGACCGCTAAAATTCATTTTGGACAACGGCAGCTGCTCAGGTCCTTTTGGAGTCATCCAGCCCATAATTTTTTCATAAATCGTCTTGTCCTCAAGCGTCATTTTATCAGGATCACGAACCAGAAATAGTCCCCAGAACGCAAAAAACATCGTCACGTCCACGTCCAATTCCCGAGCCGTATTCGCCAAAATCAGTCCAGCCATCGCCTTATCGTAATCCCCGCTGAACATGAGCAGGTTCATCTTTTTGTCCACTACCTTCCGCCTCCATTACCAACAGATATATTCAGTATGGATTTGGAAATGAGAAGTATGCCCAGTTCACATATCGCTCACAATTGGAGGGCAACTATCGTAAGAAGGAATGAATATCAAATCGTTTTGCCAACTTATTAAAAGTATCTTTAACCAAGCAGTATAGCGAAGAGCCGATCTTACTTTACCTCCTTTCAGTAACACTATAAAATACACAGTATGCATATTTATGTCTTATACCCACCCAAAGGAGAGTGTAACTTATGAGTGAAAGCTGTGTTCCTACTGGTGTGATGCTAAAAGATACTGGGTTCGGATATACGTTGTCCTTAATAGGCGGTAAATATAAAATGATCATTTTGTATTGTCTATCTGAAAATAAGGTTATGCGGCATAATGAGCTGAAGCGAAGGATCGGTACCATTTCTTTTAAAACGCTAAGCATTATGTTGAAAGAACTGGAGGCAGATGGCCTGATTATACGCAAGGAATTTCCCCAAGTCCCTCCAAAAGTTGAATATTCATTATCTGAACGCGGTCTTTCTCTCATTCCATTGTTAAATATGATGTGCGAGTGGGGAGAGAATAACAGTTCGCCAGCTCTGGAGGCTATACAGCGGTAGGCATAGCTATTTAGTCTAATTCAAAAAGAAGTATCTCCTAAACAAGGAAATACTTCTTTTTTAGCTTTAATAAAGCTACCTATTACAGGTTGTCCACAAAATTCAAATAATCTTTTGTGCTATTTTCCAAATGGCGTGTAACCGGTTCATTTTCTTTGCCAGGCTCATTTTCACCAGGTTCGCTTTCTATACCATAAAACGCAAAAAACGAACGATAATCCGCATTGCAGTATAGCAATGTAGTTTCAAAAGGAGATAATAAATGTTCAAGCGTATAGCGGTATCTTCCCTCTTCGCTGTAATCTTCTTTTTTGATTCCGGCAGATACAGCTAAGCCGACTTTACGATTCTTTAATTTATCCCCTCCATTTGAACCATATGCCCAACCATAAGCAAAAACATCGTCAAGCCACTTTTTAAGAAGTGGCGGACAATTAAACCAATAGACCGGGAACTGTAAAACAAGATTACGATGTGATTCAATTAATTGCTGTTCTTTTTCCACATCAATGTTTCCGTCAGGGTAAATGTTATACAATTCGTGTACAGTATACTTTTCAGGATATTTTTTGAGTTCTTCTACCCATCGCTTGTTAATCACGGATTTTTCTATGTTTGGGTGCGATACGATAATGAGAGTTTTCAAAGATTTGCCCTCCTTGAATATGGTTTACTTCTAGAGTATAGAGTACGCACTGCAAATAAGTAAGTATGCACTTTTAGTACAGGTACTTACATAAAGGTTAGTGTAAATTCAGTTTTGTATATTTTTTAGCCTACAGATTTATAGAATACTATTATTTTTGCTGGGCGGTTGGTATGGGGTGTTATAGGCATAATGCGAGTAAAATACATGACCGGATAAAGCCATGTCTTCTCGGTTATATGCGTGTATTCCATACCATTCATTTAGAGTGACCGTTACCAATGTCATATCTCCAAGCCATCCTCATTCTGTATAATCTCAAGGGAATTCAAGACACAAGCCTGAGATCGGGAGGATCATGAGAAAGTGAGTATAGAGAACAAATATAAAGCGCTTGAACTGGAAAAGCCAGGTATCTACGAATTGGAGGGGCTGGAGGTTGGAGTCACCTCCAATTGTAATTTTAAATGCGATTATTGCTGCGCATACCAGCGTAATGATGGACAATGCATCAGCAGTAAAGAAGTGATACGCATCATTGATGAAATCCCCACCTTAAAGCGCGTGCGGCTGTCCGGGGGAGAGGTGACCTTGAAGTATCAGGATTGTCTGGACATTGTGGCTCACTGTTCGAGCAAGGGAATCGCTACCCAGCTCAACACTAATGCCAGCTTGCTCAGTCCTGAACGAATTGAGAGGCTGCGTGATGCGGGGCTTTCCAACATCCATATCTCCTTCAACTTCACGGACCCCGAAAAATATGCGGCATATTATCATGTTCATCCGCGCATGTATGAGACAATCGCCCAGAATATTCGGTTATGTACCGAAGCCAAGCTGGAAACGGTGCTGGAGACCTTGCTATTTGCCGAGACGCAGAACAACATGCCAGCGATCAGCGAGAAAGTATATGAACTCGGTGTACGAATTCATGAAATCCAAAATAGCATCGTGATGGATCATACCAACTGGAACGCTATCTCTACCAAGGAAGCACTTGTTCGTTCCGTTCATGACTTGATCGCACATAAAAAGGACGATACCGTGCTGTATTTCACCTGTATGGATCGTTTTGCAGAAGCACTGGGCTTCAAGGAGCAGCCAGGTGTTTATTTTTCCAACTGCGTGGATGGTAAGAAGCAGCTTCATCTTCACGGGAATGGCGATATTCTGATCTGCGAGCTGTGCCATCCTGTGGTCATAGGCAACATTTACAACGGAACTTCCTTAAAAGATATTTACACCCATAAACCCAAGCCGCTTCAGGATTTTCTCGACAAACTGCCTTGTCCTGCATACGATGCACTTTTTCCGAATGGGATATAAGAGAGGAAAGATGTAAATAACGGAGTGATTGCCCTTAAAAGCGGCTATTGCTAAATAGCAGGGATGTTACAGCATCCTTGCTATTTTTTATTATATATTTGATCACAATTCCATCAGGATTTACAATGCGTAAAAGTGAAATGAGGCAACTACCTGATTTCTATGGAATTCGTTTTCGTGAAAGGGTTTACATGCTAGAATATAAGAAGGCTATCCTCTTACGAAAGAAGGAACAGATATGAAGTACAGAAATGTAGGCAACAGTGGTCTTAAAATCAGTGAAATCGGTTTGGGCAGTTGGTTGACGTACGGGACAGCCGCCGAGCAGGAAGCAGCTCATACCTGTATTGCCAAAGCCTTTGAACTCGGGATCAATTTCTTTGATACCGCCAATGCGTATAATCGGGGTGAGGGCGAAAAGGCTATGGGAGCGGCTTTGAAGCCTTATCGAAGAGAAAGCTACGTGTTATCTACGAAGGTTTACTTTCCAATGGATTCCGGTCCTAATGACAGGGGACTGTCCCGCAAGCACATTATGGAGCAATGCGAGGCTAGTCTTCAACGTCTTGGCACGGATTATATCGATATTTACTTCTGCCACCGTTACGATCAGGACACCCCTTTGGAAGAGACGCTGCGGGCTCTGGATGACCTTCAGGCTCAAGGCAAGATCCTGTATGCTGCAGTAAGCGAATGGAGTGCTGCCCAGCTCACGGATGCTTATGGCATTGGAAAAAGGCTGAATCTGCGTCCGCTGATTGCCAACCAGCCGATCTATAATATGTTCGAACGTTATATCGAACATGAGGTACTCCCTGTATCCGGGCAGGTAGGTATCGGCCAAATTGTATTTTCGCCTCTGGCCCAAGGTATCCTCACGGGTAAATACAAACCGGGACAACCTTTACCGACGGGCAGCCGCGGGGCTGATGCCTCCGTCAATAATGTCATCAGCAGTTACATGAACGATACCGTTCTAAACTGTGTCCAGGAGCTGGATAAGCTGGCGAAGGATTTGGGTGTCACCCTGTCAAAGCTCGCGCTTGCGTGGATTCTGAGAGAACCGGGTATCAGCGCTGCACTCATTGGGGCCACTAAACCGACACAAATCGAAGAAAATGTGAAAGCAGTCGAGGTGACGCTTCAACCAGAGGCATGCGCGGAAATTGAGCGGATTCTGAAGCAAGCAGAGGGGTTCGAGCCTTTGCGTTAAGCATTCACACGAGCCCCTGTAGAGGGGGACCATCAATAAAAAAGTCTCGCTCTTCCTGTCCGTAACAGAGAAGGGCGAGATTTTTTAACTTGCTTCAAGCATCGCGTAAATACCCGAAATCACACTAAATACAATCCCGCTCACTACAATGAGGTTTGTTTCTTACTAAGATCTATCGGATCGAAAAAGATGGGCAACAGCCATTTTGACTGACGAAAATCCATAGGGCTTCCAGCAACCCTAGCATCAATACCTTTTGCCCCCAGTACTTTCGTCTGGAGCTTTTGACCAATTATAATGCTGCTTTAATGACTTTTTTATAATACAGGATGGATAGTATCCCGAAAATGGAATATAAGGCGGTGTATAGTACCATAACGATGATCATAGGCATCCAAACTTCTGTTCCAAACAAGAACCAGCCGGATTGGACGGCGAAATAGCTGTGTGAAAGGCCGATTACTAATGGAATGCCGAAGTTAAAGATTTGTTTTATTTTGATGCCTCTAAGCAGGTCCCCTTGTGTGAACCCTAACTTTCTCAACACCGTATAATTGGCTTTTTCGTCTTCGCTCTCATCCATTTGCTTAAAATAAAGGATACAGCCTGATGTAATGAGAAAGGTGAGTCCTAAAAATCCAACTACAAACATGATCACTCCCATATCTCTCTTCTGATTGCTGCTCATTTCAAGGCGTGATGTTTGTTGGTCATTAAAATTGGCGGCTTTAAAGAGGCGATCGGCTTCTTTGATCTGGTCCTCATTCATCATATCAATTCCAATATATAAGGATGATTTCTTTTGAATCTCAGGATTTGCATCTTTCTTTAACCGCTCAAAGATGGTTTCGTCTACAATGACAGTGGGTAGTCCGCCGGCTGTAAAATAGTAGGGAATAACATATTCCTTTTTTAGACCCAAATATTGTTGATGTATGACTTCCTTTTTCCCCTTCAAGTCCAATGGGCCAAAGCTTTTCAAGGACATAAATTTCTGTAACAGATCATTATAGCCCGTTAAAATCGTTTGACCTGGGGATACATCCGTAGCCTCCACAGATTGATCGCTTATGACAGGCAGCGTCATGGAATTCGTACCGATATTTAATCCTTCCAGAGGGGTCTCCATAATTTGCGCTGCGTTCACACTGACTTGAATGACTTCAATTTTCTTTTCACGATACTGTATGTCATGCTCCTGAAGTAACGTTTTGAATTTCTCCGCATCCGCTACATTCGTCATTGCAAAATGGGAAGGTACATTGCCCTCAGCCGCTTGATCCGCAGAATAATAGGCGATATAGCTTAAGGAGAGTAAACCGATGGCAAGTGCCGATACCGTCGTAATAATGGTCAACAACAAAGCATTGGATTTCATGCGGAACATAATGGATGAGAGAGACAGCACCTCATTAATGTTTAAATAGCCGCCTTTACTTTTTCTGATGATATTTGAAATAAAGCGGATGGATCCTTTATAAAAAAGAAGTGTTCCGATGATGACAGAGCCCAAAATAAACACCATAGCCATAAATAATTCATTCATGGATGTAAAGTCTCCACCAAACAATTTGGAAGAAACATAGTATCCTAAAGCGATGAATGAAACTCCAATGATCCCAATGATCATCTCAAAGATAGATATTTCCTTGATTTTCCCTTCGGTGGTTGAGGTCACTCTGAACAAAGACAAAATACTCTGTCTTTTGATAAAGGAATAATTCATGACCATGATCAACAGGTAGATGATACCAAAAACGATGAGTGTTTGAGTCAGTGCTTGGTTAGAGAAATATAGAGTGGCAATGGCTTCGACGCCCGTCGTCTTAAATAAAATCATGATCACTAATTTGGAAAAGGAGAATCCAACCACAATGCCAATGAATAGTGAACTGAAGTATAGAATTAAGTTTTCAGCACTTAGGATGCGAAAAATTTTGTTTTTAGTCATTCCGATCAATTGAAATAGGCCAATTTCTTTGCTGCGTCTTTTTATAAAGATATTATTAGCATACAAAAGGAAAATACAGACAATAGCGACCAGCAGGACGGATGCTGCCCGTATGGAAGCTGCACCTTTAACAGAGCCCTTCACTTCGTCCATGGAGGGATCGTATTGTAATGTGACAAAAGCGAAATAGAGCGCAACACTGAAAATGAGAGCAAAAACATAAAGGTAATAATTTTTCAGGTTTTTTTTCAAATTCTTTAGAATGAGCAGATTAATGTTCATATTGGACCCCGCCTAAGACCCCTTGGGTTCTCATGATATCTTGGAAGAAGCTTTGTCTTTCTTGTTCACCTTTATGAAGCTGTGTATACATTTGTCCATCCTTAATAAAAATGACTCTACTGCAATGGCTGGCAGCGACGGGATCGTGCGTGACCATAATGATGGTTGCCTTGCGCTTCTGGTTTAACTGGCCCAGCTTGTTCAATAAATCGGAAGCTGATTTGGAATCCAGCGCACCCGTAGGTTCATCGGCAAAAATAATACTGGGCTCATGAATAAACGCTCTGGCCGCAGATGTACGCTGTTTCTGTCCACCCGAGATTTCATTGGGGTACTTATCTTTCAACTCATAAATTCCCAGTTCTGTAGCCACGTCCTGAAATCTTCGGTTGGCCTCTTTTTTAGGCGTTTTGGTGATGGATAAGGGTAAAAGAATGTTCTCCTTCACGGTTAGCGTATCCAGCAGATTATACTCTTGAAAAATAAACCCTAAATGCTTTTTGCGGAATTCAGCCAGTTGCTTTTCCTTCATTTTCGTCATTTCGATGTCATTGATTTTAATGGACCCGTGGCTCACGTGATCAATGGAGGAAAGGACATTCAGCAGAGTGGTTTTACCTGAACCAGAGGCTCCCATAATACTGACAAATTCGCCTTCTTCAATAAGGATATCAATTCCCTTTAATACCTCCTGCATATTTAACTTATTACCGTAGCTTTTATGAATTTTATGGGCTTCTAAAATATTCACTTCGATGCACTCCTTTTTGTTCTTGTAACTTTATTATAAAAATAGGGATGCTGCTTTTCCTTTGATTGAGCGAACAATACATAAAAGCATGTGACATCTCTGTCACATGCTCACCATACTCACGAAATCATTTTGTTTGGGAAAAATTAAAGTAAAGGTTGTACCGGCGTCCGGTTTGGAATGCATATCTATATGTATGAGCAAAGGCGTTGCTGCCTTTTTCGTTAAATATAACCCCATGCCCGTTGAAGTATGATCAGAATGTTGGGTCGTGGATGTAAAACCTTTCTCGAAAATACGGGGTATATCCTTCGGATCAATACCGCGACCAAAGTCTTGGACCTCAAGCCGTATTCGATCATTTTGTTCATAGCTGTGAATGATAATATCACTGGCATCGCTATATTTGATGGCATTGGTTAAGAGCTGCCTAACGATAAAAGCAAGCCATTTGGCATCACTCAGCACTTCCATTTGCTCAAGTTGGATATCAAAACCGATCCCTTTTTGGATGCACCATGATTGTAATGTTTTAATCTCTTTAAAAACCAGAGATTTTAAATTCACTTGCTCCACATACAAATCATTTTCAATAAAAGATATGCGTTTGTGATGGAGCTGCTGATCCAGCAGTAAGTGAATTCGTAACCATTCATAAGTTAGTTGAGCCTTTAGGGATTTATCGTCCAATCGCTCAATCATCAAATGCATGGCGGTCAAAGGTGTTTTTACCTCATGAATCCAGGATAATAGTTCATCTTTTTCGTGTTCAAGTGTCAATTGATTTTGCGAGATGATTTGTTGTAATCGTTCGGTCTGGTCGGTGATTTTTTGTTCAATGATTTGCTCAAATGGACTCTCCGGTTCGCCTATACCCGTTAATTCGAGAGGGATTTCCCATTCTTCTAGTGTTTTATAGAATTTGGTTTCTTTAGGGTAGCGGATAATTAAAAAACCCAAGAATACCATCATAGATAAGAAGACAATATATAGGATCGGCATAAACGGGATTGCTGCATCCACATAAGCGATGAGCAGGATAAGGAATTGCTGACATACAAAAAGTAGAATCCAGCTTCGCCTTTCCATAAGATATTTTTTAATCATAGGCATGTGCCTCTTCTGTAGCCATGTAGCCTTGCCCCACCTTCGTTTCAATGAAACGGCCCAAATCCAGCTCATCCAGTTTTTTTCGCAGGCGATTCAAGTTGACGGTCAGGGTATTGTCGCTGACAAAACGTTCATCATCCCAAAGGCTTTTAATTAATTCCTCCCGGGAGACAATTTTGTTTTTTTGCTCAATTAGAAGCTTTAAAATATAAATTTCGTTCTTGGTTAATTCGATGGAGCCAGCCTCATTGGCAACTACATTTTTTTCGTAATCGACCGTGGCTCCACACCATGTTTTCAGGGAGACAGGTTCTGTATTGTAATTGTACACGCGGCGAAGTGTCGCCTGTAATTTTGCAATGAGTACATCAAAATGAAACGGTTTTTGGATAAAATCATCCGCTCCAAGCTGCATCGACATCACCATATCCGTAGGGTGATCACGTGATGATAAGAAGAGGATAGGGACGTTAGAACGGGATCGAATCATTCGACACCAATGAAACCCATCAAATTTCGGTAATTGAATATCAATCACGACCAGATCAGGCTTTATCGTTGTGAATTCCTGAATTACCTTACTAAAGTCCTGGATGCCATACACATCATAGGCCCATTGAGTTAATCTATCTTTAACTTCATGAAATAAAGTTTCATCATCTTCAATTAGCAAGATTTTAAACAACGATTTCACCGCACTTTTAACTTTTTTATATAAAGTGTATAGCAAAATTGGTTTGCATGCTATATGTGTAATTCTCCACTTTATACTGCGCTAATCTGCTGTTAATAGTTGAGCCCTATAGTAGGATCTATATCCACAAATATCATATAAACTAAAGGATGGATGCAAGTATGGGGATTCATACGTATTTTCGATCACTAAACGAGTTGGAAAGGATCATCCGCTGTCCAGGCAAGTTTAAATTTGAAGAACACAGCGTATCTGCTCATTCCTGGAAAGTGGTACAGTATGCCAAAACGCTGGCTGATATCGAAGAGCGAAACGGCGTAAGCATTGACTGGAAAAAGCTTTACGAGATCACAAGTAGTCACGATTATGGGGAGATTTTTATTGGAGACATTAAAACGCCTGTTAAGCACTCCTCCAAGGAACTTCGGTTATTAATCCAGCAGGTCGAAGAAGGCATGATTGAGTATTTTATTGAAGAGAACATTCCGGAGGAGTTTAAAGCCATTTTCCGCAAACAGTTACGGGAAGGCAAAGACAATTCAGTAGAAGGTTTGATCCTTGAAGTTGCTGACAAGATGGATCAGGTGTACGAAGCATTTGCCGAACTACAGCGGGGAAATACTGAAAAAGAATTTATAGTCATGTATCGTAATGCGCTCGTTAAAATCAAAAATATTCGATTAAAATGCGTTGATTATTTTTTGGAAAATATTTTGCCAGATATGGTTAAGGAAGAAACGCCTTCATCCATTGATATTAAAAAGATTACGGAAGAAGCCTTAGCACTATAAATGAATTTTCTTACCGTCCAGAAGCTACAGAAGCGCTTCTGTTCATACATAATGATGTTTTTTTTAGTAATGGAGTAACCCCCGTATAAAAATAAAGAGCAATAAGTGGCAGTGATTAAAACTGCCCTTATTGCTCTTTTCTTCATGCATAGTCCTTGAACACTTTCTTAATATATGAAAATGTTATTTATTCCGAAAAAGGGTTGGGGAAATTCGTTTTAGTGGCTGCATTTTGTTGCTTGGTATTGCCAATTCCAAGTTCGCCATTTTTGTTATATCCCCAAGACCAGACCGTTCCATCCGCTGTCAAAGCGTGCGAATGGTTGCCTGCTGCACTGAATGCTACTACATCAGTAAGTGGAGTATTCATTTCATCTACCACTTGGGTAGGGACTTTAATAGAAAATACATCGGTTCCATCACCTACCTGCCCATCATTATTCGTTCCCCATCCCCACAGAGTTCCGTCATTTTTAAGGGCAAAAGTTTGGGATTTGCCTGCTTTCAGTCTACTTACATCGGAAATATTGATCAATACGGGTGATCTTCTAAAAGTAGAGGTTCCGTCCCCAAGCTTTCCAGAAGTATTGCTACCGGAAGCGTATACTTCTCCGCTATTCGTTAAAACATAAATGCGGTCAGCCCCGGCAGTAAAGGTTTTGATATCATCAATTCGATATTGAACAGGGGTAAGCTGGTTTTCTTTATCATCCTGTCCCAGTGCGCCATCATAACCTTTTCCCCATACCCATAGCTGATTATTTTTGTCTAAAGCTGCACCAAAGCTATCGCCAGCGTCAATGGCTACAATATCCTCCAAACCTTGTACCTGGACAGGCTTAACGGAAAAGGCGGAAACCCCTTTTGTGCCAATACCGAGTTGCCCAAAGTTATTTTCTCCGTAGGCCCATACGGTTCCGTCATTTTTTAAGGCCAGTGTGAATTGACCTCCTGCTCTCACTTCCTTAACATCATTAATATATTTGTTCTTAACAGGCTCTCTTGCCGTATCCCTCTTATTTCCAGTGCCCAGCTCGCCGTAACTTGCAAAACCCCAAGACCAGATGGTTCCGTCTTTTTTGAGCAAGGTTGAATGCAAATCACCAGCATCAATCATAGCGATATCAGATACAGCCGCTTGCATCGGACTTGTTTTATTATTTCCTCCACCAGCGCCTACGCCGAGTTTGCCATTACTGTTACTTCCCGTTGCATAAAATGAAGATCCATCTTCCATGGCCAGGAAAGCATTAGTTGTCCCTGCCGAGAGCAAATGATCGTAATTTACAGTAGAATCAGCGCTTGCTGTAATGGAACTTCCCATCAGAAGTGTGGATGCGGCGAGAGCTGCGAAACCTAGTTTTTTTAACATATTACTAAACACACCTTTCGAAATATAATGGATAATACTGACATGATTACAGCAACCAAATTGTTCCTGCCCACGTCTTAATAGTGAATCGTATTTTATAAACCAGATTAGGGAGGATCACTTATGAAAAATAGAGTTTCTGCCCTTGCCCTTATCTTGCTTGCAGCAGCATTATTGTCGGCATGTTCTAAAACAGAATCGGTTACGTTGGTTAACGAATCTAACGAATCGGTAGCTCAATCTATTTTTGATTTAGATCGTCTGGAAAGCACAACGGTATACACGGGGCGTGCTAAAATCGAAAGTATTGAAAAGATTGAAAAAGAAGTAGAACAACCATTAGCTGCCCCCACCATGGACTATTTGATCCGATTTGAACAGCCTGTTCAATTTGCTAAAGGACTGCCCAAAAGTGATGATCCAACCGAAAAGCCTATCCAGTCGGTGTATATATCTGTTCCAGATACACATATTTATAAGCAGATGGATGATCAGCGCAGGCAATTAATCAATCCAGCAGAATTACAGGTGGGGGAACCCATTGAAGTCTCTTATGTGTACCCTGTAACACCTGTTTTCCTGGCATTGGAAATCATCGTGCTGGATGAATGATAAAGGAGGCTGGTAAGGCCTCCTTACTCCTATGGAAGCACATTACATCGTAAGGCTTAGGTGATATTAATGAGTTTTACCATGTTGTAGATATAACGTGTTTGCTCATACTTCACCATAGTGCCTGCAGAGTTTTTAACTTGAATACCGGTCGAGCCTCCACCATCAAGAAGAATGGCTTCAAAGCAATCCTGTTTAATAAAATAATTGCGAAGCTGTTTCAGAGTCGCATTTTCATGAACAACCAGGTAGACCTGCCAAATATTATTCACGACTTTGAAGCCCAAGCCAGTTCGCCCGGTGGAATCGGTGTATCGCAAGGTTCCATTCAAATCGAATTTTTCAATATCTTTCAAAGCCTCAAGCCATTCTTTTTCCTCCATCTTCAGCGACAGGCTGCCGCCGCTAATAATAGACTTATACGTAATCGAAGTCCCCATTTGTTTTTTGAGATCCGTTACACTTGAAGCACGGGTAATTCCCATTTTTGTTTTGTTGCTCTCCGTGTACACAAATGCTGTACCCCGGCTATTCCCTTTGGCATTTGCCTTGCTGTCATGGGTATTATTGGGTGTGACCGCAATCGATAGGCACTCAGTCGGCGGCTTTGTTGTGCTGATGGGGTTAAAGAAGCCCCCATTAATCCCATAGTCGGTTTGCTGTGTGATTCGGCTTCTAATATTTTTATTTTGAATATTCGAAGCTGGCGTGATGATCACATGAAAACCATCGGATGTTTTGGTATAAGAGTAGTTTGTTGGCATTATGGGCAACCTCCTGGTGGATTCTTTTGAAACCGAATCTCGCGCGATAATTCGTTTCTCATATATATAGGAAATTTACTGCCGTCTCTTACAACCCGAAATCACATTTTCCTAAAAATATTTGATATAGCGTGTAATGAGACAACGCTTGACTTCAAGTTAACTTTAAGTAGTAACATACTGGATGTAACGTGATGGTGATCAGAAAGGCCGATGACATTCTTTTGATATAGGAGTGATGGAAATTGAAAAAGAAACAACTGGGTAAAAGTGACCTTAAAGTATCTGCACTGGGTCTGGGCTGCATGGGAATGTCCGAATATTATGGCGAGTTGAATGATCAGGAGTCGATCAAAACGCTTCATCGTGCGTTGGAGCTGGGGATCAACTTCTGGGATACAGCGGATGTCTATGGTGTGGGAGAAAATGAAAAACTGATCAGTCAAGTCCTGCGGAGCCACCGGGATGAGGTGGTATTAGCTACCAAATTCTCCATTATGCGCGGAGAGGATGGGGCATTCTTGGGTGTCAACGGCCGTCCTGAATATGTAAAACAGGCATGTGACCGCAGCCTGCAAAGACTGGGAATCGATGTCATCGACTTGTACTACCAGCACCGTGTCGATCCGAATGTACCTATCGAGGAAACGGTTGGAGCGATGAGTGACCTGGTTCAGGCGGGGAAAGTCCGCTATTTGGGGCTGTCCGAGGCTTCTCCTGCACTCATTCGGCGTGCTCACAAGGTTCACCCGATCACGGCTCTGCAAACGGAATACTCCTTATGGAGCCGGGAAGCGGAAGATGAGGTTATACCCGCTTGCAAGGAGCTGGGAATTGAGTTTGTAGCATACAGTCCGCTGGGACGCGGTTTTTTGAGCGGGCAAATTCAGAAGTTTGATGATTTTGCAGAAGATGATTTCCGTCGTACCGTGCCACGCTTTCAGCCTGAGAATTTCCAGAAAAATCTCGATCTCGTACAGCATATTAAGGACCTCGCTGCTCAAAAAGGGGTCAAGCCTTCTCAACTGGCCTTGGCATGGCTACTTGCGCAAGAGGGAATTGTACCGATTCCAGGCACCAAGCGGGTTACTTATTTAGAGGAAAATGCGGGGGCAGTCGATATCTCTTTATCTACGGAGGAAATGGAAAATATTAACGAGATCATTCCCAAAGGAATGGCAGCTGGCCTTCGTTATGCGGCAGAGCGGATGCCGAATTGGCAAGCCGAATAATTCCAGCTTTATAACCCAAAAAGCCGTCCTTAACGCGGATCGGCGCGAAAGGCGGCTTTGCGGGGCTTACATATACAGCTATGGTCGTGGTTTGAAAATACCGAAGGGACGTCCTACAGGCAGGAACGTACGGCCAAAATGTGCATTCAGAACAGCGGCTCCTGTACCGTATAGCGAGAGTAGACCAATACCCATTTCAGCATAAGCGGCGATGGTATGGAAAATCTCTGGTGCAACGCCGAATGCATCAAAGCTAAGACCGAGGAACAGAAAATCAATCAGGACAAAGATAAAGAATAGGACCTTATGCGTCTCCATCGCTCCAATGGTCATGAACAGCGTGAAGATGAGGTAGCCGGCAAAGGCAAAGCCGAGCTGCTTACCGTCTACAGCAGACGCCAGCTCAGGGCCGAATACGCCCATTTTGATCATCCAGCTACTAGCTACGGCTAACCAGAAGAAGGCGTAAGCACCAAAAGCCGTCATGCCAAAGGTGTTGTTATGCTTTGCATCCTGAATGCAGGCAAACAGCTGTGCAAAGGCACCAAGGAAGATAGCCCAAGGGATGATGAAGCTCAAGCCCTCAGTGAGACCGAGCTTTTGGGATGAAGCGACAAGCGTTACAATAGCCAAGCCAAACAGACCGATCGCGCTCGGATCGGCCGTTACGATTTTTACGTTAGAATGAGATTCGTTTTGCATGAAAAAATAGAAGCCTCCAATAATGTTCAAGTACGCGTCAATCTGCCGATGCCAGAATCACACTGACATATTGTAACGGAAACAGAGGAACTAGCATAGTACATAATTCTGCTACCGATTGCGGTTGCCTTTATTCACATTATTGCTCCCACCCTCAATACTGACTGATTTGCCTGAAGTATCTGTGATGTTGTCCTTAATTTCATTGGAGCTGGAATCGGTGACACGTATTCCTATGTTGGAAAATCCGGAGTACGTGGTCATTTCGTTACCAATAATTTTGTTGTTGTTTGCGTTAGCAAGGCGAATGATTGTGTCAGGATTAAGTGAAGAATTGGTTTGAAAAAACTCATTGTCTGTAAAAGTATTGCCGTCCGATTGAACCAGAAGACCTTGCAGGGATGCATTTTTTATCGTATTTTTGTATACATTATTGTCTGTTGCTCCAGTCAGTACAAAGATTCCCCGAGGATAATTTTCAATTACATTATTGTTGACGGTGTTGTGGGCACCGTTATTAGGGATACGAATGCCAGCATATCCGTCGGATTGATGGGTTTTGTTAATAATTTGGTTTCCGGTGACCGTTGTGTAGGTTGCGCGTGACAGATTGATTCCACTGCCGCCGCCCGAATTGGTAATTTGGTTATTCGTAATTTTGACGTTACGGAACTCGCCTGCCGGATAGCTTTCATGTCCGGTGGCAATGGCATGTCCATTATTCTGGTCAAAGCGGCTGTTGGTAATCTCTGAATCTCTCGTTCTGCGAAGAAGGGCTCCGATTGTGGTATCGCTAATCTCCACGCGATCCAGCGTGAGGTGCGAGACGGCCACATCTATAATCATACCGCCTACCTGACTTTCGCCACGAGCTTCACGGTTCGCACGGTCTGCGTCAATGGTGAGATTCGATAGCTTCACGTCTAGTCGGTCAGAATTGTTTCGTAGAATCGGATTCCCAATCACGTATTGGTTTTTAGACCCTGTTTTTTTGAAAATCGTTTTGCCCATTCCGTCACCGTTCAGACTCACCCCGGCATATAAACGGATCGAATCGTCGACCAGATATGTACCTGCCGGGAAGTACACGGTTCCCTCTGTACCACGATCATAAAAATACTTCAACGCATTTTGGATTTCCCTGGATTGTGATGAATTCGAATTGGGTTTAACGCCAAGATCCTTGGCATTAATTACATTGTCGGCTGCTTGGGCCACATGCGAGCTTCCTCCTATAGAGCCTTGAATAACGAGTGCAATGACAGCTACCAGCAACAAGCTGAGCCTGGCCTTCCGATTAAAGATGTTTAACATTTTGCACACTCCTGTCAGATTTTTTGTAATCGTAGAAACTTTTGTTTCATGCAAAGCCTATGCGTGAATCTCCCCTCCCAATGTTAAATATGTTGAAACAATACCATAATTACCCTTTATATTTTCGGTCAAAATGGGTTATATTTCAAGTATTAACTTAAATAAAACGAGGGTTTCTAACTTTCAGCTTGCTTTAATTTTATTTTCAGCTTGACCAGGTACACTCAAGGCAATTTTCCTGGGGAGGACACATAACGAATGAAAACGAAAAAGACCGTTTGGATTCCAGCAATAATCGCAGTGACGGCAGCAGCTCTGCTCGTAATCTACTATTACTACATGTCTTCGGTTTCCGGCGGCGGACCTGGTCCGCGACCGCCAGAAGGCGGCGTAAGTAACCTGCCTACAGGGCCTGTGGGCAGACGTCCCGGTGGAGAAGGTGGGGGCAATGGGGAAATATTCAAGACTTTGGGTACGATCTCCGTATTCCTTGGCGCGGCCGCTTTTTCTTGGTTCTGGTTTAAGAAGAAGCTAAGATCGCCATCGATATGGGTCAGAAAAGCCGGGAAGTTGTTACATTCCCTGCATAAGCTGCTGGGTTGGGCGACCTTGATCCTGATTGCTGTTCACGGTATCTATTTCTTGATTACCAAGCTTCAAGATCACAAAACCTACACCGGGCTTGCGGGCTTTGCCATTCTGCTGGCAATCGCCGGGTATGGCTTCTTCATTAACAAAGTTCGTAACAAGTGGATGCGGACCGTGCATCGTTTGCTGGGATTGCTTTGGGTTCCCGTGTTGCTGCTACATGCTGGCGGATCCGCGATCATGGCGGTCATCGCCAGCCTTGCAGTGGGGGTTCTTGTCTGGGTACTGGAAAGAATGGCAGGCAAAACGACGAAGCCTGTCCCAGGGGACGCTCTCTGACTATCTTGAATGGTGTTACGTCGGGATTTGTGATAATATTTACACTTATATAAAATGAGGAAGTGACAAAGTGATAAACATAACGATTCCAATCCCGGACATCACGATTACCAAACAGGTTAACCCTGAACTGAGCCATATTTACGGATTTACAGATTTCCACCTGATTCCCAGAGATAAGAGTGGTATTTTTATGTTTTACAACGCGCAGGAGGAATTATTGTTCGTTGGTAAAGCAAGAAAGCTGAGACAAAGAATCAAAAAGCATTTTGAAGATACCGTATCGCCGATTAAGGCGAATCGCAACGAAGTGGCGATTATTGAGGTTTGTATTGTAGAAGATGCGGTGGAGCGAGAAATCTATGAAACCTACATCATCAACTTACAAAAGGCTAAATATAACGTCGAAAAAGTGTTTTTCAAGTAATGAAGTAACTTTCGTATGAAAAAAAGAGCAATAAGTTGCAGTGATTGTACTGCCCTTATTGCTCTTTTGTATTACTGTATTTTAGATCCTTCCAGAGAGGGTGCCGTGGTATGAACAAAACAGACCGCCTGCTAGCTATCTTGCTAGAATTGCAACGTAAAGATATTTTACGAGCCGAGGATTTGGCGGCCATATTCGAAACAAGTGTGAGAACCATCTATCGGGATATTCAGGCACTAAGCGAATCGGGTGTGCCGATTATAGGTGCACCCGGCATTGGATATTCCCTGATGGAGGGATATTTTTTGCCCCCGGTGAGCTTTAGCGTGGAAGAAGCCGTAGCGTTGCTAATCGGGACAGATTTTGTTGAACAAAAATTTGATGCAGATTACGGCATTAAGGCGCAGGCTTCTCGCAGAAAGATTGAAGCTATTCTACCGGAGAGTGTTCACAGGGAAGTTTCCCGGGTGCGTACGACCATCAGACTGCTCGCGGTGGGTGAAGGGGCAAACCTTAAAGAGAAAACCTGTTTGGAAACGTTGCGTCTCGCTATATTGGGAAAACGGAAGGTACGGTTCGGCTATTCCAAAAGAATGCCAGAGGCTGACGGGAATCGTCAAAGTGTGCGTGTGGTCGCCCCCTATGGGCTTGTGCTGATTCGTGGTTCGTGGATGTTGATTGGGCAATGCGAATTGCGGCAGCAACTTCGCCATTTCCGCTTGTCCCGGATGGACGAGCTTATCGTGCTGGAAGAAAGGTTTCAGTTCCCCATCGATTTTAATTTGCAGGATTATAAGCAAACCGATGATCGCCATGTACGTGTTCGTATATTAGCCCGTTCGGATATCGCTGATAAAGTGAAGGAAGCGAACAATTTTTACATGGAGGCTGTAGAGGAGCGTGTGGATGGACTGCATGTACTTTTCCGCGTCAGGCAGCCAGAGGAATTACTACAATGGATACTCGGGTGGGGTGCAGATATGGTCGTGCTGGAGCCTGAATCGCTCCGGGATCGGGTACGATCGGAAGTCGAAAAAATGTTGAAATGCTACTGACATAAGGCTGTCAGTAGCATTTTTGTATAGTAAAGCTACTTGAAGGAGAGGGGCAGTTAATAGTATATGAATACAACAACCGAAACATTGCAGCGTTTTGAACAAACGGTACAACATTATCTTCTTGAATTGGACCACTTTAGCTTGGAGCAATTGCAGTACACACCGCAGGAGGGCGAATGGTCGCTTGGACAAATGTACCTTCATTTGGTGAACTCTGCTCTTTATATGCATCTGAAGAACATTGATCTTTGTCTAAAGCCAGATGGAGAGATAGGGACTAAAACGGAGGCAGGCACGGCCATTTTTGATCTGGGAGGCTTTCCGCCCGTGCGTATCCAGGTCCCGCCATCCCCGCAGTACACTCCCCCGCAACCGACTGGCAAAGAAGAAATTGTGGAGGGATTAAACGTTGTAATTGGCAAAATGAGAGAGATTGAGCCGAACGTTGGGGAAACAGCAGGGAAGTCTACCGTTTCTCATCCCAGATTCGGCGCGTTGAACGCTGGAGAGTGGTTTACGCTTATCGAGATGCATTATCGCCATCATCTTTTGCAGAAGGAGCGCTTGAAGCGCGCAATAGCCGGTTAATCGTCTCCCGGCGCAGCCCGATGAACTGGCCGATTTCCTCCTGCGTCAGCACGTCCGTTAACGTGGCGGGGGCGATATAGGAGTGGAACCAGCGTTGAAGCTTCCGAAGCTTCTCGGCAGGTGACACCTCGGTGAGCTGGTCAATTCGTTGCTGCATCATGCGCAACTTGTCCTGTAGCTGCAAAGCGATAGCCCGACATTGAGCCGGGTCCTGCTCCAGCGCCTGATACCATTCTTTTTGCGACAGAACCTCAACCTCAGAGGTTACCAGCGCCACCGCTGTACCATAATAAGGATTGGGGCTGATTAGGGAGTGGTGCGGGATAATTTCATCGGGCACAATAACGTTGACTAAAATTTGTGAGCCATCCTCATGGACTCGGATGATTTTTAACAAGCCACTCTTTAACTGATACAGAGGGCCGGATTCTCCTTGTCGAAATAGGGTCTCCCCTTTGTGTAATATCATGAACGTGAACAGCCTCCATTTCATGTATTTCGGTTTTTAGATGAACCCGCCGTTGACGCGGATCGTCTGCCCGGTAACCCATTGTGATTTGGCGCTGGCCAGAAACTCAATCACATCCGCGATATCCTCGGGTTCACCGAGACGGCCGAACGCATTCATTTTTTTCATACCTTCGATCTGCTGCTCGGTTTTCCCTTCTTGAAAAAGCTCGGTATTCACGGGGCCGGGGGCCACAGCGTTGATCGTAATTTGTTTGCTTCCGAACTCCTTGGCAAGCTGACGGGTAAATTGCTCAACGGCGCCTTTGGTACCCGCGTATACGCTATACGAAGGAAACATTTGTCCAATCACGGATGTGGAAATATTCACGATTCTTCCGTAGTTCTCCATATGCTTCATCGCTTGCTGGCAAGCAAAGAAGGTGCCTTTTACATTCAGTGCAAATTGTTTGTCAAAATCGGCCTCTGTCACGTCTGCAAGCGGCTTGGTAATCATCAGCCCTGCGTTGTTAACCAGAATATCCACTTTTCCAAATTCAGTAATCGTATTTGTAAATAATGCTTCAATATCACTCATCTTGCCCAAATCAGCGTGAAGTGCTATGGCTTTGCCGCCTTTTTGAATAATGCCCTCCACGACTTCTTTGGCTTTGTCCGGACTGCTGGCATAATTGATGACTACATTAGCGCCCAGATCGGCCAGCTGCTCGGCAATGGCACGTCCAATTCCTCTGGAGGAACCGGTAATAATCGCTGTTTTTCCGTCCAAATGCTTCATATGTGCTTAACCTTCTTTCCATATATTTTTTAAGAGATTCCTTTTTCTAAAAGCGCCCATACATCCGAAAACTCCTGGTCAATCGCAGGATTCTTCCATTCGTAAGCATGAGCGGGATGATGGAAACGGGCTGTGGCATAGAAAAGGGTACGCGCCAGTTGGGCTGGCTGATCCGATGTGATGCCCCCGCGTACAATGATGTCAGCGAGCTGATCTACAATGTGGCCGATATGCTGGTCGATTAAATCAGTGGCTTGCTCGGTGACCCGGGTATACATGTCGAACATTTCCTCGTCATCGCGGGCATAATACTGCTTGAGTTCGATCAAGGTCTGTGTATATCGTTGTAAATGCGGCGTTCCCAGCAGGGATGAATCCTGACACACCTCCGTTAACGGAGCGATAATCTTTTCATTCAGCCATTTTTCGGTCACGCCTTCAAGAAGCTCGGCTTTGCTTTTAAAATGTCGATAAATGGTGCCATGACTTACTCCCAATACTTTGGCAACATCGGTCACGGAGGTTTTGGCTACACCAAAACGTCTAAGTGTGTCTTCTGTAGCGATGAGAATCTGTTCCTTGGTTAAAATATCTGAGGATTTTTCCATAGAGACACGGTCAAGTTGCCGTGTGAGTCACCTCCTTGAAGTCAGGATATCAAAAAGAGTATCAAATGACAAATATTTATTTTTGTCATTTGATACTCTTTTTCTTCTAAACTAATTCAAAGGAGTAAACTGAAACCCTACAACAGTGATTCGATGACAGAATCTATTTCAAAGGGCTCCGTCGTTGATTCAAATCTTCCATTTACATGACCATCGCGATCGATCAGAAACTTGGAGAAATTCCACTTGATCCCGTCGCCAGCGTATATTTCCGGATACTTATCCCTCAAGAAATCCTCCATCCATTGACCGTCCTTGGTTTGGGTATCGAAGCCTTGAAACGGTGCCTGTTGTGTCAGATATTGAAATAAAGGATGAGGAGATGGACCTCTTACATCCGTTTTCTCAAATAGCGTGAATGTTACTCCATGGTTAATTTGGCAGACTCCCTGAACTTCCGAATTGCTACCCGGCTCTTTTTCATTGAATTGGTTACAAGGAAACGCGAGAATTTCAAAACCCTGTTCCCGTCGACTTTCATAGAGCTTCTGTAGATCAGCGAATTGACGGGAAAAGCTACATTTGCTGGCTGTGTTTACGATGAGGAGAACTTTCCCGCTGTAGTCTGACAGTTTAATCGGCTTCCCGTTAATTGAGGTTGCTTGAAAATCATAAATAGACATATTAAAATCCCTCCTCATATTACTTTTTATACATCATATATCCAGAGTGTCTATTGGTCTAATATATTATTCGAATGACCTTTATAGGTAGAAGGGGATTTGCCTCTTTCATAGCAAACTGTGGCATTCGCCGTTACCAAGATAGAATATGGATGCATATTCATGTAATGCGTGCAAAAACCCAACAGAATCGAGGGATACTCGTGCCCATTGGAAAGATGATTCAATATAAGGAAATGCGACAACATCCCGTTTTAAGTTCTTATCTGCCGGAGACCCGTTGGATTAGCAATGCAAGAACTTTGCGCATGCTGGACGAATATCGGACGGTTTTCATTAAGCCTAATTATGGAAGCGGGGGGACTGGTATTATACGGGCCAAAAAGCTGGGGAGGAGGTATGAGATTCGTTGCGGCTCCAGTCGAAGAATTGTCAGATCCCACGCGGTGAGAAGAGCGATCAAAACCCATCGGAGGCCTCATCGCCGTTATTTGGTACAGCAAGGACTTCGGTTAGCGAAGTACAAAGGTTCGATTTTTGATGTTAGAGTGTATATGCAGAAGCCGGAATCGGAATGGGTCATTTCAGGAATAACCGGTCGTGTTGCCGCACCCCAAAAAGTGGTTACCAATTACCGCAAAGGAGGACATGCGGCACCATTGTCCAAAGTGCTTTTAAAGGTCTTTAAAAATGACAGAACGAAAATGAAAGAGACTCTGGATCAGATCATCGAACTTTCTAAAATGGTTGCCGACACGATAGATAAAAATCATCCGTTTCGCGAGCTGGGTATTGATCTTGCTATTGAGAAGAATGGTCAAATCTGGATTATCGAGGCCAATCCGCATCCCGGACATAAGTTGTTCAAGCAGCTCCCCAATCATAAGATGATTCACAACATTTTGAGAAACAAACGTCGGATTGAAAAACATTAGTATAAAGTTATACTCCATTTTTCAGCCTGAATCCGGCCCTCATCAAGAGCCGAATTCAGGCTGATGTGTTATTTTGTCTTGTTTTATAGTGTGGTCATTGGCCTCGCGGTTCAACATATTCAATAAAAGTGCCATCCGGGTGCTCTACAAAAATACTCGGCCCCACAGGACCGTGCTGATCCCTTACAATCGGGGTCCCTTCTGCGGCCAGAATGGCTTTAAGCTCTGTCATGGAGTCCACATACACTACAGAGCGCAGGTTTTTGGCAAGCTCCAAAGCTTGCTCGGTCCCCGAAACGATGACATAGGGATAGACCGTGGCTAATTGAAGCTCGGCGTCGGGAATAGCCCATTGTCTGTCCGACGGCTTTCCTGTTATTTTTTCATAATGGGCTACAGCCGACTCCAGATTACTCGCAAATACGGGAATAAAATGATCTGTAATATTCATAATTTCATCCTCCAGTTGAGTTGTACATAATGGTGGTATTTTATGTAAAAAGAAGCCGCTCAAAATCATGAGAAGGCTCCTTATTACGGATAATGGTTCAGTTGATTCGGTTTTAATGGGATATGAAATTTTTGAACAACTGTACGATCGTTTAACTCAATTGGAGCAACAAGAGGAAGAACGTATATTAGTCGAACGTATAGAAAGTCTTGATCGGGACCCAGCATCCGCGAAATCCTGGAAAGATATCCGTCGAACTACCTAAACTGAATGAAAGAATTGTTTGATATTCGTTTACATGAGGCTGCGGAAAAAGAATATAACCAGCTGGATGGTTCAGTTCTTGATGAGGTCAATAAAGTCAATGAAGGAGTTAATATTCCGGTATGGAAAAGACAAGATGATTAGAATGGTGAAGATCATTATAGGAGCAGACTACTCCCCCTGCTCTTGTCTTGCCTGCTCTCCTGCTCACCGATCCAGAAGCCAAGCGCGAGTAATGCTAAAAAAAAAAAGACGCTTCTGGTTTCCCAAAGACGTCTTTAATAATCTTCAATCCATAAAGATACATATATAAATAAGACGTAAGCTAGAACAAAGAATGTAATCACACTAAGGGGGATAATCCAAGTAAGATGAGTCTTAAATGGTGTTAGCATTTTCTGGATAGTCGGCAGAGATCTATATTCTAATTCTTCTAAATCTTCCTCCGCTTCTTCTTCATCTCTAACTAAAAGTTCACTCCATAACTTGTAAGTTCAACAGCTGATGGCTTGACAGACGATGTACTATTCTCTTTTGATTGAGACTGAATTAATTTTTCAACCTTTTTGCTTTTTGTCTCTTGCCCGCCTATCAGTACCTTCCAACTATCGCCCTTTTTAATGATGGGGTATGTGACTGTATTTATTGAACCATCATCTTTTCTAGTTAATTCAACCGTAGCAGTATAGGTGCCATCAGAAGCTGAAACGACATTTTTGATGCTGACATCAGAAAATGGATTATTGCTTACTGATTCCTTATACTCTTTCAATTGTTCCTGTTCGCTATTAAATCTCGTATCTATCACCCATTTTGCGGCTTCCGAAGCATCTCCGGATATTGCGGCTTCCACATAGTTTTTTATTGATTGTTTGGCTAATTCTTCATTAGAAGCACTCTCGGCGCCAGTAAGACCAGGAAATACGGACATTGCAAGCAAAGAAATCAATAACATTGTCTTTTTTATTTTACCATTAAAGCTTGAAAATTTCATTAATATTCCATCCTTTCTTTTTTTAGATAAATATACCTTACGTCGTTTTGGAATAAATGTTCACTACAATCATGTAAAAAAGTTCAATAATAATGAGGCCGCCACCTGAATACAATTTACTTGTTATCTTCTTCCTTAACATAAGTAGCGTCATATGCAATAATTACTTTGGTTTTATCTGTAGCCTCTGAAACATCGTAAACTACTTCATTTTGACTGAAGTGTTTTTACAAACAATCCATCCTTCGTTTTGATCCTGTCAGGATGATTAAGTTGTTCTACAACATCGGCCGGAACTGGCTCGTAAGTAACACTTTCCGATTTTCTAAGGATATCAGCTTCGGCATTTACATTATTTATAATACATCCAGTGAATGCAACAGCACTCACTGTTAAAATAGCCAGCATCCAAGTTATTGGTTTTAATTTCATAGAAACCTCACAAATTATTATTTATTTTGTATATCCATTTCCAGATATAGAAATTCCGCCAGAGTGATTTCCAATGAGTAAATACACTGGGTTATCTGATGTTCCTTTAGGAACATTATAAAATGTAATTGTTGTCTTATTGCCGTCACTAATATTGCCATAAACCTGAACTGTATCAGATTTATTTTTATAATCTTTAGTCATGAATTGATAGTTAACTCTAGCTGGTTTACTAGAACTATAGGTGTCCTGTACTAAAGTAACAGAAACTTGCCCAGATCTATGAGTAGGTAAAGGGCTTGGCATGTGAAATAATATTATAAATATATTGCATTGTTATTATAATTTTTTATCAATGGTAATCATTTCAATAATAATTATATCACACGATTTCTGTTTTTCTACGCAAATGTTCAATAATCCCCTATAAATGAATCCCCTCTCCTAGATAGCTAACCTTACAAAGCTTTTAACAAGCTTGTATTGCCATTTCCTTTAGGTTAAAGGATAGGTTTTATTGGTCATTGGTTGGTTTTTGAAATTAATATTTATAGACAGTATGAACACTTTCTCTATTAAACAGACATTTAACATTCACTTTAACGAAGAAGCAAAATTGATAATTATAGGGAGTGTTTCACTTGTTCTAAGATGTAATTTCCAGAAATGAGATTAATTTATTGAAAATATATACATTAATTAATCTGTGGTCAATTTATTTTTTACATAAATACATTCTTTTGAATTATTTGATATGATTAAGCTTTTCTCAAACTACAACGTGAACCCTAAGAAACAACGCAAAGAAGTCTCCAGACCTGAGGCCCAGAGCTTTCTTTGTTTAGGTCAATTATTATTTTGCGTCCGAAGGCAATGAACCGGCTACGCCCCAAATTTCCACATTAACTTTGTTTGTACCACCGCGGAACTGAATTGTATATCGTCCAGAACGCAAACCGTCCGAAATTCCCGCATCAGTACTTCTCCAAACTGTTTCACTGTTTTTGCTGATTGTCTTGCCGTCAACATACACTTTACCAGAATCGTTGTGCTGTACAGTAAAATCAACCGGGGCATTAACATAGTTCCTAATGCGCAATTTAACATGCCCAAAACCCTTAGGAACCTCGAAGCTACCTGGTGCAGTTGCACTTCCCCCTACAGTAAAGTTAAAAGAATTCCCCACGCTCTGAGGAGTTACTACATGGTCACCAGTAGTTGTTGTACTTGCATCTTGGGTCGCTGTAGTGGATATATTCGCAGAAATCCTATCAGGATGATAAAGTCTGTCTAGTACGTCAGCAGGGGGAACAGGATCGTAAGTAACGCTTTCGTTTGGAATAGGGGCATCGTGATCAGCAAGCACACTATTTGTAATAACAACAGTTAATACACTAGCACTTACTGCCAAAATAATGAGCCCCCAAGTTGTTGCTTTGAATTTCACAGCCACACATCCATTCTAATTATTTTGTAAACCCATTTCCTGATATGAAAAGTCAATAGGCGTGACAAATCCCGTCCATTATTGAAAGAATAGGATAGGAAGTGTAACTGTTGAACATTCAGAATCTCACGAACTAAAAAGGACGCTCCAGATCAATTCCAGAGACGTCCTTCGTGACTTTTCTGTTTTTCAGTAGCATTGTTTTAAAAAATCAGAAAGTTGCTGGCCCTACTCAGTTGTTATTGGTAAGCAGGTGCAAGGTAAGTATTGCGAACATTCGTAGCGACAAAATCCCATGAGCTTATTCTTTGTCCAGTGTAATCATCATACTGAACGGCTCTATACTTTTTAAGAGTTAAGTCAGCCGAAACCCCTAGTCTACTAAATCTACTCGGGTCTGCCGGGATTTGCGTTGCTACTGAATACAAGTACGAAACTCCGACAGTAAAAGATACATCGTCGTATTTTAGCGTAGTAGAAGCGGTATAGGTTTCCCCACTATTAACTGTATAATTACTTGCTTTGGCCCAGTAAGGAGTATTCTTATGATAATTGATAAATTGGTGATCTCTTGTAGTACCTGAAATAAACGTGTTGTCAATGTGGGTACTGGAAGGCCGTATTACAGAGTCGACAGCTTCTAACTGGACTGTGGTATTCTTATCATTTGAGGCAGCTACGTAAGAATCATAATCTTCTTTTGTCAAAAAGGACACTACATCGCCGTTATCCAAAGAAACCGTTTTATAGGCTCCATCAACCACAATAGTCGCAGAAACAACATCCGGTTGGGGTACTGCTGCATCATTTTGTGCTGCGTAAATGTTAGGTGTACCCACAACAAAAAGCAGTAAAGCAGAAAGAATAATCGCGAATTTTTTCATAAGATTTCCTCCTGGTCATATATTTACATTATAATGATAACAATAACATCTGTTTTGCGGACGTTTTATCACACTTCATAAAGGAGAGATATACATGTATTCCGTAAGCGGCACCATAGCTTTAATATCAAGCATGTCTATGTTCTGGCTTTTATACTATTTAGAACACATCAGTTCCGCAGGGTTTAATGATGCTTTTTACTTATTCCCACTGATCTTAATTGTTCTTTGTATTTATTTTTATTGGAAGGATCATGATGCAAAAAAGTAGGTGATCCTTCATCTCATTATCCAGACACTTATATCCCCTCCCTTCTTGACCGGTTGATGCACACATTCGGTCTTGGGTGGCATTTTCGCTGCCCTTGACCCGGTCACTCTACCGATTGATCTTGCTTCGTATGTCACTACATTTTCACAGCCAGGACTCCTTTCCAAACAAGTAGCTTAAATACCTTGTTAAGTGATATTTATACAAATTCCTATGCACTATTGAAGTAGATAGGAGGTGTATACATCTTGCGTTACAAAAATACATAAATTTTTAATTAATGGTAATCATTTCAATAATAATTATATCACACGATTTCTGTTTTTCTACGCAAATGTTCAATAATCCCCCACAAATGAATCCCCTCTCCTAGATAGCTAGCCTCACAAAGCTTTTAACAGCTTGTATTGCCATTTCCTGTTAATGTATTTCCCTTTTAAAAAAGCCATTATATAGAATTATTATACTAGTTAGATGAGAGGAGGAATAGTTTTGCATAAACAGCATCCGTTTTATTTACTTGAACGAAACCAGCGTCATGCTAAGGCAAGAAAAACAATGTAGGTGATGTGGCTCTGAAAGCATGAGGATGTTTGGTTATATCAGTTGGGTCAGCTTCTTGGTCTGGAACATACGGTTGTACTGATTTATCAGTTCATCCAAAAGCATAGACTGTTCAAGCACACAGGCATGTCCGAAACCATACTGTTTCGTACAGATCATGCAATCGTTGCCGGGCATCTTCCAACTGTTGATTTAACGTTTCATCTGTATTCATAGCGCATTTCCTCCTAATGTATCTCATTTTAGGATGGAATGTGGAAATATGAATGGCTGTTTTAGCAATCAAAAATCAGCAAAATATAGCAAAAACGTGCATACTGCTGCGGTAAGAATTGTTGTGTGTACATATCCGTAGATGAAACTTCCTGATACGCCGTAATTTGAGGTTCAAAGCGCTGGAGAATATGATCCACATCAGTAGCTCTCCGCCTAATTAATCATAGACCCCGAAAATGTTTGGGGTGGAAAACCGCTCACGAATCCTTTTCAGAGTAACTGTCGCACTTGGTTTGACAATCTGTCTCTATATAAAAAAGTTCAATAATAAAGGGTTAATATTCTTGTATGTGGTGAGCTGCTTTTTAGCATGGTCATCGTGCGAGTGCCTTGCCTTCTGATCACTGGGTGTATGGTCAGGAAAATCCAGCCAACATGCGGATTTATGATTGAACAGTTACATTACATTTTTTGTGCATGTTAATTTTTGGAATGAGAATGTATTTAACTATAAAATAAGACACTTTATAGAATAATATTCATTAAGTGATAGGAGGGTTGTTTTTGCATACATCAAGATGGATTAGAAAAGTAGATACCTTGGGAAGAGTCGTTATACCGATGGATATAAGGAGGGAATTAGGCATTGTAAAGCAGGACGCGTTCTCATTGTCCTCAACAGAACAAGGCATCATCCTACACCAAATAGACAAAGAACAATGTGGGTTATGTGGCTCAAAAGATAGTCTGGTGCCATATAGAGATTCCTTTGTTTGTATCGCCTGTAGACATGAACTGAAATCATTGTGATTGGCTAAAGAAATTGGGACAGCTTCCAACTGCTGATTTAACGTTTCATAGCGCATTCCATCCCAATTAATCTCATTTTAGATTGGAATGTGGAAATGTGAATGGCTGTTTTAGCAATCAAAAATCAGCAAAATATAGCAAAAAAAGACCAGCGGCTAGGCTGGTCAATGGTAATAAAATTAAAAACCGGATCACATTCCACCAATGTGACCTTGAGTTTCAATCGTGCCAGGGCTTGAGTGTCCAGGAATTGGATAATCAGCTTGAGATTGTGATGCGAATACCAGTAAAAAGCTAATTACCGCCAAGAAGAAAACCATCTTTTTGATCAATTTTTTCCCATAGACTGTGCAACTGATCTCGTGTTTCAGAAACGGCATACGCTTTGAATCGTTCAAATAACATTGCACAATTATGCGAAAGTAGTCCTTTATTAATGAATTCAGCCTTTTCCCATGCATTTAGCAGACATTTGAAACCATATAGATATCTACCTTTATTTAGGCTATATTTTGCTAGTTTATACCAAAATCGTACGTATTCCTCTGGTAAAACTTGTTGTGTGAATACGTCATCCGATGAAGATTCATGATAGTTTACGATTTGGGATTCAAAACGCTTGAGGATATGATCCACATCAATATTGTATCTATTGGCCGTTTCCATGACATTTAGGAGTTCAGCAAAAATGTGTTGTTCGCCTGCTATATACTCTACATAATCGGGCAAGATACTAATATCTCCAGACATAAGCTTGTTTACGTACGTATTAATTTTCGCCCATTGCTGATATTGATTCTTCCAATAAAGTGAATCTGGGTCATTCTCCTTTACCCAACTTAGATCAGCATAACCGCGAATGTGTGCTAATGCTTGTTCATGATCTCCTTTTGCATCGCAAGCATTAGCACACAGCAGCTTAGAATAAGCTATGTAGGCAAACAGCGGCTTACTTGGACTTTTCTGCGGCTCTGTTCCTTTTCGCTTAGAGTTATGAACCAAATCATATTGAATTTGTCCTAATTGACCCATTTGGTATGCAAATTCATAAACCTTGTCCCACAGGCTTAATGATCTATACACGTTTGCTAAATCTTTTAAGGCATCCAGTTGATCTATCTCATGTAAGCGATGGACAAACGTCTCAAACTTATTCGCTGCATTCAAGTTAAGATTCTGATCCTTTCCAACCGCAATCTGAAACAACCGATAATGGGACAAGGCAAGTCGTTCGGAATGCTGCTGCTTTTCACTCTCGGCTATATTTTCATACAGGTAAGCGGCTGCGTCCTGATACCCATTTTGGAAAGAAGCTTCGGCTAATTCAAAAAGGTTGGGAAGATAGCCAAGATTATCTAGTAGAACACTTACCACTCGCTGCAAACAATCCAGCCGATGAAACTGCACACATCGGTACAGGAAGGGGCAAATTCTTCGCCAGTTAATCGGTTCATCTACAGTGCACTCTTCAACATACCTTTCATAAAAATGATCCGGTGGTAAATTCATGCCCGCAGTAATGAGATCCAATTGGTAAACGGAAATAGGACGGTTGCTCGTCAAAATGCCACTCATCGTGCCGGGATTCAAGCCTGCGATGTGCCCAAATTGAGTCTTGCTCAAGCCTTTTTCTTTCAGATATGTTTGAATTTCTGCTCTTATCTTAGGTGTGATTTCCATGAATAAACCACCCTCTCAGCGTGAACTATAATATGATGCTCATTTTAATAAAAAAATTAATTGGAAATCTTATAATATAATAAAATTTTTGCCTTTCCTTAATTATACCATCTTATGGAATAATAATAAATGCTTCTATTTTATTGCTTTTTATCTTGGTAATAGGAGTTGTTTCAATGAGAAATATAGCAATGACAAGAAAGATAGACTCGCTAGGACGATTCGGAATGCCTAAAGAAATACTATATATGGTTGATATTAGACCAGGCGATTCAGTGGAAATTTTTATGGATGCAGAAGCGAGCACAATATCACTAGGTAAATACATCGGCCAATCCTGTAAATTTTGCCAATCAACCGAAGTATTAAGCACCTTTAAAAATTCTCTCATATGCAATGAATGTAAAAGTCAATTGATAGCTACTCAAAAGGATAAACGGAATCCACAACCAAAAGAGGTGATGACACAGCTGCTTTTGGTTTTGCTAGAAAAGTACCCTGACGCTTACAACAGGAATATTCTGATATGTTACGCATACCAATAGCTCGTTTAAGGAATCTTTGTCAAACAATTTCACAGCAGCAAAATGCTGAGAAAGAGATTAAGTCCAATCCGGGCATCAATTCTACCATACTCAAAAGGAGAGGCTAGCATTGAAAAATACAGGTATGATACGCTCTCTAGATACGTTATTTCGGATCGTTATCCCCAAAGAAATGCGCGTAACCATGAACTTGGAGGTTGGTGATGGTATTGAATTTCTTGTGGATGATGAAGGGAGCTTCTTTGGTCTGCAAAAGTATGTCGGCACTTCTTGTAAGCTGTGTGGCTCAATTGAACGTCTAACCTATTTCAAGGGCAAGCTTTTATGTACGAACTGCATAACTGAATTGAAGGGGAATATAGGCATTAGTACAATACCAGTGCCCAAGATTAAGGAGCCAAGACAAAGAGAAAAACGAACGTATCAGCCGACACAAAGCTTGATCGAGAAACTAAGGGAATTGATGCGTGAACATCCCAATGCCAAGCAAAGCCAATACGCCAAATGGATTGGCGTTTCGCAAGGCCGTATATCTCAACTCAAAAAGTTATTGTAGGCTGACCGGAGATCCATTTTCGATCATTTTCCGAGCAATTGTATACAACAAAAAAATGCCTGCTTGCGTAGCAGACACATCGAGAAATCCATACAGTATGAAAAACCACCGGATAGTTAGGCTCTCGAACCTATTCCTGGTGGTTTTTCTGTCTCGTACTTGCTTATAGATGTTTATCAGCTTTGTTATGGGTTTACTTTTTGATAATCGGAATCCATACCTCGCAGCGATAGTCCTCAGCCCGCGAGTCCCCCATCATATATACCTCCAGCTCAGGTCCGCCTGAATGCTCATAATTGCTGGCCGGGAACCATTCCTGATAGATTCGTTGCCATACCTTTTGGATCGAGTGAGGCATAGGGCCGATGGATGTAAACACGGCCCAAGTTTCGGCCGGAATCGTTCTGGCATCCAATCCGTTGGAAGCAGCTACGTCCTCACTGCCTTCGGCGGCAATCAGGTACGTAAATTTCTCTTCCCCATGCTTGAAATCCAAACAAATACCGAGGATATCGTCGCTTGTTCCCAAGGCTTGAATCCGATCCGATGTACCATCAGCGTTCAGCTCGTCCCAGAATTTCGGGATTTCCCGGAAATTTTCACCGTCTTTCGTTGTGACTTGGATGGACTTGCCAATGACCGTAAAGGCCGCTTTCTCTACAATTTTATAATCCATATCCTGATCTCCCTTCAACGATAGATGGAAGGTAATGCGTGGAAAGGCTTTCAGGTTCACCCCAGGGCTTCTGGCCTCAGAGGGAGATATACCATGTACCTTACGGAACGCTTTAGAAAAAGATTCGGGGGAATCATATCCGTATTTGAACGCTACATCCAAGACTTTGGTGGTAGAAAGACTCAATTCCTGTGCAGCCAAGGTCAATCGACGTTTACGTATATATTCGGCTACAGTGACGCCGGTTAGCATATGAAACATACGTTGGAAATGAAAGGGAGACGAATAGGCTGCCTTTGCAATTTCGTCGATATCCAGCGGCTGCTGCATTCTTTCTTCCATCAGATCCAGCGCGTTCTTGATCCGAAGTAACCATTCCAACCGCATCACCTTCCTTGGTTGTAATCATATCATTAGCGGTGTCCGTAATCCTGTCTTTGCGTGCTCTTGTTGAACAGACTCTGTCGCCTAGTTTAATGGGACGCATACTCTGTTTCAAGTCGGAATTTCATACTGAAATTTTGGAAGATACAATTCGTCTCTCCCTCTTGTGTTCATAATTAAAATTTGGGACAATGAAAGAAGCGTTTAAATAGCGAAGACTGCTTAAACATGCTATGATGCAATGATGGCTGAGACGAATTTTAACGTTTTGAAAAGAGGATCGAACATGAAAAAAGAATCCATTTATGGATTAACTCTAGATCAGTTGACAGCATGGCTCATCGAGCGTGGACATAAGAAATCCCGGGCGTTGCAGGTATGGGACGCACTTTATCGGAAACGGATTACTGATTTTGCCGCGATGACGGAGGTTCATGAGAACTGTACCCGCCTGTTGGCAGAGCATTTTCCGATTGAAACATTGGAGGAACACGTAAAGCAGCAGTCGGCGGATGGGACGGTCAAATTCTTGTTCCGTCTCCAGGATGGAAATCTGATTGAGACAGTATTGATGCGGCACAAGTTTGGGCTGTCGGTATGTGTGACAACGCAGGTGGGCTGTAACATCGGGTGCAGCTTTTGCGCGAGCGGGCTGTTGAAGAAGAGTCGTGACCTGTCCAGCGGTGAAATCGTCGAGCAGATTATGAAGGTGCAGTTGTATCTGGATCAGGAACGTCCAGGCGACCGGGTCAGTCACGTCGTCGTGATGGGGATTGGTGAGCCGTTTGATAACTTCGTGAACCTGTCCGACTTTATCCGAGTCATTAAGGATCATAAAGGGCTGGCGATTGGTCCGCGTCATATTACAGTTTCCACGAGCGGACTTGCCGATAAAATTATTGAATTTGCCGATTCCGATCTGCATGTCAATTTGGCGATTTCCCTTCATGCACCGAATAATGAGACTCGTACCCGCATTATGAAGATCAATCGGGCGATCCCGATTGAGAAGCTGATGCAGGCGATTGATTATTATTTGGACAAAACAAATCGTCGTATTACGCTGGAGTATATTTTGCTGAAGGATATTAATGATACCAAGGAGCATGCGCTGGAGTTGGCTGAGTTGGTAGGCCACCGTCGTAATTTGGCAAATGTAAACCTGATTCCATACAATCCGGTGGATGAGCATAGCCAATACCAGCGGAGTGAGTCGGAGTCGATTACGGGCTTCTATGATGTTTTGAAAAAACAAGGCATTAGCTGTAGTGTTCGGCTGGAGCATGGAGTCGACATTGACGCGGCTTGCGGACAGTTGCGCAGCAAGCAAATCCGCAAGGATGCAAAAGGTAGTCGCAATCCGGAACGCGAGGCGATTAGTTAATACAGAAGCGTACTCTTTAACAGGAGTACGCTTTTTTATGCCTGGATTATTGAGGAGAAAGAAAAGCGCTCCTACCTAACTTAGTCTATAAATGTGAAAATAGTCACGTAATCATGGCTGTTTTTACGTTATAGTGAGTGGTTAGTGGAGGGGTTATATGGCTAACGTAATTTCGAATGTGGCGCTCGTTCCGGGCATTTATATGATGAAAATAGAGGGAACCTTTAAAGGGGAAATGGGCCAGTTTTACATGCTGCGCAGCGGAACCGGGTACCCATTGCTACCTAGACCTATCAGCATTTACGATATCGGGGATGAGGACATTTCCTTTTTATATCGGGTTGTTGGAGAAGGGACCCATTTGTTTTCCCAGTTGCAGTCGGGGCAGGAGATTCAGTTGGAAGGACCTTTCGGCAATGGCTTTCCTCAGGTAGAAGGCAGCTTGGCCTTAATCGGCGGTGGTATGGGCACGGCCCCCTTGCTGCTGGCTGCAAAGCATTATCCGCATGCACATGTTTATCTGGGATTTGCGCTGCAAGCCTTTGGGGTGGATGCTTTTGAAGCTGTGGCAGCATCTGTGCAGGTTCGTGTAGGGGGAAGCATCGTCGAGAAGGTCGATCCTCATCTCTATGCGAATATGTTTTCCTGTGGGCCGACTCCGATGCTACAAGCGCTTGCGGAGAAGACAGAAGGCTCGTCATCCCGTTTATATATTTCAACAGAAAGACATATGGCCTGTGGTATTGGCGCGTGTTTGGGCTGCACCATGCATACCCGTGGAGGTAATAAGAGGGTGTGTAAGGAAGGGCCTGTATTCCCGGTAGAGGAGGTGGATTTTGATGATCTCCATGGCGTGTAATATTGCGGGCGTACCGTTCAAGAACCCGATCATCATGGCATCCGGTACATTTGGGTTCGGGCGTGAGTATGCGGAATTTTACTCTCCTGAACTGTTGGGGGGCATCGTTGGCAAGGGATTAACCCTTCATCCGAAGGCGGGCAATACCGGATCACGCATACATGAAACAGCATCTGGTATGCTCAATAGTGTGGGACTGGAAAATCCGGGGGTTGCGGCCTTTTTGAAGGATGAGCTGGATGACATGACGCGCTGGGACACGGCTGTGATTGCTAATGTCGGTGGCTCGAATCTGGAGGAGTACGTTCAGGCTGTAGCCATGATTACGGAAAATGCGCAAAAACGGCGCACGATGAATCGCAGAGGCGTCGATATGCTGGAACTGAACATTTCCTGTCCCAACGTAAAGCAGGGCGGAATGCAATTCGGCATTCAGACGGAGGTGGCGCGGGACGTAGTACGGCAGGTGCGCAATGTAACGGCGCTTCCGCTTGTCGTGAAGTTGTCCCCAAATGCAGAGAATATTACGCAGATGGCGGTCATGTGCGAGGAAGAAGGCGCAGACGGTGTCTCGCTGATCAATACATTTTCTGCGATGAAAATTGATATACGTCGGCAGCGAAGTGTTTTTACGAATACGTATGCAGGTCTTTCTGGCCCGGCGATCAAGCCGATTGCCTTGCGCATGGTTCATCAGGTGGCGCAAGCAGTATCCATTCCGGTAATCGGGATGGGGGGCATCAGCTCGGTGGAGGATATTATCGAATTTACGATGGCAGGAGCGGCTGCGATTCAGGTGGGAACATACAATTTTGTCCACTTGCACGCAGGGGCCGAGCTGGTCTACGGTCTTGAACAATGGATGCTGCGGGAAAAGGTGCAGACGTTGGACGAGATACGGGGAATCGTATAAAATACTTCCTCATTTTCATAATGAAAGCACATAGAACCTCCCTGTCTGTTCAAGACAAGGGGGTTTTATGTTTATTTTACCGAAACATCCATGTGTATCTAGTGAGCAATATCTCACTTATTCAAAATGAACGAAATGGAGAATTAGTTCTTCCTTATTCAGCATATTGTTTTATTTCAGATAGAGGCTCCGTTTGTTGTCATTGGAGCTCTTAGAGTTTGCAGATTAAGAGGGAAATTGTCAAACAGTGTCGAATATCAAGGAATTAATAGGATAGAAGACATGCTCTTCTTCCCAATGGAGAGCTTGAGAAAGAAGCTAGGTGATGGGGTTGAGATTTAAAGGTAAGTCGAAACCGAGACGACAATTCAAAGTTTCGCTACAGTTTATGATTATTATTTTGGTTGTTTTAGTTATTATTATTTCCTTAATTATATCCTTGCTTCTCATTCGTAATTTCGTGATTAACAAGCATTTTGATAATACGAAGGAAAAACTTTCGGGTATTGCCAAGGTCATTGCAAGTGACAGCGATGTCATTCGAAATGTTGAGCATGGAGTTCCTGTGAAGCAGATCCAGGACTATTCGCTCAGAGTAATGAATAACGTTAATGTAGATTTTGTTGTCATTCTGAACCGTGATTTAATTCGACTATCCCATCCGGATGAAACGATGGTTGGCAAACCGTTCTCTGATCTGAATGATGCCAGAAGAGCGCTATCCGGTCAGGGCCATTTTTCCGAAAATATAGGTATTTTAGGCAAAGGCTACCGATATTTTACGCCGATATTTAATAAACAGAATGAGGTCATTGGCATTGTATGTGTAGGACTGACCATGAGAACCCTGAATCATGATTTGATGCAGGCGCAGTATACCATTTTTGGAGGACTGATGCTTGGGCTCTTTAGTGGGGTTCTGGGCGCTATCATCCTGGCTCAAAAAATCAAAACGATTTTATTCGGGCTTGAGCCGCAAGAAATAGCAGCACGATTACGTGAAAAAGAAATTATTGAAAATGAGGTCGCTGAAGGAATTATAGCCATTTCGGCTGACAAGAAAATTATACTCATGAACAAAGAAGCTCAGGCCAAGTATCAATTGGCGAACCAGGACATGGAAGCCCCGATTGGCGAGCAGGTCGATACCAACTTTTATAATGTGCTCTTCAAGAGAGTGTTTGATGACAAGAAGAAGATCAAGGATCGCTCATTTTATGTGAATGGTATAGAAGTCATTGCGACAGTAACCCCTATGTATATTGAAAATGAGTTTTTTGGAGCAGTTGCAACGCTGCGAGACCAATCCGAGATGATTCATCTTAGCAACCAGTTAAGTGGTACAAAATATTATATTAACTCCCTGCGCGGACAGACCCATGAATTTATGAACAAAATGCACGTCATATCCGGACTGATTGAGATGAGGCAATATGCAGAGGTCAGTCAGTATATTCAGCAGCTAAATCACCGGTATCAAAATGAGGTAGGCTTTCTGACCGA
Organism: Paenibacillus sp. RC73; assembly: GCF_044908085.1. NCBI lineage: Bacteria > Bacillati > Bacillota > Bacilli > Caryophanales > Paenibacillaceae > Paenibacillus > Paenibacillus sp. RC73. The sequence continues at coordinate 90,584 of NZ_JBIYCV010000003.1, forward strand.
GAGAATTAAAGTTCCGGCATTAGCAGGTTTTATTATGGGTAAAATCAACGAAGCACGCGAACAGAATATTTCGGTTCTTCTTGAAGATAGCTCAAACGTCTCCAATGTGGAGATGCAGGACATCGTTCATGATGTCATACACATACTGGGCAATTTTTTTGACAACGCCATAGACTCGATTTTACAAAAAAAACAACCTGGTAGAATTGAGTTGAAATTGAACTATGAATGTGAGGGAAATGTATTCATTCTGAAAGTGAAAGATAATGGTATGGGGATTGATTATGAAATGCAAAAAAGAATATTCGAGCATGGCTTCTCAACCAAAGGTGAAGATAGAGGCTACGGCTTGAATCTGGTTAGAACCATGGTGGAAAATCATCAGGGGATCATTGAGCTTGATAGCCAACCGGGCCTGGGAACAAGTATATATGTAGAGTTGCCCTGTACATTGGAGGTGACAAATGAATGAAGGTTTTAATTGTTGAGGATGATCCCATGGTTGCTGAGCTAAATCAACAGTTTATTGAACGCATGGACAATTTGGATGTTGTATGTAGGGCAGATACTGTCAAGAAGGCACAGGATTGTCTTCAAAAATGGACACCAGATCTGGTATTACTGGACGTTTATTTACCCGGAAAAAGCGGCTTGACCTTATTATCACATATTCAGGAGCATCAGTATCACGCGTCGGTTATTTTAATTACGGCTGCAAAAGATATTCAAACGGTGAAGGAAGCTGTTTTTTATGGAGTTGCGGACTATTTAATTAAACCTTTTACATTCGAACGCTTTAAGCTGGCTGTTGAGAAAATCCAGCGTTTGGCTACGGTGATGGAGGAAGGGAACGGAATTAATCAAGCTGTCATTGATCACTATTTTAATAAAGAAGAGCATACGGGTATGGAGAAGAAAGAACCTTCTGAAAACCTATCCAAGAATCTTTCCAGAAACCTGTCCAAAAATTTGTCGAAACTGACCATGACCACGATACTGAAAAGCATCCAAGAGCTGGACGGTCCATTTTCCGTCGAAGCCTTAGCTAGAGAAGTGGACCTGTCTCGTATTACGGTAAAAAAATATATCCAATTCCTGGTGGAGGATAGCTTCTTGATTGAATCTATAGAATACCACAAGGTTGGAAGGCCGCTAATGCTCTATCAGGTGAATCCTAATTTAAAAGAACCGCTATTTCCATTGTAATTCTGGAAATAGCGGTTCTCTTTTGTCCAACGAGAGTGTTGAGCTTCCTGATTAGTTCATAGAAAGAACAGGAAGTGGGACCAGATTATCCGAAGATTGGGTCGTGAGTATATCATGGAAGTTGTCGTAGCTGGTTTCAATCATGTTGGATAGCGCCGTAACGGTATTCGAGCCGGCATGAGGCGTAACCAAAACTCTTGGATACAGCTCAATAAGCTTCTGGATCGTTGGATCGGGGAGCATTTGCCATGGGTCAAATGCTCTGAAAAATAATTCATCTTCTTTAGGGAAGACATCCGTAGCGAAGCCTTCCAGATGGTTGCTAAGCAAAGCGTCCAAAATGGCTTGGTTATCTTGTAATTCGCCACGTGAAGTATTGATTAGAATAGAGCCCTTTTTCATTTTTTCTAAAAAGCTGGCATTAATCATTTTGTCGTTCTGTCCCGGCAGATAAGGAACGTGCACACTGACGATATCACTCTCTGCCAGTAGTTTATCTAAGGTTGTAAATGGAATGACTTCCTTGGCTATGTCGGATTGGTACACATCATAGCCAATAACAGATGCTCCCAAGCCTTTAAACAATTTGGCTTCCGTCAGACCAATGCGACCGACCCCGATGATCCCAACTTTACAGTTATGGATCTCTTTGCTGAATGTATGCTCGTCCACAATGAAATTTTTGAACGAGCTTTTGGCAGTCATATAAGCTGTATGACGAAACAGCATCATAGCCAGAGTTAAGGATAGCTCCGCGATGGCATTCGGAGAGTAGGATGGCACGCGTGCGACCTTCATTCCGAATTCGCTGCAGGCATCCAAATCAATGTGGTTGATTCCGACCGTTCTGGTGAAAACATATTGAATGCCGTATTCCTTAAATTTCGTGAGATTCTCTCGATTCGCGGCACAGTTTCCTCTTAACAAAACGGCATCGTGATGCTGTGCCAACTCTGCATTGCTGGAGGTTAACAGTTCTTCTACCAACGTTAGTTGGAAGTTATATTTATTGAGGTCATGGAAATATGGTTGCTCATAAGAACGGACACCATAGCAAATGATTTTTAACATGTTGTTTTCCCCCTGATTTAGAAAATGCCAATTTTATCAATGATATTTAGCGTGATGATCCAAACTGGAATCATGACGACAGAAGTTATAGTAGATAGAAGCGATGCATTGGATGTCAATATGGCTTCCTTGTCAAAACTGATGGCATAGGCTGCCGCTACGGTAGCTGTAGGAGTAGCCATCATAATGACAATAGTAGATAAAGCGACAGAATCGACTGACAGAATATGAGATACAGTCAACAAGGCCAGTAAAATGATGTTAACAATGGGTACAAGCCAAACTTTAACTATGCTGTAATACCAAGAGGTCTTATCAGTAGCTGCCGATTTGAAGCTGATCTCACCCAATGTCGAGCCAATCGATAACCAGGCTAATGGAGAAGCTAGCCCAGCAAGGTAGGTCATGGGCTTGAACAACCAGACAGCGGTTTGATCAATTCTTAGAAAAGCAAACTGCTGAATGGCCCCATCCTCTGTAGCTACGCTCATTTGTGGCAAATAGCCCTGAAGCAACCAAACAAATAAGCCTAGAAAAGTGGCGATAACAATCGGATTTAAAAACATGGTTTTGAGATTTTTAAGCTCCATTTTTAAGCCGCTCATTTTGATATAGCCATAGGAGTATAAGAAAATGCGGTAGCCTATATTAAAAATGGAACTGTACATAACTCCGGTAGGCCCATAAATGGCCCCGACAATTGGAATTCCGAAAAAAGTAGTAGAACCGAAAATAGTCAACACTCGTAAAACATCCTGTTTATCCTTGTCGTAGCTCAGGAAGAAAGGTTTTGAAATAAAGATGAGAATAATATAAATGAGAATACCCCATATTAAAACATTCATACCTTGTTTTAACATTATAGGATTAATATCTTGCATGAAAGAATTAAAGGCTAGTGCTGGTAGAGCCACGGTTAGAACAACCTTGGATAACAACTTTCCTACTGCTGCGTTAAAAATCCCCTTCTTGCGGCAAAAGAAACCAAGAAGGATAATAAAAACGGTGGAAGCAATAGAACTGACAATTTTGTTATCTGTTAAGGTCGCTGTAATCATTTCTAGTAAAGACATAGATAAAACCCTCTCTTGTACCTTTTTTCACAAAAGTGACTATGCAATTCCCTGATCTTTTGGCCAAAGTGTTGGTTTGCACCTTTATAGTAAAATGACTTTGTGAAAAAAAGAACAATATGTAATTAATTTAACTTATGAAACTAATTTAAAAAATTTATACGTTACATCAGATGGGAAAATGAGAGGTACTCACCAACATACATGCTATAATATAAATCATTAAACCCCACTTAATCAGTGGGTTAAATAGAGGAAACAAGCAGGAGGAACCTATGAATCCGATACAGCATATACTGGACGAATTTTCGTTGATCGTGCTGGATGGCGCAATGGCTACGGAGCTGGAGCGTCACGGGCATGATCTGAACGACAGCTTATGGTCGGCTAAAATACTTCATGAGCACCCGGAGTCTATCAAGCGTGTGCATAGAGACTATTTCGAAGCGGGGGCAGACTGCGCGATCACTGCGAGCTATCAGGCTACCGTTGAAGGCTACGTCAAACGGGGTTTAAGCGAAAATGAAGCGCTGGAGTTGATTCAGTCCTCGGTACGGATTGCCGTACAGGCGCGGGATGAATTTTGGGCAGACATTACGGCTGGTGCAAAACAACAGCAGCGTCCCAAACCGCTGGTCGCGGCCTCCGTCGGCCCCTACGGGGCGTTTTTGGCGGATGGATCTGAATACCGTGGTGATTACAAGCTGAGCGAAGAGCAGCTTGTCGAGTTTCACCGACCGCGTATGAAAGCGCTGATTGAGGCGGGCGCAGACATTTTAGCCTGTGAAACAATACCATGTCTGGTCGAAGCCAAGGCCATCACGCGATTGCTAAAGGAATTTCCCGGTACGTATGCCTGGATCAGCTTTAGTGCAAAGGATGGGCAGCACATCAGCAATGGGGAGTCCGCCGCTGATTGCGCCGAATGGCTGGATGAGCATGAGCAAGTGGCTGCCGTAGGTATTAATTGTACTTTGCCGCAGTACATTCCATCACTCATCCACGAAATGCGCAGTCATACAGATAAGCCCGTGGTGGTGTATCCCAATCTGGGGGAGGAATATGACCCGGTTACCAAGACATGGCACGGTACGAGCTGTACCGGGACGTTCGGGCAGAGTGCCCGCCAATGGTATGAAGCAGGAGCCCGTCTGATTGGTGGTTGTTGCCGGACTCAGCCGGAGGATATCCAAGGGATTGTGGCATGGTCGAGAGACGCATAGGCGGGGCTGAGCGTAAGATGAAGAAGGCAATTCATAAGGGGCGTCCTCCCAATGTACTGTAAAAGTAAACAGGCTGAACCAAGTGACTCTCCAGTAATGGAGGGGCTTGGTTCAGCCTGTTTTTTGTAATGACGACTGGATCTTCGCATCATGCAGGCGTGACGTACAACAGCAGGATAAGACCCCACTGGGTACGATGTGCTCCATGATCTCCGGTTAGCTGTCTGACAGCCGTTCCAGCAACGCATCCCCGTTCTGACTTACCCGAATGTAGGCATAATGAGCGTTCTGTTCAACATTACGCCCGGTTCCCTCAGGGATGAAATAATTCTCAATACCGTACTGAATACGTGAACCATTCCATTGTCCATTTAGAATAACCTCATGATTGGCAAGCTTTTCACCATCCTGGTACAGTCGATCAGCGATATATACTCCTTGGCTACCCGGCGTGAGAACGACTTTAACCTTGCCCCGGTTCCAATTGTCCTGCGAAAAAGGGGTAGAGATATCGTAATTCAGCATGACATAATCGCCTTGTAACAGAGAGCGAGGGTCTACAGGAGCCAGTTTGAGCTTGATGGAAGCGCCTGTGGTAAGCAGGGTTTCACTTCTCACGGTCTGATAGCCGATCACACCGAGCTGTAGCACGATGACTACAGCGATCAGCAGCGGGCTTAAGCGCATGAAGCTAAAGCTGCGGTGGTCGGCCTCAAACGCTGTCTTGCCGCTATGGGCCATCCGCCGATCCGCCCACCACGTAATTCCGAGTGCAATGATACCCAGCAGCGCCAGCGTAAAGGACTTATACAGTAGCGTCCACAACAAATCATAGTATTTGAAGCCAATAAAAATAAACCAGAACGCTACGCTTGTGATGGCCTCCGATCTATGTTTTAGTCGGATGAAGGCAAAGACCATGCCTGTAACGATAACGAAATAAAGAATGTTAATCAGCACATAAGAGTGTGGAATGACATCCTTGAAAAAGGTCGCCCAAAACATAAACAGCAAGCTGAAAAATAAGGAGCTATCCCGAAGGTGTTCCCGCGATGCCGTCTTGGGTATAAAATAACTTGCTGCATACAGCACAGCATTGACCAAGAAAAGAGAAAGGATAATGTACTCAAAGGACCAGTTCCAAGAATCCCACTCCTGAAACTGCTGAAATAGAATGGTCGCCAAATTCAGGTTTACAAAGGTATAGGTAAAAAAGAGTTGCCTTTTCCCTTTGGAGCGAAACCATCCGGCGATGGAAACGATCAGAAATAATACCGAAAGCAACGTTATATCTGACCATAAAATGGCTGCCCAGCCTGTAATATAGCTGATCGTCAACAGGGTATAACGTATTACAGAATCCAGCTTGGATTCCGGAATGACAATCATCGAAATCATAAGCAGCAACGACACACCCAACAGTACATATTCGGTGTGGTTTACATTCGTGCTAATGTTAATCAGTCCGATCAGGGATATACTTCCAATCAGCACTCCAACCACTTTGATCACGCGGGATACGGTTTTGCTGATCCATTCACTGCTACGTTCTTCGGGAACGGTTGTCTCAGTCTTTGATGTACTGATGCCCGTTGTCTCCGTATCGGATTTTGCGATATCCCCTTTGTTCTCGTTGGATATTTCCCCAGCTTCCGGCGGTGTTTTCCCCAAACGATTCAAATAACGGAAAAACCATACATTACCCGTCAACAGCAGCGCCACAAAAATCAACCCAAAGACAAAGAACAGCGATGAAGAGTACGCTTCCGCCAGCTCGATAAATTTAAAGACAGCAAAAGCGGAGGTCGCCAATGCATTCAAGGTGAGCAGCGTTTTACTCAGTCGGACCTTGGTAAACACATAAAATCCAATAGCGATTACAGCGATACATGGTATGTTCATAATGAGACCATATTCATCCAATGCAAAAGAGTTAGTCATCGTCAGAACGGCTATATGGAAAACGATAAAGCTCATATTTTTCAGCGGTCCAGAATGTATACGATGAAGGAACGTCAATAGAAACAACACCAGATTGACCAGTGCGAACAATCCGGCGATGGACAACGATTCCAGTTCGCTGTAAGGCGCGCTTTGCATCGTAGGGTAAAAGTAGAGCCACAAGGCGAGATGAATCAGCACAAAAGACAGCATATAAAAAGGATTGTAGCGGGTAATCCAGCTTAGCAGCAGAGCCGGAACCGACCAAATTAAAAACAACCCGTAACTATCCGCGTGGGAATTGTATATTTGACCAAGCAACGCCACGGAAACGCCAAAGGCTATACAGCCAGCTACCAGAAATACATTCGACAGAAAGGCTTGCTGACTGGGAACAGCGCGTACACGTGCAAATACAAAGGACAAACCATAGAACAGAACGATAAGCGCAGCAGCCAGCACAATTTTGGCCGTCCGATCCAGCCCACCCCAATTGGAGGCGAAAAAATAAATAATCGCGGCCAGTACCAGTGAGATGCCCAGCAGATAGCCCGTACGTATCGCATTGAATCGCAGCATTTGTTTCACGTACCTTTCCTGTTGGTTTGATGCCTATTATAGCGTTGAAAGGGCTAAGAACCAAATCGGAATTAGGATCAGGTCATAAAAAAAGGAGAACCACCGTACACGGTTGTTCTCCTGTATCGCTGCTGAACTCCATGCAAGCATACCCATACTATTATCCAGATGCTGTTTTTCCACACCTTGCCACGCCTCGCTACATGCTAAGCGTTGGCGTGTGGAACTCTTGCCGGGCTTGATGTCGGAACCGATGCTCACGTGGCGGAATCCCTGCCGTTTTCTTAAATGCCTTGGAAAAGGTGGACATATCCGTGTAGCCGATGGACTGGGCAATGATCGACAAATTGTAAGTCGTTTGCTCCAGCAATCTTTTGGCCTCATCGATTTTGAGGTTTTGCAAATACTTGGCGGGGGAAATCAGGAAGGTGGAATGGAATTTGCGTGAAAAATGCGCGCGATCCACGCCTACATGCTCGGCAATCTGTTCAATCGTAATTCGGTCACAATAGTGCATATCAATGTAATCTTTCCCCTGCTGTAGCCAATAGTCGGAGCATACAGAATTGCGTAGTGTGTCCGATGTGTTGCGGGACAGCTCCTCGAAAATCTGGTGCAGTGTAATGAGACGCGAGAGATCGCTGTCACGTCTGCTGTTGTCATTTACAATGGAAAACAAATTCGAGATGAGTCCAGTGACTTCCTCGCTTACTGCGTTGGCCAAAAAAGGCGTACAGGGCTTAATCCCGATTCGCTCCAGCAGCGCAAGGGATTTGGGTCCCTCAAAAGCAATCCATACCTTTTGCAGCGGGTTCTCCTGATCCGTGTAATATTCATGTGCAAGATGCGGGAAGAAGCAGAACAGGTCGGACTTTTGCACATGATATTTCTTTTGCTTATAAATAAACTCAGCCTGACCGTCAAGCACAAAAATTAAATAGAAATAAGGCACAGCCTTGGGGCCGACATGACAGCTGGTCTTGGAAATATCCATACCGAGCCTGACTGGCCATATCGCGCTGGATTTTTCCAATTCAGTAGCTGTGAAATAATGGTCTTCCACGATGTCGAAGTGATCTTCGTTCTTTACTCTTTTCACAACAATGTCACCTCTCCTTTGGTGGAGATAAGGGGGTTTTGATTTTATTGTATATAAAGGAATGTATAATTACAAGTTAATTCATTGGAATTTAGGGTTATAAAATCAAAACTTCTGCATAACCAGCCGATGGAGGACGCTGTCCTGAACCAGCTGACGGATCGGGCCATTCGTGAAACATCCGAATTCAAGTAACTGTCATGAATTAAAAGAATAGGTAACGAAACGAAAACAGGGCTCCTTATGCACACCAGCACAGGAGTCCTGTTTTCTATTGTCTCTCAGCATACCGGGTTATTTCGCAATAACGGTCATAAATGGAGCGCGTTCAACGGCTGTTGCCCCGGCATTGTTCAAAATCTCGGTGTTCTCATCGCTATTCGTAATGACGATAGAGGTGGTGGTGTCGTACCCGGCAGCCTTGATCGGGCCCGCTTCAAACTCCAGTAGTACATCTCCCGTCTGTACTTCATCACCTGCTTGAACATACGTCGTAAAAAATTCACCCTTCAGCTTCACGGTGTCTACGCCTACATGAATCAGCACCTCGGTTCCGTCATCGCCGACAATGGCTACCGCATGTTTCGTTTTAGCTACGGTAGCGATTTTACCCTGAAATGGGGCGATCACCCGTCCGTGATCCGGGATAATAGCCAACCCTTTGCCCATGGCAGCAAAGCCGGGATCGCTAACTTCGCTTAGTTCAATGATAGTTCCGTTCAGAGGACCGTATAGCACTTTTTCTCCTGATAGCGGCTTCATCTCGTCTGAAGTATTCTTTTCATTGTCACCTTCGTCTTCCACATTGTCAGGCTCTTTAAATCCAAGCAGATAAGATACAACGGCCCCGATGGTAAAACTGACGACGATACCAATAATCACATAAACAAATGTCGGGCCAGCAAAGATAGGCAGGGATTGTAAACCGCTTGGAGCCATCGTAATCGCTTTGGCCCCTACAGCGCCGGGAATAGCTCCACCAATGGCCCCGCCAATCATGCCTGCATAAAAAGGTTTCTTCAGTCGCAGTGTGACTCCATAAATTCCGGGTTCCGTAATCCCCAACAAGGCGGAGAGCAGAGAAGAGCCGGAGAGTGATTTCAATTCTTTGTTTTTGGTGCGTAGCAGAACGCCTAAGATCGCACCTGCTTGCCCCATAACCCCCATAAATGTTGCCGGTATTGTATAATCATAGCCATTCACAGCCAGGGATTGCACAATGATTGGGATTAGTCCGTAGTGCATGCCTGTGATGACGAGGGCTTGAATGGAGCCACCCAGAATAAACCCGGCCAACAGTCCGGACGTATTAAACAAGAAATTAATGGCGGTTGTCACTCCATGAGCTGCATACGTACCCACAGGTCCGATGGCATACAGGGCTAGAGGAATCATAACCAAAAGCACTACTAATGGTGCTAATACGATTTTTAGTACATTAGGTGTACGTTTGTAAACAAATTTTTCGACATAAGACGTTAACCAGATGGTTAGCAAAATCGGAATGACCGTAGAAGCGTAATTCACCAGAGGGATGTTCAGGCCGAGAAAATCAATCGTGCTGGCACCGCCGTTTTTTAAATCCAGTAAATTGGGATGGAGCATCGCCGCGGCAATCGTTGCAGCTATAAATTCGTTGGATTTAAACCTTCTGGCAGCGCTTATGGCAAGCAGTATAGGCAAGAAATGAAATATGCCGTCTCCAATAACGTTTAATATCTGGTAAGTACCACTGTCTTCGGAAAGTACATGGAGTGTGGTGAGAATAGCCAGTAGCGCTTTGACCATCCCGGCTCCAGCCAGTGCAGGAAGCAATGGTGTAAAGCAGCTCGCGATCGTCTCCAGAATATTATTGAACCAATTCTGCTTTTTCTTGGGAGCAGATGAACCTCTTTTATCCCCTGAACCCAATTGAGCAGACTTCACAAGCTCTTCATAGACGTCGGCTACTTCGTTACCGATAATGACCTGATATTGTCCGCCATTTAGGGTAACTCCTTTAACGCCCTTCAATTTCTGTATTTTTTCTTTGTTGGGTACGCTTTCATCATACAGTTTGAAACGTAACCGGGTCATGCAATGAACGACGCTCTCGACGTTTTCCTCGCCGCCGACGCCCTCCAGGATATCCTTGGCTAATTTCTGCTTATCCATTTTAACCCCTCCAGCATACTTCTTTAATGCCTGGCTCTTCCAATCTCGAAAGAGCCAGGGTTATGAACATCACATCATGGCTGCATCGTTAACTGAACGGGTCCAATCAAGCCAGTAGGCTCCTGTAACAGATACTGTGAAAGGAAGTCGGCTTGCTCTTTGACGAGCGTGTTGGTTACTTCAATGACCAGCGTATTTATACCTGGGACCAACGCTTTGGTGACATCAAAATCATATGGTGGGCAGATCCGGCTTCCGACCGAGTGACCGTTGATCCAGACTTCAGCGACTTCATATGCTTGCCCAAGTGCTAATCGCGCCTGCTTTGGCATAGCTGTGACCTCAAAATCAATCTGGTATCTCACGCTTCCTACGAACTCTGGGTATAAATCCGGGGTCGCTAAATTCACCAGTTCTTTCAGTTCAATCTGTTCGCCAAAGTGAGGATATTGCTCCGCAGAGGCCAAGGAAACCTTCCACTTTCCCCCGATTATCGTTGTTGTAGCATCAGATAAGTTGGTTTTTGGAGTTGACACGGATACCAGTTTCTCATCCAACCTGCTGTTGAATATAAAAACTTTGGATTCATATGCACTCAGTGTCAGAGACAGAGTCGTTCCGGCGGGATGGACACCCGAATCCAACTGTACAAGCTGGTTCGTCAAAGCGTCATACTCATATACGTTGCCGGACAATGGAATATCAATGGATGAAGTCATAGACTCATAGGGGTGCTCGTTAAAAAACATGAACACATCTCCGTCCGCTTGCTGGTAGTGATAATAGCGCAGATACGGCTGGTGATCCGATACATTTATTTCATAGATACCTTCATCACGCAGTTTTTCAGCTATAGTTTCCAATGAAACCAGTCTGGAATTCTTGTGTTGACGGATTTTGTCCAGCACTGTTTCTGCACCGCTGCCCTCACTGAAGCGCTCAGGGAAGCCTCCTACAAAGAATACGCGCAGTCCTTGATCCAGCCCGTCTCCTAATGCGGTTAAAAGGGAGTAGGGGAGCGCTTCAGCATAAGGAATGACCACACATGCAAAACGTTCGCTGTTTACAACGAGCTGTCCATCTGTGACGATTGCGTCAACTAGCGTATCAGCAGGCACAATATCAAATTCAATTTGATGCTGAGTCAGCTCTCGTGCCGGCTTTTGGAACAGCATATAATCCCCTGACCATTCTGCTTCTGCATGATACAGGATTGCTGCCTGAGCGATATGGATGCCATCCGTCAGCAAGTGACTCATGCGGTTCATATACTGCATCAGAATGTGCATGTATCTGAACTGCGGATCTTTCCCGTCTGCATAGAAATGTGGGGGGCAATCCGGGTCAGGGAACGGTTTGGGCGAAAAGGCGTGCGGAACAAAATAGTTCACTCCCCGAACCAGCATATGGTCCGTGATCCATTTCATCAGCTTGAGTCCTTCTGCCCAGCCATAAGCGCCATATACTTCGCACATCGTACGGCCTTTCTTTTTGGGATCTATATGCCCCAGAGAAGCCCCCATTTTCGCCAATCCATAATGAAAAAATTCTCCATCCCAGCCCTTTGAGGTAAAGGATTTGAAGGTTCCACGATCCATGCCTGGCATAATTTGATGCAGCACCACATCAATACCGGACATATCCTGTTCCCACAATCCCCGGTAAAAATGCCCTGTTCCGTAGCCAAGTCGCGCATGAGCATTGTTGTCCTCGATCAAATGACCGATGTATTCGACCCCATGCGAACGGCACCATCCGCCAAGCTTGCCGGTAAAGTGATCGGCATACAGTTGGCTGACCAGATTCATGTAGGCATAACGGACGTTGTGCGCCTGCGCTCCCCCATCTACGGACAGCAAAGGCAGCAAACGCAGAACCTCTCCAGATAGCAGCGGCTTCAGCAGATCAAGCATATCGTCGCGCCACGGCAGCACCATATCGAATCTCCCGATGGAACCGAACGCGCCATGCATATTCCCAAAACGGGGTTCATCGGAGAAAAAGCCTGCAATAGTGGAACCAAAGTCCGCCTCATAATGCTGCCAGTGCGCTTCGTATACCGTATCAATCAGGACCTGCGTCGCTTCCGGTACAATCGGATTCAGGTAGCCTTCCGTTTCCTTTTCTCCACCGTAAAAAGTCTGCACCAGTGTAAAGATTCGCCATTCTCCCTCCGGCAAATCCCAGTACACCTTGCCATCATGCAAATACTGGCTAATATCAATCAAAGTATCAGTGTCAACCTCATCCATGTTCTGTTTCTTGGCAGCAATGACACCGATAATCCGGTCTCCCGGGTGCGGGGCCGCCCATTTAACCAGAAAACTGGCGTGCTTCAGTGGACCTGCAAAATCCTGTTGATGTGTTTTCAGGAAGCTTTTTTGCAGATGTGGAAAATCACTTTTGATTTTCCCGACGGCATATCCGGTTGGGAAATGGGAATCATCCAAAATCCACACCTTCATGCTCCGTTTCCGGGCTTCATCTAAAATAATGTCCATATCTCGCCACCATTTGTCCCCGACAAAGTCAGGATGCGGCCGTGACTCGACACATACGGCTTGAATGCCCGTACTTTGCATTTTTTCCATATAATCTCTCAGCGTACTTTCATCTTCACCATGCTGCCAAAAGAAAGGGAGTATATAGTTGTCTTGCCGACCGGCGAGCACGTCTTCTATTTTTTTCATGGATATCCCCCCGGAATATTTATAATTTTTTTTATGGAATACTACTTTTTTGCCGAAGAAAATATTCTTAATAGTGTACTTTTATGTGTATTGTAATATTTTAGATATAAATGATAACTTCTCTTTCTATACTCACATGATAACGCTTTTATTTAGGGATATTAATACCGAAACACAAGTTGTTGACTGTCCAAACTTAAGGTTATAATAATAGGAGGGGTGATGGGGTTAATGGAACATGATGAATTGGATCGCAAGCTGCGTAAATTGACGGCAAGTGAGGAAGCCTATCGAGAACATCCGTATCTGTCCGAGAAATATAACAGCATTAAACAGATTGAATATAACGGCCAAAAAGTGTTTGTGTTTTATTTGGAGGGCGGCAAAATCAAGATTACAAAGCACAGTCGATTTGCTGAGGTTCCTATGCATATCCACAATGATATTGAAATGAATTATGTCTATTCGGGGCAGTGTACACAGATCATCAACAATCAGACGGTGACATTAACCGAGGGCCAAATTTGTATTGTAGATACCGAAGCGCCACATGCGATTTTGGCGACAGGCGAGAATGATATTATTGTGAACATTTCAATGAGCAGAGAATATTTCTCAACTTCTTTTCTAAGTCGCTTGTCCAGTCGCAGCATGATTACGGACTTTCTGGTGAATGCAATTTCGGATAATCAGACGCACAACAGATACATTATTTTTCATTCCGAAAACAGCAGAAAGCTCGGCTTGTTTATGCGGGAGCTTCTGTGTGAATATTATGATCAATCCCTGTGTTCTGAAGAGATGATCGACTGTTATATGGTCTTGATCTTTTCTGAACTATTGCGCGTATTCCAATTTGATACGAACCAGAAGCATGCCAAATCGTCTTCCCATCCATCCGTCATTGAGATTCTTCACTACCTGGAAGAGAACTTCCAAACGTGTACGCTTGCTTCTACAGCAGAGCACTTTAATTTCCATCCGAACTACCTGAGTGCGCTACTTAAAAAATCGACCGGACGATCGTTTAAACAATTGATTTTGATCCACCGAATGACGCGTTCCTCGCTCCTTCTTTCCAATACGGATACACCTGTCTATCATATTGCGGCCGATATCGGCTATGATAATTTGAGCTTTTTTTACCGAAAATTTAAAGACTATTTCGGCGTAACTCCGAATGAATATAGAGAGAAGCATAAAGTGTAATATCCCGATATGCATAACAAAAGCTCCATGGCTGGTTTGAGACAAGCCGTGGAGCTTTTTAAGTTGTGAGCTATGAGGTTAGCCTATGTTTATACGTTGAGGATTCCTTCTTTTGGAATAACGTTAAAGGCTTTGGCCAGATCCGCCAATTCCTGATCCGTAATCCGCTGCTGGATATCATGCTTAGCAATGAGCATATAAATTTGCGCCGCTTTTTCAATCGTTTCAATCAGGCCAAACGCTTCATCAATGGAGCTGCCTGTTCCGAAAATACCGTGATGAGGCCATAATACGGCGTGATGATCCTTCATTTTTTTGGCCGTTTCGCGGCCGATTTCGCTGGAGCCCGGTACCATCCAAGGGATTACGCCGATACCGTCTGGGAAGACGACAATACATTCGGTACACATTTCCCACAGTGTTTTGGTAAACTGGTTTTCGTCCAGACTATGAATGAAGGTCATGGCAATGACATGGGTGGCATGATTATGGATTACAACACGATGGTTAGGATCGACCTTCAAGCGCTCAATGTGGCTCATAAAATGAGACGGCAATTCGCTGGTAGGTACCGCGTCATGCTTGAGGCCCCACAAGACTTCCAATTGCTCGCCATCCTGCGAGACACGGAGGACACCTAAATTGGCTTCTGGATCGGAGATTACGTTTTTAAAATACTTGCCTGATCCGGTGACGATAAAATATTTGCCTGCCAACTCATTCACAGGAAAAGCAGGTTTGATCGTACGAATAACATGATGGATATCAAGATATTTGGATACCTCTGCTTCATCCAGAATATAACTGACATTCCCTCCGTTACGCTCATCCCAGCCGAATTTCCACATGTTTTGCGTAATTTCCGCCATCTCGCGGACGAATGGAATATCCAGCTCCGATTTCCGTTCTTTATGATTCTCCAGTACAGTAGTCATGGATGATCTCTCCCTTTGGATGATTTAAACATACAAGCTTATACATGCGGTAATTACCGTTTTAGCAGTACCTGTTGTTCATAGTTTTTTGCTTCGGCCAGCCATTCTTCACGAACGGGGACACCGTTTTGAGCGCAATAGTAATCCCATACGGCCCCGAACGGATATGATTTGAATTCTTCGACAAGGGCAAGACGAGTGGTAAAGTCCCGTTCCTCTTCCGCCTGCTTCAATGCTTCAATCGGTTCCAGCATAGCGCGAAGGAGCGCTTTGATCGTGTTGCGTGTTCCGATGACCCATGCAGCCACATGATTGATGCTGCCGTCAAAGAAATCTAGGCCGATATGGGTTCGGGAAAGCAATTCTCCGCGAACCAGCTCACGGGCAATGTCGAGTAATTCGTCGTCCATGGTCACCACATGATCGCTGTCCCAACGAACGGGTCTGCTGACATGGAGCAATAATTGATCGGTGAACATCAGCACGGAAGACAGTTTATTTGAAATGACTTCAGTCGGATGGAAGTGACCGGAATCGAGACAAATGGATTTACCCCGAGTCAGCGCATAACCCATATAGAATTCATGCGAGCCAACGACATAGCTTTCCGAACCGATGCCGAACAGCTTGCTTTCAACCGCATCTATGTTGTATTCTTCACTGATTTTTTCACTGAAAATCTCGTCCAGAGAATCTCTAAGGCGTTCTCTTGGAGCCAAGCGGTCAATCGGGGTATCCTTGTAACCATCCGGCATCCAGTGGTTGGTAACACATGGCTGACCGAGCTCTTTTCCAAAATACTCCGCAATCCTACGTGATTTTTTACAGTGTGTGATCCAGAAATTGCGAATTTCAGGGTCCTTGTGGCTCAGCGTGAAGCCGTCTTCCGCTTTGGGATGGGAGAACAAGGTGGGGTTAAAATCAAGCCCCAATCCCTGCTGTTTGGCCCAGTCTACCCAGTTCTGAAAATGGCGCGGCTCCAATTGATCCAGATCCACTTGTTCTGTGGTATCCGCATAGATCGCGTGCAGATTGACCTTGTGTTGACCCGGAATGAGCGACAGGGCTTTCTCTAAATCCTGACGTAATTCATCCGGTGTACCTGCTCTGCCCGGGTAGCTGCCTGTTACAGCAATGCCCCCGCTAAGCTGTTTGTCTTTGAACAGGAACCCCTGAACATCATCTCCCTGCCAGCAGTGTAATGATATTTTGATCTCTGAAAGCTTCCGTAAAACGTCATCCACCTGAATACCGTGGCGGGCATACAGCTTTTTTGCTTCGTTATAACTGACTTCAATGGCTTGATTCATGGGTTTACTCCTTTATCGAGATATCTGAATAGAGGACGCTGTTTGCTTCCTGAGATTTTCCCAGCGTTCCAGAACTCCTTCCAGTCCATCCACTGTCCTCGGTTGATATAACTGAGTCGGGAAGGATTGGGCAATGACACTGCCAGCAGCCTGGAGATCCTCAAGAGCACCAGTGCTGATGAGCTGCACGACAATATTACCGATGGCGGTCGACTCGGAAGGTCCAGCGTGAACCTCAATCCCCAAAAGATCGGCTGTTAGCTGACATAGTAACTCGTTGTTAGCGCCTCCGCCGACAATGTGCAATTGAGTAACCGTTTCGTCTGTTAAACGCTGTAGCTCATGTAAGGCATCCCGGTAGCTCAAGGCCAGGCTGTCGAAAATACAGCGGGCGAGCGAACCCGGTGTCCGGGGAATGGGTTGCCCCGTTTCCTCGCAGAACCGTTGAATTTCAAGGGTCATGCTATCCGGGTTTAAAAATGCGGGCAGGTTACAGAGAACGAGACTGGCAAACGGCGTTTCTGCCGAAGCCAGTTGGGCCAATTCGGCAAAGCTATGAGCGGAATCGCCCTCTTTTCTTACCTCCTGAATCATCCATAGGCCCATAATGTTTTTCAGAAAACGGTACGTATCGTAAGCTCCCCACTCATTGGTGTAGTTCGCCTGCATGGCTGCCTTGGTATTCAAGGCTTGTCGCCGCTCCATACCCAGAAGTGACCACGTTCCGCTGCTGATATAGGCCCACGATTCTTCCCGCTTCGACGGAACACCCGCCACAGCCGATGCTGTATCGTGTGTAGGCACGACAATGAGCTGGCAGTCTGGAAGATCGTACTGCTGAGCAAGCTCCGGTAAGATTGCCCCCAGAGTCTGACCGGGCTTGGTAAGCGCTGCAAATTGATTACGGCGAAGACGGAGCAGGGACAGTAGTTCTTCATCCAACTCCCGGGTATTCACATTTAAAAGCTGCATGGTAGATGCATTTGTCGTTTCATTCATCATGATGCCCGTAAGGCGGTAATACAGATAATCGGGAACCATCAGAATTTTATCTGCTTGGGCGAGCTGTTCCCGATCATGGACGAACAGTTGATACAGCGTGTTAAAGTTCAGCTCCTGAATGCCTGTCTTCTCATATACATCTTCTCTGCTTATGAGCTGGTGCAGCTTTTCGGGTGCATGAAGAGTTCGTGCATCGCGATAGGCGTAGATATCATGAATGCGACGACCTTCCTGATCCAGCAGGACGTAATCTACAGCCCATGTATCTATGCCGAGCGTGCAGGAATGAATCCCTTTCTGTTTGGCTTTTTGCAGTCCTTTTATGATCTCGTCAAACAGATCATCGACATTCCAGTAATCATGTCCGTCCCTTTCCGTAAAGGAGTTGCCGAACCTGTGAAGCTCTTCCAAGTGAAGCTGGCCACCTTGCAGGGTTGCACTTACGAGTCTTCCGCTTGAAGCCCCAATATCAACAGCAAGATAGTTATCCATATAAAATCTCCTTACGTGGGTGAAGTCCCGGCAGTCGAAGCTCCTGCCTCTTTACATCTTATATAATTCAATACTACTTCCGTTTTTCTGTGTAGTCAACACAAACGGAAACATAATATATGGTTTTATTTTTGTTTTTCAAATTATAAATAAAATATAATATTGTTTGTGTGGTTTTATGTGCATTAATATCCGTTTTCTACAATATATGTACCTTAATCGGAGGGGGACGCTGTTTTGTAATGTTCGAATTGTGGAATGTTCTTCAAGTGCCGCTGTCTGTATGAAAAATAGTCTTGAAACCGCCCGCCAGAGGGTGTAGTATACAAGGTATCAATTTCATATGACTCGTATAATATTGGGGATATGGCCCAAAAGTTTCTACCGGACGACCACAGTAATCGTCCGACTATGAGTGATAGCGCATCGGCTTCGGATGAATGCGGCATTTATTTGTGCGCTAATCCGTCAGGGATTACAACCCCAGGGACAGGCTTCACTTGAGAAACAACTCAAGGGAGCCTGTCCTTTTTTTGGTTTTGGCAGATTTATTCTATTTAAGAAGGAGCGATACCCGCATCATGAAAGTTTTGGAAGAACGTATTCGTCAAGAGGGACAGATTTTATCCGACACGGTATTAAAGGTAGATTCATTTTTGAATCATCAGGTAGATACAGCATTGGCGCTGGAGATTGGTAAGGAGTTCGTACGTCTTTTTGGCGGTGCTCCCATTACGAAGGTGCTTACGATTGAAGCAAGCGGCATTCAGTTTGCCATGGCTACAGCCATTGCATTGGGTGTTCCGTTCATCTATGCGAAGAAAAAGAAGGCAATCACGCTGAACGAGCAGGTTTACTTCGCTGAGGTCCACTCGTTTACACGGCAGGAAACCTATCAGGTGAGTATTTCCCAAAAATATCTCGATACCAGCGACCATGTGCTGATCGTGGATGATTTTCTGGCGACTGGCGCAGCATTGGTCGGACTTACGGATATTGTGAAGGAAGCAGGAGCGGAGCTGGCCGGGGTCGGCTGCGTGATTGAAAAGAGCTTTCAGGAAGGCCGTGGACTGCTGGAGCAAAGAGGTATTGCCGTACGTTCTCTTGCACGTATCGCTTCGATGGCACCTGGCGAGGTTCATTTTATAGAAGAAGCGGGTGCGGTGATTCCTTCCGTTAAGGAGAATGTGGGATGCTAAGCAAACAAAAGTTATTCGCGCTGGGCTTCCAGCATGTGATGGCGATGTATGCCGGAGCGATTGCCGTACCTCTGATTGTAGGGGGAGCATTGCACCTGACGCCAGCCCAAATGGCCTATCTGGTAGCTGCGGATCTGTTCACCTGTGGGATTGCCACGTTGTTGCAGATTATGGGCACACGGTTTTTCGGCAGTAGATTGCCTGTCATTCTGGGCTGTACGTTTACGGCGGTGGGTCCGATTATCGCGATTGCGTCGACCTCGAATTTGGCGACCGCGTACGGAGCCATTATTTTATCCGGTATATTCGTGGTGCTCGCGGCACCGTTGTATGGCAAGCTGCTACGCTTTTTCCCGACGGTGGTTACGGGCTCGGTGGTTACGATTATCGGCCTGTCCCTCATTCCGGTGGCGATGAATAACGTAGCAGGGGGCCAGGGCAGCGCGGATTTTGGACAGCCGCGTAATTTGCTGCTGGCGTTAGTTACTTTACTGGTTATTTTACTTGTGAATCGGTTGGCCAAGGGCTTTTTGCGCTCGATTTCTGTGCTCATCGGCCTGTTTGCGGGTACCGTGGTCGCTTATGCGATGGGGATGGTACATTTTGCTCCAGTGGCGCAAGCGTCTTGGGTGAGTGTTGCACAGCCGTTTTATTTTGGTAAGCCTGAGTTTAGCATTATGGCAGTATGTACAATGATTATCGTTAATATTGTCAGCATGGTCGAGTCTACGGGCGTTTATTTGGCAGTGGGCAAGGCGATTGACCAGAAGGTAGAGCAGAAGCAAATCGTCAATGGGCTGCGCTCTGAGGGACTTGCGATTATGCTCGGGGGTATTTTCAATGCGTTTCCTTACACGGCATTCTCGCAAAATGTAGGTCTGATCTCATTAACACGTGTCAAGTCGCGGAACGTTATTTTTGCTGCGGGTGGTATTATGGTTGTTCTTGGTCTGTTGCCCAAACTGGCTGCCTTAACGACAGTGATTCCTAATGCTGTGCTGGGAGGGGCGATGATCGTCATGTTCGGTTCGGTTGCTGCGTCGGGCATGTCTATTTTGTCAGAAGTGGACTTGCGGAAGGAAAGCAATCTGCTGATAGCGGCATGTAGCATTGCGGTGGGCCTCGGCTCTGCCGTGCTGCCCCAAATGTTTGACCAACTGCCGAGCTTTGCCAAAATGCTGCTGCAAAACGGCATCGTATCCGGCTCGATTACGGCGATTGTCTTGAATATCGTTTTAACGAAAAAACAGGGCGAGTCAGTCGAAGGCGGGACGGTGGCGGAGGTTCCGCAGAAGGTTTGATAATTAGGATTAGATAAAGACCGCCGGAGAGAGGACGTAAGCCTCTTTTTCCGGCTTTTTGGCATAGAGTTATTGATAAAACCCTCTTCCTGTATGAAGATCGGGGTTTGAGATTCTATTAGAAGAATTTGCTAGAGTGGTAGGCGAGGTCATGGTATAATCTACCTTATGGATTTTGAATAGTGGTGGATGTTTTCAGACCACGGCGCAGCTTCCCGAAAGGGGGTGAAGCCGATGGTCAACCTTGTGTCGTGCTACGATGTGTTGCGTTGGATGGTTACGTTACTAAGCCTGGTGTTTAGTATTCGTAAACTTTATCGCTGGCTACGTCGGAAATTTCGGAACAAGCGAAAACCCACCGCGTAATTAGGTTAGGCGCCTAACGGTGGGTTTAGCTAAGCATTTAGCGCGCCGTGGTGATCCACAGCCTTTCAAGTCCTAAGAGTCTTTGCCGTTGGTAGCGGCGAAGACTCTTTTTAGTATACGGACACGGTGGTTATCTCTATACCTAATTTTATCACGTCCATTGCGTACACGCAACGCAAAGCCACAGCCTTGTTTCTCGCTGTATCATTAAAATTTAAATTATTATGCGACATTTGTTGACAAGCCTGTAACAACAAAATAAGATAGTCCTAATTCGTAATATAGAGGAATAAAGGAAGAAAACAGGTGTGAACCGGACTTTCCACCTACAGGGTTTCGCTGAAATCATGTAGATGGCTGTTGTGCGTGTTCACTTAAAAGGGAAGTTCGGTAGATTCCGACACGGACCCGCCACTGTATACAGGCATCAGCAGGGAATTGCTGTAGCTTTCGGAACAGCCACTGGAACTGTGAAGAACCGGGAAGGACTGAGAGATAAGCCTGAAGTCAGGAGACCTGCCTGTTTTAACATCACTGTCAGACCCACGGGATGCTGGGGAGGTGGTTAGGCGTGCTGCATACGGGAATGTCTGAAACCGATCCGATCCCCCTTGTTTTTAGAGGGTGAAGAGGGTGAGCTTAGGCATTTTATAATGAAAGCATTTCTGACTGCTGATTAAGCGGTCGGGGATGCTTTTTTCGCGTTAGGTATGTATGAGATTACAAGATGAGGGGAGTCAATAGAATGATAAGCAATCGTAAAAAGCGTTCATGGTTTATATGTACAGGGTTGATGCTACTGCTGGCAGTTATGGCTCTTGCGGGATGCTCGACAACTAATAAGACGGCGGATAGCCCCAGCAAGGGCGAGAACACATCCACACAACAGGCTACAGCAGATAAGAAACTGGTGATGGCGTATACGTGGAAACCGTCGGGCGTTGACCCGCACGGAGACAATAGCTGGGATGTCATGCGGTCCGGCGCAGGTGAGACACTTGTCCGTTTGAATGAAAAGCTGGAACCAGTGGCTTGGCTGGCCAAGGAATGGAAGCAGGACAGTCCCACAGTTTGGACGTTCAGCTTGCAGGATAAGGTCACTTTTCATGACGGAAAGAGTATGGACGCGGAAAGTGTGAAGGCTTCCCTGCTGCGCTCCATCGAGAAAAGCCATTTGGCAAAGGATTTGCTAGACGTAAAGTCGATTGATGTAACTGGGCCGCTGTCGTTGAAAATCACGACAAACCAGCCCAATTCAGCGCTGGTGTCCAATCTGGCTGATCCATCGACGATTGTGCTGGATGTAGCGTCTATGAAGGATGAGCAGAGCTACCCTGCGATGACAGGTGCTTTTAAAATTAAAGCGTTCAACAAGGATCAGTCATTGGTCGTAGAGCGTTATGACGAATATTGGGGCGAGAAGGCACGGCTGGCTGAAGCAACGATGAAGTTCATTACGGACGGCAATTCACGCCTGTTGGCGCTGCAATCTGGCGAAGTAGATGTAGCGACTGATATTCCGGTGGATAACGCGGAGGTATTAAAAAAGAACGATAAGCTGCAAGTGCTGTCGGCTCCCTCTTTGCGCACTCATATGATCGTGTATAACATGGAGTCGCCTGTGTTCAAGGATGCCGCGAACCGCAAAGTAGTGGACAGCCTGATACCACGTGCATCCATTGTGAGTGCGATCATGAGAGGCTATGGTACGGAGGCAAGCAGCCCATTCCCGAGCATTCTCTTCTTCGGCAAGGTGGAACGTAAAGCGCTGGACGGAACGGCGGAGCAGTTGTTGACGAAGGATGGTTGGCAAAAGGATGCCCAAGGTACATGGACCAAGCAAGGCAAGCCGTTCGAGGTTACGTTGCTGACCTTCCCTCAGCGTCCAGAGCTTTCGGTCATGGCTGAGGTGATTCAGAGCCAACTGCTGAAAGAGGGCATCCAGGTGAAGATCCGCAAGGTGGAAAATATCGACGAGGCGCTAACCAAAAACGATTGGGATTTTGCCATGTACAGTATGCTGACTGCCCATACGGGGGAGCCGCAATATTTTATGGACATGTTTTATTCCTCTAAAAGCGAGGCCAATGTAAGCCGTTATGGTTCCAAACCGCTGGAGAACCTTCTTGGCAGCTTGAAGCTGGCGAAGGATACAGCACAGCGTAATGCCGTGACATTGCAAGCGCTGGATATCATTAATACCGATTTGCCGCAGTCGTTTATTGTTCACCCTGATAATGTATTTGGGGTGAAAAAAGGGGTTGAGGGCTTTACACCGCATCCGATTGAGTATTACTACATTACGGCGCAATCCGATATTGCGGAATAACGGGCTGCGTACCCTATGATTCGTTTTATTCTGGAACGTGTGGCGCAGCTTGTCATCATTGTGTTCGTTGTATCCACGCTGACGTTTGTGCTGATGAGGCTGGCTCCCGGCGACCCTGCTACCATTCTGCTCACCGCGCATAATGTGCCTGCCTCTGAGGAGGCGTTGACGGCGCTGCGGAAGGAGCTGGGCTTGAGCGAGTCGCTTCATATTCAGTATGTAAACTGGCTGCGGGATGTGTTCACAGGGCACTGGGGCACCTCCTATGTATCCAAGGAGTCGGTGCTAACCGAGCTGTGGAACAGACTGCCTGCTACCGTGGAGCTGGCCTCGGCGGGCTTTGCCGTCATGACGTTGCTGACTCTTGGGATGGGGCTGGCTGCCTCGGTAAAATCCAGCGGTTGGCTGGATCGTCTGGGAAGGCTGTTTGCACTGCTCGGATCGTCCATCCCCTCTTTTTGGCTTGGCTTTCTGCTGATTTACCTGTTCTCCGTCCGTTTGGGCTGGCTCCCGTCCATGGGTCGGGAAGATTGGACTCATTTGGTACTGCCAGCGCTGACCCTTGGGGCAGGTTTGGGGGCTGTGCAAGCCCGTGTGCTGCGTGCCCAAATGCTGGAGCTGGGTGACCGGAATTTTGTGAAGGCGGCGAAGGCCAGAGGCTTTTCCCGCACGCATATTCTGTTTTTTGAGATATTCAAGCATGCGATTTTGCCGATCATCACGCTGTTAGGCACGAATCTGTCATTTATGCTGGCGGGCAATGTCATCGTAGAGACGATTTTTTCATGGCCGGGTTTAGGCAAGTATTTTATAGATGCGATTACGCAGCGGGATTATCCAGTGATTCAGGGGTATGTTATTTTTGCTGCATTTTTAATCGTAGGTGTTCAGTGTTTGGTAGATGTGGTCCAGGCGGCTGTAGATCCAAGGTTGCGTTTGCGTTAGGGGAGGAAGTTGAAAATGAAAAACATGCGGCTGTCCTTCAAAGGGAGCTTACTGACAGGAGGAGTGCTGCTGGGCCTGATCGTGCTGCTCGGGGTACTGGCTCCATGGGTTGCTCCTCACGATCCTCTTGATGTGGACCTTCTGAACCGTTTGGCACCACCTAGTCGGAAATATCCATTTGGTACGGATCATCTGGGTCGGGATGTACTGTCACGGCTGATTTACGGCATTCGGACAAGCGTACTGATTGCCTGTGCGATTACAGCAGCCACGCTCTGCATCAGTTTGCCGATAGGCTTGCTCATTGGCTATGTGCGCGGGCGTGTGGATCAGCTAGTCATGCGGGTGATTGACGGAGTGCTTGCTTTTCCCGATATTATTTTGACGGTGGCGATTGTGGGTATCTTGGGTCCGGGCTTTGTAAACATGACCTTAGCCATTATTGCGGTACGGTGGGCCGGGTATGTTCGGTATATTCGCACCCTTGTTCAAAAAGCCTGTCAGGAGGACTATGTCCGATACGCCCGTTTATCCGGTAATTCACATGTGCGCGTACTGAGACGTTATGTATTGCCACAAGTGCTGCCACAGCTGCTTGTGTATGCGGTTTGGGACATCGGGCGAGTGGTGCTTATGGTTGCCGGACTTTCCTTTCTGGGGCTGGGCGTACAGCCGCCTAAGCCGGAATGGGGCGTGATGCTGCATGATGCGACGTCGTATTTTCAGGTGGCGCCGCATGTCATGATTTTTCCGGGCTTGGCGATTATGCTGTTTGTGCTTGCGTGCCAGCTTCTGGGAGACCGATTCTCCGAAAAGGGGGCGGCAGAATGAAGGATGGGACAGGACAGATGAAAGGAAATATGGTAGGGCGCAAGCCAATGTTGCACGTGGAACATCTGGAGATATGCCCCATAGGCACAGGAGCGGGTACACGTATTGGCGCAGCAGCAGGTGCGTACGCAGGTGGGAAGCCGGGTGCGAATGGGAAAACAATACGGAACAGCGTCAACCAACCGCTGCTCCGGGATGTCAGCTTTTCCGTGTATCCGGGGGAAATTGTGGCTCTAACCGGGCCGAGCGGATGTGGCAAGAGTCTGACCGCGCACGCAATCTCGGGCATGCTGGAGCCGGGGATCGGCGTTACGCAGGGGCATATGTACTACAACGGGGAGGACATCGTCCCGTTCGATGAACGGCGCTGGCAAAGGCTGCGCCGCGAGGACATTGCCCTGCTCATTCAACAATCGCTGAGCGGGTTGAATCCGATCCGTACCGTCCGCGCACAGCTGACGGACACGCTTAGACTGCACGGGCGGCGCTGGATGCCGCCCGACCAGAGGGGGCTGGGCAACCTACCCCGCCCTGTACAGCATCAAGCCCCCCCACAGGGCGTGCTGCCCCGGATGTGGCAGATGCTGAGACGGATTGCACAGCTGGCTGGAGGCTGCGCTACTCAAGCGCAGGAGGATTATCTGTGCTCTTTATTGAGCAAGGTCGGGTTTGCAGACCCTGAGCATATTTTGTCCTCGTACCCTTTTGAATTAAGCGGAGGGATGTGTCAAAGGGTACTGCTGGCTGCGATGCTAAGCTCCGGTCCGCGCCTTTTTATTGCCGATGAGCCTACCACGGCGCTGGATGTTATCAACCGGGACAAGGTTCTGGCGTTATTCCAACAGTTGAGAGAGGACTTGGATCTCACCATTTTGCTGATTTCTCATGATCGTCAGGGTGTGAGTCGTGTGGCGGATCGTGTACTGGAGATGGGCCCGGAAGGAAGGATGCGCGAATGATACTGGAACTAAAGCAAGTGACCAAAGCCTATCCTGTCCGCAGACGGAGAAAAGGCTGGTTCAACAAGCAAGAAAGCGGGCAGGCCGCCGTGAAGCAGGTGAGTCTGGAGCTGCAACGGGGAGAATGCCTTGGACTGGTTGGCGAAAGCGGAAGCGGCAAAAGTACGCTGGTACAATGTATCCTAAGGCTGGAATCGTTGACCTCGGGGGAGCTTTGGCTGGATCATCAGCCCATTCACACTGGAAGGATGAAGGATATCCATCTGTACAAACGAATCCAGCTGGTCGCACAGGATTCGTCTTCCTCGCTCCATCCTCGCATGATCATACGAGATATTTTGGAGGAGCCGATCCGTAACTATTTTCCCGAACGAAAAGCGCAAGCGCTGGAGATCTGCCTGTCTTTACTGGAATCGGTGGGGCTGGACGCGGAATGTCTGGAGAAATACCCATCGCAGCTAAGCGGCGGACAAAAGCAGCGGGTATGCATCGCCCGTGCGCTGGCGGTGGAGCCGGAAATCATCTTGTTCGACGAGTCCGTCGCCAATCTCGATACGGAAACGCAGGCTTCCGTACTGGACATGCTCAAGAAAGCACAGGAGGAGCGCCAGCTATCCTATCTTTTTATCACCCATGATCTTCAATCCACCCGTCCGTTTTGTGATCGGATTGCCGTCATGTATCAGGGGGAGATTGTGGAGATATTTCAGGAGTGGGATAAAGACCTGTTACAGCATGAATACACGCGTACTCTGTTTCAAACGTTGACGGAATGAGCCATACCTCTGATATTCTACAAATTTAAAATAAATATGAGCTTTCTTTGTCGAATATGTTGACAAAATAGGATGTGATACCTATTCTAAATATGATTATGATAATCATTATCACATATATAGAAAAGGGGAAATACATTGATGTCCGTTCGACACCGCAAGACTGCCACCATTATGCTGGTGGCAATCCTCTTATTATCCGTTATTTTGGGTTGCGCGAAGCAGGAGAATACACCTGCATCTACCTCAACTGACGGAGCTGCCAATGAAAAGTCGATCACACTATCGTGGCCGCGTGACATTGGTACGATGAATCCTCACGTATACAATCCTTCCCAACTTTTTGCACAATCCATGATTTATGAGCCGTTAGTCAGCTACAAGCAAGGTGGCAAGCTGGAGCCTGCTTTGGCTGAAGCCTGGACCATTTCAAAGGACGGCAAAACATATACGTTCAAGCTGCGCAAAGGCGTGAAATTTTCAGATGGAACGCTATTTAATGCGGCTATTGTCAAAAAAAACTTTGACGCTATCATGAAAAATGAGAAAACGCACAGCTGGCTTGGTATAGTAAGCGTTCTCGACAAAACTGAAGCTGTAGATGACAGCACCTTCCGCATGACGCTCAAAGAGCCGTACTATCCGGTGCTTCAGGACTTGTCCGTCGTTCGTCCGTTCCGTTTTCTGGGTGAAGCCGGGTTCCCGGATGATGGAGATACGTCCAAAGGCATCAAGAAACCGGTAGGTACCGGACCTTGGATGCTGGATGAATACAAACAAGACGAATATGCGACCTTCAAGCGTAACCCGAATTATTGGGGAACCGCACCGAAGGTGGATAAAATTATCGTAAAGATCATTCCCGATGGCGAAACACGTGTAATGGCTTTTGAGAAAGGCGATCTGGACCTGATTTACGGAGAGGGCGTCATCAGTCTGGATGCTTTCAAGCAGCTTCGCGACACGAATAATTATGTGACCAAGCTGTCCGAGCCTGTCGGTACAAGAAGCCTGTTGCTCAACTCATCCAATCCCAAGCTGGCAGACCTTCGGGTACGTCTGGCGCTCCAGCATGGCTTTAACAAGCAGGCGATGGTGGAAGGCGTGACCTCGGGGCTGGAGGAAAAAGCGGATACTGTTTTATCCAAAAACTATCCGTATACAAATGTGGACTTACAGCCCGTTGACTATGATGTGGAAAAATCCAAAGCGTTGCTGGATGAGGCTGGCTGGAAGCTGCCCGCAGGCGGCACGGTACGGGAGAAGGACGGACAACAGCTGGATTTTGAGCTGATTTTTGATAAGACCGATCCGATCCAAAAGGCGATGGCCGAAACCATTCAGGCGGAATGGGGAGAACTGGGTGTCAAGGTGAACCTGACCGGACTGGAGCTGACGGTTCAAATCAAACGCCTTAGATCCAATCAGTTTGATCTGTACTTCTGGTACAACTATGGTGCGCCTTATGATCCGCATTCCTTTATTAATGTCATTGCCAAGAAGAGCTTTGGGATTTCCGAGGTACTGAGCGCTCTTCCGATGAAGAAGGATCTGGATCAGCAAGTACACGAAGCCCTCTCATCGACAGACGAAACCAAGCGTCAGGAGCTGTATGCTTCGATTCTGAAGACTCTTCAGGAGCAATCTGCCATTGTGCCTATTTCATATATTAAGAAAACCGCAGTATATCAGAAAAAGATTACGAATTTTGTATTCCCGGCCAATCGGGATGAAAATCCGTTTGAGGGAATTGAAATCGGGAAGTAGTTGAAACCGAAGGGTAACGATAGTTTACAGGATAGGAGGACAACTCATGATCAGCTATATCGGGAAGCGAATGGTAGCGGTCATTCCTATTGTTCTCTTTGCCACCCTCGTTACCTTTGCACTCATTCATATTTCACCAGTTGATCCGGCCGAAGCCTATTTGACGGCAGCTCATATCTATCCAACTCCGGAAATTTTGGAGCAGAAAAGACATGAGTTTGGGCTGGATCAGCCTTTGCTGACGCAGTATATACAGACGCTGCAAAGAATCAGTCGGCTGGACTTTGGTACTTCATATCTGACGAACAAGCCGGTGTGGGATGAGGTGAAGGTTCGGCTGCCTGCCACCGTCGAGCTGGCGCTGAGCAGTATGGTGCTATCTATCGTGGTGAGTATCCCGCTGGGCGTACTGGCGGCGATGCGTAAAAATGGCTGGATCGACATGCTTAGTCGGGGAATTTCTTATTTTGGAGCGTCTATTCCTCAATTCTGGCTGGGATATCTGCTGATCTTCTTTTTCTCCGTGAGGCTGGATTGGCTGCCTGTAGAGGGGCGGGGGACATGGCAGCATCTGGTGTTGCCTACGTTGACTCTGTCGCTGGTTCTGATTGCTCTATATACGCGCCTGCTGCGCTCCAGTGTATTGGAGCAGCTTCAGGAAACGTATGTGCAGTATGCCAGAACCAGAGGGATTCGTGAACGGGTGATCATGCTCAAGCATGTGCTCAAAATTGCCATTGCCCCGCTGATTACGGGTATGGGCATGAATCTGGGCAAGCTGCTGACCGGAACGATTATTGTCGAGCAGGTGTTTTCATGGCCCGGGTTTGGCCGTTATTTTGTGGAAGCGATTTTTAACCGGGATATTCCCGTCATACAATGCTATGTGTTTTTGGCGGCATGCCTGTTCATCGTATGCAATTTGCTCGTTGATCTGGTGCATTTGTATATGGATCCCCGAATTTCATCGAAGGGACGAACAGAGCAGTGATGATAAGGTTGCGTACAATGCTCAAGGGTCAAAAGGTGATCGTGGTCTGCTCTGTAGTGCTTTTGATTCTTTTTATGATTATGGCGCTGGCCCCGTGGCTGGCTCCCCATGATCCGGTTAAAGTCAATTTACTGCATAAGCTGGAAGGCCCTTCGAAAGAATATTGGCTGGGAACCGATCATTTGGGTCGGGACAATCTGTCCCGGCTGCTGTATGGAGCGCGGATTTCGCTCGGTTTTGCGACATTAATTTTCTTGTCCTCGCTTAGTATCGGTGTCGTGATCGGATCGGTTGCAGGTTATTTGGGCGGCTGGGTCGATAGTGTACTGATGCGGTTTTGCGAAGGCATTATGGCGTTTCCGAATCTGGTGCTGGTGCTGGGTATTGTCGGTATTTTTGGGCCGGGTCTCATGCAGGTACTGCTCGCCTTGATGATGGTGCAGTGGGTGTATTATGCCAGAATGTGCCGCAATATGGTCGTCAGTCTGAAAGAGCGGAATTTCATAGCTGCCGCAAGGATTAGCGGGTCCTCCTCAGGAGCCATTATCCGGCGGCATATCATTCCGAATGTACTGCGGCCGATTGTGGTCATGGGTACGCTGGAAATGGGCTGGGCGATCATGGATATTTCGGCGTTGTCTTTCCTCGGTCTGGGCATCCAGCCGCCGACCCCCGAATGGGGAGCGATGATCCATGAAGGAACGGGATACATCCGCAGTCATCCGGAATTAATGATCTATCCGGGCGTCATGATTCTGGTGGTGGTAATGGCCTTCAATATATTGGGGGAGGCGCTGTCCGACCGATACGGAATTGCCAAACGTCAGTAAAACAGGAGTGAGAACAACAATGGATGACGGGGCGAAGTCGAAGGTGCTGGAGGTCAGCGGCTTGCAGGTGAAGCTCAAAACCGATGCAGGGGCGGTGTCTCTGCTGGAGCCGATCCATTTTGAGCTGAAAAAGGGACAGGTTCTTGGTCTTGTCGGCGAGAGTGGCAGCGGCAAAACGGTAACCTGTAACGCGCTGCTCCAGTTGCTGGATCGCCAGACGATGGACGTGGAAGGCAGTGTCCGTCTGAACGGGCGCGAGCTGAATGGAATGGCTTCAGAGGAGATACGGCGTATTCGGGGCAAAGACATCGCGTTTATTATGCAAAATCCAATGAGCGCCTTTACGCCGGTGTATACGATTGGGTCTCAGTTTATGGAAACGATCCGCACGCACACCGGGTTGACCACACGACAGGCCCGCGACCTTGCCATATCAGCTTTGGAAAACATGAACCTGCCCGACCCGACCAAGCTGATGAAACGTTATTCGTTTCAGTTGAGCGGGGGGATGCTGCAACGGGTCATGATTGCCATTTCTATGTGCCTGCGGCCAGCGGTAGTTATTGCAGATGAACCAACGACGGCGCTCGATGTCGTTAATCAGCTACAGGTGCTAAGAGAGCTGAATCGCTTGCGTACGGAATACGACACTTCCATTTTGCTGATCTCGCATGATCTGGGCGTCATATCCCAAATGGCGGATGAAGTGGCTGTTATGCAGCGGGGACGTATCGTTGAGCAGGCGGAGGTTCATCAGTTGTTCGATCAGCCACAGCATGATTATACGAAAATGCTGCTGCATGCCAGGCCCAAGTTGTCCCTACGGGGCGTGAATCAGGTAGGCGAGTAGTCGCCTGTGGACGGTTATACTTTCAAAAGGGGAGCGAATGCGCGTGCTACAAGTGAAGGAAGTAACTCATAGCTATGGAAGGCGCAAATGGTCGGGCCGCTCCGAACCACGCCCCCCTGTGCTGGCGGACGTTTCGCTTACCATAGAGAGCGGATTTTGCCTGGGATTGCTTGGAACCAGCGGAGCGGGTAAAAGCACGCTGGGCAAGGTCATTCTGGGGCTGGAGAAGCCACAGGAGGGCCGGGTACTGTTTCAGGGTCAGGACATTTATAATGGAAGCACACAAGCCCGCAGGGGGCTGCGACGGGATATGCAGGTCGTATTTCAGGACTGTTATTCGGCTGTAAATCCCCGGATGACCGCCGGACAGATTATCGGGGAGCCTCTGGACAATTACGAGCGGTTATCGGTGCAGGAGCAAAAGAGAACGGTTGAGCACCTGCTGGAACGAGTTGGTCTCAAGCCGGAGGATAGGAATAAACTTCCGCATCAATTCAGCGGCGGACAATTGCAGCGAATCAACATCGCCCGGGCGATTGCACTCAAACCAAAGCTAATTGTGCTGGATGAGTCCGTCAGTAGCCTGGATATGGTTCACCAGATGCACATTTTATCCCTGCTGGGAGAGCTGAAATCCTCGTTTGGATTGTCGTATCTATTCATCACACATGATATTCGGGCGGCTTACGCCGTCTGTGATGGCTTTGCTGTGATGGAGAAGGGGAGATTGATCGAGCGCTGTGACGAGAAGGACCAGATTTTTGAATCCGCTCATCCGGCTGTGCAACGGTTGATCTCGTCCATATTGCCGGAACATCCAGCAGACCGTCTTTCACTCCATGAATGAGAGTTGACCCGCAAGGGTCCTTTTTTTTGTGCAACATATGGATAAGTAATCGAAATCAAATTTACCTGTTGTATTATTTGAATAACTCGTTATAATATAAAATCATAGTAAATTACTTGGATTAAGAAGGGGTATCACATATGAAGAAATCTGCTTTTGTTGCAGCGATTGGCCTATCTCTCGTGCTATTGACGGGAGCCTTGAGTGGGTGTTCCTCGAAGGAAGCAGCATCGGGGGATAAGGTTATTTATGTGGGCACACAAAATGACTACCCGCCGTTCGCTTTTACGAATGATAAAAATGAGCTGACCGGATACGATGTAGAAGTGGTCAAGGAGATCGACAAGAAGCTGGACGGCTACAAGTTTGAGTTTGTACCTTCCGGCTGGGACGGAATTTTCCTGGCGCTGGAATCGAACAAGATTCAGGTCGTAGCAGATGAAGTCGCCAAAAATCCTGAGCGTGAGCAAAAATATTTGTTCTCGGATGAATCCTACTTTCAGGCACAATCCGTCATTGTTGTGAAAAAAGGCAGAACGGATATACACTCTCTCAAGGATTTGGAAGGCAAGAAGGTAGCTGCATCAGTAGGCGATTCCTACACACAATTGCTGGAACAATATAATGCGAAGAATGGGAATAAAATTATTTTGAAATACAATGATACAGGCACTTCGTCCGATAACCTTCAAGACGTGCAAAATGGCCGGGTGGACGCTTATGTGAATGATCCAGTCATGACGGCTGCTACGATCAAGAAGGAAGGTTTGCAGGTCGAAGCGATAGGTGATCCTGTGCAAACGGATGATATCAATCTGGTGTTCAAAAAGGATAAGCAGAGCGAAGAGCTGAAAGCTAAAATCGACCCGATTATTAAAGAGCTTAAAACGGACGGAACGCTGAAAAAGCTGTCTGAACAATGGACAGGCGGGGAATATATCCCGCAGTAACAACAATGTAATGGGTAAAGTGAGGTTCCTATGGAAAAGCTGTTTGACCTTGATTATATGCTGAAAAGCCTTCCCCGGATCGTGGAGTATCTCCCCGTTACGCTATGGATTGCATTTTTGTCCATGCTGCTGGGTTCGATCATCGGGTTGGGGACGGCCTTAATTCGGATATACAAGGTGCCTGTATTGGCGCAATTGTCTACGTTGTATGTCTCGTACATTCGGGGAACGCCGCTCATCGTGCAGTTATTTCTCGTATATTATGGAATACCCAAGTTTTTATATTATTTTCAGAGCGAATACGGTTTCTTGCAGCAATTAAATATCTACGTGATTCCACCCGAGATTTTCGCACTGTTGTCATTTTCGTTGAATCTCGGGGGTTATCTGTCGGAGACGTTCCGAGCGGCGATTAATTCGGTGGATCGTGGGCAATTTGAGGCTGCCAATTCCATCGGGATGAGCCAAACACAGATTATGCTTAAAATTGTGCTGCCACAGGCGCTAACGGTGGCTTTGCCCAATTTGGGGAACACGCTGATTAGTACGGTAAAGGATACGTCTTTTATCTTTATGATTGGTGTCGTTGATATGATGGGACAGGCCAAAATTATGGGCGCGCGGGCGCTGGCCTTTTTTGAAGTATACGTTGCGGTGTCTCTGATCTACTGGCTGGTGTGCATCATTATTGAGCGCGGGCTTGTTGTGCTGGAGAAGCGTATTCGAATTTACGAAAGAAGTGAGTAAGAGCATGATTCAACTTCATCAAATTCATAAGCATTTTGGACAGCATCATGTGTTGAAGGGAATAGACCTGACCGTAGGCAAGGGAGAAGTCGTGGTTATTCTGGGGCCAAGCGGATCGGGCAAGTCCACATTGCTGCGCAGCATTAATTTCTTGGAGCAGCCGACCAGCGGTGTCATTGAGATCGACGGTGTGAAGGTGGATGCAGCCAAGGCGGGGAAAAAGGACATTCTCGGACTGCGCACGGCAACGGCGATGGTATTTCAGCAATATCAACTGTTCAAAAACCTGAATGCCCTCCACAATGTCATGATCGGCCTGACCAGTGTCAAAAAGCTGGACCGCAAGCAGGCGAGGGAGATCAGTGAAGGCATTCTGGAAAAGGTCGGGTTGAAGGATCGCATGACCTACTACCCTGCCCAGCTTTCGGGTGGACAGCAGCAGCGTGTGGCAATTGCCCGCGCCTTGGCGCTGAATCCGCAGGTGTTGCTGTTCGACGAACCGACGTCCTCACTCGACCCTGAGCTGGTGGATGAGGTGCTGTCGGTGATTCAAAAGGTAGCGAGTGAAGGCAATACGATGATTATCGTCACGCATGAGCTTGGCTTTGCGAGGGATGTCGCGGATCGGGTCGTGCTGATGGAGCATGGTGTGATCGTGGAGCAGGGCCTGGTGGAGCAGTTTTTCACCAATCCGAAGGAAGAACGGACACGACAATTCCTGGGCAAAGCGTTGGTACAGAGAGCGCCACAGGAGCAACCGATATCTTCGTAAAATACGTGGAACGGGGTACAACAAGGTTCACCTCCATATGCAGTACCAGTGAAGACACCTTAAATGGTGTCTTTTTTCATTTCAGTGGCTGTTTTGGGCTATATACATGGCGGCTAGAAAGCTTGCTATAACACGATTTCTGGGGCTTGCGGTTAATGAATACAGTGAGTTTCACTGATGCTATGCGAAGATGGGGGGCAAGTTTGGCCGTCACGTAACCAGTGTTAAATATAGCCGCCTTCCATATCTCCTCATCCGTACTTCGATTCGTTAAAACTACTTCTCTAAAACCTCCAAAGCTTTTTAGTTTTCTTTTACTAAACTGCTCACTTATGCCTAATATGTTCCAACACGGCAAGCTGATTCAAGCTGAGCGGTTTTACTCACCTTTGTAAGGCTCAAAACCCTTGAAAAATGATATAATAATAACGAATGGAGCTGATAACGATGGATTTACTTGACCCACGTGTAGATTTTGTATTCAAACGGATATTTGGCAGCGAGAACAATAAGGATGTGCTACTGGCGTTTCTTAACCGTATTTTCACCGAAGCTGGCGAGCCGCCGCTGACTGAGATCATCCTGATGAATCCCTATACGGATAAAGATGATCCGCTCGACAAACAGTCCATCTTTGATGTTTACGCCAAGACCTCTGAAGGTAAACTAATTGATATAGAAATGCAGCTTTTTAATAAGTATGATATTGAGAAACGAACGCTGTTTTATTGGTCCAAACGATATGCGAGTCAACTCAGCGAGGGCGATAAGTACCGAGAACTGAAGAAATGCGTGACGATCAACATTTTAAACTATTCGTTCTTGAAGAATGAGCAATATCATAACATATTTCATTTGCGGGAAGACCGGACAGGGATATCCTTGATTGATGACATTGAGGTTCATTTCTTGGAATTGCCTAAGCTGGATGAGCATAGCGTTCCGTCTGAAGGCGGATTGATCAATTGGCTGTTGTTTCTAAAAAGTGCCGATACTTCATATTGGGAGGTGCTGAAGATGAATGAGCCAGGTTTGGAGAAGGCGATGGACACCCTGCAATATTTGAGTCAGAATTCGGATGCCAGACGATTGTATGAGGCCAGACAGAAGTATCTGCATGATGAGGCATCTATGCTGGAAAGTGCAGAAATGGAAGGTGTTAAGAAAGTGGCCAAGAATATGCTCGAAATGAATCTGGATATAACGACCATTGTGAAGGCCACTGGATTAACGGAACAGGAAATCAAAGGCTTGAGCAAGAATAGTTAAGGGTATTTCTATATCGAATTTAAAGACATACTGAATGTAATGTCAAGGAATTAAAAAGAAGAGACTCGAAACCGAGGCACTTCTTTTTAATTCTCTTTTGATTGACAGCTATGTTTAAGATGGTTTAGCCTATATTCACATTGAGGTCTTTAAAAATATCAATTAGGGCTGTTGCATCTTGTTCGTTAAGACTTAGAAGTACTCGCTTCTTTTCTTTAACAGTAAATGAAATATGCCCAGTGAGAATATTTTTCTCAATGTACACCGTATCAGGAGGGTTTAG
The DNA here is from genome assembly GCF_044908085.1 of Paenibacillus sp. RC73. NCBI lineage: Bacteria > Bacillati > Bacillota > Bacilli > Caryophanales > Paenibacillaceae > Paenibacillus > Paenibacillus sp. RC73. Next base: position 126,580 of record NZ_JBIYCV010000003.1, read on the forward strand.
ATTAGCAGCTGAAGCCTCCTGATCTTTTTTGTCATTAGATAGCATTTTTATTGCATCTTTTCTAGGGAGTGCGGGGAGTAGGGCAGCAAGCTCTTGAAGTCGTGCTTTAAAAGACTCCTTACTAATAACTTCTTTTGTTCCTACAGCTAGATTCTCTTTTCGTAAATCTAGTGGATCACGATTAGCGACAAGAACAAATTGACTTGGTTGTTCTGCAATGCCCATAATAACTCTGCTCATCTTTGTGTACTTACCATTGATGTTAGAGACTATAGATCCTCCTGCATTCCAATATGACCATGATTCAGTAGTTGCTTTGTCAACTGTTTCAAAACATCTTTTAAGGACCTGGTAGTTCCTCTGTGATATCGACATTTTTAGCGATATATTATGTAGGGTGACATCAAAACTGTCATTACATCCGTAGAAGCTTATGTGTCGTTATCTTCGGACAGGGGTATCCACTCCCCCTCGCCTCTATCGTACAAATCCACAACTTGTAGCTTAAAGATGACTTCTACATGCTCTTGGTAGACAATCAGCTTTTCTACATAGCTGTCGATGAACTTCTTGATCTCAGAAAGGTTTCGGCTGGAGATGTGGTCCTGAATGCCAGAAAGCAGTTGTCGCAGACTTTCCTCTGTGATGGTTGCTTTTTCTTTTACATGCTGAGCCTCAAAGATGACTGAGCCATCCGTGCTTGTACACATAGAGTCTGTAAAATAAATTGTGTACTCACCCACGCTTATTTCCAATTTCACTTAAATCAGTCTTGTGATTTTTTGTGAAGTACGTAATGTATAGAATGAAAAGTGTTGAAATGAATTCCGAGGGGGAGCTATGTATCAAAAGGGGGCAATTTCGTGAGGCCATCGGAATTGGCTTGATCTTTTCGCTCTCCATTGTGTTGTTCGTCGCTATTTATTCCCAAACGATACCGGATCAGGACATGCCGCCTGTGAAGCGGGGAGTGTTGGATTTGTCGAATTGGGATTTCCACAAGCAGGGATGGGTCAACCTGGATGGAGAGTGGGAATTTTATGAAGGTGAATTACTGGAGCCTGCCGATTTTCGCGAAGGGACGCGTACAGAGGTCTCGTATTTATCCGTACCTGGCACGTGGAAAGGAAAATCAGCGAATGGCGGTATGAACCGAACAGGGTATGGTACGTACCGGTTGAAAGTGCTTATTAAAGATACGGATGAAGTTTTAGGTTTAAAAATAAGGAGTATTCGCCTTTCCCATCGATTGTTCATTAACGGCAAGTTAGAAGGCGAAAGTGGGCGCCCAGCAGTCGATATCAAGGAGCATCAGCCTGGAAATACGCCCTACAGCGCGTTTTTTCACACGGATGCCAAAGAAATCGACATTGTAATTCAAGTGTCTAACTACGTATTTGTCACCGGTGGTATTGCTGGCTCGATCCCATTCGGATTGGCTGAAGATGTGACGAAGCTAAACAGTATACAGATCGGCACCGATATCGGAATTATTTTGATTCTTGGCATGTTTGGCGTGTATCATCTCAGCTTCTGTCTGCTAGGGCGAAGAGAGAAAACATATTGGCTCAGCGGGCTGTATTTGCTGCTGCTTTTATTGGAAAAAGCACTTTTTGGCGAAAAGATTTTACAGAGGGTACTGCCTGGCCTCCCTTTTGATATTGTTTACAAGCTGCTGGATTTAAGCGAATTTGTCGGCGCTGTGGTGCTCATCCTGTTTTTCAGTTCAGTTGAAGCCCGCCTCATGTCGTCTCGGATGATGAAGCTGATACTGACTCCGTTAGGCCTATATATTACGGCGGTTGTCGTGTTGCCTTATCGTGTGCATATCCAGGGAAAATACGTTTTCTTTTTTTACTTAATCATCGTTTTCCTATACATTATTGGCAGAATGGCGTATCTGTACATTCAAAGCCAAGGCGGCTCATCCGATCGGAAGGAATTAATGCTTTTTATTGGCGGAAGCGTTTCGATGATGATCTTTTTGGTGGACGGAAGCCTCTATTCGGAGAATATGGTTTCGACCGATCTGGTGGGAAAACTCGGAGTAGTTTGTTTCATCATCATCATGAATATCCTGCTCGTGGTTCGATTCTCGAATGCTTATGAGAAGACGGAGCTACTTTCCTATCAATTGACGGTTTCCAACCAGCTCAAGGACGAGTTTTTGATGAACACATCCCACGAGCTCAAGACTCCACTGCATGGCATCCTGAATATGACGTCTTATTTACTGGATGATGAGGAAAAAAATCTGTCGCCGAAGCAAAAACGGAATCTTTCGCTGATCAAGGATACATCTATCAAGCTGTCCATGCTCATTCACGATTTAGTCGATGTTACCCGTTTGAGGCACGGGGAACTGAGTCTGCATCCGACCGCTGTGGATGCCAGAATGGTAACACAGATTGTATTCGATGTACTGCAATTTGAGCTTTTGGGCAAAGCTGTGCAACTGGATAATCAAGTCGATCCCGATGTCTGGGTGCAAGCGGACGAGAATCGGCTGCGTCAAATCATGTACAATCTGGTCAGCAATGCCGTTAAGCATACAGACAAAGGGTCGATCAAGGTGGTGTCGAGCGTTGCCAAGGGAATTGTTACGATTTCTGTCGAGGATACTGGAACAGGGATTCCTAAGGATAAACATGCTGTAATTTTCGAATATTTTGAGCAGCTTGACGGGCCGCTGCCTAAGGATGGATATACAGGAATGGGCGTTGGTTTGTATATTAGCCGCAAGTTGGTCGAACGCATGGGTGGAGAAATTTGGGTGGATTGGTCGGAGGTCGGTCAAGGCACACGCATGACGTTTACATTGCCAAGCGCAGTCCAAGTACCGGCTAATCGTGAAACGGCATATGCGTTGCAAGAGCAGCAGCGATATACCGATAAGGATCAGGAGCTGAATATTTGGGATGGACACGAGCATACCGTAATGATTGTTGACGATGAAGCCTCCAATATCCACACCTTGTTGAATATTTTGAAACGGCATCGCTACAATGTCGTCACCGCTTTCTCAGCAAAAGAAGCATTGGAGAAAATAGAAGAGTACCCGCAAGTCGATCTTGTCATTCTCGATGTGATGATGCCGGGGATCTCGGGCATTGAGCTGTGTCAGAGACTGCGAAGCAGCTACTCCATTCTCGATCTGCCCATTTTGTTCGCAACGGTTAAGGATACGCCGCAAGACATCGCGCTCGGCTTCAGGGCCGGGGCGAACGATTATTTGACCAAGCCGTTTGAGGCGGAAACGCTCATTGCCAGAATCCAGACCCTGATCGCTGTGAAAACATCGCTCCAAGAAGCGATTCGCAATGAGCTGGCGTTTCATCAAGCGCAGATCAAACCGCATTTTCTCTACAACGCCTTGAGCAGCGTTATTTCATTTTGCTATACGGACGGGGAAAAAGCTGCGTACTTGTTATCGATGCTCAGTCAGTACTTGCGCTACATCCTGGACATGGATTCTTCCACGCTGTTCGTCCCTCTCTACCGGGAAATGGAGTTAATCCAGGCGTATGTTGAGATTGAGAAAGCCCGTTTCGGAGAGAGGTTCGACTACGACTTTCACTACGATAACCGTATAGAGCATTTGGAAATTCCTTCTTTATGCATCCAGCCTTTTGTCGAGAATGCGATTCGGCACGGTTTGTTCGAGAAGGAAGGACACGGCAAGGTGACGCTTGCGATCAACGAGGGAGACGGTTATATCCGGGTGGTAGTCGAAGACGACGGCGTCGGCATACCGGATGATCTGTTGGACCGTATGTCCAAAGGAGACCTGCAGGATTGCGGCATCGGCATCCATAATATCCGCAAGCGTCTGGACTCTCTCCCAGGGGCAACGCTAAACATCAGCTCCGATAGGGGAAGAGGAACTAAAATAACGATGTATTTGCCTGTAAGGAATAACGAAAAGATCGGTTCGGGTAAACGGAGGAGGAGCGAGGTTGTTTAATGCGGTCATTGTGGAGGACGAAATACCGATTTTGAATTTAATGAAATATGTCATCGGGCAAAACCCGTACTTTACGATCATAGGTGCTTTTACAAGCTCGCTTGAGGCGCTGGCCAGCCTGTCTGAGCTTCGGCCGGATGTCGCTTTCCTCGATGTGGAAATGCCAAAGATGAACGGGCTGGAACTCGCGGAAAATATCAACGAAGCGTCGGAGCAGACGAAAATCATCTTCACGACGGCTTACAAGCATTATGCGCTGGATGCATTCAAGGTTTATGCCTTCGACTATATTTTGAAGCCTGTGACACCCGCGGCGATCGAGCGGGTCGCAAACCGGCTGGTCAAGCTGCATCGACCTGTCGGCAATGCTGAACAGCAGGTGGGGCTTGCCTCGATTCGGTGCTTTGGAGGATTCGAGGTCCGAAGTCGGGAAGGATCGCTAATCCGCTTTCCGACACGCAAGACGGAGGAGTTATTCGCTTATTTCCTCTGCCATCCGGGTCAGAATCTCAACAAGTGGCGATTGGCGGAATTGCTGTGGCCGGATATGAGCGAGGACCGCGCGTCGCATAATTTGCACAACACGATGTATCGTTTAAAGAAACTGTTGAAAGAGCAAGAGATCGGCATGGAGATTCAGAAAACGAACGAAGGATACATGCTGGAACCATCGGATCGAACGTACGATGTGCTGGAATATGAGCGGTATGACTTTTCTCTTGTGGGAGGATTTCAGGATGCGGCGCAAGCGGAACATGTATGCTCGCTCTACAAAGGTCCGCTACTGGATAGAAAAGATTACTTCTGGAAATCTCCGCTGGAGGAAGTATTCTGCAAACAGTACACATCGCTTGTACGCAGCTTGATCCAGCAGGATCTCGCCAGGGAGGATTGGAAAAAGGCGGAGCAGAAGATTGATTCGTATTTGACCATGTATCCCCTGCATGAGGAGATGAATCAGACTTTGTTGAGCATCTATGCAAGCAGTGGGGACAAGGAGAAAATCGTCAGGCATTACGCGCAGTTCGAGGCTTCTTATCGCAAGGAACTGGGGCTGGAGCCGCCGCAGGAGCTGAGAAGCCAGAAGGCGTCGTATTTGGAGTAATCTTGTCCGACCGTTTTTACCGAAAACTGAATACTGGATTAATAAGAAAGTGATTATTCCCAGTTGAAGAGTCTATTAGGGAATAGTCTCTTTTTTTTCGACATTATTCGTGGTTTTGTGAGAATTTTGTGAGAACAGTTTGATAGAATGTTGCAATGGGGGGAGGCAATATGGGGCGAGTGAATCAAGCGATACTGTTGGGAGTTCTGGCAAATCGAGCGTTTCAATCACGATATATAATCAGGACGAGCAGAAACACGTAAGTTGCGACAGTAGATAGCACTAGAAATATATATAAGATTATGGAAACTATCAAATGTGGAAAGCGGGGGCATCCCCATTCCGCAATGAAGACGCTATTGTTCAGCCGATACATGAATCAGATGTTAGCAAGCAGAGATCCTGCAACGGAAAGACCAGAAGGGGACGTTAGGCATAGGGGAAAATAGTCGGTCTCTTATGGGTTCTCTTTTTGCTTTTTTTAGACTTGTTTAGATTCAACGCTTTAAAATTCATTCTGCGAAACGATCAGGGGGGAACAAAATGTTTAGAAAAGAAAAAATGAAGTTTGTGGCAGTGATAGCTATTCTATGTATGATTTCAACTTTGTTAGGTAATTTTAATGCCGCTTCTGCGGCTACTACTGACATATTAAAGAAAGCCTATATTACAAGCTACAATACTGGCAAGGTTGATGTGGTGGATTTGGAAAGCGGTACGGTGGAATTGGGCAAAATTACGGTTGGGAGTCAGCCCAATAGCGCAGCGTTCAACCCGAACGGTACGCAGGTTCTTGTGACCAACAGAACGAGTGGAACTGTTTCGGTGATTAATCCGGCTACTGATACGGTGGTCGGCACAATAACAGTGGGCTCACAACCTCACGGAGTAGCCTTTAACTCGGATGGCAGCAAAGCTTATGTAGCTAATATGAGCAGCAACACACTGTCAGTAATCAATACAGCAACGCTTACAGTTACGGGTACAATAAGTGTATTATCAAGTCCTGTAGCCATGGTAGTGGCAGGCCAAAAGCTTTATCTGACTCAGTCTGGCGCTAACAAAGTAGCAGTCGTGGATTTTACCAACGATACGATTACCAGTCAAATTACGGCGGGAGCCCGCCCGTATGGTCTTTCGGTTAATCCTGCGGGTACCAAGATTTATGTAGCTAATCAAGGGAACAATACAGTTTCTGTCATCAACGTTGTGGACAACACGGTGGAAGCAACTGTCCCTGTGGGCAGCAACCCATCGGCTACTGAGGTGTCTCCCGACGGGAGCAGGGTTTACGTGGCTAATAGTGGCTCTGGAACTGTTTCAGTAATCAATACCGCTAGTAATACAGTGGAAAGCACCGTAGCGGTTGGTTCTAATCCCTATGTGGTCGGTATTTCGGCTGATGGCAGTAAAGCCTTTACGGTCAATTATAGCAGCAGCAACATGAGCGTAATCAGAACATCCGATAATAAGGTAATTCAGACTATAGCTTTAAGCAATGGTCCCTTTATGGTCGGTACCTTCATGGTTTCTACGGCTATGGCTGGTAGCCAGAACCCTCCTGTTTATTCGGATGCCACACTAAGCTCGCTGAATTTAAGCGGCATTACGCTCGATCAAACGGTAACTGGAAGTGTGTACGCCTATACTGCAACTGTGCCTAACGATGTTTCGGTCACGACAGCTACGTATACAACTACTGATAGCCACGCGACAGCGGCTTTACAGCTTAATGGGGCTCCAGTTAACAATCCGATTAATCTAAGTGTGGGATCTAATGTCATTAGCATTGTAGTGACTGCACAGGATGGAACGACGAAAAGCTATGAGGTAACTGTTACACGAGCTGGTTCAAATCATGCTGCCTTAAGCTCGCTGAATTTAAGCGGCATTACGCTCGATCAAACGGTAAGTGAAAGTGTGTACGCCTATACTGCAACTGTGCCTAACGATGTTTCGGTCACGACAGCTACGTATACAACTACTGATAGCCACGCGACGGCTGCTTTACAGCTCAATGGGACTCCGGTTAACAATCCGATTAGTCTAAGTGTGGGGTCAAATATCATTAGCTTTGTAGTGACTGCACAGGATGGAACGACGAAAAGCTATACGGTCAATGTCACACGGGCTCCCCGGTTGGTTACTGCTATCACAGTGTCCGGCGCTAGTGGAACAATGTCCGTTGGAGACTCTCTTCAATTTAAGGCAAATGTAACTCCTGACAATGCAACGGATAAAACCTTTAGCTGGTCGGTAATTCCTGGTACAGGGGAAGCAACGATCAATGCTGATGGTGTACTTGTTGCCACTCAAGCTGGTACTATTACAATTCAGGCAGTTGCTCGTGATGGATCAGGTGTTGTGGGAACGAAGGTCATTACGATCGACAAACGTTCTTCTAGCCGTGGTGGTAGTTCTACTACAACTGACACTAATCTGACTCCTGCACCTGTACCGACTCCTGTACCGGCTCCTGCACCTGTACCGGCTCCGACACCTGATCCTGCAAAGGATGTGTTCAAGTCAGATGTAGTGAAGGGTGACGTCAATGTTATTAAGAACATTGAGACTCGGATTCAGGAAGCTAAAAAAACTCCGGTTACATTAACTCTTTCGGACACTAAAGGGCACTGGGCTGAAAAGACTATCGATACTTTCGTAAAGCTGCATGTGATTGAAGGTTACAACGATGGTAAGTTCAAGCCGGATGGTAAGATTACACGCGCTGAATTTGCAGTGATTCTGAGTAGCGTGTTCGATATCAAAGGTGGCAACAATACGAGTGTCGCATTGAAGGACGTTGGCAGCCACTGGGCAAAAGACGCAATCAAGAAACTTGTAGAGGCTGGGGTCATCAGCGGATATGAGGACGGTACGTTCAAGCCAGATAACACGATCACCCGGGAGGAAATGGTTGTTCTTTTATCCCGCATCTTAAACCTTAACAACGTATCGAAGGACACCACCAAAGGCAATTTCGATGACTTGAAGGGTTCTTATGCAGCAAACGAGATCAAAGCTGAAGCACAAGCAGGTATCATCAGCGGTAGAGCAGATGGAAAGTTTGATCCCAAGAGCAACTCCACACGTGCAGAAGCTCTGCAAATCATCCTGAATGCGCTGAAGCTCAATCCGCAATTGAAGACGCTGGTGGATTCACTTAACTAAATACCGTTTCTCCGAATAAAAGGGACAAGTGTATTTTGCACTTGGCTCTTTTGTTTTTTATCGAAAAAGATTAGTCAAAATATTGCCCTATAATCTATTTCCCCTTTTCGGATCAAAGTTAGTTCGATCATGATTGGAAACTAGACATGTAGAATTGCAGCTCCAGATTTATGAACGCACCATTCTTCATTCATTCTTTTCCTTAGCAAAGTAGCTTCTCACACTTATTCATGATAAATTCTAAGAACAATAAAGTGAAGATGTAATCGGGAAGGAACAAGGGTACATGAAAAAGGTTCTATTCATTAATACAGGAGGGACGATTTCTTCCTCCTATCAGGAAAACGGCCTGACGCCGACCCAATCGGCTGAAAATATTTTGGCGGAAATTCCAGAGTTGAAGGAAATCTGTGAAATTGATGCCCATAATCTGATGAGCATTGATAGCACGAACACACAACCGGAGGATTGGGCCTCCATCGCCCGAATGGTACATCGTTCCCTCGATCAGTACGACGGCATCGTCATTGCCCATGGCACGGATACGATGGCTTATACGGCTTCGGCTTTGAGCTTCATGTTGGGAACCGTAGACAAGCCAGTCGTGGTGACGGGGTCGCAGGTGTCCATTCTGGCTGAGCACAGTGATTCCAAAAAAAATGTAATCGACTCGTTCCTGACCGCATGTGGCGAGGTAGCGGGAGTATTTGTCGTATTTAACGGCAAAATCATCAACGGCAGCCGCAGCTCCAAAATCAGAACGCGCAGCTATAACGCTTTTGAGAGTATTAACTATCCGTATATCGGCCTCGTGGAAGACGGGAAGGTGGTCTATACAGAGGGCGTATTTGCGAATCGCGGTACAGTTCTCCATCCGTACAATGACGTGTATGCTTCGGAGGTATTTCTGCTCAGACTGATTCCGGGTACGAATCCGGCGATTTTCGATGCCATTCAGGGTTTGGGCTATAAAGGGATCGTGATTGAGGGCTTTGGCATGGGTGGCGTGCCCTTCAAGGAAAGAAGCCTGATCAGCAAAATTGAGGAATTAATGAAGGATGGCATGAGTATCGTCGTGACCACTCAATGTCCTTATGAGGGCGGCGATCTGACGATTTACGAGGTGGGGCAGAAGGTGCTGGAAAAGGGTGTTATTCCGGGTTATGACATGACGACGGAGGCACTTGTGACTAAAATGATGTGGGCGTTGGGTCAGACCACTGACCCTGCGGGAGTAGCAAAAATTATGGCCACGAACTATGCGGACGAGGTTTCCTTGCCTACGGAGATCAGCCTCCCTGTAAGGAAGGGAGGCTGATCTCCGTAGCAGGAACAGGAATCAGGACAGGTGACAGGGGCAACCGGCTAACGCTGAGCCTGCCCCAGTCTATTTTGAATCTGAATAGCCAGTTCCAACGATTGTACTGCTGACTCCAGTGGAATCTGGCATTCTGAATGCCCACCAAAGCATTCAAGTGCATGTTCTAAACTTTTTTCGTATGGATTGACAGATTCGAGGTTGATTTTTTGCTGCCCTGATGCGGTATACTCATATAATGCGGTGGGTATAAGATCGTTTTCGTCGCTTTCATGAAATACCAGCTTGGCCTTTTCAAAATAAGCTTCATAGGCCACCGTGAACGGGTAACCTCCTGGCATATGGGAAGAAGCGATGACTTCTGTGAACGTATCCTGATGCTGAAAATAGGCCCGAACCTGCGCCTGCTCAGGATTGACCACCTCTGTACCCCAGACTGTACACGGGTCACTGGGTCCCAACAACCATGTGAGTAAATCCAGCTCATGAATCATGAACTGAGTAGGGATGGAGCTTAGCCCAAGGTTCCCCCATAGGGGAGGCGTTTCTCTTTTCAAGGACAAGGAAATGAGCTTCCCGTATTTTTGTTGACGGTGAGCCTCATAAAGAAAGGTATAGGCAGGATCAAACTTAATGAACTGGTTGACGAGAACCTTTTTACCATATTGCTGCTCAGCCTGTTGTATAAGGAGAGTGTCTTCGAGATTAAGGCAAACCGGTGTTTCACAAAATACATGCTTTCCGTGCTTCAACGCATCAACGGCATGTGACCTGTGTGCATGAGAGGGCAGGCATATATCGACGATGTCTACGAATGGATCAAGCAGAATATCCTCTATATTTTGTGTAACCTCTACGTTCAGCTCCTTTTTCAGCTTGTGCAGTTTGGTTTCATTTCTTCCGTATACGACGATTCTGTTCACCTGGGCATGGTTGTTTAAAAGTGACGCATGATACGAACCGAATCCCGTCCCCAATATTCCAATATTCATTATCTATTACACCCCTTTACTTCTATGATACGCTCCTATTTTTGCCAACGGGGTGTCAACAATCTATGTACTATCTGTTCAATTCGGATTAACCATCTATGGTGGAGGTATGATTGTGAGACTGCATCGTTTGATTGCGATTTTATTATGTATCGAATCCAGAGGAAGAATGAAGGCCAAGGAATTGGCATCCGCACTGGAAACCTCTGTACGCTCAATCTACAGGGATATCGACCTTTTGGCTGAAGCCGGGGTTCCGATTGTTACTGCAACGGGCCCAAAGGGCGGAATTTACTTGATGGAGGGCTATACGGCGAACCTTAAACAGTTAAATGGCGGTGATGTCATTCAGTTGTACTTAACGGGTATGGGCATTTATACAGGCGGGCCAACGGAATCGGGCTTAAAGCTAAAAAATGCACTGCTCAAACTGGAACAGACAATGCCGGACTCTTATCAGTCAGATATTCGGAAGGCCAAAGCGCGGTTTTATTTTGATGATACGCCCTGGTGGACGGAGCGCGTAGCGATTCCCTGCCTTGAGGTCGTGAGAGCTGCGGTATGGGGGTCTTATAAAATAACCATTCAGTACCGTAGAGCGGACGGAGTCTGTTCTTCACGGCATGTACATCCCTATGGACTTGTGGTGAAAAAGGGAGATTGGTATCTCATTGCCTTTTGTGAAGCTGGGCAGGAGATTCGGACCTTTAAGTGCGGGCGAATCATGGCGGTTAAGGTTAAGCCGTCTGCGGAGTTCTTTGAGGTTCCTGTGGATTTTTCGCTGGAAAATCACTGGACGAAGCAAGAAACAACATTTAAGGAGTTGTGCAGAGAGAAAGAATACTACCCGGTTGTGATCCGGACGAATGAGGCGCAAGCTGGAATCGTAGCGAAAAGACTGGAAATTCTCCAGTCCGCACAGGAAGGGAGCCATTTGCTTCTGACCGTAAACATGTACAGTTATGAAGCGGCCTGTCGTGATGCAATGGATTGGATTGGCCGGGTTGAAATCGTAGAGCCTGCAACCCTTCGGCATTTTGTGAAGGGGCAAATCAGCCAACTCCAGAAAAAATATATATAAATTATCAAAAAAACACCTGCCTATGGCAGATGCTTTTGCTTGTTACGTCCAGGCCCAGAGGAATCCGTCACGATCCCAGGCGATTTTACCGCCATGAAGCTTGCGAAACGCTTTTTTGATTTCCTTTTCGAGAGATACATGACCGTGCTCACTTATAAACACATACTGCTCTCCATACTCAGAGCGTACATATGCAATCGCGTCTTCTTGTTTCAAGGTTCCCACTTCCCGAATTTGCGCGACCATCCATGCTGCAATTTGCTGTTCTGTTGTAAGGGTATTGTCCATTTGATTTGTCATATCCTTTCCTTCGTTCCATAATGCACCGGATTATAGCTATATTGACCTATGGTAAGATAAGTGTTTTTCAATTCACTCTCCATATAGTATACGCAAACTAGGAAATTACCAAATCAGTCGGTAGTAGCCCCTATTTGGGAATTGGTTTTGAGTAGTTTGTAAATACGCAACTTATTATTCATATTTATACATCTATGAAATAAATACTATGAACTATATGTTTTTAGTTTTTTATATTTTAGAATAGTAATCATTGTTGTGTTTTATTGCAATTAACTGTTGTAAGGGGCGCGTAAGAGGGAGCAAGGGACCTTACTCTAAGAACTACGTGAGCAATCCACATCGCTAAGCTTGTGATTCATGTGATTTCAAGAAACGGTTGACTCTGTCCAAATAAATTTTAAGTAAACGAATTTATGCAGTTGGCGAAGTGGGTTTTGTTTTGTATAATAAAGGGAATATTCACGGGAATTTTCTTTTTTTGAATTGAAAACATACAAGTAATCCCTGGGGGTGCCTGATTTGAAGGAAACAACCACGATTCGTGCAGAGCTGGAGCAGTATATCAGACGTGAAGGAATCACGATTAGTAAGTTTGGGGAGAACACAGGTATTAATGCGGGCACGATCAGTGCCATTATCAACGGTAATCGGCCGATTGCGATGTTGCTATTGGATCGGATTGCGGCAGGCATGGGGCTTGAAGAGGGAAGTCTCTATGAGCTGTACATTGAAGAATTTATACGGAATTCAGCACCAAATTGGCGACGGGTTCGCCCATTTTTGTATCGTTGTGCAGAGCTGAATAAGCTGGACTGTATTGAACAAGTCGTGGAATTTATGATGGACTATCTGATTTACGCTCCGGCCTTGTTTGAGACGGCAGAAGAATTGTTCAGAGAAGGCAAGTTTGCGGCAGCGGCTATCATCTATAAAAATGTCTCGGAAAGTGAGAAGTATCAGCATTCCGAGCGTCTGGCTCTCTGCCAGTATCGGTTATTTACAATCGCTGTCGGTGATGATCAGGATGAAAATTTGTGGGCCGCCACACACTTTGAAAGCTTTGTAGATCGATTGGGTGAAGTGGATCAACTGGATGCATTAAAAGATTTGGCCAATACTTATGTTTCGCTGCGTCGGTGGGATAAAGTAGACGCGTTAGCTGATAAAATGTGTCGCAGGGCTAAAGTACAGTATGATCAAAAATATGGAAAAACAAGAAAAACAGAGCGTGACAAGCAAACAAAGGGTCCTTTGTTTATGTATATTGTATACTCTTACGTGCTGCGTGCAGGTATTTGTGACGAACGAGGGGATTACGAAAAGGCTTTGGAATATGTCTCCCTGTACGCTGATCTAAGCTGGGTGCAGGAGGATACGGAAGAAGCACGCCGCTTGAAGGAACAGTGTAGCAACTGGGCTGAGGCTAACGGATATCTGTATCAGCTTATGTCCGGTAAACTGGACGTCATTCCACAGTATGTGGCCTATCTGGAAAGAAACGAAGGCGAGATTCTGATGGGATTGTTCAAAATCATGCTGGCCGCAAACCGTTATGAATTTAATGTGGACGACGTATTGCAACGTTTCGAGAAACAGATTGCTGCATTTGCGGATCACCATACCAAGGTAGGCACCTATACGGAGCAAGTGTCAGCGGATCTCTATGCACGATTCCTGGCAGAGCTGGCTTGCTACGATCTCGATAATAAGCGTTATGCGAAAGGTATGAAATTTCTGTTGGAAAGCCTGTCCTATTCCGTGGTGCTGAATGGTAATCCTGTAACGATTAAATGTGTAGGTTTATTTGAGAAATTCCGGCATACTGCCTCGCCTGAGGAGACGGAGGAATATAAAAATTTACTTAGAGAGGTAGATCACTTTAATGATAAAAAAGATCATTTTTTTTCTGCTCGCGTTTAATTTTTTTATCATACTGAATTCTTCACCCATTGCTCCCCCTGTAGAGGATCCTAGCGGAGCTCACAGTCATGGGATGGGTGGCTGGTCATTTTCATCCCGGGATACTTCTGCTTAAATTAGGCTGGGTAGCACATGAAAGGTATTCTCTTGTAAAAGAGGATACCTTTTTTATTGTGGCGGAACACTCGCGAATGAAGTCTTTTCCATTAAGGCTTGGATATTTGCGTTTGAGCAGGCGGGAACCAGACATGACGCAGATCCACCCACCCCTGACTGTTGAAGGAAACGCCGCGCACGGAAGGAAGATATGCTGTCTGAACTGGCTTTTCATATAAGATATGGAGCTGGTGCTCATGAATAAGTCGGGTTTCGATATGCTCGAATTGACGCGCCCTGACCGTATGATCCGCTTCTCGTGCAATATCTCTCAGCAGTCTTTCGATATCAACGCGGCTATGCGGCTCGACATGCCCGGATACATTGAGATACAGATCGAACAGGCGCAATTGCTCATCACGGTCACGAAACAGAGAAAAGATGATCAGGTCTGATTCCATACGGATGGAGGAGCTTTTGAATTCATTCATGGATGCAGCCACGATATTACAAGTATATCCGCACGATTCCAACTGGGCCGCGACCCGGTCCGCATCGGCTCTATACTCGGGAATGGTCGCAATTTGCAACGTTGCCGGGGGTTCATACGAGTCGTCGGATGCATCCACCATCGGAGGGAGGCTGCGATGATCCAGACACGCCACGATACGGGCACGTACTTCCGGGTTACGTAACGGCCCGTCCCTGTGTGTATTGCATGTAATAAATTTACGCACCGAAGCTGCCGAGTGAATCTGACTCCATGCAGTATCCGTGTTCCCGGCCAATACGGGATTGTGGATGATATGAAAGGGCGAAGCTGTATCTGCGGTATCCGCCGCCGATTCCGGCTTGGCCGCCCACGGGAGCTGAACAATTTCCACCCGGTCGAGATGGGCGCGGCCTTGAAAATAAGGAGCGAATGCCTCCAGTATGCATAAGCTCTCGTTCATCTCCGTGACCTTGAAAGCCCCTGTGCCCACAGGGCGGATGCCAAAGGCCGCTTCACCCGCCTGATTCAGCTCACGAGGCACGATGGCGGCACGACTGGTACACAGGAAGGACAGAAACAGCTCATTCGGCTCCTTCAGCTCGAAGCGTACCATCGTCGGACTTAGCGCCTGTACGTGCTCGATTTGCCGAACGATAAAATGGTACAGCCTCCGTCCCGGCGCACGGCTCAGCCGCTCAAAGGTATAAACCACATCCTCGGCGGTCAGTATTTTGCCGTTATGGAACAGTACTTCCTTACGCAAGAAAAAGGTCCATTGCGTACGGGTAGCGTCCACCTCCCAAGCGTGCGCCAGTCCCGGTAATATCTCACCGCTCTCGTTCGCCCGGCGGGCCAGCCCGTCAAAGACGTGGCTGGATACGAAGGACTCCGCGAGCCAGTTCATATATAGCGGGTCCAGCGTGTATAGCTGCTGGCGAATGGGCAGACGCAACGTATCAATCTGCTGCTGATCGCTGCGAACCTCTGCGTGATGCCCGAAGTAGTTCAGCAGCCAGCCTTGCAAATGCTCCTGCATCGTGGATGAACGCGAATGGGTCCGGATTTCATCCAATGCGCGTTTGATGTCGTGGCGGTCGATGGCCTGCATCATGGACTGCACCGCAATGTCCTCCGGCTGAATCAGGAAGTGCAGGCTGGAGCGGCGGCCCCTGCCTCGGCGGGGAGTCCACTGTATCCAGTCATGCTTTTCCATTTTCTGAATGATCATCAAGGCATTGCGGTGGGTGCAGTCAAAAATAACCGCCAGCTCATCCAGCGTAGTCTCTATTGTATGGTTCTCATCCCTGTCGTCAGCGGTGTGCGAGTGAAGCCGTAAAAATTGGGCATGAAGTTTCATAAATGGTTGCTCCGTTTCCCCTATGGATGATTAAAGTGCAGTCGTTTATATAAAATAGGAAATTTTACGTCGATTAATTTCTCTTTATCTTCTTATTTTATCATCTACAATAAGGGTTATAAAGCATATTTGTGGAGGTATTTACCATGCATGACAAGTTGAGTGGAACGTCTTTGCCGAAACCGTCGTTCCTGTCCGCCTTTGCTGCTGCGATTGTGTTGGCGCTGGTTCATCAATATCTGTTTTACGGGCATGCGCTGGGCGTGTCTCTGCCGATTTTTGTCATTCTGTTCTACACCTATATGTATGTCTATAACCGGGATCGTATCCGGCTTGACTTATGGATGGGGAAATTGCTGTTTGCCGTGATTGTGCTGCTGTCGCTGACATATGCGCTGTTCGATAATCCGGTCCTATATGTGTTAAATGCATTGGCTATACCTGCTCTGATTAGTGTACATATGGTGATGCTGCTCGGGGAGAAGAGGCATAGCTGGTCGGAACCCGGTATCATTGGTCAGGCGTTAAGCCATTTGTTTTATCAAAATCTTCGGCATGTCGTGACTCCGTTTCGGATGTTCAAGACAGCAGCCTTTCGGAATGTAAAGGATGAGCGCAAGCGTGTATTGGGGAAAGTGATGGTTGGTTTGCTGATCGCCCTGCCACTGCTGTTCATCATTATATCTCTGCTGGCATCAGCGGATGGGCTGTTCGAGGAACTGTTATCGGGTATACCTTCATGGATCGGCACGCTGTCATTTGGTAGCGGAATGCTGCGGCTAATCTGGACCTGTTTTTTTACCTTCTGTTTCTTCTGCTATTTGTGGGGATTTGTACAGCCTGCTCCGCGTAATACGGAGAGAGAGGTTCAGTCATGGCATGGGTTAGACGAGCGCACGAATGGTCAAACCACCGAGTATGATGGTCACTCTTCAGTGATGATTAACAAATCAGCAGTGCCTTACCACGAGTCGGTCGCGATCAAGTTTGATCCTGTGATTACCGCTACGGTGCTGATTGTTATGAATCTGGTGTATGTTGTATTCGTCGTATTGCAGTTCGGATATCTGTTTGGTGCATGGGAAGGTGCCTTGCCGGAAGGAACCTCGTATGCAGAATATGCGAGAAGGGGCTTCGGGGAGCTGGTTATGGTGACAGGCATCAACTTTGTCCTGATGATCAGTGTGCTAAAGTGGACCGAATTCGGCTCAAATATATTGCAAAAAATGAACAACGGCCTGCTGTATGTACTCGTGGGCTGCTCGGGCGTGATGCTGTATTCAGGCTATACCCGGCTGGTCATGTACGAAGAGGCCTACGGATATACGTACACCCGTTATCTGGTACACGCGTTTATGATTTTTCTGGGCTTGCTGCTACTCATCGCAGCAGTGCGCATTCATGTCCGTCAGCTTCCGCTGGCAAAATATTATGTTGTACTCGCTTTGGTGGCGTATCTCGTCGTGAATTATGTGGGCATTGATGTACGGATTGCTGAAAATAATCTCGAACGGTATCGCACTACCTCGGTGATCGATAAGGAATATTTGAGTGGGCTATCGGCGGATGCTATTCCGCTGCTGATTGAATTTAGCCGTAAGGAACACGGAGCGATGGATGAGTTTCTACAAGGTCGTCTGATGAGCATGACGAGGGAAGAAACGGCATGGCCAGCGTTCAATTGGGCTGAATATCGGGCACAGCGCAAGCTGCACGACTATATTTTGGAATGAGAGGTGCTTGGGAATGATCGGAACAGATGCAGTACAGGGTATGGTTTTGGAGCTACAAAATGAAATGTCACAGTATCAGCATCAGTTTGATGTAAGACGGAACGCTTTTCTCGCGGAGGCTATGTATCTCGGCTTGAGTGAGGGGGAGGCCCGCTCTTATGCTATCCAGAGCATCGGTCCGGTCG
Source organism: Paenibacillus sp. RC73 (assembly GCF_044908085.1). NCBI lineage: Bacteria > Bacillati > Bacillota > Bacilli > Caryophanales > Paenibacillaceae > Paenibacillus > Paenibacillus sp. RC73. The sequence goes on from NZ_JBIYCV010000003.1 coordinate 144,298, forward strand.
TTCCCGTCACGTGTATGCCCACGCTGGCTCCCGGCAAAGCCCGGCCGCTCAGTCCGATGCTGGAAGCACGCTACCGTTATGCCGGGTACTGGCAGGACATGGGAGAGCATATGCTCTTGCCGGATGACGTGCTACGGATCTCAAGCACAGAGCGGTTTCGCAGCTGGATCAGCGACATGCGGAATTATTGGGTGGAATCGGCCCCATACCGATTTGGGGATGATCGTCTTTCGCTGCTGTCGGTCGCCAATGAGGAGGAAGGCCACTTTTCCATGCTGGTCTGGAAGGAGCCCGGTGAGGAGCCAGAGGTGTGGACCTACGCTTCGCAGCATGAATACCGATTCAGTCATTTGCTCCACTGGTTCAAGTGGCTGAACGGGCGGAGTGAAGAATGAGAGGTACGTACAGATCACTAAAAAGAATCGTATATCTGACTTTTTTGAAGCCGGAATTGACCGACAAGTACGCTTTGACACAGATGTCGAAGTGTATTTGCCAGTCAAGTCCGTAAAAGTGCAATATAACACCTCTTATATGGGCCATCCTCCTATACATGATGCAAATTGTAGTTATCAACAGATCCGTCTGATTACCAAAACTCTTCCAAGCGTAGGGTCACGCTCGCATTACCGCTGACATTGTTCAATGTTCGCAAGGCCAGAGTTAAATTACCGTTTCCGGGAAGTGTAAAAGGAACTTGTACATTGGTGACACCCTCTATCGTTCCTGCAAGTGACAGGCCCCCCAAAACCCGAACTCCTTGAGACGTATTCATAGCCGTTGCCAAGATATCCGACTGCAAGGAGCTCTCGGAAGAGGGAGTCCCGCTCACTGCTCCGAAGGATGCGCCAGTGAGGACTGAATTAACCCGGACTTCCCATTGGAGATCGGCCGAAGCCAATATATCAAAGCTGGCAGCCCCCAAATTTATAGAGTTTACCTGGGTGCTGTTGTCTGGAAAAAAGAGTTTTCTTCGGAAGCTCACTGTAGGAGTGAAGGCAGTACTTGATATCGTGGCATTGATCCGGGTTTCTGATGTGATTCGGGAGGTCTTAAAGATGGAACCCAGGTTGGTAAAATACCTTCCGCCTACATTGATGCTGAAGGCTCCCCCGGATGTGCCGTTGAGAACGGTTGCCCTGATATTCTGGTTAGCGTCCTTCAGTAGTGCAGCGCTTGACGGAGTGAAGCGATGCACTGTAACGGCTTGCTGAAACAGCTGAGGATTGATTGCAACGATACGGAATTCTACTTGTCCGTAGGTATAGTTGTAGCGAACCTGGTAAAGATAGCCGTCAGTTGTGTCCAGGGTCACCCGACTAGAACCGGTTCCATCCATCGTATCAATATTCCATGAGGATTGATAAACCTTCAACGTCTCTACTCCATTTTGTAACAGAGCCACATATACGCCGCTGCTATCTTGTCCAAAATAAGCCCCATTTGTATTGTCGCTATATCCCCATTCAGCCCGCTGAGTTCCTGTGGGGGGGCTGGGAACTTGTACATTAATACCGGATTCAAATGCCGCCCCGTTAAGAAATTGTCCGCGTTCCGCTGTTTGGAGCTCTGCACGATCATTGGAAGCTGCTGATGTACTCAGTTGATACGTTTCTGCTGAATTTTGCACATTTCCTCCGCCGTTTGTGGTGACAATATCCCTCAACTGAGAAATACCATAATTGGAAGCGTAGTTGAACTGAGGACTTGCTTCAGCCGTTTGTAACTTGTCAGTCATTGAGTTCAGTGTTGGTGAAACGCCTGATAAGTTGTATATCGGTTGAATTGTTGGACTCATGGATGTACCACTCCCTTCTATGAACATCGAAATTTACCTGATAATGAATTCAATCATGATCGGTACAGACGGATCAAGTGTATCTCCATCCGGAAGGTTAATCGCAGTTGCTGAAACGGAGGATGAATTATCTAATTGGAGTACACCGTTAATATAGAGAAGATAGTAGTTGAACGTTGTTGGAAATGAAGTTATTGTCAATCCTGCATCATCAATAAAGTTTATAGCCGCAATTGAAAAGGAGGCTCCTGTTCCTGTGCCTTCTAAAATGTTGGAGACAAATTTTTTTGATCCCTGAAACGGAGGAATAATTGGCATAAGTATATCTCACCTCCAGTTATTGAAACCTGGAGATTCACAGTTTACGAGACTGAGAATCTCCAGGCTAACGTATATCATGTGAGAAAATGGTTCTGAATCCATTTTATTTAAAAAATTGATTAAGTGCTGATCGTAACCGTTGGTGCCGAAATGGCTGGCTGAGTCGTAATGGATGAGACCGTATTCCCAAAGCTGGCTACAGCAAGGGTGACAGGAACACCTACGGCAATATCAGTGGTCGCCAAAACTAGACTGGCGGGTGTCAAAGTGGATAAAGTAGCCTGCTGCAAAACACCATTCACAAATACATTGTAATAATCGTCTGCGCTAAGGACAGGTAAAGCGACGACTGGAGCATCAGCATCATCAACAAAGCTTGCGGCGAGAAGTGTTGTAACACCTCCGGCAATATCACCAGCAGTTACAGCTGAGAAAAAATTTGTAATAGCTGGGCTTACAGTAGTGGTGACTACGCCTCCGCTTGCGACCGGTGCAGTTGCAACGGCGGTATAAACAGGTTTAATAACGGGCATGTTGGTACCTCCATTCTAAAATTGGGGGAATTTATTTTTTTGAAAAATTACAGGGGATTCAGTCCCACTTTCAGTAAATTCAGAAAGAAAAATAATGTAACGGCGAAATGGAAGTGAGCATTAAAAATTTATTTTTTTGGAAAAAAATTTAAGGAGGTCATCTGTCCAATCAGGTTCGTTTAGATTCCATAAGATAATGAAACTGTACTTAATTATGGAGGTGTCAGTATTGGGAAATTTATTGTTGCGTAAAAGATATCGCTTGACCCAGGTGGCAAGGAAAAAAAAGAAGGAAAGAGATCAAAAGATGGGAGCGTTCCGTTTTATGCCCATTTATCGTACAGGAACGAGCTGCATTCGTAACAAAAAGGGAAATAAACGTATTTATAGACAGGGTAGAAGAAGAGAGAGAATATGCGCTTATAGACATCATTTGCACGCTGAGCGGGTGCCCTCAGGTTTATCAAATAAAAAAATCTGTTTTATGAAATTCAAAGGTCAACGAAGACTGCGAGGCGGCGAACAGGAGCCTCAAGGCAATTCAGGAGGAGCAGTTCAAGGGGTGCATGGATTAAGGGGGACCGATGGTAATGCTGGGCATCAAGGCATACAAGGTCCGGCTGGGCCACAGGGCATTCCGGGTAGTGCCGGACCCCAGGGCCAGGCGGGCGCCATAGGCCCCCAAGGTGAACAGGGTCTTCAGGGGGTTCCAGGGATTCAAGGCTTGCAAGGAGAGGCTGGGCCACAGGGAGAGCAGGGACCACCGCTTAATTTGGATGGGATCACGGTTGTGCCTGAGGTACAGCGATATTTCTATTTTGCCGATTCAGATCTGACGGGTACGGTTGAAATCCCTATTTCCCAGTTTACGAATGATGATGGACAGTTGGCAAGTCAGCTTCCAGAATTGGGTGCGAACAGCTACACGGATTTGTATATTAATGGGGTACTGCAGGAAAGCAGGTTGTACCAGATAAGTAGTACCACATTGACTGTTGAATTGGAAGAAGCTCTTGTAATTGCGGGTACGCCGTTTATTTTCGAGGTTTTTCAATTTACATTAAGAATGGCGAACTGAGCGAAATTATAAATTGGTATTATTAGACCAAACCGTGTATCTCCTGTTGAAGAGGTTACATTATCTGATTATTACGAAGCCCATACTACTGCCGATGTAACTTCTTCAGCAGGTACCGTTTCTTTTCCAATTCACGCCATGTGATGATAAATATTTCCTTATCCAAAGCATGTATGCCTATTTTGGGTGTATTGAGTCTTTTGAATAAGGAGGTTTTTTCTTGGATCGCGTAGGAATGGTCAGGGACTTGGATAGCTTAGGTCGGATTGTCATCCCCGTAGATATAAGGAGGCGTCTTGGGATTGGCAAGCATACAGCCATGGAATTTTGGATGACGGAGAGTGGCTTGATTATGCGACGATGCGTGGGGGAGGCCTGTATTTTATGTGGCGAGCTTCAACATCTTACATATTTTAAAAGTGCTTGGATCTGTATCTTCTGTATGAATGAACTGAAAAATAAACGATAAAGCTGGCAATCAGATGATTTGGCATGTATGTTACAATAAAAGGGCGAGTGACCCACCACAAGTTTCTCGCCCAGTCGATTGCTGTCAAGCGATCGGCTTTTTTAATTGTGCATAGTACATCCGATGATATTGATTAATCAGCTCGTCCAAAACCATAGATTGCCTGAGTACATCAATATGGCTTAGTCCATATTTTGCTTGCAAATCATAGAGCCGTTGTCGATTGTTCTCTAGTCGCTGCTGCAAAGTCTCTTCATTTCCCATCATACATCCCTCCTTAGGTGATACTTATTTTAGGATGCCATGTGTATTTTTGGGAAAAGTGAAAGTGCATGAGGATATCTATTCTAAAAAATAAAAAGCAGCCCTTTTTAAAGACATTTAAATATTATTCTAATCTTGTTGTTTGTACAGATTCAATCATTACAAAAAAACCTGTCATATCAAGCGTATAGCAAGGTAAATGAATGGGTATTCACAAATAACAAAGTACTATAAATATGGGATTTTATTTGGTTTATATTGGAATTTGCATAGTCTTCTAGTTAATAACAAAATGAAATTTCAACACTATAATATGGATAAATAATTTGGTTATTTACATAAATAGAAATGTATATCTTGCACTTCGAATTTAGACACTAGGGAGGAAAAAAATGCTTGGAGGAAAGTTCTCATGTTGTAGTTTCAAATTACTTCACAAGAGACAAATACACCGCCACTAATGAGGAATGGCAAAACTATATCCATTACCTTTCCAAATCAGCGTACACAGACAAGAAAAACGAATGTTAAAGAAACAGCATACATCTTCATAAGTGATCGTTCTGATACACGTTTTAAACCAACTGAAGTAGATATACGAGATGGTCCATTTAAAGTGATATATAAAAAATAATGAAGTGAGACTGTACAGTATTTTATACATACATTTATTACTAATAAAAACAACTTTTTATATTTAATTGTTAGGTATCCTATCTGTTCTGGTATGCAAACTCAATTACACTATGAGTTGTAAGAGAGTTTTGTATAAATAAGCTCACAAAAAGGAGAAAAAAGACTATGAAGAAGAGAGTTTTATTGGGAACGCTGGCTTTAACTTTTATGTTTTCTGCTTCCGCTTTTGCCACTGAAGTATCGGAAAAAGACTCAGAATCTGTAAAAAGTTATTCCTACACTAATGAAGACAATTTTAAAGTTAAAGTGCAGGAAAAAACTTTTACACCTTTGTCAGACGGAAGTGGGATTACTTTGGCCGCTTCTCCTGATTGGACATGCAGCACAAGATTAGGAAAAGCTTTTAAATTTCCTGTTCCTCAGGCACAGCTATTTTCAACAGGAGAAACAAAATCTTCGTTTGTTGCTAGCAAACTTGGCGTAGTGACTCGTTTATATCACAATGGAGGAATATTAGCGACTGCTTCTGACACACAATCGAATACTAATCTTGCTGCTGCTACAGCATGGCAAGGTACAATGATTTTGCCGAGCTATGATGCTTATGGTTATTCTAATCACACATTTGAAAGTAAAGGCTATAGTAGTTGGTATCCAGAGACTAGAGAAGATTATAACGGTTGGTAGTTATCGCTAATTACTCTTAAATACAGAAAAAGAGGCAGGAGCCAATTTCCTGTCTTTTTTTCAAAAATAGGATGTGGATAAAACTGAAAAAGTTATGTATATTTTTGTTATTTATCTTGTTTATAGGCTGTAGCAACGATACGAATTCAAGTATCGAGCAGAACATAGTACCCAATGAAAAGACGGAGCAGGGCTACTCCTTAGGACTTTACAATAGCAATTCCACCATAGAAGCCAAGCGTTCATTTCATATAAAAGATGAAATTTTTGAAAAAAATATTATATTTGCGAATAAGACTAATCAGGAGAAGACATTTATATTACTTGTTTTTGATAATGGAAAGCAAAGAAACTTTAAAATACATGATAATGATATGCAGTACTTTCGCTTTACTTTAGCTAAAAATCAAAGTGAGACGATTCCTGTGAAAATAGAAGGTATCGCAGACGGATTCCATGCGACAAATTTTATAATTCTCAAAAATCCAGATGAAGTTGTGACAGATAGCAACACATTAGCAAAGGCCGATTCTCTATCTCAAACATATAATATTCGATTGAATTTGTTTAAGAACTTGGGGGATATCCCTATGGAGCGGCCTCAACAAGTGAATAGTGAAAAATTAAAAGAAGCGCGTATAGATGGTATTTTTGTAGGTAAGCAAGGTTATGCTTATAAAGCCTTGTTACAAACGGAGGATGATAATCTAAGATTCAACGTTCTATATGGCAACTTATCGGAGGAGTCAATTGATTTTTATATTGTATCGCTAGTCGATTGGGAGCAAGTAAATATAAATGGAAACCAAAATATTTATGATGAACTCTCTAAAGGAGAGAACAAAAAAATCACTGTATCTATAGACCATAAGAAGAATGGAAAAGTCATGATTTTATTCATGCTGACTAATCCATTTTCGCCCTTACCTGATGATAATCCTTATACAGCAAGTCCTAATGCAAGTTTTAAAGTTAAGCTGATAGATTAATTTTTTGAAGCTACAGCATTTTTTGTTTTCGCCCAGTCGATTGCTTGAAGGCAATCGGCTTTCTTAATTTAGCATAGTACACCCGATCTTGCTTATAAAAGATATTAATTAAGGAGGTACGACCAATGAGAACTAGCATGAAGAAAGCATTTATGTTCTTGTCCATTTTAACTACGGTTGCAATACTGGCTTCTGGTTGTTCAAATCCTAAGGTAGACAAGAATATAACGAAGTCTGGCGAAATTCCAACTAGCTATATACAAGCATCATTTGTTATAGATATAAATAACCCCAAAGAGGTTGTAGGTTATACTGACTATGCATTTGTAGGCCTCGTAGAAGAAATGACGGGAACGGAGTATAAATTTCCTGTCACGAAAGAAACGGAGGATGGACCCAAAGTATTGACAAGTCCCTATACAAATTACTCCGTTAAAGTGCTTAGTAATATAAAAGGTAATTTAAAGAAGGATGTTTCCATTCCTATTCAAAAATTTGGGGGACTGAATGATGATAAGAGCACATATTTCTTATTTGAAGATGATTCCCTACCACAAAAAGGAAAGGTATATGTGTTCACTGCGACCGCAGAGCAGGATGGTTCTTTACTCGTATCAGGACCTAATTTTAACATAGAGGTAAAAACAGATGTTTTTTCGAAAAACAGTATCCAGAAACTTAGTGAAGAGAGCATTGCTAATGAACTAACCAAAACAGAGGAGTATAAAACATATCAAGATGCCTATAAAAACGAGATCATTAAAGATCGAGAAAGATTTACTTCCAAGTATGAAGCTCCTTAATATGAGCATTCTGCTGTGAAACTCTAAATACCAATTCCTGATATAGATTTAATTTTTTTGTAAAGCAGTCTAAACCTCTTCTATAAGGGGTTTAGACTGCTTTTAATCTAAAGATGTATATTCTCTTACTTTGCAAATCCTCAAAAGAAAAAACCAGCTCGAAGAACTGGCTCCACGGTATAAAATTCTTTAGCAAAAAATCATCAAACCCCACCATGTTGTTCAAATGGTTTGTAAATAGACCCTTTTTTTGGATTGTATTGAAAGGGTGACTATTGCCACTTTCAGAAGGCTAGTCACCGATAAAAGTAACCCTAACTTTTTTCAATTTCGTATACTTTATTAATCAAATTTTGGTAGGTATCTATTGTTCGCGATGATGCATATTTTTTAAAACGTTCAAATAGTTCAACACACTTGATGATGGATGCTTTGCTACTCGATTTAATTGTAGAGGATAATTCCAAGCTGTTAATTAAATATTTAAATCCCTCTTGATATTCACCTCTACGTAAGTTGTAATTAGCTAATTCCTGTAAAAAATGAGCGATGCGCTCTGACATGAATTGTTGGGTGTACACGCCTACACTTTTTTGTTGTTTAACTAGAGACTGGATCTCTGTTTCAAACCGCTTGAGAGCATCATCTACATTAAAATCATATTGATTAGCCGCTTCAATTATGTTAATCAATGCGGGGAGAACCTCGTTTTTCTTGGAAGTAACGTAAGTTAAATAGTCTGGAAGGACGCCTATATCTCCAGCCAACAGCTTATTCACGTAAGTATTAGCCTGCGCCCATTCTGTAAACCGCCCCTTCCATAGCAAGGTCTGTTCATCCGTTTCCTTCACCCAACTTAAATCAGCGTAAGTGTACGTATACTCCAATGCTTGATTGTAGTCTTTTTGCGCTTCACAGACACCTGCATGAAGTAAATAGGAGTAGGCCCAATACACAAATGGGGGATTGACTGAAGTTTTCTTCTTTTTCCGTCTTTTTAACTTAATCTGTTGATTGATCTCGCACTGAATGGCAGCCTTGTCTCCCATGATCTTAGCGAATATGTTTACCTTTCCCCATTTCCGTAATGAGCGATATGTATTCACTAAATCCTTTAACGCGTCGAGCTGGTCAGCATCATCAAGCCGTTCAACGTAATCTTCAAAATGGATCGCAGCCTGGTAATTTATTTCCTGATCGTCCCCTTGCTTCGCCATAAAAATGCGGTACTGACAAAGGGCTAGTCGCTCAGAGTGCTGCTTTTTCTCACCGACGGCTATGCTCTCATACAGGATGATGGACGCTGCAAACTTCCCTTGTTGGAAAAAGTCCTCAGCTATGGTAAACAGGGCATCGGCGTATGCCAGCTTTTCCATCAGCAAGCTGACGACCTGCTCAATACAATCCAACATGTCCAACTCCGCGCAATTGTACAAAAGGGGTCTGACTCTACGGATGTTAGGGGTTGTTGAACTCAAAAATTCCTCAATATAATTCTTGTAAAAATGCCCTTTGGAGTGGCCTAATGTAGCTGTAATGCGATCTAACTGATGAATGGAGAGTGCACGGTTGCCTGTGACGATCCCGCTTATTGTGCCTGGATTGATGTCTGCCACCAGACCGAATTGGGTAATATTTAACCCATTCTGTTTCATGAAATTTTCCAGTTCTGTGCGTATCGTGGTTGTAGGTTCCAAATGTAACAACCCCTTTAACGTAACGTTTTATGTAGTCCGTTAGATACTGATCTATAAGGATATTTCTTGGGACAATCCGATGCTAAAATATAAAGCTATTCTGGGAGATATTATACCATCTTATGGATGTATTATATATACTTTTCAAGTAATTACTTTTTGTGAATTATGGATATGTAAAGCTGGAGAGATATCGAAGTTCAAAGCACAAACAACCCTGTATATCTTGAGAAAACCAAGACACGCAGGGTCGTTCTATGTGAACAGGTTCACCTCACTGCCTGTAACGGCGAGCTTCAGCCTACCGCTTGGTCAAGGCTAATATTTCATCTGCAACGAGATCAGGGCGATATTGATGAATATAATGCTCGGTATCCTTAACCACCAATTGCTTCGATTGCACGGACCAGGAAGTAAATTCCTTTTCGTACTTGTTCCAGACATCATTGGGAACCCCTAAGTAATCGGATGTCAGCACGGTAAGTGGGAAAAGGAAGGGCTGTTTGTCATCCAATACGACCTTTGCATTCGTCCGCGATTGACGCAGCTCGTCCTCTATATTGGCATTTTCAAGCTTAAGCAATGAGGCTGTCAGATCAATCTTCTTCAGTTCATCCGGCACGAACTTCAAGCCGTTGCGAGCTGCACGTGAGGCTTCGATAAAACTGTCAGAGTGAAAAAGCATCCGAATCACGCCTGTTTTAATGAGCAACTGATTGATAAAGCCGCCGCGTACTGGCTCCTCAGCATCAGCATAGTAATATTCTGGGCTTCCGCTATCCAACATCACGATGCCTTGTACCTCGTCCGGGTATTTCTGTGCAAACCGGAGCGTTTCGAGGGATCCTAGCGAATGTGCTACAAGCAGGTAAGGTGGCTTTTGACCAGACACCTGCAGCAATTCGTGTATTTCATTCGTTATTGTATCAATGTCACGCTTCTTGTCCGTCGTATCACTATACCCATAGCCGAACCGGTCATAAACTGCGAATTTAACATGTGGTGCAAGCTTCTCATACAGTGGGGAAAAATCAACATACGGATTGGCCGTGCCCCACCCGGAAGCGAATACAACCGTTACTTTCCCTTGTCCTCCGGTATATAAATGCATATTATGCCCATTCACATTGTATAGCTTTCCGCTGGGGGTATAAGATTTCAGATCCTGCCGGGTGCTTACCTGTTCATATATCACACCTGATGCCAGAAGAACCAAAATGGCCAGCAACCCGAACATAACCGTCTTCCATAATCTTTTAAGCCATTTTTTCACTTCTCGCATCCCCCTTTATCTCAACAGCTATTCTCCTTGTATTCCCGTCATTATAAATGCTCAATCTTATCCAAAAGAAAACAGCAGCTTAATTTTAACTTAATTATTATTTTGTTTCGTCAGCAGCCGTAGTCTCTCTACATCTTTCGGATGCTCAGCAGCGAATGGGCGGACAGAGTAAATGAAAGAGGGAAGCTGCTATCCACAGCTTCCCTCTTATAGATTTTACAAGTAATCATTGTATTGTTATCACGGATATATGAGTACCGACAAATCAGTATGATTATGGTATCGACTAATGTTCTGCTCAAAGGGCATAATTGTAAAGAGAAATCCTATATCTCAAGAACTATCTAGACACTATTTTGATTGGTAAATATTAGAAGTGAATAGCGTACAATATTCATTGTGCGATATGTAAAACGAACTAAAAAAAGAATCTTTCTTATTTCATTTTAGTTATTTAAGACTATTTTTTCAACTCCTTTTTGTAACTAAATACCTATAATATATCTTTTAAGCAGTCTTCCACATAGTCGGGGGCTGCTTTTTGCATTTGGCTAACCGTATGAAGGTATCGTTGCGTCGTATTGATGTGGGAGTGTCCGAGATTTTCCTGCACCTGCTGTAACGATGCACCATGAATCAAGGCTAATGTAGCATTCGTGTGGCGAAACCAGTGGGGGGTTATCTTTTTCGTGATCCCAGCTTTTTCCCTGGCCAGCTTAATAATCGTCTCCACTTGCCTTACTGACAACGGAAACAACCTCTCCCGCATATTTAATGGTTCCTCTTGCTGGAAAGCGTCTCTGTACTGCTTGTACATCTCCCAAAGTCTTGCGGGTACTTTGACCTCGCGCTGTTTGCCTCCTTTTCCGTTAAACACGGTCAGCCACATGAACATTTCCGTCGGATCGGTATGGAAGTGATCCCACTGTATAGACACCATCTCAGACACCCGAAGCCCCAATAAAACCAGCGTGAGCGCGATCAGATAATTCCGTTCCCCCTGTGTTTTTAAATAGGCTAAAAGCTGACGCAGCTCATTTTTGGTTAAGAAATGATTTTTACTGTTCACTGGAATCCTGGGGGTTCGCACACTTGTGGTGGGATTGTGCTGAAAAATATGAATGCTCGGATCACTCCCCCACTTGTATAGCGATTTTAATGGGGCCAAGAAGCTGGCAATGGTCGCTGGTGCAGGTGTTTGCTTGGTAGGACTGCAAGCACCCTCTAATAAGCCGATTTTATAGACCTCTATATCCTGCCATGTTACTTTCCGTAACGGTTTACCAGATGTGAAATTTCGAAACTGCTGAATGGCCCTCTTGTAGTTGCGCAGGGTATACGGGGAGTTAGTGCAAGTACTTAAAAATAATCCTGTAATTTCGTCATCCGTGTACGTCTCCGGGTTATGCATGGAAGGGGCATGTAGCTGAGAAGATGTCATTTTAGACGTATACATAAAAAAATTCCTCCTGTTCGTTCGCACAATGAATATTGTGCGATATCTATTCTCAATATTAAGGCAAATCGCTGACCGCGCGTCAAACTGGAGGAATATTTATGGAAAATGTTTTAGTGAGCTGTCTAACTCGTCTGCTATCTAAAGATAAACAATTGTATGAACACTGCCTGCGGGTTGGCAATATGGCTAAGCGAATAGCTCCTTACCTGGATTTTGATGACCAGCAGACACGGAAATTCGTCATAGGCTGTTGCATTCACGATGTTGGAAAAATGCTGCTGCCGGATGACATTTTGAATAAATCAGCTCCTTTAAATGAAGAAGAATGGAAAATCATGAGGCTTCACCCCCTGTTGGGTACCCAGCTTATTTTAAGAGAGGGCATGCTGGAGCAGGATATTGTAGATATCGTTCGATTTCACCATGAACGCTGGGATGGACAGGGCTATCCGTTTGGCATAAGTGGTGACAAAATTCCGCCTATGGCTCGAATGTGTTCCATCATGGATGCATTTGATAGTATGATTTCCGATCGACCGTATCGCCAGGGCATGTCCATACAGGAGGCCAAAGAGGAGCTTTGGCGTCACATTGGAACACAATTTGATTTGCTATATGTTGAACGGTTTTTGCATCTGCCTGAGGACCTGTCGAGTGCCCTTGGACAATAATTCAGAGGGAGGCATGTTCCATGGTATTCACCATCGCAGGTCTTATCATTTTGATGATCGTTGTATGCTTGGTCAATGGAATTATTCATTTCATAGATTTAAAAAAACAATTGGGTATTAAAGAGCTGGAGAAAAAGGAAATTAAGAAGTTACTGGAGGAGGCCAACAGCAAGTTGAATCGGCGGGAAGCCTTTCGCTTGGGTATTCCGGATGAGGGCTGTGCGTTTGAGTTTTTACATTTTGGAGATGAGGCTCTGGCAAGGCTTACTCATAGAAAAGGGATCGGTAAAATACAAGACATTAGCGTGAAGGGGCTAAAGCTGATTTGCGATTATGATCTGCCTTTGAAAAAACCGGTTCTCATTCAGGTTGAATTTGAGCTAAATAAAGAGCCTTTTGTCTTGCAGGCACATTTAATCCGAAAAGAGGCGCATATTAGCCAGCCTTTTATAACCTATGGGCTTGTGTTTGATGAAATGAGTTCCAGCGATCAGGAAAGGCTGATGTACTGCATTAATCAGCGCGTTTTAAAAACCGCAGCTCCCACTACACCTACACCTGTGGTATAAAAAAGCCACGATCGCTTTTGTGTATCTGTTCCCGTTATGGAATGACCTGAGCCGTCGGGGAAAGGATCACAAGACGGCTCGTGGCTATTATCTATTGTGCGCTGTACAGATTGGTGCTGTAGGTCAACGAAAATTCACCCAATCCGTCAAAGAGCTTGTCCACCAGGTAGGCAGGGTCATACAGCATCCGACCTGATCCCAGATCGCGATAGTTCTCGAAGCTCCAGTCCCATGGCGCATTAGCGGCATTGGCACGGCCGTTGTCGCCCTTGAACGTGCCGTAGCTGCTCCACAGGTCCAGCGTAAAATCGTTCCGCAGCGGCCACAGCGAGGTTTCCAGCGGGATCAGCTCGTACCCCATACGCTTGCTATCGTCAAAATTACCGATTTTGGAGTCCCATAGCTGTCCACCGGAGGCGTTGAGATTCACCGGAGTTCCGGCCTGAAAGATGTAGCCGGATTTGCCTTTGGCGCCTTTACCGTTGTAAGGCTTGAGCGCGTGTCCGAAATCACCGTCCGATTCGAGGAAGGACTCGTCATTTTGCGCACTGTATACCAAGGGATGGGTGCCGGAGGCGTTCGTTTCAGTGGTGAAGTTGCTGTCATAGTAAACTGAGCTCATTCCTGGATCATATTGAACCGCCTTGTTGGCAGGGCCATACATGCCCAGCTTGGCGTGTCTCGGCATCAAAGCCAATTCCAGCTCGCCGTTCGGATTGGTCACCCTGGTGCCGTCTTTTTTGGCTGTGCCTGGCTTGCGGATCGTGAACATCATGCCTTCCATATCATTTTCATGATCTCCCAACGTCCCTCGTGGATCATGTGTAGCGTAGAACAGATCGTAACCGATGAAATAGTGGGTATCTGATTCCACGACCGACCAGTATACGCTTGGTTTCAAGGGTAAGCTGCTGCCTTTGGCATACTTGCCGATATTATCCCAGTTGTTTAGCCCTGACCAGTCGCCGTCAAAGTTTACGGGAATCGGAATATCCCCTTCGGGGTTGTTACCTACATCCTGATACAGCACAGGCGACCAGTATTCCACAAGTCTGGATTGCTCGGATGCGCTCAGACCCGCTGCTGCTGCCTTGGATGGAGCCACAGCGGGTGCGATCAGGGTCGCTCCCAGAATGATTGCTGCTGCCAATGCTTTGCTTCCTTTTTTCCACATGATAAACACACTCCTTCGTTTCGTGAGATTTTTAATTCCAGTGGAGCAGATTGGCGATGCCGCCAATAATAACCCAGGAAATAAAATGTGGAAGATATAAAATGGTTTGCGATATCTTCTGAATGCGGGAGGAGGTCAGCTCATGGAGCATCACCGCCAGCAGCGCATATAGCTGCCAGTCTATTTTCATTTTTTTCCAAACCTGACGATATACAGTTCTCTCTTTCTTCGAAGAATACCTGCCTGTCCGCACAGTTTCCGCGTTTGTGTTCATACAGCGGCCTTTGATGAATCCCTCCCGTATGGATCGTAGGTAATAAGATGCGTTTCACAACTCGGTTATACCCCGGCTGTGGACCTCGGGATATAAAAATAATTAAGTGGAGACATTTTCAAACTTTCGTTAGAATTATGGCATGTGAATATTTGAGAACAATAAAATAACCCTAGGATTTTCTTATGCTTACGGAGGCTAGTCCATTGAAACCAAAAATAGAAGATGTAGCAAAGCGTGCAGGTGTTTCTCCAACGACGGTTTCCAGAGTCATGAATAACAGGGGATATATCAGTGAAAAGACACGTTCGTTAGTATACAACGCTATGGAAGAGCTGAATTATGTACCGAACGAAATGGCCAGATCGCTGTTATCCAAACAAAGCAACATTATAGGGTTGATTTTTCCAACCGTGAGTAATCCCTTTTATGCGGAACTGATATTTCATATTGAACTCGCTTGCGAGGAGCTGGGGTATAAGGTTTTTTTGTGCAACAGTTTGAAAAGTGCAGAGAAGGAAGCCAATTATTTGAGCATGCTGCTGCGGAACCAAGTGGATGGAATTATTGTCGGCAGTCATAACAGGGGTGTATTTGAGCGAGTAAACTCTTCATTCCCGATTGTCTCCATTGACCAGTATATTTCTGAAGAGGCGGTTGTCGTTTCTTCGGATAATTATTTGGGTGGGAAGCTGGCAACGGAACATTTAATTCATAAAGGCTGTCAAAAAATCATTCATATCAATGGGCCGTACATGCTGCAAACCGAGACACATTTGCGTTTGGAGGCCTACCAAAAAACGATGGAGAATCACGGGTTGGAGTCCATTTTTTACGAAGTCCCAAGGTCTTTTGATCAAGAATTATATAAACAAATCATTCATCAGATTTTTAGTGAGCATCCAGATGTGGATGGTATTTTTGCGAGTGATGATATCTTGGCGGCAAACGTATATTTTGAAGCCTTGAAGACAGGTAGACGTGTGCCGGAAACGTTGAAAGTTGTTGGATATGATGGGACAGAGACGGCCCAAGCCTTTATGCCACAGTTAACCACCATTCGTCAGCCCATTCAGCAAATGGCCCGGCAAGCCGTAGGAATTTTGAACAAACGAATTAATGGACAGGACTACACGGGGGACTTAAATCCGCTGCTCCCGGTCCATTTGATCCCTGGGCAGACAACCTAGAATGATGGCCGTTCCCCTATTTCTTTTGTTGGGTAACGGCTATTTATTTTTTTGAAAAATTTTATGTCAATCGTTTGACATGTCAATCCTTTAGTATATAATATAAATTATTATAGAACGTTTTCTGAAAACGCTTTACTTGCAACGTGAATCTCACATAAGGGGACGAAGAAGATGAGCAATAAGTTAAGCCTCAAAGAGAAGTTAAGCTATGGCCTGAGTGATACCGCTTACAATTTGGTATTCACTGTTGTTTCAACATATCTCATGTTTTACTACACCGATGTTGCAGGACTAAGCCTCGAATCTGTCGGTCTGTTATTTTTAATTGTCCGTGTACTCGATGCCTTCGCCAGTCCGATCTTCGGGATTCTCATTGATAGAACCAATTCCAAGTATGGTAAAGCACGGCCCTGGTTTCTATGGTTGGCAATTCCATTCGGGATTATCACGGTGCTGTCTTTTGCTGTAGGCTATTTCGATGATTCTTATAAACTGGCGTATGCCTATATTACCTACATTTTACTGAACATTATCTTTGCAGGTATCAATGTACCTATTTCGGCGATGCTACCGAGTCTCACTACGAATCCACTGGAAAGAAGCTCGGCCAATATGTTTCGTAATATCGGCGGACAGATTGGTGTGTTGGTATCAGGTGTGGTTGCTCTTCCATTGGTCATTTTTTTTGGAGGGGGGACGAACCAAAAGGGATTTATATTCACCATGGGGATATTCTCCGTGTTATCCGTAATTATGTTTCTATTAACGTTTAGGAATACGAGAGAGCGTGTTCAATATGATCAGGGCAAACCGGTTCCTTTCCGAGACAGCATTAAGGCGCTCTTGCCCAATTTTCCATGGTGGATGCTTGCACTGACTAATTTTGTGATCTTTATCGGCGTAGTGGCCAAAGGGTCTACCATGATATTCTTCTTTAAATATAATATGGGAAACGAGGGAATGAGTTCGCTTGCCAATGGGATTAATGCAGGTGCCATGATCATCGGTATGTTGCTAGTTCCATTTATTGTAAAGAAAATGAAGAACCGAAATCTGGTTTTGATTGGGTTACTGGTCAGTATTCTGGGACAGATTGTGATGTGGATGGGTTCGATGGAGCCTTCTGTTGCTCTTACACTGTTTGGTGTTGCTCTGGGATCGTTTGGTTTGGGGGCTGCGCAAAGTACGGTTTTTGTTATGTTTGCCGATACCGTCGATTTTGGAGAATGGAAGTTTGGTGTCAGAGCTCAAGGTCTGTTAACGGCAGCCGGAACGATCGGAATTCAGTTTGGCGCAGGGATTGCAGGAGCTTTAACATCCAAAATTCTGGCTAAGGGAGGGTTTGTAGCTAACATGGCGCAGACAGAGTCTGCATTGCAGGCCATTACAACTAATTTTGTCTGGATTCCTGCGATTGCATTTGCGATATGTATGCTCTTCATTTATATGTACCGGATTGACTTTGTCCAAAGCCAAATGCGTGCAGAGCTGATTGAAAGAAGAGCGGCTCAGTAACTTAACATATTCATATTCAAAAAATTTGAGATTGAGGTGGCTGTCATGTCATTACAATATATTGAAACTTCTGTTCATGGGTTGACGCTAAGAGGAACAGCTCATATTCCTGAGACCCTCAAGGGCAGTAAATATCCTACTGTCATTATGTTTCATGGATTTGGGGCTAACCGGATCGAATATTTTTACTCATTTGTTCAAATTTCACGCCTGCTTGAAAAGCAAGGGATTGCAGCTGTGCGGTTTGATTTTGGAGGGCATGGCGAAAGCGAGGGTGATTTTTACGACGTGACCATTTCCGGAGAGGTGGAAGAGGGAAAGGCCATCGTTAACTTTGTCCGGCAGCTGGAATTCGTAGACCCGTCCCGAGTCAGTCTAATGGGTATGAGCCTAGGGAGCGTGGTTGCCAGTATAGTAGCTGGTGATTTGTCTGAAGACATTCACTCTTTATGTATGTGGTCCCCTGCGGCAACCGTAACCGACGAAATCAATAACAACAAAACGATTCAGGGACAATCGATTTCGTCCATGGATCAACAGGGGTATTTTGATTTCAACAGTTTGCGTCTTGGACCGGGATTCATTGAGGATGTAGCCAGCTTGGATATTTACACCAGAGCCTCAAGTTTTAAAGGAAATGTCACCATTATACATGGAGATCAGGACTTTATAGCACCTATTCAATATGCCTATCAATATGAACAAGCCTATTCACAGCCCATTGGCATTCAGATCATTGAAGGTGCCGACCATTCATGGGGAAATGTACCTCATCGGGAACAGCTGTTCAGAAATACGTTAGATTTTTTTGAAAAGAACGCTAAATAATAGATATCCCACAGCGGGAGAACAGGGGAGAAACCATCGTGTCCATTAAAAATGAAATTATGCTTATCACTTATGCAGACAGCATGGGGAAGAATTTGAAAGAGCTGGGGGAACTGCTAAACGGCCATTTTAAACAGGTTATCGGTGGCGTCCATTTGCTTCCTTTTTATCCGTCTTCGGCAGACCGTGGCTTTGCTCCGATGACCTATGAGAGCGTTGACGCACCCTTTGGTGACTGGGAAGATATTAAACGGCTGTCTCAGGATTTTTACCTCATGTTTGATTTTATGATTAATCATATCTCTCGCAGCTCGGCGTATTTTCAGGACTTTGTCCAACATAAAGACGCTTCGCCGTACGCCGACTTGTTTATCCGGTACAAGGATTTTTGGCCGAATGGAGAGCCCACTCAGGAAGAAGTGGATTTGATTTATAAAAGAAAGCCACGTGCGCCTTATGTTGATGTCGAGTTTAAGGATGGTACGACGGAAAAGGTATGGTGTACCTTTGATGGGGAACAGGTGGATCTTAATCTGCACTCGGACGTGACCCAGCAATTTGTCAGAGAAAACCTGATTCGTCTGGCTGAAAAGGGTGCTTCGATCATCCGACTTGATGCTTTTGCATATGCTACCAAAAAAAGAGGAACCAATTGTTTTTTCGTGGAGCCTGAAATTTGGGACATGCTTGGTGAAGCACAGGAGATATTGAAGCCATACGGCGTCGATGTTCTGCCGGAGATTCATGAACATTACTCCATTCAGTTGAAGCTTGCTGAGAAGGATCATTGGGTTTACGATTTTGCCCTGCCTATGCTGGTGCTGCACACACTGTATAGCGGTAATAGTGAGCGTCTCATTCACTGGCTGAACATCTGTCCGAGAAAGCAGTTTACTACGCTGGATACTCATGATGGAATTGGAGTAGTGGATGCCAAGGGCTTAATGACGGATGAAGAGATCGAAGAGACCAAAAATAATTTGTTCTCCAAGGGAGCTAACATTAAAAGGGTATACAATACGGCCGCCTATAATAACCTGGATATCTATCAACTCAACTGTACGTACTATTCAGCACTCGGCAACAACGATGATGCCTATGTACTGGCAAGAGCCATTCAGTTTTTTGCACCGGGCATCCCCCAAGTCTATTATGTAGGGCTGCTGGCAGGTGAAAATGACATCGCGCTATTGGAAGAAACGAAGGTAGGCCGTAACATTAATCGGCATTACTATTCCCAAGAGGAAGTCATTGAAAACCTGGAAAGACCAGTTTTGAAGCGATTGTTTCAGTTGATGAAATTCCGCAATTCCTATCCTGCTTTTGATGGTGAAATCAAAATCGTAGAAGCTGGAAATTCCGATCAGTTGGAAATCCAATGGGAAAAAGGGACCTATCGTGCCCTTCTGAAAGCCAACGTGCGGACCCACGCATTTACAGTTGATTATGTAGATCTGGAAAAAGGGTCCCTTGTACGTCTGACAGGCGTTTAACTGATAGGACGCATCGGATTCCAAGAGCATAACAGAATATAATGTCCTGCACGGTTATTCAGCCGCCCGCCCACAGTCTATTCCCTGTTGCGGGCGGATTTTCATTTTACGGTAACCACCGGGCGTGATGCCTTCCAGCTTTTTCAGGGAACGGTTCACCGCCAGCTCACGCAGCACGGATACTTCGATTTCCTCCACTATTGATTCCAGTGTATCCGCGAACCTTTTTTCTCGACCCATTCATCCGCCGCCGCTTTACGCCTGCCCGCTGTTCTCACCTTCGCTCTGCCGTACCCCTTTCTGCATGTCCTACTAACATCTACAAATATTGACGCTTTAGCTCCTGTACACAGGCTTCAATTCGTTCCGGTATGATGTGAAATAGTGAAGACCACGGCATGAACAGCTCCGGCGCGAAGTAATATTCCTCAAATTCCATGGCTGGTACGAAGGACAACGATTGGAGATGGCGCCGTACAAGCCCATCAATTTCATCATTCGTGGCAATCAGGCCGTGGAACAGCTCGTTCGTCAGCAGCCCGTCCACCCCGGCGCGTTCGTTCGCATTGGTGTACAGGTCAGGCAACAATTCGAAAATGTCCGTGATCGGCGAGAAAGCGTGCTTTCCCGGTTGAGAGTACAGACGTACATGCGTACCGTCTAGTAGATTACCGCGGTCCTTGAGTAGCCCTTTGAACACTCTGCCGTGGAAGCTGGCTTCGCAGTCTACGACCTCACCATCATGCCCGACATAGACCCACACATGCTCCAGCTCATAGAGGTGACCGATTTCGTAGTCCCACCAGATGGCATACTCCACAATATGCTTCACCCGTTCGTCCGAAAATTCCAATGTGCGACGAAAGGAGGGGGAAGGACCCGGTTGATCCAGCACCGTCACACCAACAAAATCCGGGTAAAATGGCTCCTTGTGATCAAACATCAGGTAAGGCGCATATCGCAGCCAAAGAGCGGTATTGTTGTCATTATCGGTTACATTCATGGGCGGAACCTCCGTTTCGTGTAATGTAGTGAAGCTATGAATACCTGTTATTTCTGCTAATCATACAACTGCTTGTATTCCTCGTCTATATGACCCCCGGTTCGCACTTCGAGGGACGAATTATGCACTATTCTAATATTCTGAGCCTCAAATGTTATTGAGAGATGAAAGAGAAGAGATGAAAGCGTTAATGTTGAGGAAAAAAATAAAATGTGTCATTTTAAAAAAAGTCTATACATATAAATTAAATGTATAGACAAATTTAAAAAGCGGATTTATAATTACGCTGTAAACGTTTTCTAGTAGTTAGCATCCAATCAGACCTTGAAGGGAAGGAACAATCATGAAGAAAATTTTACTGGCGTGTAGCTCAGGTATGTCTACAAGTTTGCTGGTTACCAAAATGCAGGATTATGCCAAATCTATTGGAGACGAGGCTGAAATTTGGGCAGTAGGTCAAGATCAGGCGACAGAAGACATGGCTAATGCTGACGCGGTATTGATTGGCCCGCAAATGAGTTTTCTTAAAGGACAGCTGCAAAAGGAAGCTGCTCAATACGGTATCCATGTAGAAGTGATCGACATGATGGCGTACGGACTGGTGGACGGCAAGAAAGTCTATGAACAGGCTTTGAAGCTGGTGGAGCGTAAAAATGGATAAAGTCAACATAGCCGATCTGACGGAAGAGCAAATTAGTTTCCAACTCATTCTTCATAGTGGAAGCGCTCGCAGTAAAGTGATTCAAGCACTGAGCGAATACCGGAATGAGAACACGGAAGGTGCAGACGATCTCATTAAGCAGGCGAAGCAGGATTTGCGGGCTGCGCATGATATCCATTTTCAAATGGTGAAGAATGAAGCCGGAGGAAACCCAACTCCTTTGTCGCTCCTTCTGATGCATGCGGAAGATCATCTCATGTCCACGGTCACTATGAAGGATCTGGTTCAAGAGCTGCTGGAGCTTTTTAAATCCAGAAATTTATAATCTGTACACAAGAGTTTGTGAAATTAGGGGCATGAAAATTTCACAACAAACCTGATGCAAGTTACTTCGCGGGGAGGAATAGGCTTTGTTTGAAAAATTAAGCCAAATTTTAATACCTATTGCCGGTAAACTGAACAACAACCGCTATCTTACTGTACTGCGTGATGCATTTATGTTGTCATTTCCATTAACGGTTTTCGGCTCCATTATCGTCGTTATTATTAATCTGCCGTTTCTGAAAGGGTGGATGGGCGAGGGCAATCTGACGACTTTTCAGAATCTGCTGAATATTGCGCCCAATGCAACACTGAATATCATGACTATGTTCGTGGTCGTGGGGATCGGATATTATCTATCCCGAAGTTATAAGGTCGAACCGATATTTGGCGGCATGATCGCTTTGGCCAGCTTCCTGATGCTGACTCCGTTCGTGCTGACACAAGAAAGCGGTGCCACGATTGCTGGGGTCATTCCGGTCGACCGGATCGGGGCCAAGGGCATGTTCCTCGGGATGATCGTCGCTTTTATCGCGGCTGAGATTTACCGAAAGGTGACGCAGAAGAAGATTGTTATTAAAATGCCACCAGGGGTTCCGCCAGCGGTTGCCAAGTCTTTTGCCGCGTTGCTTCCTGCGTGTATTACGCTGGGCATATTTTTAATCATCAACGTAGTGGTTACTCTGACGCTTCATAATAACCTGCATGATTTGATTTATCATGCCGTTCAGGCACCGCTGGTGCATTTGGGCAGTGGCATTATCCCTACCTTGATTGCTGTTTTCTTTGTCCAGCTCTTATGGTTCTTTGGACTTCATGGTCAGATTATTATCAACTCGGTCATGGACCCGATCTGGAACACGCTGGCACTTGAAAACTATGAAGCGTACTCCAAAGGTTTGGAGCTGCCGCATATTATCACTAAGCAGTTTGTGGATATTTATACAGTAGGTATCGGTGGTACAGGTATGACCCTGGCCGTGGTGCTCTCGATTCTATTCTTCCTCAAGAGCAAGCAAATGAAGCAGGTCAGTAAGCTGGCCCTTGGACCGGGTCTGTTTAATGTCAACGAACCCGTCATATTCGGTCTGCCGATTGTGATGAATCCGCTGATTTTTGTCCCATGGGTCATTTCTCCAATGATCGTTACACTGATTACTTACTTTGCCATGTCCACCGGGATTGTACCGCCGCCAAACGGGATACAGGTTCCTTGGACGATGCCGTTGTTCTTTAGTGGAATGATGGGTACGGGCTCTCTGATGGGTGGCGTGCTGCAACTGTTTAATATGGCTGTCGTCTTTATCATCTGGTTCCCGTTCCTGAAAATTATCGACCGGGTAAATGTTCGTAAAGAACAGGAAGAGGAGCTTGGCCAAGCAGCCAGTGCAGGCAAGGATCAAACTGTTGGAATGTAACGTGAATGAGCTGCTGGATTAGCAGCTTGTTCATTGGAAAAGAGAGAGGAGTAGAGCTGTGAATCATACCGAAATGAAAGATACAGAGAAGCAAACCGTTTCATACCGTTTTCCATCCGACTTCTGGTGGGGTTCCTCAGCTTCGGCTACCCAGACAGAAGGAACCGTGGAGGGAGACGGCAAAGGACCGAACATATGGGATTATTGGTTTGAGCAGGAGCCGAACCGTTTCTATGACGGGGTCGGTCCTGCGGATACGTCCCGTTTCTATACCCGTTACAAAGAAGATATTGCACTCATGAAAGAGCTTGGTCACAACTCTTTCCGGTTCTCCATTTCCTGGTCTCGTCTGTTTCCGGCGGGAAGAGGTGCCATAAACCAGCAGGCGGTTCAATTCTATAATGCCGTCATTGAAGAATTGCGTCAGGCCGATATTGAGCCGTTCGTGAATCTGTATCATTTTGATTTGCCGATGGCTTTACAGGAAAAGGGAGGCTGGGTGAACCGGGATACGGTCGAAGCATATGTGGATTATGCCAATATCTGCTTCGAGCTGTTCGGGGATCGTGTAGCCAAATGGTTTACGCATAACGAGCCAATTGTCCCGGTGGAAGGCGGCTATCTGTACGATTTCCACTATCCGAATGAAGTGGATTTCCGTAAAGCTGTACAGGTGGGGTATCATACCCTGTTATCGAGCGCAAGTGCCATTCAGGCATACAGAAAGGGAGGCTACAAGGGCAAAATCGGCATTATTTTGAACCTGACGCCAACCTATCCGCGTAGTCAGCATCCGGCAGACGTGCAGGCCGCTGAGATATGCGATGCGTTCTTTAACCGTTCCTTTTTAGACCCATCTGTGACGGGAGAATTTAATCCTTTGCTCGTGGAGCTGCTGCGCCAAGAGGAATTTTTACCAATCACGGAAGAAGGGGATCGGGAGATTATACGTCAGGGCACTGTGGACCTGCTAGGCATTAACTATTATCAGCCGCGCAGAGTCAAGGCCCGCGAAAGTCTGCCGAACCCGGACGCGCCTTTTGTGCCGGAACGTTACTTTGATTATTATGTGATGCCAGGTCGCAAGATGAATGAGATGCGGGGCTGGGAGATCTATGAGAAGGGCATTTACGATATCCTGACCAATGTCAGACAGAATTACGGAAATATTGAATGCTTTATCTCGGAAAACGGGATGGGTGTTCAGGGCGAAGAGAAATTCAGGGATGAACAGGGTATGATCCGCGATGACTATCGCATTGATTTTATCCGTGAGCATCTAAAATGGGTTCAACGGGCGATCTCGGAGGGCTCAAATGTGAAAGGCTATCACCTGTGGACGTTTATGGACAACTGGTCCTGGTCGAACGCCTATAAAAACCGCTATGGCTTTGTATCTGTCGACCTGCAGGACGGAGGCAAACGATCCGTTAAACAAAGTGGGCACTGGTTCAAGCAGGTGATCGAAAATAACGGATTTTAAGGTGGTCCTCTGGACCGCCTTTTTTTCTTCATCACCGAAAATGGACTATGCCGTATGCCGCTGGTGAGAAAGTGTAATGTTCGGTATACTTACTTATACCGTAACACCTTAACGTCCCGCCTGCAGAACAAAATGAACCAGCGATACCGATGTTTTGGTAAAATGCTGACATAAAACAATTTTTAGTACAGGTGGTAGACTGATGAATAAATACGAGCGGATTGCACAAGAGGTCAAACAGCGGATTATGGATAAGACTTATAGCGGTGATGATCCGATTCCCGATGAAATTTCGCTGGCAAGTGAGTTTCAGGTGAGTCGGATGACGATTAAGAGGGCATTGGATACGTTGGTGATGGAAGGGCTGCTGAATCGTAAACGAGGACACGGAACCTTTATCGTCAAATCGGTTCACAACGGTCCTGTTAATGTCGTCGTGAATGAAATGCTGGGGTTAACCAATCTGCTGCGCGGGAAAGAAATCAAAAATAAAATCGTAGCCTTTGACGTTCAATTTCCATCCGAGGAAGTAGCGGCTCATCTATTTATTGATGCCAATTCTCCTGTGTATCACCTCATCCGTCTGCGTGTTGTAGAGGGTGAGCCCTATGTTATCGAGCGCACGTACATGCCCACGAAGCTGATTAGCGGTATTACCGAGCAGGTGCTGTATGGCTCGGTGTACAAACATATTAAGGAGGAGCTGGGCCTTAATATTGTCGGTTCACATCG
This sequence comes from Paenibacillus sp. RC73, assembly GCF_044908085.1. Classification (NCBI taxonomy): domain Bacteria; kingdom Bacillati; phylum Bacillota; class Bacilli; order Caryophanales; family Paenibacillaceae; genus Paenibacillus; species Paenibacillus sp. RC73. The sequence goes on from NZ_JBIYCV010000003.1 coordinate 169,649, forward strand.
TACAATTCGCGCGTCCAAGTCGACAGAACTGGATCGGGAGCATTTGGACTGTGCAGCGGATGATCCAATCTTGGAAATTGAGCAGGTGGGATATCTGGATACGGGTATTCCGTTTGAATACTCTTTCTCACGACATCGGTACGACAAATTTGTGTTTACCACAGTGAACCGGATGCGTTGATAAGTAAAGAATAAAAGAATAAGCATAAGGATTCGAGCTACAGATCTCGGATCCTTATGCTTTCTTTTGGTTAACCATTTAGGGGAAAAGGAGACGTTCTATTTTTTACAATAAGAAATAAAATTTTCTAACCATTGTATGATTCCAGTCTCGCGTAAAATAGCACCATCTAATACAAGATAATCGCCAAAGTTATCACTATCAAGAGGAGGAATAGTTTCATAGCGTTCTTTATTTTTGCGTAAATGTTCCAGCCTATCTTGATGTTGAAGCAGCTGATGTTCCAACAGATTTAATCGGGTTGTTACATCCAGATGATTAGAAAAATACATTCTCAGCCTAAACACATCTTTGGGAGTCGGTTCAATAGGCTCTGCTTTTTTTAACCATTGTAAAAAATCTTCTTTGCCTTCCTCCGTAATCGAATACAATTTTTTTTCTAAAATCTCTCCGCTAATTTGGATTTCGTAGACGATAAGTCCCTCATTAAGCAGTTTTTTTAATTCTGGATAGATCTGACTGTGCTTTGCAGTCCAAAATTCGCCTAAATCTCTACTGAATTCTTTACCGATATCATAACCAGTCATAGGTTCTTTATTTAACAAGCCTAGGATGGCATATTTTAAAGTTCTCATAAGGCTCTCTTCCTTATACATATTCGTCGTTTATTGGTTAAGTATAACATATTTAGCGAGTCCACAATAAAATTGATACATATATTCAAAAACACGTTCGACAAATCATATAAACACATACATGTTTCTGTTGATATATTCGAAAGTGCATGTTAATATTAATTCGAAATATGTGAATGATTTCACAATACAACGACGAGGGAGAAGAAGATCTTAGTGGAACTTACAAAAAAGAGATGGATTATTCTGATTGCAAGCTGCTTTATTAATCTGTGTATTGGATCAATTTACGCGTGGAGTGTATTTTCTGCCCCAATGGCAGAATATTTGAGCAGCGTCACAGGACTTAGTTTAACACCGGGGAATTTGGCTATAGCATTTACGATTACAAATTCGGTAGGTCCTATCACGATGATTTCAGGTGGCTGGATTAATGATCGGTTCGGGCCCAAGAAAGTGATCTTTGTAGGGGGCTTGCTGTTTGGAGGCGGTATGATTTTATCAGGATTTGCAACATCTGTAGGTTACCTGGTATTGGCTTACGGTATCATACTCGGCCTAGGAACGGGAATGGTTTACGGATGCACAATTAGCAACTCTATTAAGTTTTTCCCTGACAAAAGAGGATTAGTTGGCGGTATAACAACGGCTGCTTATGGAATAAGCTCAGTTATTATACCTCCTATTGCCAATAGTTTAATCAATAGGTCTGGTGTGACATCAGCGTTCATTATCATCGGTATAGCATTTCTTATTATTGTATGTGCTGCTTCTTTCTTCATTGAGAAATGTCCATCTGATTTTGTCCCTGCAGGATGGACACCCAAGACTGTAAATGTTGGCCGTTCTATTCAGAACGACAAAGACTGGAAAGGCATGCTCTCAAGCCCTCTGTTTTATATCATGATCTTGTTATTAATGTGTGGTGCTTTTGCCGGACTCATGTGTACATCACAAGCTTCTCCTATAGCTCAGAAAATGATTGGTATGTCTGCGGCAGCCGCTACGACAGTTGTTTCCGTATTGGCATTGTTTAACACGGGCGGACGAATCGTTGCAGGCTATATTTCGGACAAAATCGGTCGAATCAATACCCTGGCATTTTCCTCTGTCTTTTCGGTCATAGGACTCACATTGCTTTATTTTTCAGGCGAAGGTAGTGTGTTGACATTCTATATTGGTATTTCAGTTATTGGTTTATGCTTTGGTGCACTGATGGGGGTATTTCCTGGATTTACTGCCGATCAGTTTGGTGTGAGAAATAATAGTGTGAATTATGGAATTATGTTTATTGGATTTGCAACAGCAGGATACTTTGGCCCATCCATTATGAGTCATGTTTACAGCACAGACAGTAGCTATCAGAGAGCTTTTGTCATTGCGGCCGTACTTGGCATAACCGGACTTGTTCTAACATTTGTATATAAGTTGGCTGCCCGAAAAAATCAGAAGATGGCTGTAGGTAAGAATTAGGGATATATCCATTAAATGTAATAAAGTAATAAATACAGATAAGGAGAATGAAATCATGCAAAGAAAATATCCAAACCTATGTAAACCAATCACGATTGGAAATGTGACTTTCAGAAATAGAATGTTTGGCTCTCCTATGGGAGGTACAGATATTACAGCTGACTGCACTATTGGACCGAAATCTACAGCTTTTTATGAATTAAGAGCCAAAGGCGGTGCTGCGTCAGTCACGGTCAGTGAAGTTGTAGTTCATCCCGAAACGGAAGCTTCCCATATGTACCATCTGGATCTGGGGACAGTAGATTCTCTTGCTAGTTTTACCTATACTGCAGACGCTATTCGCCGTCACGGGGCAATTGCCAGTGTGGAATTATCTCATTCTGGACAGTATGCAGGAACTTATCTGACTGACAAAAATAAGAAACAAGGACTTGCTCAGTGGGGACCCAGCCCCGGAGTACGCCCGGACGGCAGAGAAGTAAAGGAACTTTCGCAAGAACTAATTGATGATATCGTAGCAGCTTATGGTAGCTGTGCTGGACTTGCCAAGAGAGCAGGTTATGAAATGATTATGGTTCATGGCGGACATGGATGGTTGATTAATCAGTTTTTTTCTCCTTATTTCAACCGCAGAACAGACAAGTATGGCGGATCTTTGGAAAACAGGGTGCGTTTTGCACAGGAGGTTCTGGACAGTGTCCGTGAAGCGGTGGGCTCTGGCTTCCCAATCGAGTTTAGAATGAGTGGCTCGGAGTTGTTTGAAGGCGGCTATGACCTGACAGAAGGTATAGAAATTGCTAAATTAATTGAATCAAGAATCGATTTGCTCCATGTATCTGCTGGAACTTATCAGACAGGCTTTGGTATCACACATCCTTCGATGTTCTTGCCTCATGGAAGTAATGTTTATCTTGCAGCAGAGATTAAGAAGCATGTAAGTGTTCCGGTTGCAACGGTCGGCGGATTAAATGACCCGGCTCAAATGGAAGAAATCATTGCCAGCGGTCAGGCGGATGTTGTTGAAATGGCTCGCGCATTACTGGCTGATCCAGAGCTTCCAAAAAAGGTGATGAGTAACCGCGACGAGGACATTATTAAATGTCTGAGATGCTTCACCTGTATGGCTGAACGTGCAGAAACATCCACAAGACGCTGTACGGTTAACCCATTAATTGGTCGTGAAATGGATGGAACAGAAATATATCCTTCCCCTAATCCACGTAAGGTTCTAGTAGCCGGCGGAGGCCCAGGCGGACTTTATGCAGCTCTTACTGCAGCTAAACGGGGACATAAAGTCATTCTATGTGAGAAGTCTGACGAGGTAGGGGGTATTTTGAGGGGAGAACAGGCGATTCCTTTTAAATATGAGATGTATGAGTTAGGTGTTACTCTCGGAAAACTGGCGAAAGACGCTGGCGTTGAGATTCGTTTGAATACACCTGTTACTAAAGAGTATGCGGAGAAAGAAAATGTGGATGCGTTAATTATAGCGGTTGGTTCCGCACCGCTTGTTCCTCCGATTCCTGGATTGAATGGTGATAACGTAGTCATTGTGAATGACTACTACCTGGAGAAGGACAGGGTCAGCGATAGCGTAGTCGTATTGGGAGGAGGTCTGGCAGGCTGTGAAGCAGCCATTCACTTTGCCCAGGAAGGTAAGACTGTTCATCTGGTAGAGATGAGAGCAGAGCTGGCTCCGGATGCTAATATTAGACATCGTCCCATTATGCTAAAAGAAATCGAAAAAAATAACATTCAAGTTCATTTAGGATTTAAAGGGCTATGTGTTACACAAGAAGGTGTTGTTTGCGCTGATCCCAATGGTGAAGAACATCTTGTTCCAGGCACTTCAGTCATTTGTGCGCTTGGACAACGAGCTAGAAGAAACGTAGTAGATGAGTTAATAGATTGTGCACCTTATGTTTCACAAATCGGAGATTGTGTGAAGGCATCTACGATCACGACTGCAATATATCAAGGATATCATGCAGCGCTTGATATCTAATGATCTGCGACTCACTATCACCACCTGGCCTGGGACGCTTCTGGAAGTTTAAGAGAGGCATTCGAACATAGCGGTTCAACAACAATCGCACAACTCCTGCAAATGAGTACAACATTGCGCAAGAGTTGTGCGATATTTTTTTAGGTTTAAGCAATATTCCAGATGCGAAAGTTAATTACTAAGCAACCTTACTTCATGCACCGTCGGGGTGTACCAGTTGTTCGGGTTATTAAATAACACCGCATTGACGAGATTAATTCGTACATAGCGTGCCTGGAAGTTAACCTTGTCACTGGTAAACCCATACGCAGTATTACTTGTGCGGTCAATGGTGGAATAGTTAACTCCATCCGCGCTGTATTCAATTTTATATTTGTAATACGCTTCAGATCCTTTGTACATAAACCAGGAAATATCCACTTCGCTGATCGTCTTCGTACTGCCGAGATCAACCTGCCACCAAGCGGGCCAGGATGCAGATGCAGCCTTCCATGAGGTTTGGGCATTACCGTCATTCGCCAGCGAAGCCGGAGAGCCGGATGCGGCTGAGTTAGCAGTCGCCGTTTTGCCTTGCGCGTGATTCACAAGCGAAGGCAGAATCATGTTGCCTGCCGCGGCATCCAGATCCCAACTGCTGTACCAGTTCAGCGTTGCCGTTTTGCTGGAGTCATTCAGGGTCAGCGGTAGCCATATAAACTTGTGGTCGCTCAGATTGAGCGGATTCCAACGGTCGCCCATATAGATGTAGCTGGTTCCTGCGCTGCCAGTAATGGTGGCGATGGAGTGAATTTGCGAACCATAAGCTGCTGGATCACCGAAGGGTGAAAGCGCAGACCAGCTTCCCGTCATGGAACTGGTGGTTGCATAAGCACCCTGGTTCGGATACCAGCCGGATGCCTGCGAGGTAAACAGGTAGTAGGTGTTGTTCTTTTTTACAACCGCAGGGGCTTCACGGTAGCCATTCTCGAAAATCCAACCGACGAACGATTGCACGCCCGTATAATCGTCGGTCAGCTTGAAGATCGCCATCGTATCGTTGGCACCGCCATTTTTGCGGGAAGCTGTAACGAGGTAGCCACTGCCGTCCGTATCCGTGAATACGGTCATATCGCGGGATTCATAATTCAGTGGGCGGAAGCTGCCTTGGTAGGCAAAAGTCCCGTCTGGTGTATCGCTGGTAGCGACAGCTACGCGGCCCAGCGAATAATCGGTGCCATTTTCATAATGCGCCCATAGCACGTATTTTCCGGTTGCTTGGTTATAAATGACCTTGGGACGCTCGATTTTGCTGGAATTCAGCTCAGGGGCGGAATCCTTGCTGAGAATAGTGCTGCGGAAGGACCAATTTTTCAGGTCGGTTGAGGTATATACGTTCACTTTTTCAAATTTCCAGTTCTCGGCATGCTCGCCGTACCAATAATAAGTGGAGCCTACCTTTAGAATATTGCCGCTGTTGGCCTGAATCGGATTACCTGCGGTATCCTTCCAATCCGTTCCGTTTGTAATAGCTGTGCTTGCTGCTGCGTTCAGCGATAGTGCTGCATCAGCATGAATGGTATCCAAACCATTCAGCGCTTCGACTCCATAGGTTGCATGGGTCACACCTGTCGTATCGGCATGCACTGCATTCGGTTGAAGCCCTGTACCGACCACTGCAAGTATGATGCATATCCATGCGCCCAGCCATTTGCTATTGATTAACTTCACGATATCATCTGCCTCCCTTAATGCGGATAGGATGACCAGAACAGCTTGTCCGGCACCTCATCTTCGATTTTATCTTAATTGGAAGCGTTTACAAGTGGAATAAATTGAAGTTTTTAGAATGGTGAAACTGCCGTAAAGGGGAAAGGTCATTGCTTATATTCTGAAACGTTTACGATTGTGCGTTTTGTCATTGACATGTTCACAAATTATTTCAAATTTAAAGTGACTGCAATCACACAGGCAACGATTTCTCGTCGGTATACTTGGCTGTACTTAGGTGGTGTACAAAGGGTGGCATGTTACGGAAGCGCCTTTTGCCTTTTGTTCACCTTATTTTAAAGAGAAGAGGGATGCTAGGATGCTGAGCGAGCAAACCATTGCAACGATCAAATCGACCGTACCTGTTTTAGAAGTACACGGAACTACAATCACCAAACGCTTTTACCAGATGATGTTTGAGGCTCATCCTGAGCTTCTCAATATATTCAATCACGCGAATCAGAAGCAAGGACGTCAACAGGGGGCGCTTGCCAATGCGGTATATGCGGCTGCACAGCACATTGACCGTCTGGAGGAAATCCTTCCGGTGGTGCGTCAGATTGCACACAAGCATCGCAGTTTGGGAATTCAACCAGAGCATTATCCCATCGTCGGAAAATATCTGCTTGCCGCGATCAAGGATGTGCTGGGTGAAGCGGCTACAGACGAGATCATCGCCGCATGGGCCGAGGCCTATGGTGTGATCGCTAATGTATTTATAGACGTGGAAGCTGAAATGTACAAGGAGGCGGAACAGCAGCAGGGAGGCTGGCCAGACTTTAAGAGCTTTGTTGTGCAGAATAAGGTCAAGGAAAGCGATCAAATTACGTCCTTTTATCTGGTGCCGCAGGATGGACAGGTGCTGCCTGCATTCGAGCCTGGGCAATACATCAGCCTACAGATGCGGATTCCGGGTGAACATAATACCCACATCCGTCAATACAGCCTTTCGGATGCACCGGGCCAACCTCACTACCGGATATCCGTAAAGCGCGAGGATGCTGTAGGGTCCCGTCCGGCGGGGAAAGTATCTGTGTATCTGCATGAGCAGGTGCAGGCGGGAGATGTACTACAGGTATCTGCACCGGCCGGCGATTTCACGCTGGATCGGACAGATCGCAGACCTGTCGTGCTGATCAGCGGTGGGGTCGGGCTAACCCCGATGGTCAGTATGCTGGCTTCCTTGGTGAAGTCTGCCCCGGATCGCCCCGTCACCTTTGTCCATGCAGCAGTCAATGGGGATAACCATGCTCTGCGTAATGAGGTGGAAAAGCTGGTCGCCACACATGCACAGGCCGCAGTCCGGTGGTGTTACAGCAGACCAACGGAGCAGGATCGGCTGGCGCAGGCTTTTCACAAGGAAGGCCGTTTAGATCTGGCCTGGTTGCAATCTGTGCTACCGGAACGTAACGCACAGTATTACTTTTGCGGTCCTGAAGCGTTCATGCAATCGGTGTATGGTCTGTTGAAGGAATGGAATATTCCTGCTTCGGATATCCACTATGAATTTTTTGGCCCTGCCAGTGCGTGGGAAGCAGAAGCGAAGTAAGACGTTTAAAAAGACGAAGGATAGCTTCCTTCGTCTTTTGTTGATCATCACGTTTGGAGTTTATATTAATGCTGTTCGTGTTACTTAAATGCTGTTAATCCTCAGACTGTTTCGTCCTGACCGGGAGGTCGCAGAAACGCTGCTTGCTGCGGCATATACTGGCGTAAAGCCTCCGGAATACGGATCGAGCCGTCCTCTTGCTGGTGATTCTCCAGCAGTGGAATCAAAATACGGGGTGAAGCAACTGCCGTATTGTTGAGCGTGTAGGCATATTGCAGCTTGCCGTTCGCATCCCGGTAGCGGATGTTGGAACGCCGCGCCTGAAAATTAAGCAATTGGGACGACGAATGCGTCTCGCCGTAAGCCTGTCGGCTGGGCATCCATGTCTCAATATCCACCTGCTTGTAAGTTTTTTGCGCCATATCGCCTGTACAGACGGCCATTTTGCGATAAGGCAGCTCCAGTTGTTGAAGCAGGTCTTCCGCATTGCGCGTAATCTCCTGAAACATCTGCTCCGAAGCATCCAGACTGGCTTCGCAGATCACCACCTGCTCGACCTTGGCGAACTGGTGAACACGATACAGTCCGTGTACATCTCTTCCGGCCGAGCCGACCTCATTACGAAAGCATATCGACACGGCTGCCAACCGGATGGGGTCCGTAACGTCCACGATTTCACCGCTGTAATACGAGACAAGCGGGACCTCCGAGGTACCGACGAGCCATTGATCCTCTCCTGCGATACGGTACGTCTGATCCACCCCGAGCGGGAAGAAGCCAGTGCTGTGCATCGCCTCGGCGCGTACCATCAGCGGAACGTCCAGCAGCTGGAAGCCCCGTTCGGTCAGCAGGTCCACTGCAAGTTGCTGTACTGCCCGGTGCAACGTGACTCCGGCTCCTGTCAGGTAGTAGTTCCGGGTTCCGGCTGTTTTGACGCCACGAGTAACGTCGATCAGGCTGTGAAGCTGACCGAGCGCCATATGATCGCGTGGCTCGAATCCCAAATCGGGAACCGTACCGATCCGCTCCAGTTCTACATTATCCTCATCCGATCTGCCCCGTGGTGTATCTGGCGAAACGATATTAGGAACCAGAAGCATGAGCTGTTGAAACTGCTCCTCCACTTCCCGCTGTGGAGCTTCCAGACGGTCTAACTGTCCGTTAATTTCTTTGACCCGCCGCTTGGTTTCTTCCGCCTGATCGCTCTTCCCGGCATGAATCAATGCACCAATATCCTGACTACATTGATTCCGCGTTTGACGGAGTTGCTCCACTTCCTGAAGCAACTGCTTTCTCCGGTTATCCAGGGTGAGCAGCTCTGCAACCGAGACCTGTATTCCTTTTCCATTTGCTGCTGCCTGAACCTGTTCCTGATGTTCTCTGATCCACTTGATATCCAACATGACACCGCACTCCTTTTCGGATAGAAATACAAAAAGCGCCCTCATCCACATGGGACGAGGAGCGCTCTGATCTCGCGGTGCCACCCAAATTGACCGAACAGCATGACAGATGTCATGACTCTCCAATCCACTTTGCTCCGCTATAACGGGCGGGTGTCCGGTTTACTTAGGAATACATGTTCATCTTGTACACTCATGTATGTTCCTTGGCGTAAACGCCTCCGAGTTGGATGCTCTTCACGGGCGTAATGTCGTTTGCTTTTTTGTTAGTATACGGATTTTTGGCAGGTTAATCAAGCTACAACAGCTTTTTAAGCTGCGATATACGGCCTTGTGACACGCCAAGCCATTGTGCATATTCGCCCTGCTTGGCATGGGGATGTTCATGTACCATTTTTCTTAGACGCTCGACTAATCGTTGTGATGATTGGTTGACTCTCTTTCCTTTGTACGCAGGTTTCTTAACCATCGGAACAGGAGTGCGACTAACGCCTATATTGCCTTTTAGCTCTTGTATACAGGTTTTACATAAAAGTGAATTTCTAAAATAGGTCAGATCTTCGACAGCATTACATAGGTTACAGGCGACCCCGATATACTTTCGCATACTCAAAAAACCGGTTTCAATATCCATATAAAATTCTAAAGGATCGCCAACATCGATACCCATAGACATCCGCATTTCTTTAGGAATAACGATTCGGCCTAACTGATCTAAAGAGCGAGTCATACCTGTATTCTTCATATGATATCCTCCTTCTTCATCTGTCTTGGCAAAGCTCATTCCTCCAGTTGGGCACTTGCCTGATCGAACACTTGTTGTATGAGCTGGCTTATGCGAGCTTCTGAGATACCCAACATGCCAGCATATTGCTGTTGTGTAGCATGTGGATGGCTTTCATATAGATCTAAAAGAAGTTGGGCCATGATCTCTTTGGGCTGAAAGACTTGTACACGCATAGATACGGTCTTGAGCATATAGTTGCAATTTTTACATATGAGAGAGCCTTTGAAACCACTTAATTCTTCAGTAGAGAGACAAAAATGACAAGACTGCCCGTAGTATCTTTGTAGTAATAGCGTACCCGTCTTTTCATCTGCAAAAAATTCAATAGAATGACCGTGAAAAATATCGCATGTATACAGGATTTCCTTGGGAATGACTAAGCGCCCTGTAGGGTCTAAGTTTTTTGTCATTTTTACATGAGGCATTGCCAAAAGACCTCCTATTACCAAGATAAAAAGCAATAAAATAGAAGCATTTATTCTTATTCCAAAATGTGGTATTATCAGGAGTAGTCGAAACTTTCATCATATTATAAGTTTCCAAAATATATTTTTTAAAAAAATGTGTATCATATTAAAGTTCACGCTGAAAGGGTGGTTTATTTATGGAAATCACACCCAAGATTAGAGCAGAATTAGAAAGATACCTAAAACAAGCAGGCTTGAGCATGACCGAGTTTGGACACATTGCTGGCATGAATCCGGGCACAGTAAGCGGTATTATAACGGGCAATCGTACCATTTCGGTGCACCAATTGGATCGCATTACGTTAGGAATGAATTTACCAACAGACCATTTCTATGAAAGATATATTGAAGAAAGTGTGATAGATGCACCGCTGAACTGGAGAAGAATTAGCCCGTTCTTGTACCGCTGTGTGCAGTTTCAGCGCGTAGACTGTTTGCAAAAAGTAGTAAGTGTGCTGCTGGATGATCTGGGCTATCTTCCTTATCTCTTTGCATTAGCAGAGGATTGTTATGAACAAGATTATCGGGAAGCAGCGGCTTACCTATACGAGAACATCGCCGAGGGCGAAAAACAGCAGCATTCGGAACGACTTGCGATCTGCCACTATCGCTTGTTCACTATTGCGATAGGAAGGGATCAAAATCTCAATATGGACGCCGCCGCCAAATTTGAATCGTTTGTCCATCGTTTGCATGAAGTAGATCAACTGGATGCACTCAAAGATTTAGCGAATGTGTACAGAGCATTGAGCCAGTGGGACAAGGTGTATAAGTATGCAAAGCAGATGGGACAGCTAGGGAGAATATACTATGACATGGTTCATAACTCTGGGCGCAAGGAAAAAGAACCACAAAAGAAGCTAAGTAGGCCACTTTTTGTATACATAGCCTATTCCGAGTTGCTGTGTGCTCATGCCTGTGATGCAAAAGGAGATCATGAGCAGGCATTAGCACATCTTCGAGGTTATGCTGATCTAAGCTGGGTCAAGGAAACTGACCCGGACACACTCCATTGGATGGGGCAATTTCAGCGATGGGTGAAAATTAATACGTACGTGAATAAGCTGATGTCAGGAGATGTGAGTGTCCTGCCGGATTACGTAGAATATATAGCTGGCGAGAAAGAGATTTTTGCAGAACTCTTAAACGTCATAGAAGCAGCCAATCGCTATCATATTGATGTGGATCATATCCTTCGGCGCTTTGAACCCCAAATTACGGCGTATCAGGAAGTTTCATCTACGGATATGTACACACAACAATTCTTACCACAGCAGTACGCACGGTTTTGGTATAAGATGGCTAAATACAGCCTAAATAAAGGTAGATATTCATATGGTTTCAAATGTTTAATAAACGCATTAGAAAAAGCTGGTACAATTAATCATGTACTACTTATTGCCAATTGTGCAGGTTTGTTTGACTGCTTCAGGGCATACGCCGCTCCTGAAATATTGGCTCAGTATCATTCTACTTACCAGGAGGTGTGGAAAGAAAATGATCAAAAAGATGGTTTTGTTCTTGACAGCAATTAGCTTTGTACTGGTACTCGTACTACCAGTTCAGGCTAAAGACCCTACCCTGGGCACATTCAAACCGCAAGACCACGTTGGTGGAGCTTGATCCAAGCACTATTTCATTACCATTGACCAGCCTAGCCTCTGGTCTTTTTTTTCTATAATTTGCTGATTTTTGATTGCTAAAATAGCGATTCATATTTCCACATTCCAACCTAAAATGAGATTCATTAGGAGGGGATGCGCTATGAATACAGATGAAACGTTAAATCAACAGTTGGAAGATGCCCGGCAACGATTGCATGATCTGTACGAACAGTATGGTTTCGGACATGCCTGTGTGCTTGAACAGTCTATGTTTTTGGATGAACTGATTAATCAGTACAACCGTATGTTTCAGACCAAGAAGCTGACCCAACTGATATAACCAAGCATCCTCATGCTTTCAGAGCCACATCACCTACACTGTTTTTCTTGCCTTAGCATGACGCCTGGTTTCGTTCAAGTAAATAAAACAGATGCTGTTTATGCAAAACTATCCCTCCTCTCATCTAACTAATATAATCATTCTATATAATGGCTTTTTTAAAAGAAAAATACATTAACATGTCATAAAATGTAATAATTTTCTTGAGGTATGGGTAAGAATCGATGCACATATTAATTTCAAAAACCAACCAATGACCCATAAAACCTATCCTTTGACCTTAAGGAAATGGCAATGCAAGCTTGTTAAAAGCTTTGTAAGGTTAGCTATCTAGGAGAGGGGATTCATTTATAGGGGATTATTGAACATTTGCCTAGAAAAACAGAAATCATGTGATATGATTATTATTGAAATAATTACCATTGATAAAAGAATATAATAATAATGCAATATGTTTGAAATGTGTTTTCGCATGCAATTTTCTTCACTCTATTTTTTGCTCGATTACATAAGATTACATACTTACATGTTTATACGTTGTTAGTCACTTTTTTTGTGAGTTTCTATGCAAAAGAAGTTTCTATAAAATAATATTATTTGGAGGAATAATCTATGAAAAAGAACAAATTATTGATTGCATCAGCCTTATCTGTTAGTTTGCTGGGGGCTGTTGCCATACCAAGTGCAATTTTTGCAGATTCAGACGTAAGTGATTCTGCAAATCCCCCCACTACTGCGACCCGAGATACTGGTACAACAACTACTGGTGACCATGTAGTAACTCCTCAAAAAGCAAGAGATGTTTTTAATGACACGTTCGACAGAAAGGACCCAGTATCACGCTTTGAATTAGACCCTGGATATGGGCATCTTAAAATTTTTGTAAAAAACAGAGGTAGTCAAACTATTACTTTTAGCTTGGTGCATAAAGACAGTGGGAAATTATATATTTCTAAGACTGTGGGCGCTGGTAGGGAGTTGTCCTGGAATAGCTTAGATTCTTTTTCACAAGGGCTACGGTCAGGAGATTATGAAATACAATGGAGAGCTGGCGGCGACGTTGTGAAAGTCACAACATGGGGTGTGTCAGGTCAATACCCGACCGATATTAGCTAATAAAACAAAAAATGTGGTAGTAGTATAATACAAAGGTTTACTGTTAAGTAAAACGCGACAAGAGAAGCAAAAAGGAAAGCTTCAGTCCATTCGGTCTAAAGCTTTCCTTGCTTCGTTTATCAACTCAATTTTGATTTTGAACCTCCAAATGAGTCTAGGAGAGCCGGGCAGATTTTAGAGAAACTCCGAACGATTGATTATAGGGTTAATATGGAATTGAAGAATATCATTACATCTTAGAGCTGAAACAATACAATACATAGAATCTTTTGGTGTAATCTGATGGTAGTTTTATCTAATATAAGGAGGAATAATCTATGAAAAAGAACAAATTATTGATTGCATCAGCCTTATCTGTTAGTTTGCTGGGGGCTGTTGCCATACCAAGTGCAATTTTTGCGGATTCAGAAGTAACTGATTTTGCGAATACATCCACTACAGCGACCCGAGATACTGGTACAACAACTACTGGTGACCATGTAGTAACTCCTCAAAACGTCGGAAATACTTTCGGCAGTAGAGTACAAGGAGGTGCAACGGTCCAAAGTTCCTTTGATGTTCCTAGAGGATATGGCCATGTTAAACTTACTCTGAAAAATAACTCTAGTTATCCAGTTAGAGTAAGTTTATTGCACAATGATTCAGGTAAAGAGTACATCTCTGGAACAAGAATCTCGCCTGGCAGTTCAATTACTTGGAGAAGTACTGATGAAGGTTACACAGACGGTTTGCGTTCAGGAAGCTACACTCTTCAATGGCGTGGTGGCGATTATAACGTTAATGCGGAATTCAATGGAATTGCCGGTTCACGGCCTGCGGATATCAGATAGCTTAACGGCTACTTTGTAGAACAACTTAATCATCCTGACAGGACCAAAACGAAGGATGGATTGTTTGTAAAAACACTTCAGTCAAAATGAAGTAGTTTACGATGTTTCAGAGGCTACAGATAAAACCAAAGTAATTATTGCATATGACGCTACTTATGTTAAGGAAGAATAACAAGTAAATTGTATTCAGGAGGCGGCCTCATTGGGGCCGCCTTTTTAATATTAAGTTAGCGCGATTTGTTCAACAGGTGTAGGATTTTTCTTTGGAGAATTTGTGATTCACAGAGGAATATTAAATCGGGAGAATAAACAGACTCAGGTTCAAGGTGGCGAGATCGCTATACCAATTTAAGGGTCTGTTTTAAATTCAGGAGGTTATTAAGATGAAAAAAGTAAAAATTATTTTTCTCACATCTGCTCTCCTGTGTATACTCATAGTCACGGGCTGTAACGATTCTGCACAACCAGATAGCGGCGAAACCAAGCCCAAGGTTCCTTCTCCAACTGTACAAGTGGACCATATCAAGAAAAGTTCATCGCTTAGCTATAAAACAATACCGTGATTTGTTCAGTGATATGTCTCAAGAACTCCAACCAGCACCATTTAATTTCCTGGAGAGCACGAAGGGAAACAATATCGTTTCTTTTGATAAAGAATGGTCATTTGGCACTAGATCTATGCTAACCCTGGATGGTCAGTCAACAGATGAGGAAACGCAAGAGAGGATCATCTACAAGAAAAAAGATGGAACCTTGCTACTGTGTAAGGAAGAATCCTACGGGGTTCTTCCTTTTTTTGTGGAAATCTAGAACGCTTAGATAAATCTGAACTATACACTCTACTTTATTTCTTTGGATGACTTACTTTTTTCATCATGATCCTTCCAATAAAAATAGATACAAAGAAAGATTAAGATCAGTGGGAATAAGTAAAAAGCATCATTATAGCCTACAGAATGGCTGACTCTCAAATCGTATAAAAGCCAAAACATGGACATGCTTGCGATCAAGGCTATAGTGCACTTATTGAATACATGTATATTTCTCCTTTCAATTCCGATTTCATGTTTACGAAGAGAAGAGGTAGGCTTTATTTCTTATGTATATCCATTCTACTTCATTTGCGATGATGAAACTGGAAGAATATTTAAGTAATAGCCTCAATTCAGCGTCCAAAATGGGCTATAGTCTCTATAATGCTTTTTTAATTTCATGTAAAATGTAATGATTACCAAAATGGGCAGCGATGGAGGGAAACATGAAGGATTTGAAAGATCGTTTACATACGATCCGCCAAGAGCAGAGCAAACTGCTTAAGGAATACCAGACGTTAATTGCGGACTACGAAGCCTCGGATGTCATTCTGGAGAATGAGGTGCTACGGAAGAAATTTGAGGATGTTCAGGCCCGCTGCCTTCGTCTGGAAGAGCGGGTACAACATATCGAGCAGGAAAATGGAAAGCTGCGCACGGCGCTGACGGAGCAAATGCTGAGCGAGAAGGCCAATATGATCCGCATCTCGCGTGAAAAGCTGGAAACCTATTTTGCTTCCAGAACAGCAGAAGGGACGAACCGATTGACTGCCTTTGAATACGGGGCTAAAAATCGTGTAGACCAGCTTATTCAGCAAAGCACTCATGAGCTTAAAGAGGATCAGGAGGAGATCGTGGCTAGATTGCGGAAGTTCTCGGAGGAGATCCGTGAGCGGATCATGGAGCAGCGCCGACGTTTCCAAGAGGCTGAGCAAAATCTGCTTCATCATACGGCGAACGGGCTGGACCAGCTTCAAGAAGAAGAAATCAGCGAAGAAACGATGCAGAAGCGCATGAAGCAGAATCAGTTCGAAATGAAGCTGGGCTTGAACTGGATCAACAAGCTGGGGATTTTGCTCATTATTTTAGGTGTAGGAGCTGCCTTTAAATATTCATATTCCAACTGGTTTACAGGAAATATGAAGGGCGTAGCCTTCTTTCTGTTAGGAGCGCTGATGCTGGGCGGCGGCGAGTGGTTGTACCGCAAACAGAAGCAGACCTTTGCGCTCGGAATATTGGGCGGCGGTATTTCGGTGCTGTACGGGTCGATTTTTTACAGCTACTTCTTACTGGAAATTATAGGGATGTATACGGGCATGGGTCTATCCGTGCTGGTTACGGTGACCGCTGTGCTGCTGTCGTTAAGGTATGAATCCCGAACGATTTGTTCTTTTGGATTGGTAGGGGGATATCTCCCGTTGTTTTCCTATATGGCGGCGAACGGGCTGGAAGGGAACTCAGTTTACATCGCCATGGGCTACCTGTTCCTGCTGAACCTGCTGATTCTGCTTGTATCCTTCCGCAAACGCTGGGTCGTCGTGCAATATATCAGCTTTCTGCTGAATACGCCCCTGATGATTGTACTGGTATGGTTGTCGGATAGCACGACTGCAAGCATGTTGTATGCAGTTATTACATTTGCAATGTACCTCGGGATGACGCTCTGGGTGCCGTTCCGATTAAAAGAAAAGCTATCCTGGCTGGATTTCTCCCTGCTGGCTCTGAACACAGTCGTAAGCTGTACCGTTCTGTACTCTCTGTTCGACGATGCAGGCCTGGATGATTACAAAGGCTTGCTGGCACTCGTCTTTTGCCTGGTGTATGGGGGCTTGGCGCAATGGGTCAGCAGATTTATTCCGGAAGAGAAACAGACAAAGGTATTGTTTTATGCCACCTCCTTGACCTTCGCCATTCTGATGGTTCCGTTCCAGTTTGGAGTCAAATGGCTATCTATGGGCTGGCTAATCGAGGCCGTTCTCCTGACGTTGTATGGCAACCGTTATCGGTTGAAGGAATTGGAGCGAGCTGGCTGGGGCATTCTATTACTATGTCTGGGGGCGTTCTTTTTCGTCGATTTCCCTATATATCTGCTGTCGGGATTTGAGAAGGATTATTTTGGCCTCAAATACACGCTTATTACGCTGGGGATGCTGATCGTTACCGTCTTTTATGCGAATCAGTTCGGTCGTCCAGATGCATTCAAAAACATTCGTCTGTACGAGATGCGTATCATGCAGGGTTTTAAATATGTGACGCTGGTGAATGTATATGGTTATTTGCTGTATGAAGCCGGGCATTGGTATAACATCATCGTACCCGAAGGATTCACACACTATTCCTTTTACAAAGCGCTGCTGTACACCTGTGTATCGCTGGTTTTGGCTTACTCCTTACCTAAAGTGAAGCTGCTGTATGATCAGGTGATTAAATACTACAGCTTGGCGTTGTATGGCATCGGCTATGCGTTGGGGCTGCTGGTTACCGTGGCCATTCCAACCTTGCATGACAATTATGCGCAAAATACGGCTGCCGATTATGTGGCGCTGGTGGTGCTGGCTGTCTTCAATGTCCTGGTATTTTTCAGCAGCAAGGATTTTCTGAACGCACTGATGACCCGACATTATCGAAGCACGGAGCTGTATCCCGTTATCATGGGCGTATATTTGCTGGGTGTGATTACCGCATTCCTCGGGGTTCAGTTCCGTCTGGGAGATGCCGGGCTTGTATTCAGCTTGGTGTATCTGTTGCTGGCCATTTTGTATATTGTCTACGGTTTCCGCAAACGGGTTGTCTACATTCGCAGATTTGGTCTGGGATTGACTTTGTTATCGACAGGCAAGCTGCTGCTGTATGACCTGCATCTGTTAACGACAGGAAGCACCATCGTAGCTTACTTCTCTTTTGGTGTGGTATTATTGGCGATTTCGTATATTTATCAAAAAGTATCGAATCGCATGGGAGAGACCATTATAAAGAAGGATGTTGAAGGAAAAATGTAGTTTTTTGTAGGATTATATAGATATCCGACAATATGAAAATAAATTCGATAATAGTGAAAAATATTGTATGTCCTTACATCCTACTTACGCTATAATGAGTAAAAATTATTTATGTACGCATGCTTATGTTTATGCGGAAGTAGAGAGAATGAGGGGGATACAATGAGTTTGAGCAAGGGGCAGAACAGCCTGAACGATAAAAATGAACGCTTCTCGTCGGCCGGATTCATATTGGCAGCGATCGGGAGTGCGGCAGGACTTGGCAACATTTGGAAATTTCCATATATTACTGGACAGTATGGTGGGGCGGCATTTTTCATGCTGTTTATCGTCTGTCTGTTGCTTGTAGGTTTACCTGTATTGCTGGCTGAGCTGGCGCTTGGTCGAGCTGGCCGGGGTAGTGCTGCTTCTGCTATGGTCAAAGTAGGCGGTCATCCGATTTGGGGTAAATTAAGCATCATGTATGTTATTATCCCGTTTGTCATTTTGTCGTTCTACAGTATCGTAGGGGGCTGGACGCTCCATTATGCTATACAGGCATTCACCGGAAAATTGTTCTCCAATAACGATTTTGCCGGACAATTCGCCGCATTCTCTTCGGGCTACGCACCACTGGCATGGCTGTTGATTGTTTTTGCCATTTGTGCAGTTGTCGTTATTTTGGGTGTATCCAACGGGATTGAAAAATTCAATAAAATCCTCATTCCTGCCAAAGTCATTCTATTGCTCGTCTTGATGGTGAATGCTCTGTTGCTGCCAGGTTCTGGCGCAGGTGTAGCTTTCTTTTTGAACCCTGATTTTTCTAAGCTCACTATAGAATCAGCATTGGTTGCTTTGGGACATGCCTTCTTCTCACTATCTCTGGGGATGGGAATCATGGTAACGTATGGTGCGTATGTGGATCGCCGCCAATCGCTGGGTACGGCTGCGTTGGCCATTGGAGGAGGCGACTTGATCTATGCGTTTATCGCAGGTATGATCATTTTCCCAACTACCTTTTCTTTCGGTATTAACCCGGCTCAAGGACCGTCTTTGGTCTTTATCGCATTGCCAGCAGCGTTTTCCGCTATGCCTTTCGGTTCGTTTTTCGGCGGTTTGTTCTTTGTACTGCTGGCGGTTGCAGCCATCGGCTCGATGGTATCTCTGTTGGAGGTGCCTGTCGCCTATGTGATGGAACGTTTCCGTTGGAGTCGTGTCCGCTCAGTTATCATTATTTCCATCCTGTGTCTGTTGATGGGTGTTCCATCCGCATTGTCTATGGGGCTGGTGCCGGAACTGAAGGTCGGAGGCAAGTCATTCTTTGACTTTGTAGATTTCACGGCATCCAACATCTTCTTGCCACTCGGTGGCCTGATGGTCGTTATCTTTGCAGGGTACTATTGGAAAAATGCAGCAGAGCAAGCGAACCTCAAGCCTGCATGGTTCCGAATCTGGCTGTTTGCCCTTCGGTATGTTGCACCGATCCTGATGTTGCTGGTATTCCTGCATACCTCAGGCATCATCAAATTTTAAGCTAAAATCATCAAAAAGGCATTTTCTTCCCAAGGGAAGAGATGCCTTTTTTTGTATATCTATCAGTGGTTACCTAACTGTGGAAAGGAGTGATATAATAAAAACATTGTCATTAATTTTAACTTCATTGAAATCATTACGAATATGAAGTTTTATATAATGAACGAAAAGGCTACAGGGCATCGAACCAAAACGATGTGCAGGAGAGGGAAAGGGCAGAAGAGCATTGAAACAGACAGGGAGCTTGAATTTGCATGAAGGATGGCGGCTGAAATGAAGTCTAATCCGTTGCCATCACAACGTCGTTATATGCCGGGACTGGACGGGTTAAGAGCGCTGGCGGTCATCGCAGTCATTGTGTATCATCTGAATCCGGATTGGTTGCCGGGAGGCTTGTTGGGTGTAGGCGTTTTTTTTACGTTATCGGGGTATTTAATCACGGATATTCTGGTAAGTCAGTGGGATACATATCATAGTTTTAAAATGAAAGATTTCTGGTTGCGTCGGGCCAGAAGGCTGCTGCCTGCCATGCTGACGGTTGTAGCCGTCATTGTCCTGTGCTCGTTGCTTTTCGATCCGTCACGGCTCACGGCCTTGCGCGGAGATGTACCTGCTGCATTGGTATATATGAGTAACTGGTGGTTTATTTTTCATCAGGTATCGTATTTTGAAAGCTTTGGACCACCTTCGCCGCTCGGACATCTGTGGTCGCTGGCGGTGGAGGAACAATTCTATATCCTGTGGCCGTTAATGCTGGCGCTTGGGCTGAAATATATGCCCAAGCGTATTGTGCTCGCAGGCTGGGTAACTTGCCTGGCGTTGATCTCCGCGCTGCTGATGGCAGTAATTTACGTGCCCGGAACTGATCCCAGCCGGGTGTATTATGGCACGGATACACGCGGATTCGCCCTGCTGATCGGTGCGGCGCTGGCTTTGGTATGGCCGAGCGGCAAGCTGAAAGGGCAAGCGTCTGCCAAGGCGCGCTTGTTCCTGGATGGTATTGGGGCTGTAAGCTTGCTGCTGCTGTGTCACTGGGCATGGGCCTCGAATGAATATGACCCGTCTTTGTATCGGGGGGGCTTGCTGGGCATAGCTTTGGTCACTGCTATTGTGGTCGCAGCGTTAGCACATCCGGTGAGCCATCTCGGAAAGCTGCTTGGACTCAAGCCGCTGCGCTGGATCGGCGCACGTTCCTACGGGCTATATCTGTGGCATGTTCCGGTTATCACCCTGACGACACCGCAGGTGGATACCGAGGGTGTGCATGTGCTGCGAATCATTTTACAACTGTTAGCAACCATATTACTTGCGTCTCTCTCATATAAATATATCGAGGAGCCGATCCGGCACGGAGGGTTTCGCCACTGGATCGCGGGCATCCGTACAGCGGTTCGCAGACAGGCACGCTGGAGATGGATGCCTGCAACCGCAGCATCTGTGCTTTTTATAGGAGTTTTTGTGGGCACCATTCACCTCTACGTGACGCCTACTGGCGTAATCACGCAGGCAGCGGCGAACGATGGGATTCTAAGCGGGAAGACAGTGCCGCCGCTTCACGGAACTGTATCCGTGGCTTCGAAGGAGCCGAAAGCCAAACCACAAGTATCCGGGGGCAGCAAGGTGCAGGACGCAGTTAAGGTCCAAGCTCAAACCCAAGCGCCAAAGAATGCGGAGACTAAGGCTGGCACTACGGATGGGGCTAAGGTTCAGTCGGATACTTCGACCCAACAGCAACAGGCAACGCCTAGTGCAGATGTTGGCGCAGGTGTGACCGCAATTGGCGATTCTGTCATGCTGGATGTGCAGGCATACATTCAGCAAGCTTTTCCAGACGCGGTTGTAGACGGACGGATCGGTCGGCAGATGGCGGAAGCGCCTGCCGTGCTGGAGCAGTTGAGGCAGAACGGACAGCTAGGGAAGACAGTCATTATTGAGCTGGGCACAAACGGTGCCTTTACCAAGGGCCAATTGACCGATTTGCTCGGCAGTCTGAAGGATGCGAAGCGTATTATCCTCGTGAATACTCGTGTCCCACGTCCGTGGGAGAGCATCGTGAACAGGCATCTTGCCGAAGCGGCAGCCCAGGATGAACGGATTACGATGATCGACTGGTACGGAGCCAGCTCTGGCAAAAACTCGTATTTTGAACCCGACGGAGTTCATTTGAAGCCCAAAGGCGCCAAAGCCTATGCATCTTTGTTGGCTCAGGTTTTGACAAAGCAATCTTAAATAGCAATCGTTGTCAAGTAGCTGTGATGCGCAAATATCACGGCTCCTTTTTATTTTATTGAGCTATTTCAGTTGGTTTCCTCTATCTTAAATATGAATTGTTATTTATATTTTCGTCATAACTATTCTAATTTTAGAAATCGGGTAGTGAAGCGGGTTTTCGTTGGTGTGACAAGGATCGACGGAATATGACAATTTTCAGGGAATTCCACTTGTGATTTTTGAAGCCTGAAGGGTAACAACTCTTTGCTATTTGGCTACAATTTTTCAATTTTCATTCTACTTATTTATGGTAAGGTTACCTAGACGAACATGCCTGATTTCGGGAAATATTAATTGTGGTGGGGGTACATAAGCTAATGGAAAAGAGTTACACACATAGCAGGACAAGAGAGCATCGCTTGAAGAGGAACAAAAGAAGAATCATATTCATTGCTATTTTATTATTCGTGATCGGCTGTATTACGCTCATTGTGCTAAAGGTTTCAGATAGCAAACCACCAGCCCAAACACTGGAGCAAGTAAAAAAAACAGATGCCGTATCCAATGACAAATCAAAAGGTAAAGCAAATGCCGAATCGAATGGTAAAGTTGCTTCACAAAAAGACGATGCCGGAGTTGAAGATGGTGCCTTTGTTGAGAAATATTTAAACCAACAAATGCTGGGGCAGAAGCCTGATGGAGCCGACGGTAAAAAAGTAGCTTATTTATCTTTTGATGATGGGCCATCCGTGACGGTAACACCTGAAATATTAGATATTCTGAAAAAACAGAAGGTTAAGGCGACCTTTTTTGTCGTAGGAAAGGAAGCCGATGATAATGAACATACGAAGAATATCATCAAAAGAATTGTTGCAGAAGGTCACGCTATAGGAAACCATACGTATTCACATAACTATAAGTATCTATATCCCCACAAGGCTGTAAGTACGGACAACGTTATGAAGGATATTGAAAAGAACAATCAGGTATTAAAAAGCATTCTGGGACCGGACTTCTCGACAAGAATGATTCGATTCCCGGGAGGCCACATGACGTGGAAGAAAAAAGATCCAAAAGGTATGGCCGCATTAGATGCAGCTTTACTTAAGAAGGATTACCACCAAGTGGATTGGAATGTATTAACTAAAGATGCAGAGGGACGACACAAAAAAGCGGCCGGACTCATAAACCAATTCATGAAGTCTGTAAAGGGTCGAGAAAAAGCCGTGATCTTAATGCATGATACCTATGGCAAGGAAGAAACTGCAAAGGCTTTACCAGTCATCATAGAATATTTGAAAAAACAGGGATATGAATTTAAGATTATGAAGTGAATATATGTTTAGACTGCTTCCTTTTCGAAAACTACTTATACTATAATTAGAGAAGTAAAGAAACAAAGAAAAATTGTTTCTCGGAATAGAATGGGTGGAAAAGGGGGAGTATACTATGGTAATAGCTAATGAGGCGGTGGAACGAGTGGAATGGAAACGTGCGCGTGTCTCGCAAAAACGCCAAGTCACAATACCTCAAAAACTGTATGAACAGGCTGGAATTAAGGATGAAGTGGAATTCGGGATCAAAGGAAATAACATCATTATTCGTCCTGTACGTGAAAATACTGCGAATGACAATTTTTCTGATCTTATCTTAGCTGATCTCATTAAGGAAGGGTACAAGGATCAGGAACTGCTTCAAAAATTCCGTGAAAGACAGGCTGAGCTTCACGGGGCTGTAAAGTCATTAATTGCTGAATCCGGAGAGGCTGCCCGTAATTTTAAATCTGGCGATGATGATACGGATGAACTATTTGGCGATGTGGTGGAGGATTAAATGCTTCCAGTCACATACTTAGGTCCTGCAAAACGATATTTTAAAAAGCTTTCTGAAAGACCGTTAAAGTCAGCCTACCTGGATGCTATTACAGCCATACGACTTGATCCCTCCATTGGAGAGCACAAAACAGGTGATCTAAGCGGAACTCTTGGCTACAATGTATTTTATAAAGGTACCAATTATGAAATTGCGTATCGGCTAGAAGAAAATGAGGAAGGCGAACTCATTGTAGTCATATTGGCCGGTTCCAGGGAAAATTTCTATGAAGAACTCAAGCGTTACTTGAAAAGCTGAAAACTTTAGATTTCAAAGAAAAAATGATAGATAACAAGAAAAGGACGAGGGCCATTGGCCCCGTCCTTTTCTATTGTAGAAGATTACATTTCGTCCGCTTTAGAGCCGTTCCGCTTCAGCCATCGCCTGAATGAAGGCTCCGATACCTTTGGGATCGTTCGTCACAATCGGCTCGCTGATATAGTAAGCGAAGGTGCCGTCCCGACGATCTTTACCGCCCAAACCGCTTACTTGCACCGTTTTATTCAGATTCACGAGTCCTTCTTCGGTAATCGTGATAAATTCATCAATAATACCTTTACGGATGATTTCTGCCTCTTGACGATAATGCTCTGGCAGATAACCTTTGCGTACGCCTTTGGCGATCGCATAGAGAATCATGCAGGAAGCGGAGGCTTCCAGATAGTTCCCCTTCAGATGGCCCAGATTGAGCACCTGATAAAAGACTCCGCTTTCCTCATCGCGTACTTCCAGCAGGGCTTCCAGTGTTTCCGTCAGCATACTTAGCAGTTCGGAACGGTCGGCGTGATCTTCCGGTATATAGTCCAGCACATCAACGAGCGCCATGACGAACCAGCCGATGGAGCGTCCCCAGAAGTTCTTGGAACAGCCTGACTGCGGATTGCACCAAGGCTGTTCACGTTTTTCATCCCAAGCGTGGTAGAGCAAGCCCGTTTCAGGATCACGTGTATGCTTGTAGCAGAGCTTGAACTGCAGGGTCACATCGCTGAATTCAGACGAATCTCCGAATTCGCGGATAAATTCCGCATAAAACGGGGCACCCATATACAAGCCGTCCAGCCAAATTTGATATGGATAAATTTGCTTATGCCAGAATGCGCCTTCATGCGTACGAGGGTGCTTCTCCAACTGACTGCGCAGATGGGCAGCCGCCTTTTTATAACGTTCATCTCCTGTGGCATGATACAGCGGGAATAACAGCTTGCCATTGTTCACGTGGTCAATATTGTATTCATCCACTTTATAGCGCTGAATAACCCCTTTTTCGTCAACAAAATGATCCATTTGTTTTTTCACATATTCCATATACTTGGGATCGCCTGTCAGTTCACCGACCGCTTCCAAGCCTTTGTAAATGACGCCGTGGTCATATTCCCATTTTTCATAAAATTCCGGACTTCGTTTAAGTACAGAGTCGCTCATTCGTACAGACCAAGGCTCTGTTTTTTTGGATGGAGATGTTGGTTGTGATGTTGGATTTGCCATGATACAGTCACCTCTTTGGTAAATATTTGATTGGTAATCGTTGTTTGTGCTTACATGGAAGGCGTATGTGATTTAGGGTCAGCAGGTTTGTTCTTGAAACCTACATTATTGTTGCCCCAGCACCGATCGTAATTAAAACCTGTCAGATCCTCGAATACCTTTCGAGCTTCCGGTTTGGCTGACTTCATGGAGCCGCCGTTTTTAAGGCGGTCAATTTCGGTAATCAGCTTCTTGTGGCTGTCGATATCCAGCTTCATCACGACAGACGCGATCATACCGATGATCGCCAAAACGATGGTTCCAACGACGAGCACGTAAAATATAGCATGCTGAGCTGCGACCGGCTGACTATCAGCCCCGGATACGAATCCGAAATGCTGTAACACCCAGCCAAGTATGAAGACGACGACGGCTCGAACCATTTTACCTGCGAAAGTCATCATACCTGCATAAATTCCTTCCCGGCGACGACCAGTCAGTGCCTCATCTACATCAGCAAGGAACGTATATTGATTCCAGGGAATATAGTAGACCCCGCCTGTACCAAGACCCATAAACAGTGTGATGACATATAGCCATACCATCGTATTGGAGGCTCCCGTTATATAGAGCAGGCCGTAACCAGCTACGCTAAAGCAAACGACGACGAGTGCGGCGATAAAAGGCATACGGAACCCTTTGCGCACACAGAACTGGATGAAGAAATAGGTGGAAATTAATTGAATGACAGAGTTAAAGCTATTCAGATTAGATACCATCTCCGAGCTTTGGAACAGGGAAAACACAATAAAGTACGTAAAGGCAGAAGTGAACAGCCACTCGGCTGAAAAGCCGCCCAGATACATGCCCAGATGATGACGGAACGTCTTCACCCGGAAGGTAGAGGAAATGTCAATAAACAGCTTTTTCATGGAATCTATAAAGGAAAGCGGAGCCTCACCTTCCAGTTCCTTTTGCAGTTCCTCCGTAGGCCGTTCCCAAGAATTTTTGTACAAAAATGCCATCGCAATGAGCAAGATACCTGCAAACACGAGTCCGGTATAAAAGAAGGGCAATGGAGAGTCTTTGCCATACTCAGCGATAAAGCGACCAGGGATAAAAGCGGCGGCAAAATTGGCAATTTTACCGAACATGGCCTTCCATCCGGTCAATCTGGAGCGCGCGCCGAAGTCCCGGGTCATCTCTGAAGCGAGTGCTTCATAGGGCACCATGACAGAGGTATACACCAGTTCAAACAGCACGTACGTACTTAGGTAATACCAGAAACCCAACCCATCTACCCAAAGCAACGGATACACGAGCATCAGTGGAATACCCATCATAATGAAAAAACGGCGTCTGCCGAATTTACGGCCCATGCGGGTTCGATGAAAGTTGTCGCTAATAAAGCCCATGATCGGATTGCTGACTGCATCGATGATGCTGGCAACGGAGAAAATGGCTGCGGCCTGAACGGGAGACAGTCCGCAAAAGGTTGTATAAAAGTACATTAACCATGCGCCACTAATAGCAAGTGCACCGCTTCCCAGCATGTTGCCGCTTCCGTAGGCGAGTGTATGTTTCATTGTGATTTTTCGTTCCATGATCTGTTCACCTCATATTTTGTCTGGTTATGAGGACTATCACCGGTCGCTATATTATGCAGTATGTCTATGTTGGTAGATGGGCCAGGGCGTCCTGATTGGGTGGGGCTTTTAACGTGCCCCTATATTGTTGCCGCTCGGAGTGCCCGAGCCGATCAGATCGCTTCCTGAAGCCAGCTTGAGGAAGTTACCTAGCTGGATGGAACCGTCTGCACTTCTAGTAACGGAAGGAACGAGACTGACAAAGTCAGCGGCGCTGGCGAGAAGACCTTTGGCATTGGTGCTTTTTTTGCTTTTCCACCAGACATTAGAATTGTCCTGATCGGTTCCACTGGTCTTGTCACTGGCTGTTCCTTCAAAGGAAAGATTGTTAACGAACACGTGTTCCCCTTTGTCAAAAGCAAAATTGCTTTCGCCATTGCTCCATGAGGTATTATTAGTCAGGGTAATGGAGCCGGGGTTGCTATTGTAGGTAAAGCCATGCTTTTTGTTCTGAAAGGCAATGCTGTTTTTCACGATATGGTTGACCTTGATTTTGTCCCCGCCCAGCTTAAAACCATTGCCGTCACTGTTAGCGGTAGACGTTCCGTCAGAAGTCTGTCCGTTGTGGTGGGCGACACTGTTCAAGATCGTTACCGCTCCGATAGGACCCGTTTCCGTTTTGGTGTACAAATCCCAGCCATCGTCTACGTTGTAAGCAGCCAGGCAGTTATCGAACACATTCCCTGGTCCTACGGTCAGCTTGGCGGCAAATCCGTCGGCATCCTCACCGTTGTCAGGATCAGCATTATCATGAGAGTAGGAGTTCAAGATTAGGTTGTTCGAAGGCCATTCACTGTTAGCGGCTGTAGTGGAATAGCGTCCGAGTTGAAGACCGGTGTCCCGGTTATGGTGAGTTTCCACGTTTTCAATCCGGTTGTTGCTGCCGCCGATATAGATACCGTTATCCCCGGCACCCTTTACTTCAAGGCCTTTTACCAGCCAATAGTCTCCGAAAAGCTGGAGTCCACGGTTAGCGGAGCCAAAGGCTTGACCCGAAAAATCAAGTACAGGCTTTTCACTGCCGTAAGCAACCAACCCTTTGAGGGAGCCATTGCTGCCATTATTTCCATGCTGAACGGTAATCGTTGAGGAATAGGCGTAGTTGCCTCCGCGCAGGTAAATGGTTTTACCAGGAGCAATTTGTGCAAGTGCCGCTTCAAGAGTAGTAGGACTGGATATGGTGCCTGGATTGGACACGTTACCATTTGGCGCTACATACAAGTCGCCTGCCGCCAGTGTGGTGGAGATAGCAGATGAATCCGTTGCACTGGCAGCCTCTTCTGAAAGGGAAGAAGAAGGAGCATTGGATGACGTATCTGCGTAAGCGGTTCCAATAAGAAAAGAAGAAGCGAAAACAAAAGAAACACCGAGCCTCAGAGCGTTAAACCCGTTTTTTGGACGTTCATTGCGTTTAAACATGTAAATTCCTCCTTATTTCATCTTTTATTTTAAAAGAAGATAGCACTATAAAAGCGACTTATGCTGTCTTTCATGTGAAACGAGGGCACCTCCCTGGGTGACGGATTAACTGGCATATGTCTAAAACGCTCTAAGAAGTATAAGCTCAGTTTAATATATGTTAACGTTTGCATCAACTGTTTTTTGATGATATTTTAAGATTGTGAAAAAAAGTTCACACTTTTGTTTCAACTAAAAAACGGTTTTGCCAAGCTGGGAAAAATTGATTACACTTATACAATATACACATATTAGGAATAGAATCTATGAGAAAAGGCGGGTCTGACGCATGGATAACGGGAATCATTTGACGAGTCCAGCTACACGGAAAGTTTCGGACAAGCAGCCGCAAGTTGAAAATGAGATCGTGGATTGGCTTAAAGCGATTACGGTGGGTGTTGTTCTCGTGTTCATTATGCACGGGTTGCTGTTTGCGCCATCTGTCGTTGAGGGAGCATCCATGGAGCCGAATTTCAAAACAAATGAACGGGTTGTCTTGAATAAACTGATTTACGATTTTCGTGATCCCAAGCCCAGTGAGGTCGTTGTATTCCATGTGAGAAAGGAAGGAAGGGACTTCATTAAGCGTGTTATTGGGGTTGCAGGAGACACGATTAAATATCAAGGCGACAATCTTTACGTGAATGGTAAGAAGGTGGAAGAGTCATACATTCAGGGAGCTGTCCAAGAAGCACATGCCAAGGGCGAGCTGTACAACAATGTGGACTTTCCGAATGCAACGATAACCGAGTCCAAGGTTCCCGAAGGTACTATTTTTGTCATGGGCGATCATCGTAATAATAGTAGAGACAGTCGTGCGATTGGCTTTGTTTCGATTAAAGATATTGTTGGACGTGCGGATGTGGTTTTCTGGCCGCTGGGCAGCGCGCAGTGGGTAAAGCATGATGAATAGAAGAGCGCCTAAGACGGAATGCTGTTCCCCGTTTTAGGCGCTTTGCGTGTCTCTGAAGCTGTTATATTTTTTGGGTAAAAGGGTCAGGCAGCTTGCGCCAGTCCTGCTCCATCTCTTCAGGAGTCAGCAGCGTCTCATCCAGCGTACGCTCGATTTCTTCCCGATTCATGTCTATGCCGATAAATACGAGCTTGGTCACCCGGTCCCCGTATTTTTCATCCCAGTCTGGCGTTTTCTCAAAATCTTCTCCGAGATAGTATTGCCGTTCTTCCTCGGTCAAAACAGATACCCATAGTCCTGCGCGTGCAAATTGCTTGGAGCTGCCCGCCTGACTGAATGTAAAAGCGGTACGGTTCTGCGTAGCGAACCACACCAATCCCTTGGAACGGACAACCTCGGCAGGCCATTTGGCCAGCCATTTTAACAAACGTTCCGGGTGAAGCGGGATTTTGCGCTTGTACACAAACGAAGCAATACCGTATTCCTCTGTCTCCGGTACGTGTTCTTCCTTGTTCATCTCCTGGATCCAGCCTGCCGATTGGCTGGCTGTTTCAAAGTCGAAGCGATGCGTGTTCAAAATCTCCTTCGGGTCCACTTTACCGTACTCGGAACGAATGATTTTGGCGTTCGGTTGAATACCGCGCAGCGCTTTTTCCAGTCGCTCCAGCTCCTCGGGGGATACCAGATCGCATTTGTTAATAATCAGCACATCACAAAATTCCACCTGCTCTACCAGCAGATCAACAATGCCGCGCGCATCTTCGTCCGCAACCTCCTGCCCGCGATCCTTGAGGGAATCTCTGGAGTAGAAGTCCTTCCAAAATTCCGGCGCATTCACAACAGTAACCATCGTATCCAGCCGGGTCAGCTTGGTCAGGTCGATGTTGTTTTCTTCATCTACATAACTGAACGTTTGGGCTACCGGGATGGGTTCGCCGATGCCTGTGGACTCAATAAGGATATAGTCGAACTTTTTATCCAGCGCCAGCCGCTCTACCTCTTTTAAGAGGTCTTCTCGCAGGGTGCAGCAGATGCAGCCGTTGGACATTTCCACCAGCTTCTCATTAACGCGGGATAATCCTCCGCCGTCCCGAACGAGATCGGCATCAATGTTCACCTCGCTCATGTCATTGACAATGACAGCTACCCGCAAGCCATCCCGATTATTCAGCACATGATTGAGCAGCGTAGTTTTGCCTGAACCGAGGTACCCGCTAAGTACCGTCACCGGTATTTTCTTTTCCAATTCCATAGTGTTTGCCAACATAATCACTCATCCCTTCGAAAGTGTTCATGAAATGCTGATTGTGTTGTAGTGGCTACAATGTCAGATAGGGAAGCTACAATGCTATCCTTGTCGGTTTCTTTTAATCGTAATAATTACGAATAATAAAATCAGTAAATCATTAATGAAGGGAAATGTCAAGGGAGGCTGTAAGGAAAGGGGAGAAAAAATGAACAAAAGGAAGTGATCTATATGTTATTGGGTGCCGTATCATACCTGAAAAGTTGTATTTCAATAATTGAAACTTACGAATTATATTTAACTGCTTCAAATGACAAATAGGCGTATAATAACTCATTAGACCTAAGAAAATTGTCCCATACAAAGGAGATATTTTAGAATGAAGATTGGTAAAAAACTATCCATTAGTTTTGCAGCCGTATTATTGCTTACATTGGTTGTGGGCGTTATTGGTGAGTATGCTACTTCGTCTTTACATACATCTTATCAAAGCATGATTGATGACAGAGTCGATAAAATTTTGATTATTAAAGAATTGCAGTATGATGCTGCGAGCCAGACTAAGTATTTTCGCGGGTATCTGGTGACTGGCGATCAGGATGAAATGAACAGTTATCTGAAAGCACGCGAAACCTTTGCAACGACCATGAAGAAGCTGCAATCAACGCCAGCACTGGACAAGCCCAAGCAAATGGCAGCAAAGCTCCAGCAGATGGAGGCTGAATATGCAGATATCGTAAAGGAAATTACCTCATATAAGCAGCAGGGGGATGTCTCGACCTACACGAGATTAGTGGAGGAAAAATGTAAGCCGATGGCACTTGCACTGGAGCAGCAGTCACAGGTCATGGAGCAATACCAGATGGACCTACTGAATCAATCCCAAGTCGAGCAGGGTGAGAAGCTTCAATATGTACAGACGATGATTATCATTGCGATGGCGCTTGCACTGGTAATCGGGATCGTATTGGCGTATGTAATCACCCGTATGATTGCCCGTCCGGTGGTTCAGGTGGCTCAAGCTGCGCGGCGTATTGCAGAAGGGGATCTGACACAGGAGGATATTCAAATTCGGCAGAAAGATGAAATTGGTGAAATGGCGCAGAGCTTTAACGATATGAAACGCCAGCTTCGTTCGCTGCTGCAAGTGATCTATCAAAACGCACAGGGAGTTACGCTGGCTTCGGGTGAGCTGTCCAATGGCTCCGGACAGGTGGCGGAAGGTACACGGCAGATGGCGGAGACGGTACAGGGAATCCATGATTCGGCGGGCAATCAGGTTGAGCGAAATCGTGAAAACCAGCAGGCGGTCAAGGAAAGCGCAGAAGGCGTTCAAAAGATTGCCCAATCCGCATCCATTACCGCAGAGCTGTCCGAGCGGGCGATTCACGAGACAGAGCGCGGCAATGCAGACCTGGAGGAAACGGTTATGCAGATGCGCCATATTCAGGATACGATGAAGGACTCGGTCAAGGTCATTCAGGACTTGGGCGAGCAATCGAAGAGAATCCAAAGTGTAACGCAGTTCATTCGCGATATCGCCAAGCAAACCAATTTGCTGTCATTGAACGCCTCCATTGAAGCGGCCAGAGCCGGGGAATCGGGTAAGGGCTTTGCTGTCGTGGCGGGTGAAGTGAAGAAGCTGGCGGAACAGACAGGTCAAGCATCCCAGCAGATTGCTGTCTTTATGGACGCCATGGCGGATACAGTGAACCAGGCCGTGGACTCGATCCAGAAAGGCTCCAGCGAGGTTGAGGCTGGAACAGATCTGATTCATCGCACCGGGCAGACGTTTAGCAAAGTACATGAAGCAGTACAAACGGTCGCTGAGCATACGCAGGAGGTGTCGGCTGCGACCGAAGAATTGTCTGCCATTACCGGGCAACTGCTGGACTCGGAGCAAAAGCTGGTAGGCTTGTCCAGTGAGATTGCAGAGGAATCGGAGTCGGCTGCGGCTGTGTGCGAGGAGCAGCTCGCTTCTATGAAGGTCATCGCAGATTCTGCCGATTCGCTGCGTCATATGGCTGCCCAGCTAATGTCGGAAATACAGCATTTCCGCATTACAAACGATGCAGACGAGAACAGGGCCTCGGCTTCGACTCATCCAAAGGATACGAATGGCGGGCGCGGCACGTCCACCAGACGTACATCTATGGATAGAATTTCAATTTCGGATACACCGATTCATCCCGCTTCCTTAGCGGGAAGTGTTAGATAACAGAGTCTTCCGGGCATCCAGACTGAAACCAAGAGGACTTGCGCAAACAACACGCAAGTCCTCTTTTTGGCTATCTGGCTTCATATACTCGTATACGTCGGCTTTTTAAATTCGCCAGGTATCGCCACTTTGTACTCAGCCTTTGACCGCTCCCGCGACAACACCTTTGACGATGTATTTTTGCAGGAAAATAAATACGACGATGGAAGGCAGCACAGCCATCACCATTGCTGTCATGGCATACTGCCAGTCTGACGTATACTGTCCGACGAAGGTATAGGCCGCCAGCGTAAGCGTTTTGGTGCTGGGTGAGCCGTTAACCATGAGCAGGGGCAGCAGAAAGTCGTTCCAAATCCACATCACGTCGATGATCACAATGGTGGCGGTGACGGATTTTAGCAAGGGGAAAATCACCGAAAAGAAAAGCCGGAAGCCTGAGGCTCCGTCGATCTTGGCGCTTTCGTCAATCTCGTTGGGAATCCCTTTGACAAACCCGTGGTAGATAAACACCGCCAGCGGTGCGCCGAAGCCCCAATACAGCAGGCCAAGTCCCCAGGTACTGTCCGCCAGATGCAGGTCTTTCGCGAGTCGCAAGACAGTCAGCATAATGGACTGAAACGGGATTAACATTGGCATAATGCACAGCATGTAGATTGCGGAACTCCATTTGCTTTTGGTCCGTGCCAGCTTATAGGCGGCAATAGAGGATACCAGTACGATACCTGCTAGCCCGACTACGGTAATGATCGTGTTATTCAGAAATAAGCGTGGATAGTTAATGAATTTCCATACATATACGTAGTTATCCAGCGAAAGCTGCTTGGGCAGCGCAATGACGTCGGTCATGACCTCAGCGAAGCTTTTGAACGAATTGTTAATGGCAAGAAACAGCGGATACAAAAATAACAGCGATAATACAATCATGCCCGCTTCCAGCAAAATACGTCCCATACGTCTGCGTTGCATCAGGCTTCAACCTCCCTGCGTTTGAAAATAGACAATTGGATGATCGTAATGATCAGCACTGCGACGAATAATAATAACGCTTTGGCTGTTCCATAGCCGTACAGATTGTTCTGGAACGTGTCCCGATAAATATCATACGCAATACTGTATGTTGTACCTCCCGGCCCGCCGCCAGTCAGGGATAGAATGACGTCGAACACCTTGATCGAGTTGGTCAGAGCCATGAAAACCGAGATCGTGATGGAAGGGGCCAGCAGTGGCAGCGTAATACTGAAAAATCTCCGAATCGGCCCCGCTCCGTCCACAATAGCGGCTTCCTTCAGATCCTCCGGTACGGACTGCAAGCCTGCAATGTAAATGACCATATAAAAGCCAATGGATTGCCAGATAGATACCGCCAAAATGGAAATAAACGCGAGCCCTTCTTGCCCCAGCCAACTGAGCTGGAAGATGCCCCAGCCTGTGCTGTTTCCCAGTGACTCAAAGCCCTGCATAAAGATAAACTTCCAGATAAATCCGACAATCACGAGACTGAGGATATAAGGGATAAAAAAGGCCGCCCGCAGCCAAGCCGAGCTTTTCAGCTTCATGTCGAGGACGAGTGCCAGCAAGATAGCCAGCACGTTAACCAGCACAATGTACAAAATCGCATATTTGACCGTAAACCAGGCCGCATGGGCGAAGTTGGCGTCTCCGAGCAGGATTTGTTTGAAATTATCCAGGCCTACAAATTTCGGATGCTTGGATATTCCATTCCACTTGGTCAGGGAATAGCGTATCGTCATCAAAAACGGAATATAAAATGCAATCGTAATGCACAGGATGACGGGCAGTGTGAACAAGCCAAACTCCAATTTACTGCCCTTATCGCCCCGGCTTCCCCTTTTTTTCAGCATAACGCACCTCTTTTTCTCAACATTTTCCGATCTTTCGTTCCAAGCCGTTTGAGATATAATGAAAGTATAGGATAGCCCCTGGGGCCGGACCAATGGATTTAAGAAAACAGTTGAGGGTAAAAATGTGTACGCTTTCAAAAGGGGCGATTTTATCGTGATACCAGAACGAGCAGGTGCAGTTCTCAGATCCATGTGGAGACGAATAACGCAAAAATTGGTGAACAAGCTTATTTTGCTTTTTACCTCGGTGATCATTCTGGTGGTAGGCTCGCTGACGATTATCTCCTATCAGATGATTGAAAGGGAATCGGTGAATCATAGCATTGCCAGCACAACGAATAATCTGCTGCTGGTTAATCAGAACCTGGAGGATTATCTGGAGGGGATGCAGCAGTTGGCCCTGCCGCAGCTTCGTTATAACGATATTATGAACGCGATTGCGAATGAAAATCGGGACTATGCTTCCCGAATGGTCATTGAAAATTACTTGCGCAGCATGTTTTATTCCCGCAGTGATCTGGAAGCTATTTATCTGTACGTGGCAGATCGCCATCAATATTATGTGGTGACCCGGGAGACGTACAATATTACGGTGCGCCAAGGGATGAACACGGATATTCCCAAGCTGCCCTGGTATAAGGAGGCGATGGCGAGCACGGCCAACGAATCGTTTCAATCCTTTGTGGGTTCCCGCTCGGATATGGGGTATGTAGCACCACAGGCCAGCTTTATGGCGTACCATCGGGTGCTGAGGTCGATTGCATCTCGTCACCCGCAGGCGGTGTTGTCCTTTTATTACAATACGAGCGCTGTGGACGATATCATGAAGAACATTCCACTCGGCAAAGGGGACCATCTCATGCTGCTAAGTCCTGAACGTATTCCCTTTTACGTGGACAGCCTTCCGTTATACGAGCGAATGCGGGACTCGGGGGTGCTGGCACAGATTGGACAGGGAGGGAGCGGACGAGTAACATGGTCGGACAGTAGCGGCAGCCAGGAGTATCTGGTCGTGTATGATGCCGGGAAAAAAGAAGGCTGGCGGCTCGTCAAGCCGATCCCATACCGTCAAATTTACGAAGCGGCTACGACGACACGAAATTGGAGCTACGTGATCGGGATTTTGTTTTTAGGGGTGTCTATTATTTTGGTAACGCTGACCTCGAATGCCATTACTAGTCCCTTACACAAGCTGTCCACCCAGATGAAGCGGTTTAGTACCGGGGACTTCGGGGCAACTGCCCTTGTGAAGGGCCATGACGAGATTGCGTATTTGTCGCTGCATTTTAACGAAATGGTCCAAAGAACCGAAGAATTAATTAATGAGCGCTACCGAATGAAGCTGGTCGAGAAAAACGCTATACTCAAGGCGCTGGAGGCTGAAATTAATCCCCATTTTCTGTACAATGCGCTACAAGCCATATCCACACAGGCATTAAAGCGTGAGATGTTCGATATGGCGGATATGGTCGATGCGTTGGCCCAAACCCTGCGGTATTCCATCAACGGCAAGGATATCGTGGTTGCCCGCGAAGAACTCCAGCATATTGAACGGTATATGGGATTGCAAAAGGCAAGGTTCGGGACAAGACTGCGAATCGAGCTGGAGTGGGAGGACACGCTGATGGAGCTGCGAATCCCGAGGTTGTCCGTACAAACGTTGGTAGAAAATTCGATCAAGCATGCGCTGGAAAAGGTATCAAGCGATATTCTGATTGTCATTTCAGCCGAATCCAGCTCTACAGATGCCACGATTACAGTCCGGGACAACGGCCCGGGGATCTCGGAGGATAAGCTTAGACAGGTGCTGGATTCGTTCGAAGAGAAATGGGAGGAACGGGAGAGTGAGCATATCGGCTTAAAAAATCTGAATACACGATTGAAGCTGTTGTATGGAGATCAGGCGGGACTATCCATACATACGGATGAAACGGGAACAGAAATCCAAATGCGCATCCCCCAGGGAGGAAGTAGTCATGTATAACGTATTGATCATTGACGATGAGGAGCCGCTGCGCGAAGCTATTCGCATTGTCGGAGACTGGAACAACCTCGGCATCGGGCAGGTGTTTGAGGCGACGAATGGCAGACTTGGACTGGAGCTGCTGGAACGGCACCCAATAGATGTGGTCATGGTGGATATGAAAATGCCGGAGCTGAACGGTATCGAATTTCTTCGTGCCATCGAGAAGGCGTATCCTAATTTGCTGACGATTGTCATTAGCGGCTATGACGATTTTGAGTTTACACGGCAAGCCATTCAATCCCGAGTGGTAGATTATTTGCTCAAGCCGATCAATCGGCAGGAATTGAATCAGGCGCTGCGCACAGCGGTAGATATATTGGAAAGCCGCAAGCAAAGCGAAAGCAAATTCATTAGCCAGAACATTACGCTGAATATGTCGCTGCCGAAGCTCAAGGAGAAGCTATATTTGTCCATTCTGGACGGTAGCTTTAAGAGACAGGCGAATGCGGCGTTACTCCCCATGATCGGTGCAGATCAACCGGGGAACCGCTTTGGGGTGATCGTGCTGCGGTTGCTGAACAGGGATGAGGTTCGCATGACACGTTTTCACGGGGAGACCGATCTGATGGATTTTGCCGTGACGAACGTCATGGCTCAGACTTCGGATGAGCGACTGAGCTGCTTTAGCTTTCCTCATCCGAGACGGGAGCGCGAGGTCGTTTCGATTTGCACATTGTCTCCGGGGCAGGAAGAACATATGCCTCTTCTGCTGGCACAAGTGACACAGAAGGCGGTGACGAATCTGCATGGATTGTTTGGCATGGTGGTAGCTGCGGGGGTGGGTAAGCCTTGTACGGACATACTGGATCTGGCAGCTGCTTATACGGATGCCAAGGCGCATATCCACAGCACGGACGTATTGAAGCTGACAGGGACATCGGTCATCCATACCGTGCGCCGGCAGGAAATGATGCCAGAGGAAGTGTCGTGGACGGATCGGCTGCTGTTGATCCAGAAGGATGCCCAGACAGGCCAGGCGAATCGGGCGAAGGTACTGCTAAACGACCTGCTGAAGCAGTTGGCATCTGGCTCTGCTTTTCGTTTGCAGGATGCAGATCGGATGATGGGCGAGTTTCATTTTTTACTGAGAGAAGCGGCTACGGAGCCGGGTGCATTCATATATGTATCTGCATCTGTGTCTGAGCCGGAGGGGGCTTCGGGGGAACAGAGAAAAAGCGTGGCTGAGGGCGATATTGCTGCGGACTTTACGGACTTTGGCCAGTATGGACAGCGGCTGCATCGGATGCTGGAGCTTTACATTGCCGGGGTTCAGCATGCTCAAGGGGGGAGTCAGCCCTTTGATATTACGGAGATCAAACGGCATATTGACCGATATTACTTTGAAGATATCAAAATTTCATTTTTTGCCGAAACGTATTTTTTAAGTCGGGAATACTTGATGAAGCTGTTCAAGCAGCAGTTTGGTTACGGCATTCACGAATATGTGCAGAAGGTCAGAATGGACAAGGCGAAGGAGCTGCTAGGCGATTCCAGCCTGAAAATTCAAGAGATTTCCGATATGCTTGGCTACAAGGACAAGAATTATTTTAGCAAGGCTTTTCGTAATTATTATCAGGTGTCACCGTCGGAGTATCGTGTGAGCTTGCAATAAACCACTTTTTTACCCTTAATGCTTCACTAATCTGCCTTTTTAAATCGGACTATATTTTTTAGAATGAGCGCATGGACGTTGATCACGAATAAATGGGGGAGTATCCATGCTAAAGAAGATGATGGCGTTATCCGGCAGTTTGCTTTTGACGGTCGGTTTGTTGAGCGGATGCGGAAGCAGCGGCGACTCAGATGCGGCGAAAGGGAATGCTGGCGGCAAAGAAGAATTGAAAACGGTTACAATAAATATGTTCACAGCCTCACCGGAGTATACCGATGCTTTTAACGCGTATATCGAAGAGTATAAGAAGGTCAAGCCAAATGTGAAGATCAATCTGGAAATTATGCAGGCGGACTATAACACCATTCTCAAATCCAAAATTGCCTCAGGCAGTACACCAGATGTATTCCAGACCACGGCAGGAGGCGATATCGACACGTATGCTGATTATAGCGCCGATCTGACGAATGAGCCGCTGGCGGCAGCCATGACGGATGCCGTTCGAGCGAATATGAGCTCCAGTGACGGCAAAGTGCTGGGCTTCCCGGTGAAGGGGAACCTGTTTACGCTGATTTACAACAAGGATTTGCTTACCAAGGCTGGGGTAACCTCCCCGCCGAAGACGATTGCAGAAATGCAGGACGCAGTCACCAAGCTTGAGGCGAAGGGCATTACACCATTTGCAAATGCATATAAAGAGTGGTGGGTATGGAAGCACATCTTCCAGCACTATGTAGATGCCGCCGCGCAGGATGCAGGTGTAGAGCCGAAGCAGCTCGTCAATGATTTTATTGCAGGCAAAGCGAAAATCAAGGACTATCCGGTGCTGTACAACAACTTCTTTAGCTTTATTGATTTGACGGTGAAGCATGGCACGGATAAGCCGCTGGAACGAGACAGTAATGCGGAAGTGAGTGATTTTGCATCCGGTAAAGCTGCGTTTATGACGGGGAAAGGCGCATGGGATGAGGAAGCGATCAAGAAGATTAATCCTGACCTCAAGATTGGCATTATGGGCTATCCGGTAAGTGACAAGGCTGATCAATCGGTCATCATTACCGGTGCTGACCAAGCGCTGCGTATTAACAAGGATTCGGA
The DNA here is from genome assembly GCF_044908085.1 of Paenibacillus sp. RC73. Taxonomy (NCBI): domain Bacteria; kingdom Bacillati; phylum Bacillota; class Bacilli; order Caryophanales; family Paenibacillaceae; genus Paenibacillus; species Paenibacillus sp. RC73. The sequence goes on from NZ_JBIYCV010000003.1 coordinate 208,734, forward strand.
AGTAGCCAAGGAGACGATTGAATTTTTCAACTGGCTGTACACTTCGGAATACGGTAAGAACTGGTTCTCTCAGGTAGCCAAGGTCATTCCTCCAATCAAGGATGCGCCGCTTCCTGATCTGGAAATGCCTAAGGAAATGGAAAGCATTTTGAAAACGTCGAAGTCTGGTGATCTGTCTGTCAACTACTCGCTGGACACGTTCCATCAAAAATTTGGTGAGCTGATGCAGGCTTATATCAGCGGCAACATGAACAAGGATCAGGCAGTTGCTGAGATTGAAAAAGCATGGGTGCAATTAGGCTCGGCACAATAAAACTGGTTTCGCGCTAAGGCGTCCGTAAGGGCGTCTTTTTTTTGTATAGTTTTTGAGTTTAACTTATCTGAACAAAAAAATATCTAATATTATTTAAATATATACTTGCAAAAAGTTATTAAGTTGTGGATAATAGATTGTGTACAATATATCTGCGACATACAACATATATCATAGCTACATAACGCAAAATACGGAGATACCTCGGCTGGGGAATCTCTTTCCGTTCTTCTGCTCCTGAACAATATCAACGTGGCTACTGAGGCCTAAGTAATCCCACGTTGTTTATATATAAACAGGGCACCTGCAACGAAGTGTACGCTTCGTTGCAGGTGCCCTGTTTTGTTTTATAGGTTATCCATTAGAGAAGAAGTAGAGTATGTATGAGAAGGAAGATGATGAATGATCGTCTGAGGTTAGTAGAGTCAACTGTAAAATACAGTCGCCGAAGGACGTTTTTACGTGCTATAATTCTATTAACAACAGAATGGCTTAGGTGGCGGTCGGCTAAGTCTCCCGGAAGGGAGGTGATGCCTGTGGAGGTTAAAGATGCTCTGACATTAATGATGATGTTCGGCACGCTATTAGTAGCGTTGATCGGATTAATCGTTACGATTGTTATTGCGTTGAACCAAAACAAAAAGGAATAGACCGCCCTGGACAAGGAAAAACGGTCTATTTCTAATAGAGCTAGCCCTGTTCAGCCGACCGCTCTTCAAAGCGGCTGTTGCCAAGAGTAGGGATGTTACCAGCATCCTTGCTCTTTTTTAGTATATCCTTCTATCATTTATTTTAGCACATTTGAATAATCGATGTAACCAAATGCGGCGGTTATTTGGTGAAAATTTTAATCTCCTTCGGAGCGAGAGTCACGGTGATCGAACCGTTGTTGATCTGAATGGAGTCGTTGCTTAATTGGTTGGTCAGACGGGTGCCGTTGGACAGGTTGTCAAAGTTGCCGATCGTGCGGGTTTGGCTGTTCCACGAGTTGTTGATGAGTACGATGGCCTCGTCGCCGTTTTTAGAGCGCTGGAAGCTGTAAAAGGAGTCATCTGCCCATTTTTCCTTTTGATTGCCGTTTTGCAGGGCAGGGTGGCTGTTGCGCACACGGTTCAGCTTGGCAATGTACTGGTACAGCTCATGATTGGCGTTAAAAACGGCGTTTTCCCGGTTGGCAGGATCATCTCCGCCACTAAATCCTTGCTCGGTGCCTTGATAGATAATTGGAATCCCGCGCGATGTCAAAGTAAAACCCAAGGCGGCCTTGAGCTGCGGCCATTTGTCAGAGCTGGCACCAGGCTTGCCGGAGGCCTCGTTGAGGAAACGTTTCACATCATGATTGTCGATAAATACGCCGTTGGTCTGGGTATCGCGATAGTGACGATCATCCGAGTAGCGTTCCTTGATTTTGGTCATGGATTGATCGCGTCCAAACACATCCTTGATCGTATAATACATTGGAAAATCCAGTGCGGCATCGAGATATCGGGTGTAATCCCCCACATAAGCGGGATCGCCACTAAAAATCTCACCGATGGTGAAGGTATTGGCTGCTTGGTCAAAATCCTTCAAAAAGCCTTTGGGTACATGCTTGGCAGTGTCCACCCGCAGTCCGTCGACTCCTGACTCGTTCAACAACCATTTGATCCAGTTTTTGAGCTCGTTTGCTGTTGCGGGGTTGTCCTGATTCAGGTCATCTAATCCGGCCACGTCACCGTTTTCGATTTTCGATTGGTTGTTGGAGCTGTAGTCTGCCCCTGTGATGTCGCCGTTGTGATGATACCAGTCTGTTTTGTCAAAAGGAGCCTTGGCGAAGCCGTTCCCTGGTTGAAAATCGCCCGTGTGATTGGGGACTACGTCCAGCATAACAGCCATATTTTTATCGTGTGCTTTACGGACCAGCTCCTTGAACTTGTCCATTGTACCAAGATGTCCATCTACCGCATAAAAATCATACGTATGATAGCCGTGGTAAGCGAATTCGCTCTTTTGCATCGTTACCGGAGTAATCCAGATGGCGGTAAAGCCCATATTTTGAATGTAGTCGAGCTGGTTGATAATGCCTTGAAAATCGCCGCCATGCCATTTGCGCTGGTCGCTGTTGTTGGAATTGAAGCCACCGTAATTATCGTTCGATGTATCCCCGTTGCTGAATCGGTCTGTCATGATAAAGTAAATGCTCTGCTTGCTCCAGTCTGTACCAAGGGGAGATGGATTGGGGGGATTACTCGGTTCGGTGGGAGTGGAGCCGCCCGAAGGCGACCCCGTTTGGATAGATCCTGCGGCTCCGTTAGAGCCGGGCGTGTAGGTAGAAGTACCTGTGGTGAAGAAGTAGTTTTTGGTGTTGTTGCTATCCCAGTTGTTATTACCGTCATTAAAAGCGGCTTCCAATTGGGAGGCAGAACCGATATCGACAGTAATTTTAGCATAGCCGCTAATCTCGGCATCCTGCATTTTTACACCAGGCACGGCAGTCCAATTCCCGCCTGCCGGGCGGTAGTGAATGTAAGGCGAATTGAAGCCTTTTTTGTAGTATATAGTTACCTTGTTGGTTGTACCGCCGCCTTCTCCGGGATTGGTACCGGATGGAGCACCTGATGTGACGGCTCCTGCTTTGCCGCTGTCGCCTGGAGTGTAGGTAGAAGTCCCCGTGCTGAAAAGGTAGTTTTTGGTGTTGTTGCTGTCCCAGTTGTTATTGCCATCATTAAAGGCAGCCTCTAATTGGGAGGCAGAGCCGATATCGACAGTGATTTTAGCATAGCCGCTAATTTCGGCATCCTGCATTTTCACGCCAGGTGCAGCCGTCCAGCTTCCGCCAGCCGGGCGGTAGTGAATGTAAGGCGAGTTTAAGCCTTTTTTGTAGTATACAGTTACTTTGTTGCCTGTACCGCCGCCGTTATCGCCTGGCTTGGCCTTGCTGATAATATACTGTTTGAATCCATCCAGTTCACCGGTTGGTGAGCCATCGCTGTTGACGAGATTGTTGATGCGCAATAGCGTAAAGCCGTGATAACCAAACTTTGTGATTTTCTCTTCAATTTTCTGGAATCCGCTGCCACCCGTTGGGAGCGCATTTTCACCATTCAGGCGAACGCCCTTGGCATTCGCGATCGAGGAGACGGTATCTACCAGTGTGGACGGCAACGAATAATTTGGTGCTGTGCCACTGTCATTCATCTCCAGTGCAGTAAAGGTCAAATCCAGATCGGCATCCTTGAATTTCTGAATAAGACGATTGTAATCATAATATCCACCTGCATGCTCTGTGCTGTGAGGCATTGCAGGGTTGTTCATCTGCCAGTGCAGGCCGGAAATCTTCGCTCCGATGCGGACACCGAACACAGAATCGAAGTTTTTGTGGGCAGCTGCTCCGATGACGCCCAGATGATTTTCAAGCACGCTTTGGTACCACGACAAGAAATCCTTCCCATAGGTGGAAGTATACTCGCCGTTCGTGTAAAATCCGTCCCCGTCAGTCGGCGGATTGATTTGGCTAAGGCTGCTTAGCTGGGTACCCCAAGCCGCATTAATCTTGTCCAATGATCCATACTTTTCATTCATGGCCGTGCGGAATGCATTTTTGGCTGTTTCGGTATAGGCCTGGAACTTGCCGCGTGCCGGGTAGCTCCATCCTGCCGCCGGATAGTAGGACGGGTATCGCAATTCACCGGAAGGGCCACCGCTTAAATAAATCTTGGGAATGATGCTTTTGTACCCGGCAAAATTTTCAGCAAACGAGGCATACAACTCATCATATTGCTTGCCGACCCCGCTCCATAGCGGCGAAAGGGCTTCATTATTGACATAGCCGTTTTCGTTCTTGAACTGCATTTCATCTGCACTGCCCTTGCTAGACAGCCAGCTTGGCAGCGGGATGCTGCAGTCGTCACCTACATTTCCACCGCACTTATGCGTAGAGATGATGGGAACCCACTTCAGGCCCACTTCTTTAACCGCATCTGCATAGGTCTTGTAGTAGCTCCAATCGAACTGGTTATCTCCTGCACTCTCCACATAACCCCACCAGACGTCGGTGGTGATGGCATACACGCCATTGCTTTTCAGCGTTTGCAGTTGCTTTTTGAATGCGCCCCAGTCATTGATTTTCGCCAGCGGCCCCATGACGGAAGCCTGAAAATCGTCAGCAACCGCAGCGCTTGCCGTATTGGAGGGTGAGCCAATGAAGGCGGTCAGAGATAGCACAAGGCTTAGCAGAATCAGGCACCCTTTGTTCCATAGACTTCGATACAAGGTCAAACCGATCATCCTCCCCAAAGCATAGTCTATTTCGATAACATTCTGTAAACGTTTACAAAATGATTATAAAGCAAGCGGTTGCACAAAAAGAAGAATTTATTGCACACTCGAGGTGGAGAAATATGACATTTTGAGTTAGCAACCGTGTCCTTAATATGAGTTCAGGCAAAAAAATAAGGCATAGGTCTGAGTAAGACGCATGCCTTTTAGTAATGTGCGGATAGCCAATGCCAGCATAGGGGAAAGAGAACCTAGACGTATAGAAGCTTTGTTCCAGCCTGTATGAAAGTATTGCAAGGGTTATTACTGCTTGAGGATTTTTCAAAATCCAGGCTTAATAAATAGGGCGATTCTTCTGGTCAGCAATGCCGCTTTTTCGGTAAAAATACGTATTGATCCGATCCCGCCATTCCCTGGCGTGCTCAGCCTGATGCTCCAGCCGCTCCAGTACCTGTTCATAGATCGCTTCATCAAGATGATCCCGCAGACTAATCCATGTGTCTCTGAGGCCGACCGCACGTTCTGCACCATCAAAATGTGTATCATAAATGTGTTGAATGACGGTTTGACCAGAGTGGAGCGCGTGCGTATAAGGAACATGATGAAAGAATAATAGCAGCTCATCCGGGCAGGTTTCAGTAGATTCGTAGATATTGGCATGGGGAGAAAAATATTGTCCTGCATAGCCCGTTCCAGTTGCGGTCGTGCGATCCACCCCGATGCCACGGCAATCAGCAAAATGATAGGTGCCCCACATCGAATATTCGTAGCCGTCTACATCCGGCCCATAGTGGTGACCGGGGCTGACCATCCAGCCGACCCCAAGCGGGGCGGTGTAGGACTCGTAGATATTCCATGAATCGAGCAGCATTTGCTTAATAGCAGGAATGAAATCTGTATCGCTGTCACTCTTTCCTTGTCCGCCAAACGTCAGCCGAACCCACTCATCAGTGATTTCGTCTGCGGATAGCTCCGGGTCCCATGCCAACCGACCGTAGCCATAAAGATTGGACTGGGCGAGCAGATGTCCGGTCCAATTGGTGTCCGCTCCAATATTGGATACAGCTGCGATCCCATAGTTGGTGTGTTTGGTGGAGGAAGGAGAAGCAGAATCGCTCTTGCTATGCAGAGCGCCGTTCACGATGCGCTTGATGGTGGAGCCTTTTCCCTGTGCGTAGGTGTCAAAATCCAGTACCTCCTTCCATTGCGGAACAAGGTAACACAGATGCCGCTGCTGTCCCGTGTATTCTTGTGCAATCTGGAATTCCAGCAATACCTGGGTAGCTTCCAGCGCGCCAAACAGGGGGGAGACAGGCTCCCGCACCTGAAAATCCATGGGACCATTTTTAATCTGTAAAATGACATTTTCCCGAAACAGCCCATCCAGTGGTTTAAAATGGTCAAAGGCCGCGCGAGCCCGATCCGTCTTGCGGTCACGCCAGTCCTGCTTGCAGTCATAGACAAAGCAACGCCAAATCACCCGTCCGCCGCAGGGCCGCAACGCATCTGCCAGCATATTGGCTCCATTGGCGTGATGACGCCCGTAGCTGAACGGCCCGGGCCGATTCTCGGAATCGGCTTTTACCACGAAGCCGCCCAGATCAGGAACGGCGGCGTAAACTTCCCGGGCTTTGGCCTGCCACCATTCAGCTACGCCAGGGTCCAGAGGATCCGCGGTGGTTAACCCGCCGAGCTGAATAGGGCTGGCATAATTAATGCTCAAATAGATTTGGATGCCATAGGCGCGAAACACCGCAGCCACTTTGGCCACATCTGGTAGAAATGTGTCTGTAATCAGCTCTGTTTCTACGTGATGGACATTCACATTGTTAATGGACAGCGCCTGAATGCCAACAGAGGCAAGTAGACGGGCATAGTCTCGAAGGCGGTCCATATTTGTAGTAAAGGCATTATTTTCGAAAAAAATGGATGTTCCCGCATATCCGCGTTCCACACTACCGTCCATGTTATCCCAGTGGTTGATCATGCGGATGGGATTAGCCGGATTGGATAACACATCCAGAAGGGGGGCGTGCAAGGATTCGGTGACGGGCTTCAGCTCACCATCCAGTCCTCCTTGCAGGTAGCGCAGCAGATGAAAAACCCCGTATAATACGCCTTTGGTGGTCTGCCCGGCGATCGTGACGTACGCTCTCTTTATGTCATCATCATCGTAGTCATACGAAGCTGAATGTGCCGGGTGCGGAATCCCTATCCCACGAATTCGGTAGCCTTCTGCGCTCACATCTGCCTGTTCTTCTGCGCTAAATCGTTCTGCCGCCAACGGGTGCCCTCCGAACGTACCTAGCACAATGAATGGCGCATTCACAGGAACGGTACTAATCTTCGGCTGCTGTCCGAACATGGAGGTCAATCCGTGCTGAAGCTCACTCGCAGCCGTGTGAAGCACTTCATCTGCCTCTTGAACCACGATGACTCTGCACCAAGCGGGCAAATCCTCCACCTTGCGATTGCGGTGATAATGCAGCCAAGCGTCATAGCCGCTCTCTTTTTGCATATCCCTGCGCTTGCTCATATTTGGGGCCTCCTTTTGGGCAGGTGAAGGTTAGTGTCAGGCATGCTGCTCCTGATCCAGACTCATGTGCCGGGGAAGAACCAGACGGTTGCCCTTGCCTTCATACAGCCACAAAATAGCGGTAACTCCGCGCGGATAATATTTGCTGCCGTGGGCAATACCGGAGAGCATTTGGTCGCTCCAGCACCAATAGGATTCCTCAGGGTGCAGGAGCCATGAGACATGGGCAGCATCTGCGGCCTGCCCTGCTTCCTCCCAAGGCAGCTCCAGCAGCTCACGGGCAATAAACTGCGACAGATAGATTTTACTCAGCCAGGAGTTGTTACTGGTTGATGACAGCTTCCAGCCTCCATCTTTGAACAGGCAAACTCCCGGTGCCAGCACCGTTTCCAAATGGCGTCGCAGCGCTTGGATATATCCGCCAAATCGCCCATTGAGTTGAAGTGCCTCTTCGCAGCCTGTGAAGTAAGGGAAGATCAGCCCCTCAATCGCAGGGACAATCTGTGAATCATTGCCCTCCTGAATGACGGCAGGAATATAGCCCTTGTCTGTCATCTGCGCCGTGATCGCTGCTGCGCATTTGTCTGCCTGTAAGCCTGCTTCCCGTGAAAGGGAAGCAAGCCCTTCTGAGGCAAATAGCTTTTCCAGCACAACATATACCGCCCAGCATTTGCTGCCCAAATAAATATTGTTGCGGGACTGGCCCAGCGATACGTCCAGACTATCGTAGGTTGTAATTTCTGTGCCTCCAAGGGTTCTGGAGCTATCCAAGCCCATTAAGCCGTTTCGTTGTGCCGGGTCTGGATGATCCCGCTGTAGCATACTATCAAAGCATTCACGCAAGATAGGCAGCATACGCGTCGTAAACGCCTGGTCCTGTGTCTGTTCGATATACACTGTGGCGCAGCATAGCCAGTTCACCAGCTCTTCGTGGCTCATATAAGAGAAGCAACCGTCAATCCCTGCCAGCTCATAACAGGAGTACCCCGGACGGGAGAACACATTTGCCACGCCCATATCATGCGTAAACGTGATGCCGCCCGGATAGGTTTGTTCGTCTGCCGGAAACCGTACCTCATCCCGGTAGCTGTACCGTTTGACGAACCACTCCAGCTCGTTGCGTACCGTCCACGGGTTCAAAATCAATTCATAGTAGAGCTGATCCGCCGTCAGATCGAGCGTATTCATCATCCGATACTCGCCTTCGTTCACAATCCAGATCGGTTCTCCATCCGCTTGCTGACTAAGCAACTGGGTGCTGCCGTAATAGCTGTGAATCGCCTGCGCGAGCATAAATTCCTGATCCGGGCTCAAGCTTACCGACTCCATCCAGCGATTAGTCTGAATACAGGCTGCGGTCAGGTCTGTAAAATGCTCCAAAGCATAGCTCGCCACGTCTTCAATATCCTTGAATAGACGAGTATAGTAATACGTCGCCTCGATGCCTGTCGTCACGATACCGCCGCGATAGAAGCATATGGCGAAGGAATACGTGCGCTTTTCGCCTGCGGGAACGTCCATGAGGAGCGCACCCGTCACGCCCAGGCCAAAGGATAAATTCTCGTCCATGCTTTCCCCGAGAAGGTTCTCCATTGCAAATCCACTTGCAGGTATCGCTTCGCTGCTATTAGTCACAATAGCTGTGCTGCGCCCTTGGCCAACGCCCGTGAGTCTTTGCGAGTGGGGAGAATCCACAGCGTCCCTGCGTGGGTCTTCTCCTACAATGCGTATGCCACTGTACGGATCACTGCCCTGATAGCCGAAAAAAGCTCTCCGCGCAGCCGTTCCCTGCGTATTATCGACCGTAAGCTCGGCAAATACCGCCGGAACCAGCGCTGCCCGCAGCTCATCCGCATCCGCTTTTCCCGGCTCCGGCACCGGACGGACAGGAGAATACAGCCGGAACGTTAAATCTCCAGCACTCCATGTATCCGTGCCCGCTTTCAGCTCACGGGTAATGTCTTGATCGGCAAAGGCACCGAGCTGCGGCTCCGTTCGTTTATCCTTTTTCTCCACATCGTATCGGGCGCTTTCGTCCTGTGCGACTGTAAAAAAGGGAAGCGCCTCATATACCTCACCGTCTCTGGATTGCAGCCCGATATATACATTTTCATCTGCTGGCTTGCCCAGCTCCAGGCCGAGTCCACCCCGATTACCTTTGAACCCGAGCGTAAAGCTGGAGAAGGCTCCGATAGGTGAGTGTTGCGTGTTATAAAATATATTTTTCGTCATATAATGAAACCCCTTTCAACATAAAGAGTGACTTTCATATACAAAAGTATTTTGCAGCATGTTCATATATTCGCCATATGCTATACTCACTTGATCTCATATAGAGCCTAGCATGCTACGCTCCGGGGAGCCATTGTCAAATCGCGCATTAATTTATCTAAATCGCGCCGAAAACGATATACTGGAGTAAAATCCTATGTACGCAAGGAGGGGAAGCATGTCGTCACCACGTGTACCGAATCGCCCAGACCATCCAGATCCTACAGCTACTGGAGAGGAATTCTTTTTTCCCGATGTGCGAACGACGGTCAATCTGTTTGCCATTCATACGCGAAGTGTCGGAAGGGACTGGAACTACCCACCACACGAGCATCCTCAATATGAAATTAATATCGTGCTTGCAGGAGAGCAGGTGATGGTGGTGAATGGTCGCAGCTATACACAGCGGCAGGGGGATCTGGTGCTGCTGCGACCGGGAATCTTTCACTCCAGCCACAGCAGCGGGGAGGGCTTTACGTATTTTTGCATGCATTTCGACATTGATGACAAGTTGTTTCTTTCGTTGCTGAGTCGTCTGGAGCAAGTGCTGTTTCCAGCCGAAGGTGCGGTAGCGAGGCAGATGGGACCAGCGCTGGATAAGCTGCTCGACCTCTCCACGCCCGATGCCGAAAAAGCAGGAGATTCGGTGGCGAAGCGTATGCGGATACAATCTGCCGTATTTGAGCTGTTCGCTACGTTGTGGGAGGCGGTGTCCAGTGAAGCGGCACATCTGCCGGGGCGCGGATACGTGCAGGCTGAGCTTGCCTATCAGATTGCCAGCCGACTTCAGGGCAGAGTGAATCAGCATTTTGGACAAATCGACTCTGTAGAAAAGCATGATGGGATTGAAGGCATTTCATCGGAATTAGGGATTAGCGTTTCCCATTGTAATCGTGTATTTCGTAGTGTCTTCGGTGTATCTCCCCGTGTGTATCTGTCTGGCCTTGTCCTGCACGAGGCCAAGTTACTATTAGCAGATCCCCAATGGACGGTGCAGCAAATTACCGATATGCTCGGCTACGGGAACATTGCGCATTTTAGCAGGCAATTCAAGCGCTGGTCCGGTCAGTCGCCGACATCCTACCGCAAAAGCACGGTGCAGGAAAGCCCATCCGAATAAAATTATGTATGCTAATAAAATAGTTATGATATAATCCGTACAAAGGAGCTGAGAATTGTATGAATTTACATCATAAACGTGTCGTCGTCATTGGCGGCAGTGCAGGTATAGGGCTGGCAACAGCGATAGAAGCAGCAAAGCAGGGAGCGAGTATCGTGATCGCTGGACGTTCTGCGGAGAAACTGGAGCAGGCGAAGAAAGTTATCCCTGCCGAATTGGTGGAAACCTTCCAACTGAATAATCAGAAGGAGGAGGAAGTGCAGGCATTTTTTGAAAAGGTCGGCGCATTCGACCATCTGTTTACACCAGGCGCGAGCTACACACGTGGTCCGATCACGATTGATACGGAAAAGGCGAAGACGCCGTTTGAGGGGAAATTCTGGCCGCAATATTTCGCTGCCAAGCATGCGGTTCCGCATATTTCCAAGGAAGGCTCCATCGTCCTCATGTCTGGAGCATTCAGCCAGCGGCCGATGGGCTTTGGCGCTACATACGGGGCGGCTAACGGCGCAATCGAAAGCTTGGGTAAAGCTTTGGCGGTAGAATTGGCTCCGGTACGGGTCAATGTTGTATCTCCCGGCACCATCTGGAGAGACGGTCCCGAGGGCGAACAGCGGGCGCAAGCTTTTGAGGAATATAAGGAAGTAACCTTGCTCCATCGGGTGGGTTATAACGAGGAAATCGCGCATACCGTGCTGTATCTGATGACGAACAAGTTCACCACCGGAAGCGTGCTGTTCCCGGATGGCGGCTACACGCTGATCTAATCCAAGCCACACGCAATCAACAGGTAGGGAACCTGTTTTCTAAACAAAAACCGGTCTAACACATATGCATCGTGTTAGCCGGTTTTCTTTGGCTATAGGGTATCAAGTCCTTCTCTATAGCAGTTCTCTTTACCGTCATAGTTTTACATGGTAATATTCGATTGTTGGATATAATTCAAAGCCATTGTCTGAATAGATGATAAAAAATAAAGTATATATGCAATATAACCTTGTATTTAAGGAGTAGATTACCTATGGACCAAGTGGATCATAAAATTTTGTTATGTCTACAAAACCAGGCACGCATCTCTATGACCGAGCTGGGCAAGGAGGTTGGACTTTCCCAGCCCGCTGTCACGGAAAGAGTAAGGCGCATGGAGGATAAAGGCATTATCACTGGATATCGTGCCATGGTTTCACATGAGAAAGTCGGAAAGCCGATCATGGCTCATGTGCTCGTGCACACGAATCAATGCAACTCATTTGTTGAGTTTTGCCAATCTGCGCCTGAAGTCATTGAGTGTCATCGAATTAGCGGTGAGCAAAATTATTTACTTAAGGTTATGGTCGAATCCATGCTTAAGCTGGAGCAATTCGGGGATGAGTGCGGAAAGCACGGTCACTCTACCACGTTAATCGTCTTATCCTCGCCTGTAGAGCTTAAACATGTAACTCCCGCTTTATTAGACCCTATTTGAGCTGCCGTAAATGGCTTGGCAAAGCTCGGTTGTAAACGGACCCGACATACCTTCAAATGCTGTATTGGTAAAGGCAACAACGCTGAGTCTTTGCGCGGGATCAACGAACCATGAATGACCGTAAGCTCCTCCGAGGCGCCACGTTCCGGGGGATTCTGCTGTTTCGCCTTCGTCGGGATTTTGGAGTACGGTGAATCCCAGTCCAAAGCCCCGCCCCGGCCAGCCTGCCAAGGAGAGATTCCCGGTCTGGATGGTGCCCATTTCACGGACCCATTCCTCTGAAAGTAATGGATTGCCGCCGTTTCGCAGTGTTTCCAGCAGCCGCATGAAGTCTTTTGCGCTGCCAATCATACCAGAGCCGCCAGAGTGGAAAGCCGTGGGATCAAAGGCGCGTGCAGGCTGAAAACGAAGTCCCGCCGTGCCTTCAAACACCTGCGGAACCTCAAGCTCACGCATCCGCCGGGGTTCGGCTGTATCGTTAACATAAGGAGCCGCAAGTCGTCCGGCATCAGCGACCGAGAAACGGGTATCATGCATATCGAGAGGTTCTGTAACGAGCTTTTTAACAGCCTGCTCAAGGGTTGTGCCGCATACGCGACTAATGATTGCACCGAGTACATCGGTGGCAATGGAATAACCCCATGCTTTACCCGGTGTATACAACAGAGGCACAGAAGCCAAACGTTGCAAGTTCTCTTCAAGCGTAAGATTTGAGAAATCCATGCCATCCGATACGCCTGCACGTTGATAGGGGCCTCCGCCTTCTTCCTCTAAAAAGCCATAGGTCAGCCCGGCAGTATGTGTGAGCAATTGCCGTACCGTAATGGATGGTTGCTCGCCGCTGATCAAGCGGGGGCGAAAGTCCGGCAACCAGCGTTCAATGGATTCATCGAGTCCAATCTGTCCTTGGGCTGCCAAAACCAAGGCCGCTGTAGATACAATCGGCTTGGATACAGAAGAGAGCCGAAATAAAGCATCCTCGCGCATAGGAATATTTTCTTCTCGATCAGCCAGCCCGGCCGCTCGCACATACACGGGTGAACCATCCATATATATCATGACGACTGCGCCAACCAGGCGCTTCTCGGCAAGGGTTTGATCTATGACTGCATTCACACGTCCGTCCAGACCATCTTGTATCGCTAAAACTCTATTTTCTACACTCATGAATATCTCATCCTCTCTATGATCCAGCGGTTATCGCTTGATGAAACTTAGTTTACAGGATGAGAAGACGACCTTACATAAGGTAACAAAGGTATTCAGTGAGTATTCACGTTAAAATAAAATTATTTTAAAAGGATGGCCTTGGATTTAAATGAATGGGGTTTTCAAGAAGTTATGCTGCATTTTACAGTAACTTTTTAAGTTGAGATACACGTCCTTGTGACACGCCAAGCCATTTTGCATAGTCATATTGTCTGGCATCGGGATGTTTCTGTATGAGCTCCTTCAGGCTTAGCGTGAAGGACCATGCAAAAAGTTGGCTTGCTTGGTTGTCTTGGGAGGGATTTTGACTGTAATGGCTACAGGTTTTGGAGGGAATAAAGAACCTTATAAACTTCCCGATAAGCCCAAAGAAGCTGCTGTCTCGACATTTTCAGAATATATGAACGCTTCTATGAGTCGCGATTACGATAAGATGCTTTCACTGTCTGATGATTATCGTTTCGTTGATAACGAAGTATGCGGATATGGAGTTACCTCCTATCAAGCATATTCTTGCTTTTGAGGAAGGGAAGTACAAGTTAAAGATGAGGAATGTTGTGGTAAATATGATTCCTTCATCCCCTGACTATAAAACGGTCGAGTATGAGCCTGAGAAGGTAGACGATAATTTAGAAGATAATTTGTAGCTATCCGCATGCGGGCATCATGAAAGCATTAGGCTATTATAGAGCACGCATGCAAAGTCAATTCGATTTATTTTTGTTCATCAGGGATATCAAAAAAGAAATTTGTTGGATCAACTGGTTTTTGCCCTGGGTTTATTTCTTTCCCATTATTGTCAATGAGATTGTAACTGATTTCTCCAATGGCGGCCATGAAATTAAAATGGTTGATTCGACCTTGGATTGTAGGTTTCTGGCCGTCTTGTTCCAGCAATTTATAAGGCAAAAAGGATAGACCGCTGCTTTCTTTTTTTGTTGAGTCAAAACGTGCTGTCCATATTAATTCACTACGATCGTTGCTAATTTTATAGTATGAAATTACATCCATCTCCTGAATAAAAAACGAATCTGATTTGCCTTCAGGAAAATAATAGTCTGTATTCAGATTTTCATACCCTTTGGGTGTAAATTCTTTTAAATTGCTAACTTTAGGAAGTTTGATTGCTGCTCCTCTGGATACATTAAGCTTATCCGATGTATATTTGCTTTTTATTTCATTGCTTGCTTTCGCTACATAGGCCGTCTGAGATTTTGGATTCCAGGAGACATACGCACCGGATGAATCAGCAATGAATCGGAGAGGGACCATAACCCGTCCGTTTTTCAAAGTAGTGGCAACGGGCAAGCTTATATTTTTTGAACCAAGCGTTGCATTTTTTTGTCCAACTTTCAATAGCGTTTTTTCACCGCTACGGTCTATTGTCACTGTCTTGGTGGATGGATACACCAGGTAAACTTTGAACAGCATTTAATGGGACCATGTAAAGTAAGGCTTAAAATAGATATGCAAGCCATTTTCGAGATGGAGTTCATTTTCTATACCTCCGTAATTGTATTTGTTGTTATAGACGAATAAAAAAGCTGAAAGTAGAGGGAAAGCTATAAGATTTGGATAGTGTGTTTTTTGGTCCCACTAATTTGCATAGTCATATTGTCTGGTATCGGTATGCTTTTGAATGAGTTCTCTATGGCCTTTCGATTTATGATATACTCTCGATATATAATTTGAATTGGATGGTGATGGCTGAATGAATCGTACACATGACCTAGGCAAGTTAATCAAACTAACTGGAGATAGAGCTAAACTAGACGCTAAAGCAAATGGCACCTATATTGTCTATAAAACGCCGGATGGTCAGTTTGTTAAAGAGTACAGTAATGGTCAAGTTGAACGAATCAATGAACAGGATATTTATCATGAGTGATCCGTTTGCTACTATGTTTGTATTCGCAGGGAACAACGGAAGTGGTAAGAGTACAATACGTAATCTAATCGTTGATAAACTTGGTGTAAGTGTTAATATCGATCCCGATGCATTAGCACGAGGGATTGATCGTGAAAACCCTGATCGACGCAAAGTATCGGCAGGAAAGGAAGCGATTAAACTAGCGCGGGATTGTATAAGAAATAAACGGGATTTTACCGTAGAGACGACACTTGCTGGTGGCAATGTGATTCGACAAATGCGTGTGGCAAAAGAAAATGGCTTTGAAGTCATCATGTTTTATGTGGGTCTAGGTGATTATCGTCTTAATATCGAGCGAGTTGCTGCACGAGTTCGAAATGGGGGTCACCATATTGATACCGCTGATATTATAAGACGGCATCAGACCTCACTGGGTAATCTACTATCACATCTGAAGCTTATCGATCATTTAATTGTCATTGACAACAGCAGCTCAGATGGCGTGATTGTATTGGAATCAGATAGTGAAACGATAAAACATCATGTGGCATTTTTACCGGATTGGGTTAAAATCATTGATATTCACTTGCAAAATAAAAATACTGATCAAGAATAAACCGACAACTGTATGATTCAGTGATCGGTTTATTCTATATTTACATCGTATTGTGTCCACAATGTCAATGCGATGTGTATTGCACCTCAAAACGGAACCCGTTAGTAATAAACCGTTTTTATTTTTCAATAGACTTTAGCAAGACGATTAACAGCATCCTGATCGTAGCTGCTTCTTGGGATTCTTTTTCTCTACACTTTTTTCACTGGACGTAACACTGCGTAGCCGTATCCCTCCGGGAAATGCCGTTGATAATCCTGCTTCGTTTCCTCATCCCATTCATATCCCATGCTGGTAGGGTCAAAGCTCCAAGCCTTCTCCTCCACAATTCTCATAACCTCTCCATTGTTTTTTAAATAATTGAAGGGCGGGTGAAAAAACACCAGATAATCTGATTCGGGAATGCTCCGGCACTCCATTCCTGCTGGAATCTCTCCAGCGTAATCAGCGGCAACCGGTATTCCATAGAGATAGCCCTTCTGACCATCCTGATAGAACCAGCCTGCGGTTTGACCCAATTGTTCGGGTAGCTTGAGATGAGACATGCTTTCCAGTGTTCCGCAAATTTCATCACAATTATGACCGTTTCTCCAGAAATCACCGTAGTTTCGAGAAGAGGTATCCCAGATTCCAATAAATTTGTGTGCTGGTATACGCTCAATTTTGATTTCGGCTTCTTGCAAATGTTCCTTAACCATCTGATCCCGCTCCTTCAAATGATAATGATAAGGAGAGAACACTTCAACACGAATCGCTAACGGAATAGGTCTTGGCCCTCTTTGATATACAGCCGGGGTTACTTCAAAGGCTTTTACAAATGCTCGTGTAAAAGCTTCCTGTGAAGAAAACCCATACTTTATGGCAACGTCGAGGATGCGGGCATTGCTATCCCGGAGTTCAAGGGCTGCACGGCTAATCCTGCGCATCCACACATAATCCCTTAACGTCATTCCTGTAAGAGAATGGAACTGTTTTGTACAGTAATAAGGAGAGTAGCCTAACTGATTGGACATTCTCAACAACGATGGTGCTGAAGTAAGATTATTATCAATCCAATCAATCATGAGTTGGACCATTTCGTTCCATTCGTACACGATGGTTCCCTCCTTTCGATTCCATCTTAACAGGCGGAATGCAGGAATATTTGACTTGAGTTGCATGGCACCCTACAGCAAATCAGATTGGCCATGCTTCTTCAGGCACCCCGTTTTGTGCGAAAATATAATCTCTGGACTCATTGGCTAACTTGCGCAAGCGTTGGATGTCTACATGCAGCATTTTTCCGTTCCGTTTGACAGCTTTCCCAGCCACAAACACTGAATCGACGTTGCTCGTGTTTGCACATTGCACAACAGCACCGATTGGATGATTTACCGGAAACATATTCAGATCGTTGGTTCGAATCATAATCAGATCGGCTTCTTTTCCCGGAGTTAACGTACCGATCTTATGATCCAGTCCCAATGCTCGGGCACCGTCAATCGTCGCGAATTCTATAATGTCCCGTGCTGAAATGGTGAGTTCCACCGGCATTTCTCCTGTGGATAAAATCTTTCCATTGATTCTGGAACGTTCTGCTTGCAAGGCGAACTTCATTTGTGCAAACATGTCTCCACCGGTTGATACTACAACATCGACTCCTAGTGAGGGTCTTCCTCCGTTCTCCATAAATAGCCCTGTAGCCGGATAGCCATGTCCCATCATCATTTCGATTTCTGGAGTAACGGAAATGGAGGCGCCCGAATCTGCGATTAGCTTATACTCCTCATAGCTGAGTGTATTGGCATGGGCAAAGTTAAGATCCGATCCGAGCAGTCCAGCCTTATGCAATTTTTCAATCGATCGATCCACCGAACCCCATGTCCCGAACCCTAAATGCATTGTACACAGCACACCAAGCTCCCGAGCGAATCGAATCTCATCAACTGTTGTTTCCCATGCGCTAAATTCTGGTCCTCTTATGGCTAACCCCATGGTAAGCAACTGGTCATCTGATGAGAAATACTGCTTTTTCACCCGTCTGCTGTCATCGGATTGTCGTATCTGGCTTTCTCTGGACCAATATTCGCCATCACCAGGAACTCCGTGGGCAAAGACCGCTCGTGTTCCCGATTCTTGCAAGCCCCGGATCAGCTCATCCGTATGCTCGGGTGAATTAATCATCGACCAATCTAGTAGCGTGGTAACCCCTGCATCCAACGCTTCCAGCGCGCCCAGCAGATTCGCTACATGTCCATCCTGCGGACGTAATTTAGCTCCAATATTGCCATAGTACATACGCCCCAGGTACTTTTCGAGAGACCAATCAGTACCTACATTCCGAACGACAGACTCCCAGGTGTGACGATGTGTATCTACGAATCCCGGCATAACAATCATGTTTGTAGCGTCAACAACTTCACAATCGGATGCTTCCAGCTCCGGTTGAACAGCGACAATTTTTTTTCCCTCGATAAGAATATCCGCTTTCTTAAAATCACCCATTGTCTTATCGAGCGTGAGTACACAGCCGTTTTGGATTAATAAGCGATGGTTCATCTTTTTATCTCCTTTGTGTGTTGTTAGATGACGAGGCATACAATATCAAAATTAGCCCTTTTGCTCTGCACGAAACCCAAGCTTCTATGCCCCCTCTCGGAAGGATAATGTTTGCAATAGTTTACTCTCTTGATGAAAAATGAACGTTAATTGATATTTAACCTATATATGTATATTATAAGCCTGATGTTGGTATAAATCACAGTATTTTTTGTCGTGCAGGGACCAGAATATACACTAAAAAGCCTACCTGCCGATCATCTGGCAGATAGACTTTTGCACAATAAAACGATATAAACTCCATGTCTTTGGATTTCAACGCCTTTGCGCCGGAGTTTGATAGGGATCAGCGTTCCCATGCTTCTGTGCGAAGCTGCTGCTGGCGGGTAAATAATGCCGGATAAATGAACAGGCTGAGCAGCACGCTGGTCAGAATAGCAGAGGTCATGGTGGTAAATACGATCAGCAGCTGCAAACGGACAGCGGCAATGGGATTGGCTCCTGCGATAATCTGCCCGGTCATCATGCCGGGAAGTTGGACAAGCCCCAGCGTTTTCTGTCCCTCAATGGTTGGAATCATACTGGAGCGTATGCAATCCTTGAGTATAGGGAAAATGGCTTGTCTCGGTGTGCCACCTAGTGCCAGGATGAGCATGATTTCAGGCTTGCGCAGCAGCACCTCCGACTTGAGCCGGGACACCAGCAGACTGGACAAAATCATGGAGCTGCCAATGATCATGCCGCTAATCGGAATCATATACCGGGCTGTCGCCGGAATGATATGCAGGCTAATCAGGAATGCCTGTGTAACGATTTCCACACACAGCAGCGTCAGGAATGATTTCCACATCAGGCCGGGAATAAATCGTCCTTTGCGTGCCACATTTTGGGAGGCTACGGTGATCATGAGCAGAATGAATAATGCGATAAATCCGTAGCTCTGCATCCCGAAAATCAAGTGCAGCACATAGCCGATGGCCAGCAACTGAACCGATGCCCTGATCGTGGCGATGATAATATCCCGATCCAAACCGAGCTTGAGGGATTTGGACATGACGATGGCGATGAACACAAAACCGAGAGAAAGAATCAGGGCAACAATTGTCATACCCATTCTCCTGCTATGAACCTGCGGGTTTCATTGTGCTGTGGTGCATCGAAAAAAGCCTCGGTATCCGCTTGCTCTACGAGCTTTCCGTCGATCATCAGCCATGTTTCATGGCCTACTCTGCGGGCTTGTTCCATATGATGCGTAATCCAGATCATCGTCGTTCCCTCTTCTTTGTTCATTTGAAGCAACAGTTCCTCTACCTCTTTGACCGAGGCCGGGTCCAGTGCGGAAGTAATCTCATCCAGCAGTAAAATATCCGGGAGGTTCGCAAGCGTTCGCGCCAAGGCCAAGCGCTGTCTTTGACCTCCGGATAGCTCCTGCGCCTTTTGCTCCAGTAGATCGCGGGTAAGCCCTACACGCTCTAACAAGTCGCCTGGATCATGCAGCACCGTGCCATGCAACCGTTCTACGGTCTGAAGATTATACAGAACGGTTCCTTGCAGCATGGGGGCATCCTGAAAAACCAGTGCGACCTTTCGTCTCAGTTCAGGGATTTCCCATTCGGAAAGGGGCTTGCCGAATACGCTGATTTCCCCTTCATCCGGCGTCAGTAGAAGATTACACAGTGAAAGCAGCGTGCTTTTACCAGACCCGGACGGGCCAACCAGCGTGGTGATTTTGCCGGGAGAAACTTTTGCCGTAATTCCATTCAGGACAGCACGTTGACGTTCAGACCCGATGAAGTATTTGGTGATGTGCTTAAATTCAATGGCTGGAAGTGGCTTGGGATCCATAGATATAGCTATCTCCTTTACATGGGATCGAAAAAGTGGTCAGACCCGCTCTATGATCTTGCTTCGTTCATTATATCAGTAAAAGCTGATATGCTTTCAAACCATAGCTTTTTTGTATAAACTAATAGGTAAACTAATAGGATTAGCTAAAATAGAAATCAGGCTCATTTTGTATTTTTATACGTCAGCATTTTGCATCATTCGATTCCCGACGCTTTATGCAAAATGCTCACGTCAATGCCTTACATAGAAATTAGAAATTCGATTAAAGGAGAAATGCTGATGTCACCCAGAAACGGAGTGAAGCTGCACGATATTCTACAGGCTGCCGAGGACATTGCCAATGAACGGGGGATGGGCGATGTCACGCTCACCACGCTGGCGCAGAAGCTGCACATTCGCCCCCCGTCTTTGTATAACCACGTGGACGGGTTGAACGGACTGCGCCAAGTGCTGGCTCTACACAGCCTGGGACAGTTGGAAGAAGCTTTGATGAGCGCGGCGGTTGGCAGAGCGGGTGACGATGCACTGACCGCTATGGGGAAAGCCTATATGCGATATGCCCGCGAGCGACCCGGTTTGTATGAAGCGATGCTGTATGCAACTGATCGAAATAATACCGAAGTGAGGCAGGCTGCGGATCGTGTGGCGGAGCTTGTCATTTCTGTTCTGTCCAGCGGCTACGGATTTAAGGAAGAGGATTGTGTTCATGCGGCGAGGGGATTCCGCAGTCTGCTTCACGGTTTTGCCTCGCTCGAACAGAAGGGCGGCTTCGGTTTACCCGTAGAAGTGGATCGGAGTATTGAAGTCATGATGAACACTTTTTTGGCAGGTTTGCGTGTGCAACAGAAATGAGTATAACATGAGGTTCAAACTCTGTGAGGTTTCCTGTTAATGGCTTCTATAAAATAAAATGTATAATTATCTGTTCTGTGTGGCTAAAAATTGGTATACTCAAAAAATACTGTTAAACGGCCGAGTATGGAACCGGTTCTACAGAGAGAATGAATCAAGGGATATTGGGGGATTGTGGATGCAACAGGTTTTACAGGATGTGCTCGGTGTAATTAACGACTTTTTCTGGTCCAAGTTGTTAATTGTCATGCTGATCGCATTGGGACTATTTTTTACGTTCCGCACTAAGGGTCTGCAAGTACGAATGATCGGAGATATGTTCCGGGTACTAAAAGAGTCAAAACGCGGCTCCAGGGACAGCATTTCGCCTTTTCAGGCATTTTGTATCAGCATGGCGGCACGTGTGGGTACGGGTAACATTACGGGGATTGCTCTTGCCATTGCGCTGGGTGGGCCGGGTGCGGTGTTCTGGATGTGGATCATTGCGATTATCGGATCAGCCTCCAGCTTCGTTGAAAGCACATTAGCCCAAGTATATAAAGTGAAGGACAAAGATGGATTCCGCGGTGGCCCCGCGTATTACATGGAGATCGGATTGAAGAAGCGGTGGATGGGTATTGTTTTTGCGATACTGATTACACTGAGCTTTGGTCTGGTCTTTAACGCGGTGCAGTCCAACACGATTACGCTAGCTTTCGAAAATGCCTTCGGCACGAGTCGGCTGGTTGTGGGTCTGCTGATGGCGGCTGTGTTTGCGGTCATTATTTTTGGGGGGATCAAGCGGATTGCCAAAATGTCGGAATATATCGTCATTGTACTGGCAGTGCTGTATATCGGAATTGCGCTGTTTATTGTAATCATTAATATTCAGCAATTGCCGCAGGTGTTGTCCCTGATCGTACGCAGTGCGTTCGGTTTCGAGCAGGTTGCGGGAGGCTCCCTCGGGGCAGCCTTGATGCACGGCATCAAGCGTGGTTTGTTTTCCAATGAAGCAGGAATGGGGAGCGCACCGAATGCGGCAGCTACCGCAGACACCAGCCATCCGGTCAAGCAAGGCTTGATTCAGGCTTTTGGAGTGTTAACGGATACGCTTATTATTTGTACAAGCACGGCAATGATTATTTTGTTATCCAGGGCGTATACGAAGCCGGGGCTTAGCGGGATTGAGCTGACCCAGGCGGCTCTGAGTGTGCACATCGGCCCGTGGGCGTCCGGTTTTCTTGCCATTATGGTATTCCTGTTCGCTTTTAGCACATTGATCGGTAACTACTATTACGGCGAAACGAACATTGAGTTTATGAAATCGAAGAAAATCTGGGTATGGCTGTATCGCGCTGCTGTAATTGGCATGGTGATTTTCGGAGCAGTGGCCAAGGTGCAGCTGGTGTGGGATATTGCCGATTTATTCATGGGGATGATGGTCGTTGTCAATCTGATTGCCATTGCCCTTTTATCCCGAGTCGCTTTTGCAGCTTTAAAGGATTATTCACGGCAGAAAAAGGCGGGTCAGGACCCTGTCTTCTATAAAGATAGCATTCCGGGGCTAGAGCAAGTGGAGTGCTGGGAGCGGGGAACCAAGCTTTAAGGCAACGCTTGATCACAAACTCGGCGTACCCATCTGATTGCGTCCTGAACCATACGGGTAAAATACTTCTGTATAATGTAGAAGAGAGACTGCGAATACAGGAGGGATATTATGAACGTACTGGTGATTGGCGCAAATGGAAAAGTAGGCAGACATCTCGTTCGTCTGTTGGGTGAAAATGGAGCGCATCGCGTAAAGGCGTTGATCCGCAATCAGGATCAGGCCGAAGCGCTTGAACGCTTGGGCGCGGAAACGGTGATAGCTGACCTCGAAGGAACGGTTGACGACATTGCCGCAGCCGTAAAGGGTAGCGACGCTATCGTGTTCACGGCTGGCTCCGGTGGCAAAACAGGCGCGGACAAAACCCTGCTCATCGACCTCGATGGAGCGGTCAAGGCTATGGAGGCTGCCGAGCAGGCGGGCATCCGCCGCTTCATTATGGTCAGCGCAAGGCATGCGGAGAATCGGGAGCAATGGCCTGAGTCGATTAAGCCGTACTACGTGGCGAAGCATTATGCAGACCGCCTGCTGGAAGCGAGTAATCTGGACTACACGATCTTTCGTCCGGGTGGACTGACAGATGATCCCGGTGTTGGAAAGGTCGCTACGGAGGATGATCCTTCCGTTAGTACCATTTCCCGTGAGGATGTAGCCGCAGTGGTAGTAGCGGCACTGGATGAACGGCAGACGTATCACCGTGCGATTAATCTGGCGTCAGGCAGCACGCCCATTGCTGAGGCTGTCCAGCAGGGTTGATGGATTTAGGAGCATTCACATCATAGTTGGAGAGAGGCAGACCAGGGATGTTATTCCGGGTCTGCCTTTTTGCTGCGGAATATCTGCGAAAAGATTTGTTTAAAACTAATGATATTATTTATAATACTAATATAATTAGTTTTAAACAAGATGAGGAGATGAGATGGATGCGTGTTGTTCAGGTGCAGCATGTAGTTCAATTGACGTTTCTGCCGAGACTGTTCCCGGTGAACTGCTATTTGGTGCAGGAAAAGGAGGGGCTAACATTGATAGATGCCGGACTTCCTTATAGTGCAGATGGTATCGAGAAGGCTGTTGCGCGGATGGGGCAGCCAATCCTACGAATTGTACTTACTCATGCCCATGAGGATCATGTGGGTGCACTGGATAGGTTGAAGGCACGGCATCCGGATGTGCAAGTATTCATTTCCAGACGGGATGCGCGGCTGTTAAAGGGCGATGTATCGCTGGATACGGGTGAACCGAATACTCCGATTCGGGGCAGTGTGCCCAAAAACATCCGTACACAGCCTGACGTTCTGCTGCAAGAAGGGGATCATGTGGGTTCGTTGCTGGCGATCAGCGCACCGGGACATACGCCAGGCTCGATGGCATTTCTGGACACTCGTACCCGTGCATTGATTGCAGGCGATGCCCTCCAGGTCCGAGGCGGCGTTGCGGTGTCAGGGAGGCTTAAGCCGCTGTTTCCATTTCCCGCACTGGCCACCTGGAACAGGGAAATTTCACTGGAAAGCGCCAAAAAGCTGGCGCGATTCAAGCCATCTCTACTGGCTGTCGGACATGGCAACCTGCTTGAACATCCACAGGACTCAATCGAACGGGCCATTCAGGAGATGGAGCGGCAATTTGTGAAGAAATGATTCTGTATTCAGCCAACTTTCAGCCAGAACTCACGATGCCCTCAGCTATGACAGATACAATATGAGGAAAATAGATACAGAGAGAGGTGCATCGGATTTGAACGTGTGGAAAGAGAACCGCCTGAAATATATACTTCTGTTCAGTCTCATATTGTGTGCTGTGGTTAGTGTGGTTTCGTTATGGAGTTATTCTGGCAGCTCGGCATCCCAGTCTGCTGCTATTAGACAGGGCCCGTCCGGCGGATTTGGAGGAGGCGGCGGACCCGGTAGAGGCATGGGAGCGCCGGGGCAACGCCCCTCGAACGGACAGAGCGCTGGAAATCGTGGAGCAGGAAATGTAGGGCAGGATACCCGCTCCAATTCGACATCGACGGATACCATGGACAGCTCTGACGGTAAGAGTCAAGGTACGACAGGCCAATCTGCCGATTCATCCACCCAAGGTACATCGACATCGGGTGACAAAGGTACAACGGCCGGGAATGACACATCTACCTCCGGAGGCAACGGTGCTGTCAGAGACGGGCAACAGCGAGGTCCGGGCGGTATGTCCGGTAACGGCGGCCCTGGTATGAGCATGGGCGGACCCGGCGGTGGTATGAGTGGTGGAAGAGGCGGACAGTCTTCATCTGCTTATGCGACTCCGCTGGCGATCTTTGCCGCTTTGTTCTTCGGTGCGTTTGTATTCATTGTGTACCGTTTTCGGGCCAGTGTATGGAAGATCGGGGAACGTAACCGGGGGCTGATGTTATGGACCGTGCTTGGCGTGGGATTCTTTTTAAGAATGGCGATAGCGCCGTGGATTTCGGGGCACATGGATTTAATGCTATTCCGTAACTGGGCTACAACGGCAGCGGACAGCTTAACGGGATTTTACACGAACGGATCAAGTGATTATCCGCCGTTCTATATTTATATTTTATATGTGATCGGTAAAATCGGCTCTACGGACGCTTTCAGTCCCTATATGTCCGTGCTGCTACGGCTTCCGAATATATTAGCCGATATCGCGACAGCGTACATGCTGTATCGGTTGGCGAGCAAACGAGTCGGCTTTGGAATCAGCATCGGGCTGGCATTGTTCTATGTATTTAACCCGGCGGTATTTATCAATTCGACCTTCTGGGGACAAGTAGATTCATTCTTTACATTGCTGATTGTGGGTATGGTTGTGTTGTTGGTGGAAAACAGAGTAGGCTGGTCCACCGTATTGTTTACGATAGCGGTGTTGATGAAGCCACAGGGGATTATTTATGGCCCGATTCTGTTCTTCGAGCTGCTGAGACAACGCAAAGTACAACCTTGGTTGCTGGCTGTAGGTGCAGCGGTTGTGACGACAATTCTGGTCGTGCTGCCATTTTCATGGGGGCAGGAGCCATTATGGCTGCTTGATTTATACAAAGGAACGGTTGGTGAGTATCCGTATGCTTCTGTGAACGCATATAATTTCTTCGCACTGATTGGTGGCAACTACACGCAGGACACAACGACGTTGTTCCTGTTCAGCTACCACACATGGGGCATGATCGGCATTGTGTTGGTGACTTTGTTTACGTGGTGGATGTATGCATGCAGTGGCAAACCAGAGTTTGTGGCCGCGGCTGCACTGGTGCAGATTGCGGGTGTGTTCACCTTCGCTTCCAGCATGCATGAACGGTATCTGTTCCCGGCCGCGGCGTTGGCAGTGCTGGCGTATCTGTATTTGCGGGACCGGAGATTTTTATGGCTTGCGGGTGGATTCAGTCTCACGATTTTCCTGAACACCTTCGATATTTTCTATAGCTCGAACTCTCAGGACAGCTATGGAGTTATTCTATGTGTGACCTCGTTGTTGAACGTGCTGCTGTTTGGATATCTGGTCAAAGTGGTATGGGATTGCTCCAAGTCCGCCACGATTCAGGCCAAGTCCGCCGAGGACACGGCTGCACCGGAGCTTCCTTCTGGGAAGCACGTATGGGGAGCGTCTCCCCAAGGTGTGAACACAACGATTGAAAGATAGCCCATTATATAGGGTGAAAAAAAGGAAACCGCCCTTTGGCGAAATGGAAGTGGCAGGTATACCAGCCATAAACCATTAAGCCAAAGAAGCGGCTTTTTTGTTGCTCTTCATGCCAGAACAACATTGGATGTACCTCAATCCATATATTCGTTCAGTTTCTGTACATCGCAAATGGTAATCTCTCGTGTACCCTTAATATGAATAATCCCCAGCTGTTCAAATTTTGCGAATTTGCGACTGATGGTTTCGCGTGTGACACCCACATAATTAGCCATTTCTTCGCGTGAAAGGGGGAGATTTATTTTAATGTAGGAGCCGTCCGGTTTTCCGTATTTATGCCCAAGCTCAAGAATCATATAAGCGATACGGATTTCCGGGTCTTTGGTAGCCAGGCTTTGAGCCAGCTTTTCGGTATGTGCCAAGCGTTTAGTAATGGTTTTGAGCAGCTTCAAAGAGATATCGGGATTGTTGTGAATCGACTGCTCCATATCATCCTTGGTGAGCATACAAATATCAGTATCTTTTAAGGCATACGCACTAAAGTTACTCAGCTCATCGCTGTTAAATATGTTCAACTCGCCAAAAAAATCGCCAGTTGTCAGAATGTGCAGAATTTGTTCTTTGCCCTGAGGTGTCATTTTCAGAAGCTTGACATGCCCGCTTTTAATAATGTACAGCGTATCGGATGCTTGTTCCTCGATAATCAAGGCCTCGCCTTTCTGATATTTCCGGTGTCGGATCATGGAGCTGACCTTACACAAATCTTCGCAGGACAAAGAGGAAAAGATAGGCACTTTGCGGGCACAGGGCTCCTTTTCGCACTGGCAGGGGCAGGACATCTCATTCACATTCATTCACTCCATTCATAAACCGGAAACTAAAAAGTATAGTGCGTTCTTGTTATTCTGTATCATCTATTGGGGCAAAATGGCTTTGATCCTCACCGCAGACTGGACAAACCCAGTCTTCCGGAAGGTCCTCAAACGCTGTACCGGGCATAATGTCTTCATCGGGGTCCCCCAAAGCAGGATCATAAATGTATCCACAGGGTTGACATACATATTTTTTCATCTTTAGCTCTCCTTGTCACCAAAAATTTTTGTAAGCTCTGGCGCGTCCGGTTTGAGTCCCTGAATGATGGCTGTTTTGTATGGAAGTGAAGTGAGGGCATCCCCAAAACCGATCACGCCGCAGATAGAGTCGTTTTGTATGAACATTCGTGTATAAGAAGCTTGATTTTCACTGGTCAGGCTGGTGTCGCATTCCTGTTCATTTACTAGGCCAATGGAAAAGAGAGGGGATTCATAGCTGTTCGATAGAGTTACAGGGATGGGACACTGGTAGCTGACGGATGCACCCGTCATATTAGCTCCTGCTACTTTTCCTTGCTCTATAGCACTTTCCCATAATCCATCCACTCTATTGTGAAACTCGGCTACATCACCTGCCGCATATATATTGGCGAAGCTGGTTTCCATCTGTGCATTCACCAGAATGCCGTGTCCAATATCAAGTCCGGTTTGGCGAGCAAGCTCAGTATTAGGTACAATTCCGATAGAATACACGACATGCCCGCAGGGAATTACAGAGCCGTCCTGTAGTTCTACACCGTCTACATGATCTGTGCCTGTAATACGCTTTACGCCTTGTCCAAGGCTTACCTTCGTGCCCCGTTCAGTAATCCGATGGGTCAAAATAGAAGAGGCCTTCTCATCTAGCTGGCGTGGCATAAGCCGGTGCGAAGCTTCCAAAATGGTTACAGCATACCCGGCTTGCTGGAAGGACCAGGCGGTTTCTATGCCCTGAATACCACCGCCGATGATACATATCCGGTCTCCTTTCTGCAATTCCGTTTTAAGTCTGTCTGCATCTTGTCGAAAACGGATATTGTGAACATTCCTTAGTGAAGCTCCGTCCAGTAAAAGCTTACGGTTGTGGGCTCCTGTACACAGCAGTAACTTGTCATAAGCAACGATTTGCCCGTTTGCTGTTTCAATGGTGCAGTCCTCTGCATGTATCGCGGTGACCTTTATGCCGGAATAAACATTAATTCGTTGATTGGCAAACCATTTTTCCTTTTTGATCAGGATTTTGTCGCTGTGCAAGTCAGTGAATAATCCCTTGGAAAGCTTGACTCTGTTATACGGAAGGGATGTTTCTTCCCCGTAAATAGAAATTTCGGCTAGCTCATCATGATCTCTAATCGCTTTCGCCGCGTTGACGGCGGCAACGCTGCCTCCGATAATAACGTAATGTTGGTTACCCATTCAGCATCTCTCCTATTTCGCTATACGCTGCCTTTGTTCAAATGACGCTAAGCAGTAAATCTGAGACAAATTCAGCGGCATTTTTAATTTTCTTTACTTTTTCATCTTCTGTAGGAGAGAAGCGAATGCGTACCGGGAATTCCACATGCGTCATACCAGTCGACTTGATGACATCAGAAGTGCTTTGGACCTTCATATTGGTACCGATTAAGTAATCCTGTACGACTTCAATGGCTTCCCCGCTCCAGCCGTAGGAACCAAAGGCAGCGGCAAGCTTACCTTCCAGATTCATCTTTTGCATTTTTTGCAGCAGGTCTTCCAGCTTGCCCGTCATGTCCGCATATTTGGTAGAGCTACCGACGAAAACAGCATCCGCTGAGGCAATACTATTCAATATCTCCGTTTCATCCGCCTTATCTACATCCCATAGCTCCACCCTGATTTGGTTTTCCAAAAAGCAGTCTTTCAGGATGTTTGCCATTTTTTTAGTATTATTTTTTAAAGTGGCATAGACAATCGCTACTTTTTTATCATCCTTAGTTTCGGTACTCATAGAGGCGTACAAATCAATAAACTTGGCAATGTCATGTCGGATCGCGAAGCCGTGGGAAGGAGCAATCATCTCAATATCCAGGTCAGAAACAGCTTCGATTAATTTACGCACATATCTGCGATGCGGATGAATAATAGCCTGATAGTATCCGATAAAGTCCTCGGTAATATCAAAACCCGCCTCATCGGCAAATAGATGCTCTACAGCCACGTGTGTACTGAAAATATCACAAGGGAACAAGATTTTATCTTCTATG
The DNA here is from genome assembly GCF_044908085.1 of Paenibacillus sp. RC73. NCBI lineage: Bacteria > Bacillati > Bacillota > Bacilli > Caryophanales > Paenibacillaceae > Paenibacillus > Paenibacillus sp. RC73. The sequence continues at coordinate 237,926 of NZ_JBIYCV010000003.1, forward strand.
CAGTACGTAATCATGGTTTCTTCCGTATGGAGGTAAGGTGTTTCCTTGAACAGCAGCGTCTTGCCTCCAATATCCAGTTGATCCCCGTCCTTGATCACCAGGAAGTTGCGATGCTGAAGCTTGTACATTTGTTGAATTTCCGGAACAGCAATCTCAGTGCAGACAATCGTAGCGTTCGTTGCTTTGGAAGCAAGTGCTGCCAATCCGCCCGAATGATCTGGTTCCGTGTGATTGACGATAATATATTGAATGTCCAGCGGATCAATCAATTCGGTTACAGCTTCGGCAAATTCCCTGCCAAACGCCATATCCACGGTATCCACAATGGTTGGTTTTCCAGTTTTCAATAGATATGCATTATAGGTTGTACCCTTAGATAGTAGAAGACGATGAAAGGGAACCTCGCGATTATCAATTTTTCCTACCCAATAAATATCCTTTGCCAGTTGAAATCCGGGCTTCATAGGAACAACCTCCTGCTTGTTTTTGTTTGTCTAACACCATTCGATTCTAGTTGGATGTGTCGATGGAAAAGAGGATTGAAATCAAATTTTTGAATATTTAAAAGTATTTTTTACTTAAATTTATATTTGTGATTGCAATCACAAGGCGAGCGTAATAATCAAATACAATAAGACCATATAGATTGAAACCTGAGAACATGCCAGGTATCCAATCCATCATAGGCAAATCAATTTCAAACAGGAGAGTGAACCTACATGAAGAAATCAAACCTCATTCAGTTTCAGGAATATAAAGAAGCTGCGTTTACAAAACGAATTGTGCATAAGGAAGCCGACAATGTAATTTTTATTCTCAACTTTACTCCTAATGCTGAGCTGCCAACACATAATCATCCAGAAGCGAATGTATATTTGCTTGTTCTTGAAGGTACCGGTACTGTAACTGTGAATGGTGAAGAAACGGAAGTTGTCCAAGGGGATATGATCCATGTTACAGGAGATGAGCGCTTTTCCTATCGCGGTGGTGCGGAGGCGAATTCCAGCCTGCATGTGGTGTTGACCAAAACGCCAAGTGAAAGCTATGCGCAAAATATATAAAGAGGGTACATCACCGTAGCTATATAAATTATAAAAATAAAAAGTGTTAAATTTTTTTACGCATATATTGATAATGAATATCATTATCAAATTATTGAAAGAGGTGTTTGTGGCCGATGCAGACAGTAGATTACACACAGGTGCCAGGGCACTGGATATTGGCAAGTCTCGGTAAGCGCGTGCTCAGGCCCGGAGGGTTGAAAACGACACGCTGGATGATAGAAGGGCTTGACGTAACCGGGAAAGATGAGGTTATTGAGTTTGCTCCCGGATTGGGCATAACTGCCCAAATGACACTGCAACTGAATCCCCGCCGTTATATTGCGATTGAACAGAATGAGAAGGCGGCTTCTATCGTGAAAACGTATGTAAGTGGAGCAAACCGGGAAGTGATTATTGCCGATGCTGAACAGGTTCCGTTGCCGGATGCCTCTGCGACGGTGGTATATGGGGAAGCTATGCTGACTATGCAGACAAGGGTCAAGAAAGCACAGATTATTTCGGAAGCCAAACGACTTCTGAAACCGGGCGGGAAGTATGCTATTCATGAGATGTGCTTAGCTTCAAATGATATTGAGCCTGAGATCAGAAAGCAGATTTACAAGGATTTAGCTGTAGCCATGAGAGTTAATGCGACACCGTTGACGGTACTGGAATGGGAACAGCTGCTGAAAGAGGAAGGCTTTAAGGTTGTTAAAATCTATACGGTTCCCATGCACTTACTGCATCTGCCACGTATCATTCAGGATGAGGGCTGGTTGAGATTTGGCAAAATTGCCTTTAACCTTATGCGAAACCGCGCTGCCCGAGCTAGAGTTATGGGTATGCGCAAACAATTTGTAAAGCACGCCGACCATCTGCAAGCGGTCAGTATAATCGCTGAGCGATAGTCTGAAGTCCCGAATAGGAGAATAATGAAGCTTTTTTGGGCAAATAGGAATAAAGGAGACGAAACCCCAATCAGGGATTCGTCTCCTTTTGTGAATGTGCTGCTATGTCAGACTAAATTTATTTTTGAAGATTTTAATTTTGGTTATAGATTCTGTACAGGAATACGGCAGCCTCGGCACGAGTAGTTGGTGCTTTCGGAGCTATTTTGCCGTCTGATCCTGTAATGAGACCTTCCTGCACCAGCGCAGCCAAGCTTGCAGCAGCATAATTGGCGATGTCTGCCCGATCACTGAAGGATTCGAGTGCAGCCGTCGAAGATGTAATCGCCAGTTTATTTGCTTTTTGCAGGGCTTTGTCCGTCAAGACCATCATATCCTGTCTGGATATAGGTGCATTGGGATTAAATTTGTTGTCACCGGAGCCGCCTGCGATACCCAGTTTTTTGGCTATGCCTGCTGCTTCGTAGTAATAGCTTCCTTGCTTAACATCGGCAAAGTTGCTATCGAAGCTTGTGCTTAATCCCAGTGTTTTCACCAATAGTGTCAGATATTCCGCCCGCGTGATCTTGGCCGCAGGGGAGAATTTAGTATCTGTTGTTCCATTGATGACTCCCTTGGAAGACAGTACCTCAATTTGTTTCTTGGCCCAAGCATATTGACTCAAATCCTGGAAGGATTTTTCGACATAGGCTACAGCGAATTGGCTAAAATGATGAGTGGTAAAGCTGACTTGTCCAGTTACCGCATCATATTTTCCTGAAGTCACCGGAGTTGCATGACCTGCTGCATCTACATATTGGATGACTATATGCTCTGGATTTTTCAGCTCGGCTGCTGTAGGTGTATAAGGAATAGCTACAGTTACAGCTGCATTGTTGTTACTCCAAGGCAATAGCTTGCCGTTTGCTTTCAGGTTCAGTTCAACGACAGGGCGAGTACCCATGTCGGACTTCGCTTGTGCATCCAGCTTGTTTTTGCTGCCGGAGCTTAATTCGAGCGTGATGTTTTGTGCACCTGCTGCTCCAGCCGTTCCAAGCATGTTACCTGGCAGGGTTACAACCGCGATACCCGTTTTGATTTTAATGGCACGGGAAGCATCCGCTGCGGTTACAAAGCTTGCTGGCAGTGTCAGCTCATAGGATTTCGCTTGATTGGATTCCACGGTGACCTCTACAGTTTTCATTCCTTTGCCATCCGCTTGGGATGTGGCGAAGGCGTTGTTCAGGAAGTCAGAATCCATCGTTATCGTAGCTACACCTGTGCTGGTGTTCAGCTTGGTACTAAATGATTCAATGGCATTACCCTTGGCATCCAACACGCGGACAGACGAGGCTGTGCTCGGTGTCCCGGTTGTGGAGCTGCCGCTGGAACTGCTACCAGCACCGCTAATAGCAGTACCACTGCCTGTGCTAGTATCAGGGCTAGAATCCGTATCCGTGCTGTCGTCGTCATCTTTGTTGCTGCTTGTGTCAGAAATGTTAATCATCAATATAGCATCGTTGCCCTTATCGAATTGTACTTCCAACGGAAGGTTGCCCTTCGGCTGTGTTGCCAGATACTCTTTCTTAATCGTGAGCACATCCTGGTTTACGGTGTAAGCCGCTTCTCCAATGGATGCCCCTTCCAGCTTGATATCTGTAATAGACGATGCACTGTTCCAGGTGATGGTCGTTTCTACATCTGCCTGATTGCTCGCTTTTTTGTCAAAGCTGGCTGTTTTCGGGCTAATGCTTGCATCTACCTCCACAGGATTTTGGATGGCCCGAATGGTCAATACCGCTTTGTCTCCAAAGTCAAAGAGCAACTCAACACTGACGGTGTCGCCTTCTTTCAGATTTAAGCCGGAAAGGAAGCCTTTTTTCAGCGTCAGAGTATTTCCGTTAACGGTATAATCATGACCTTGGATCAGAGCGTCCCTGTCATAAACAGCTTCTGTGACACTTCGGCTAGGACCTTGGTTCACTCCATAGACCGCTTGTGTGACGCTATGGGCTTCGTTCCAGGTAATTTCCGTGGTCACATCCATTGGATGGTCAAGGTCAAAGTTGTGGGTTGTTGGACTGATCGTGGTCGGAATGGCCGAAATAATCACTTCACCCGACGCCAGCACCTCTATTTGCCGGGTACCGGTTTTGCTTACTCCGGTTTCATCCTTCGCATCTGCATAAACGATATACTTGCCGGCCTGTGGAGTCGGCCACTGGTAGGCATTGCCTGCAGAATAAGTGTCGAGCGTTACAGTCTGCTGTGTACTTTCATTCCACGCCCGGAAGGAGTACGATTTGTTCCCGATCCCCCCAGTAGCCTCAGCACTCAAAGCAATGGTGCCTTCTGAAGCTTCATGATTGGCTTTTAAATGTACGGATAATGGCGTATACACCTTAAATGGAATGGAGTTGCTTCCGGCGTACTCTTCTGCCGCAGAACCCTGCCAACCGTAAAGGGTAAGATCTGTCGTATCATTAAACGCTCCCCAGCCGATGTTGGACACGCCTTCGCCCAAAATCACCACTCTGAGGTTGGGGGAGCCGACAAAGGCAAAGCCTCCGAGTGTAGTATTACTGTCCAAAATGGCGACTGACTTCAAATGATTGGAGAAAGCGAAAGCCCAGTCGTTAATTTTCGTTAGGTTGCTTCCCAACACAAGTGATTCGATGCCTGTATCGGAAAAAGCAAAGCTTCCGATTTCCGTCAAGCTGTCAGGCAGTTTAACAGATTTCAGATTGCTGGTTCTGCTAAAGGCAGAAGTACCAATGGTCAGCAATCCCTCAGGAAATTGGATGTCTGTAAGGAACTGTGCCCTTTGGAAAGCATAATTACTGATTTCCTTTACGGTCGCCGGAATTTGATAAGAAGCATCCGGCTTAGCCGCAGGGTATAAAATCAAATTGGTTTTGGCTTTATCCAGCAGCACACCATCTTCACTGGCATAAAAATCATTATCTTGCGCAACATTGACACTCTTGATCATCAGTGAGCTGGCAAAAGGATTACCGCCGATGGAGGTCACGCCTTTTCCAATATTCACAATGGACAGCCGCTCGGAGTTGCCCAGTACATTGCTGCCCAGAGACTGCACTTGATCCGGGAAGGTGATTTCCACCAGACTGCTGTTATATTGGAAGGCATAGTCGCCAATTTTTTTGACTCCCTTGCCAAGATCGATACTGGTCAGCTTGAAGTTATAAGCGAATGCATACGCACCCAGCTCTTCTACCCCATCTCCCAAATTCACTTTTTCCAGCTTGTCGGAGTGGGTAAATGCCGCTTTCCCGATCGTTTTGACGCTGTCGGGAATCGTCAGGGAAAGCAAGCTGACGCTGGAATCAAAGGCCTGATTTCCAATGCTTTGCAGGCCATCCGTAAGCGTGATGGAGCTCAAATTGGCTGCAACATGAAAGGCAAAGTCTTCAATTTTGGTCACGGTGTCAGGAATCGTATAGGCATCTCGGCTGTGTCCGGCGGGATAGCGGACCAAGGTCGTTTTGTCCTTGTTGAAAAGCACCCCGTCCTGACTTGAGAAGGCTGTATTGCCCACAGACACTTCGATATTTTTTAGGCTTGAGTTTCCCGTGCTGTCAAATGCCTGCTGTCCCATTTGGGTTACGCCCTTCCCGATGGAAACATTGGCCAGCTTCGCATTTTCGGCAAATGCGGCGTAGCCCAAGGTGGTTACACTGTCCGGAATGACAACAGAAGAGATCAGCGTTTCCGCAAAGCCCCTTTGCCCAATGGTGAGTAGCCCGCTGCCCAATTTGACGGAAGCGATACGACTTCCCCAGAAGGCTTCGTCCCCGATGGAAGTGACGGAGTCCGGTATTTCGACGGATCTGATCGCCGAGGAAGAGAAGGCTGCACGGCCAATCGAGGTCAGATGGCTTGGTAGCTTAATTTCTTTCAAGCTTGTCGTAAGGAAAAATGCATGGTCGCCAATTTCCGTTACATTGTCCGGAATATTAATGGAAACGAGATTACTGGTTTCCCGGAAGGCGCCCTGATTAATTCGGGTTAAACCATCCGGCAGATGCATCGCTTTCAGAGCTGTGTCACGGGCAAAGGCATTATCGCCGATTTCCTTCACCGTGCTTGGCAGCGTAATTTGTTCAAGTTTGGCGAGATCGGAAAAGCTGCTTTCCCCGATCACTTCCAGTCCCTCCGATAAGGTGACAACTTTAAGCTCCTTGTTATAGGCAAATGCCGCCCTGCCGATTTTTTTCACCGAGTCCGGAATCTTCACGGACAAAATATCTTCACGGTAGGCAAAGGCTTCTTCGCCGATTTCCGTCACATGATCTGGAATGACAATGTGGCCGCCAGAGCCGTTATAGCTCGTCAAAACTCCACTCACGATAGTGAATTCGGAGCTGGAGGCTCCCTCTACCATGATTCGGCTGGTGGCGGATTTCCCCGAGGCTGTTGCTGTAATGGTTGCCGTTCCGGCCGCTTTTGCCTTCACCATTCCATTCTGATCCACACTGGCAACGGACTCATTGGAGCTGGTCCAGGTGATCGGACCAGAAACCACTTCGGGATTGGTTGTGGCTTTCAAGGGCTTGTTCGAGCCAACGGTCAGCTTCAACGCAGCCCGGTTCAGCACAATTCCCTGGCCTCCGATCGGTGTGACCGTAACCTGGCTGGAAGCGGACTTTCCATTAGTTGTGGCGGTAATCCTGGCCGTTCCCGCACTTACGCCTGTAACGGCTCCCTCTGTATCTACAGTGGTTATGGCCGGATCAGAGCTTGCCCAGGTAACCGTTTTGTACGTAGCGTTAACTGGCGTAATATTCGCTGTCAGATCCTCGGTTGTACCGACGACTAAGGATAGGGCTTCCTTATCCAGCGTGATGCCCTCCGTTCCAATCGGTTCAAGAACAATACTTGCGCTACTGCTGTTGAATGCATAGTCAAACATGTCTACTTGGATCTTGTCGGTAGGAAGGCCATTATTCGTCAGCTTATCCTTCAGATCGGTGATATCCATGGTCACCGTATTGACGGATGTTCCGTCCGCCAGCTTTTCATCGGCATCCTTGATAGCCACCAGATTGGACAGGGCACCACCATTTTCTGTGGCTAATTGTAATCCGCTGGTATAGTGGTTATCCTTGATAATCATTTTTAAGAACGTCTTACCGTTTTCCTTATAAATGCTGTAATCGGCTAAGGTAGGGCCTGTTTTGTCATAGGCAAAATCAAAGGTCCAGGAATCGGTTCCCTGCCCGTTTGTACCTGCGACTACCCCGGTAACCTTAAAGGCATATATTCCTTCCGGTACTTCGTTATTATTTTGATCCAGTCCGTCAAAGGAAGGCTTATCGTTCAGAAGAGCCTCCGCCCAGCTAACGACACCGGAGCTTACATAATAAAGCGATTTAGGCACTTGCGAATAATCGAATTCCTTGACAATATTCCCGTCTCGGTCTGTAATGGTATATTTCAGGCTTTCCGCATTACGCAAAAGACCTGTTGCCACTCCCAATATTCTGTATGAATTGCCCAGACTTATAGGCGAAATAGCGAATTTCTCCGGCATGACACCCCACTCCTGACCAAGCGCAATGGCTACTTGGTTTTGGCCCAGAAGATACCCTTGACCGGGGTACAAATTATAAGGGGAACTGCCTTTAATAGAGTATCCATCTTTGCCATATTCCGTACCATCGAAAATGCGAGGTTGTCCCCAATCTCCATAGAAGCCGACGAACGGCATGGAGAGGTTCACGCCTTTTTCCGCATTCAGCATAACGAACCCGTCAATAAAGGTTCCGTTTTTAGTAGCCTGATCGAACTGTGCTTTGAGTGCATCCGACAACGTAATTTTCACGGTAACCGTTGCTGTGCCGCGTGCAGGTACGGTTACTTTTCCGTCCGTTACACCGCTGTATTGCACTTGGATGCCTTTGCCAGCATAATCTGTGGAGTGCTGTGAAAAGAGGTTCTTGCCATCCTTCGTCACTATTTTCTCCGATAAAGTGGCCGTATTCAGGTCATAGGTCAACGCCTGATCGGAGATGCTGTGAATATCGAAGGTAAAGGAGTAGACACCTGCCTTGTTGTAGCCCAATTCAGCTTTGGGTCTGTCATTACCCTGTACAGTCAAATAGGCTCCGGTAGTGACTGCTCCGTTCACATTGGCCAAGCCCGCGCCTTGCTTACGGGGAGAATAATATTGCTGATCCTCGTCCTTGGCTGGATGGGCAGTGCTCATCAGCAGGGTATGTACCAGCTTTTCTCGTTCAATAGGGTCTGAAATATTCAGTTTGCTGGTAACATACTCTTTCACCAAGACTTCGGCTCCGGCGATATGAGGAGATGCCATAGACGTACCGCTCATATTTTCATATTTATTGCCGGGAACGGTAGAGTAGATATTTTCACCGGGTGCAGTGATTTCCGGTTTCAGTTTTAAGTCCGGCGAAACGCCCCATGAAGAAAATTCCGACATTTTATATGCATCCGCATTGGGTGCGTCTGTCTTGAATTTTTCATCCAGCGTCAGTTGTTTATTTGCCAATTCCAACAGATACAGTCCGTCATCCTTGGTAATGGATACGGCTGGAATGTAGTAGGAGCTGATATCCATGTTGGCTCTGCCTGATTCATTATCATAAATAACGGTAGCAACGGCACCAGCAGAATACGCAGCGCCGACCTTTTGCTGGAAGCCTATTTGGTTGCCACGGGACATCAAGGCTATTTTACCTTTTAAATCCCCCGCCTTTTTAATGTCTTCCGCAGTTCCAAAACCGGCATCTACATAATCATATGTACGGTTTAGTGCCTGTATTTTGGGGTCAGCGGCAGTGGAGGTGTCGTTGAATATAATCTTTCGATCCCCTGCCAGAATATAAGGGGCATCTGATGTAGCGGTATTAATCATACTTGCTACGGATAGAGCAGCATCGTATGTGGAAGGAGCAGAAACAATTGAATTGTCAGGCTCGTTCGCATAGGGAAGGTTGGAACCGGACTGGTTTTGATAAGCGGCGCTGTAACTGTTTCCAGCAGCTACCACAAGATTGATTCCAGCGTTCGCAATCCTGCTGTACATGTCATCCTTACTTGCTTCCCCGGCTGTGGAAAAGCCTGCATTGGAACCAAGACTCATATTGATGACATCTGCGCCCATTTTAACGGAATCATCCAAGGCGGCAATAATGTCAGCATCCGTGGTGAATCCATTGAGATCATCGAACACCTTCATGATCATTAATTGGGCGTCAGGAGCAATCCCTTTTAATTTATCGCCGTTAGCGGCGATGGTGCCTGCCACATGGGTACCGTGGGCGTTATCAGAACTGGCAGAAGGAATGACATTGGTGTCTTTATCTGCGTAGTCATAGGCGAAAGGAACTTTATCATCCATGTAGACATCATCTATGCTTACTTTGCCTGCAGACATATCGGCACTGCTCAGAATGTCGCTAACCTTTTGGCGGGTGTGTTTCAGGGTCAATGCGGGAGGCATATGCGTGGAAAATGCTTCATGCTTCCAATCCAGACCGGTGTCGATGACAGCTACAGTCGTACCTTTTCCTGTATATCCTGCTGCAATAGCCTCAGGAGAACCGATCATCGCGGAGCTATTGGCCATATAAGTCTCCATAGACTGTTTAGGAACGATTTTTTCATATTTGTTGGCTACCCATGCGTTTTTCACGCCAGGCAATTTTCGAATTTCTTTCAGCTCTTGGTAGTCTACCTTTACCGAAATCGCATTCATAACCATGTAATAATCGTAAATGACTTCTAGTTTGGGGGCCAAGACTTTACTTAAGCCTAAAGCGCCTAACGAAGAGGAGTCTTTGATGGAGAGTGCACGAATCTGGTTTTTTACCGATTCATGCTGGGTTGTGAGGGTGCGCTCGCTGCTTCTTAGAGCATTCAGCTGATTGCCGAAAGCTTTGGGGGAAGCACTGGAAATGAGCGGAGCTCCTTGTAATTCCACAATCACGGTTACTTTCCCTGAGGGTTCGTAGGTGGCTTGTGTAACGTTGGTTTCTTCTGATGCTTCATAGGTTGCTTCTGCAACGGATTTCTTGCCTATTCCGCTGTTGTTTAGGGTCCCGTTTTCTAGCTTTTCTTTAAAGCTAGGTTCACTAGGGTCTGCGTTTGCTACTGCACTGGTTGTCTGATCTGTACTAGCCAGTGTAGGTACAACGTTATTCTCATCTGTAGCTGCCGCCGCGAAGCCTAATCCTGCGGCAAACAGGGTGTTGCTTACGAGTAAGGCGATGAGAAAGCCTGCAATCCATTTTTTCTTCCAAACCTTCAGCAATCTTGTTCCCTCCTGAAAATATATTGGTATAGTAAAAAAATCCATTAGGATCCATTGATGTGCATCATCATTCGTCTAAAATGATAATGATTATCATTATCAATATACTTAATAATGATAGAAATAGTCAATATCGAATTTTTTAAATTTAGAGTATTGAAGGATTCGATCGTGTTGTGGAGGTGTGATGCAGGTTGTTTTCAAGCGATTCTCGGAGTCTATGTAATCGGGAAAAAGATAGGAAAGGAAAGCTGTGTCGATAGCCGCCTGGCTCAAGCGCTCAAGCGGCTTTTGGGGTGCTGCTCATACCCCGGAATACGACATAAACCCGCCGTCTACCGGAATCACTGTGCCCGTAACAAAGCCGGATGTCTGTTCATCCACGAGCCACAGCAGGGTGCCAAGCAGATCGTCCGGTACGCCGAAGCGGCGCATGGGGGTGTGGGCGATGATTTTATCCGCACGTTCAGTGAGGGAGCCGTCCTCGCGGGTTAGCAGACTGCGGTTTTGCTCTGTGAGAAAAAAGCCCGGTGCTATAGCGTTGACGCGAATACCCGCTTCAGCCAGATGGACAGCCAGCCATTGTGTGAAGTTGTTAATGGCAGCCTTGGCTGCGCTGTAAGCCGGAACTTTGGTCATCGGGCTGGGAGCGCTCATAGAGGAAATGTTCAGCACGACTGCTCCTGAACGTCCTGTCATGCCCTGTGCGAATATTTGTGTCGGAATGAGCGTTCCGATAAAATTGACGTCCAGCACCTGGCGAAAACCGGGTATGCTCAGCTCGAAGAAGGTGGTGATATCGGGCTGCGTCAAGTCCTCCAACCGGAATGTTTCGCGGGTGGTATTGGCGCTCGCATGATTCCCTCCGGCTCCGTTGACCAGAATATCACAAGCGCCGAATTGCTTGCGTACCGCCTGTTCGGCCCGCCGAACGCTGTCAGCTTCGGTGACGTCACAGGCCACAGCCATCGCTTCTCCGCCTGCGGCCTGAATATCATGGACTACATGCAGGCCCTTTTCTTCCGTTCGGTTCAGAATAGCGACCTTCACGCCTTGCCTTGCCAGCTCGCGGGCCATCGCGCTGCATAGCACTCCGGCACCGCCTGTAACTACTGCTGTTTTGCCTGCCAGTGAAGGGTGTAGAGAAAGTGTGCTCATAGGGTCGACTCCTTCGTATGGACTGATCCGGTCAGCGTGGTTTCCGTCCTGGAAACAGGAGAATTGTGTCGGACCTGGTTACATGTCAATGCATCCCACAGCCCCCATAAATACATAATCCCAAGTGCGCGGTCATACAGTCCATATCCGGGTCTGCATTGTTCTCCCCACAAATGGCGACCATGGTCCGGTCTGGCGTAGCCCGTAAAGCCAACATCGTGATACGCCTGGACAATGCCCGCAATATCGACGGTTCCATCCTGAGTTCGGTGAGATGTTTCGATAAAATCTCCGTTAGCGGAAACACGCACATTGCGGATATGGGCAAACGGAATACGATCCTTGAACTCATAAATCATAGAAACGATTTCATTTTTGGGGTTGGCTCCCAGCGAGCCAGAGCATAGGGTAATCCCGTTCGCGGGACTGTCGTACAGCGCCAGCAGCCTGCGCAAATGAGCCTGGCTTGTGATGATGCGTGGCAGTCCGAATACAGACCATGGCGGATCATCGGGGTGAATAGCCATCCGAATGCCGCTGCGTTCGGCAGCGGGAATAACGGCCTCCAGAAAGTAAGCCAGATTCCGCCACAGGTCTTCCTCCGTGACGTGGGTGTACGCTTCAAACAAAGCCGTCAGATGCTCCAGTCGCTCCGGTTCCCAACCGGGCATGGTTAACGAGCTATTTTCGTTAATTCGGCGTACCAGTTCGAACGGATCAAGATCTTCAATTCGTGACTTCTCGAAGAAGAGAGCCGTCGAGCCGTCCTCCAGTTCCTTCTGCAAATCGGTGCGCAGCCAGTCAAAAATGGGCATAAAATTATAGCAGACGACCTTCACGCCGTTGTGGCCGAGCTTTTCCAATGTACGTATGTAGTTACGGATATACTGATCGCGCGTCGATCGTCCGAGCTTGATATCCTCATGCACATTCACACTTTCAACGACCTCATTGTGAAATCCCGCCTGTACAACCTGCTCTCGAAATGCCACAATACGCTCCAAAGGCCATTCTTCTCCGGCTGGAATATCGTGTAGCGCCCACACGATCCCTTCTACCCCCGGAATTTGTCGGATTTGCTCCAGCGTTACCGTATCGTTTCCTTCACCGAACCAACGAAATACCATGCGCATGCTTTGCACCGCCCCATTTGTCATATGATAGGTGTAACAGCAATTTCCAATTCCCGATGTTTCCACATTACCATATTGCTAGAGACAATTGGAATAGTTAACCAAAATAAAGTGATGCACAAACCAAAAGGAGGAAGTAGGTTATGCAACTGCATCGAGCCATTGTAGTGGATGATGAAATATTCACTCGCAAAGGACTGCTTCAACTCATGGATTGGGAAGCCTGCGGCTTTGAGGTCGTTGGGGAGGCGGATAACGGTGAGGATGCACTTGAACTGATCGGCAGCGTCCATCCTGATCTGGTCATCACCGATATTCGTATGCCTGTGCTGGACGGATTGGAGCTGATCCGTTGTGTACTCGGACGGGGGGCGGATCATCCTGCGTTTATTATCTTGAGCGGCTACAGCGATTTTGCTTATGCACAGCAGGCACTTCGTTACGGGGTTCACGATTTTATGCTCAAGCCGATTGATGAGAAGGACTTTTCGGCTACATTGCGCAGGCTGAGTAAAAGGCTGCATCATGAGCAGCAGAATGCACAGCTCTATCAGAGTCGCCGTACAGGTGAGCTGTTGGAGACACTGATGATGAATGGGGAAGATGACGTCGTGGTGACGGCTTGGGAACAGCAGCTACGTCTTGGAGAAGCTGCACATATGTACTATGTGCTCGTCGAGCTGAATGATCAACATCCGTGGCGTCCCGATGGCAACGCTGTTCCGCTGTCGCTTTTCCAATTCAGAGAGCTTGTAGAGCAGGCACTTTATCGTTTGATTGACGGTAAGTATCCTCTCTATGTCCATGAGCACCGTAATCGGATTGGCATCATAGTGCCGGACTTCTTTTTGAAGTGCTTTGAATCCAGGGCAGACGCTTTTATGAAAGCGCTACAACGAGAATTGGAGGAGCTGGAGTTACTGAAAAATCAGATGGGGAACCGGGTCTTTATATACGTGGGAAGCCCTGTTCAACGATTGCAAGATATCCATCGGTCCTATGAACGTGCCAAGGAAGCGGCGCTCCATAAATACATTCATGACCGCAGCGGCATTGTCCTGTATCAGGAGGAGGGAATGCCAACGCTCCACTATAGGACGATCCATCAGGATGTACTGGATTGCTTGACGGAGCAGATAGAGGAGATACGGTTGGAGGAGCTATATTCGACCGTAGATCATCTGTTTTGCAGCTTTCGTGAGCAACATTACGCCCCGGAGGGTGTGAAAATGAACTTGCATCAATGCGTAATCAGCATCGTGCGGGTCATTCAAAATATGCAGGGCGATGAACGCTCGCTTCTGTCCTTAGAACCGATGATGGGCTGGCAGGATATGAACCTGTCGCTGGGTGAATTACAGCGGCTATTTACAGCTTTTGCCGAGGAAAGCAGTCGAATGATTGGGGTGTTGCGCAAGGAGCGTCAACAGGGAGGAATTCAGCACATCCGCACCTACATTGAGCAGCATGCGGCAGAGAATATTAACCTGAAAAGTATAGCAGCCCGCTTTTACATGAATCCGGTCTACCTGGGCCAATTGTTCAGAAAAACGTACGGGGTGTACTTTAACGAATTCCTGCTGCAATTGCGGGTTCAGGAGGCTAAACGGTTGCTTCGTCAGACCGATTTGCGCATTTATGAAATTGCCGAGCGTGTGGGCTTTGGTAGCCCGGATTATTTTGTCACCCAATTTGAGAAATTGGTGCAGGCCAAGCCAAGCGAATACCGCAGTAGCCTGAATACCCGTGTGGAGCCGCAAAGGGGCAGCGAATGAGTATGCTGCGCTCAACCCTTGACCATGTCCGCCTGCGGGATAAAATGCTGCTGCTGTATTTTTTCTGTGTATTTGCGCCAGTGGTGCTGACCAATCTGATTTTTTACCACGTCACCTCGCAAAATGTGAAGGAACAGCGTATGCAGGATATTTCCCGTGCGCTGGAGCAGATCAAAATTGAGTTTTACCGTGAGTTTGAAGATGCGATGGAGATCTCGTCTATCTTTTATACCGATCATCAGCTAAACGAACTATTGGAGCAAACATACCCCCATCCTGCTGAATATATTGCCGCCTATGATTCTTATTTACGTCGTATGTTAAACAATACTTACAGTCCTGTATACCATTCTGTGGGTGGAATGACGATCTACACAGATAATCCGACTCTACTGGATTCCGGGGGAATCAGCTTTATAGATGAGCGGGTTAAAAGCTTGTCCTGGTATGCCAAAATCCCGCCCGGACGGCAGTCCAAGCCTATATTTGTACGTACTGACGACGGTACGGGCGAACAACTGCACCCCTTTAGCCTGATTCGGCGGATGAACTATTTTTATTCCCAAAATGGCCGCGAGAAAATACTGAAAATAGAGCTGCGAATGTCGTCCATTCAAGAGATTTTCCATAATCTGAATTTGCGGGGCAGTCTCTTTCTGCTCAACGAACGGGGGGAAATCGAATATACGACCGATTCCAGGATTGATATCAATCATAAGGTCGTGGCCTATAGCACCCTCCAGCAGTCCAAGGACACTATAGAGTTCAAGACAAATTATGTGCTGACGAGTAATCTCAATGGCTGGAGCATTGTGACTGCGGTGTCGGGCGATGAAGTGCTGTATGAAATGGAGAAATCCCGCAATTTTGTGCTGCTGTTAACCTGCATGAATATGCTGCTGCCTACCTTGATCATCATCTGGATTACACGTTCGCTGAACGTGCGCATTCATCGTATTCTGAAGCATATGAAAAAGGTGAAAAATCAGCATTTTGAACTGATCCCCGGTACAGA
Source organism: Paenibacillus sp. RC73 (assembly GCF_044908085.1). Classification (NCBI taxonomy): domain Bacteria; kingdom Bacillati; phylum Bacillota; class Bacilli; order Caryophanales; family Paenibacillaceae; genus Paenibacillus; species Paenibacillus sp. RC73. The sequence goes on from NZ_JBIYCV010000003.1 coordinate 253,236, forward strand.
ATCGCGAGATGAAATTGGGCAGTTAACAGGTGAATTTAATCGGATGACACTGAAAATAAAGCGACTGATTAACGATGTCTATGTGGCGGATATTCAGCGAAAAAATTTGGAGATTCTACGCAGGCATGCCCAGTTGAATGCACTTCACAGCCAGATTAACCCTCATTTTCTGTTCAATGCGCTGGAGACGATACGTATGCGAAGCCTGATGAAGCATGAAGACGAGACAGCCCGCATTATCCATAACATGGCACGAATTTTCCGCAATTCGTTGGTGTGGAACAAGGACAGGGTCACGCTGCGGGAGGAACTGGAACTCATTCGTTGTTTTTTGGAAATCCAGCAATATCGATTTGGGGATCGGATACAGTACGAAGTGCAGGCGAGCCCCGAGGACCTGGACTATCTGCTTCCCAAAATGGTTGTGCTTACGCTGGTTGAAAATGCAAGCATTCATGGCATTGAGCCGCTGAAGCATGGGGGGCGCATCGAGATTCATTTTGAGCACAGGGAGGAGCGGCTGATGCTAACGGTACGAGATGATGGAGTTGGCATGTCTGTGGAACAGGTACAACGGCTGTACGGTTACATGCACAGACAGGAGGAAATGGGCGAGCGTATCGGTCTGCAGAATGTCATCTATCGTCTGAAGCTTTACTACGGAAGCCGCTTTGAGCTTGATATTTGCAGCGCACCCGGCGAGGGGACAGAGATTCGTATTTTGATTCCGGCAGATGTGAAATGAGGCCTGCTTCCTTTAGTTTCCTAAGTAACACCTTTAGATTGGTGGGTGAACGAAATTCACGGCATTTTATAAAATGAAAGTGCTTACAATTTAGAGTGTGCGGAATTTCCAGTGCTTGAGGTATGTCCGTACAATGTTCACACACAACCGACAAAAGAGGCTGAAAGGGGAAGTCTGACATGACAAGCAAAAGGTTCGGGATCATCAGTCTAGTTATGGTCATGATGGCATCTATGATCGCTGCCTGCTCAGGAAGCTCGGGCAAGGAGCCTGCGCCGGGAGATAGCAAGGAAAAGGTGACCTTTACGTATTTTAACGCTAACTCGGGCAAGGACATGAACACGAATGAGACGCGGATCGGCAAAATATTGGAGGATCAGACGGGGGTAAACTGGAAGCTGGAGCATTTGGTGGGGGATGCCAACACGAAGATCGGTACGTTCATTGCCAGTAATGATTACCCGGACGCACTTGTACCTGAGGGCACGATTGATAAGCTGCTGGATGCCGGAGCTTTCATTCCCCTCAATGACCTGATTGACAGATATGGACCGAATATCAAGCGCGTATACGGACCTTATTACAACCTGATGAAGGCGGAGGACGGGAACATTTATTTTTTGCCGCTCAGTGCGGTGATAGGCGATTATTTGCCCGCGCCCAATATTGAGCAGGGAGCTTTTTGGGTGCAACGCAGGGTGTTGAAAGAAGCGGGATATCCAAAAATTAAAACGTTCGACGAATATGTGGTTCTGATTCGCAACTATGCGAAAAAGCATGCAGGCGAAGGATTGACCGGATACTTGGCGTTAACAACGCAGGATAAATTTTTTGCTTTTACGAACGCGCCGATGCATCTGGCAGGCTATCCAAACGATGGCGGCACGATTATTGATATGCAATCGCACCAGGCCACGGATTACGGAGATGAGGACATCACTAAACGGTATCTGAAAGAGCTGAATCAGCTCAACACAGAGAGCCTGTTCGATAAATCGTCCTTTGTGGACAATTACGATCAATATTTGGCGAAGCTGACTTCGGGCAAGGTGCTTGGCTTCTTCGATTATCGCTGGCAGGCGGGGCAGGCGTTGAGTAATCTTCAGGAAGCTTCCAAGCAATCAGGTAATGACGATCTGGAATATGTGGCTTTGCCCGTTGTGTACGATCAAAATATTAAGGATCAGTATCTTGATCCTCCATCATTCATTAATAACCGGGGCATTGGAATTACGGTTAGCGCCAAGGACCCGGTGCGTATGATCCAATTTTTTGACAACCTGCTGACAGATGAAAATCAGGTGTTATCCAACTGGGGAATCAAGGGCGAGACCTATGAGGTAGATGAAAAGGGACGCTTTTATCGTACTGAGAAGCAGATTACTGAGACTGGTAAGGATGCGTTCCGCGAGACATTCGGGTTCAAATATTTTGAATACAATTGGCCGCGATATGGCAACGGTTCTTCCCTGCCTGATGGTAACTCGGTTGGCCCGGGGCGGCAGCCTGAGGTTGCGCGTATGTCCTACACGGAGGGAGATAAAAAGCTGCTAAAAGCCTATGGTGTAGAGTCCTTCTCGCAAATGTTTTCTGCCCCAGACAAGCGCCCATGGTATCCGGCTTGGAGTATCCCGATTGCCCAAGGCTCACCTGCGCAGCTCTTCCAGCAAAAGAAGGGCGACCTGCAACGCAAATATTTCCCACGTTTAGTGCTGTCTGCACCGGGGCAGTTTGAGGCGATTTGGAATGAGTACACTACTGAATTCATCAAGCTGGATGTGAAGGAGTATGAGGAGCTGATTACGAAGGAGGTTGCCAAAAAAATCGAAACTGCTGGTAAAAAATAAAGGAGGAAGCAGCTATGGGCAACACGGCACCTGTCACGACCTCACAGAGCCATTTGCCGCCCTCACGGCGAACTGGCTTTAGCGGATTTATGCACAAGCTGAACCAGCAGCGGGCACTGGTATGGATGTCCATCCCTTTTTTAATCTGGTTGTTTATTTTCAAATATTTGCCTATCTGGGGCTGGACGATTGCTTTTCAGGATTTTAAGCCTGCCCGTAAGCTGCTCGATCAGCAGTGGGTTGGGTTGAAGCATTTCCGTTTTCTGTTTCAGGATGAACACTTTCTGCGGGTGATGCGCAATACGCTGGCGATGAGCTTCATTAATCTGGTGCTGGGCTTTGTAACTGCTATAATATTGGCAATTTTGCTGAATGAGCTTCGTCAGATCGTATTCAAGCGAGTGGTGCAGACGGTCAGCTACTTGCCGCATTTTATTTCGTGGGTCGTCGCGGCGAGCATTATCAGTACGGCGCTGTCTGCGGATGGCGGCATTGTCAATGAGGTGCTGATGTGGCTGGGGCTGATCAAGGAGCCTATCCTGTGGCTGGGCGAGGGAAGCTATTTCTGGGGCATTCTCGGTGCATCGGAAGTATGGAAAAATGTCGGCTGGAACACCATCATTTATTTGGCCGCGATGACGATGATTGATCCGTCACAGTATGAGGCGGCTGAGATGGACGGAGCCGGGCGTTTTCAGCGGATTTGGCATGTGACCTTGCCAGGATTAAAGCCTGTGTTCATCATCCTGCTCATTATGAACATCGGCAACCTGCTGGAATCGGGCTTTGAGCCGCAATATTTATTGGGTAACGGCATGAACGTGGATTACTCGGAAAATCTGGATATTTTTGTACTGAAATATGGTATTCAGATGGGTAACTTCTCGCTTTCGATTGCTGCCGGGATGTTTAAAACAGTAGTCAGCTTTATTTTACTATTTAGCGCCAATCATATTGCGAAGCGGTTAGGGGAGGAGAGGTTGTTCTGAGAAAAGAGTGAGTTATGGGGAGGGTGTATCGTCGCTTCGCGTGCAGATTGTTCTTCCGACCGCTGCCGCTTCTTCAGAACAATTCTGCCCGCTCCGCTGCTACCCGCCATAAAGTCACTTTTTTTAAGAACTGAGAGTGGTAGCAGGGGAGAACTTGAGGGAAGGCGCGTGCTCGCGCTCCCTTGGGTAACTGCGTCATGATGGATGGCTCAGCTTCGCTATCGCTTGTTTTTAGGACTGAGCTAGTGGTGGTGATAACAGAAGGTGCGTGTTCATGCATATTACAGGTGCAGGTCAGTGGATTTTTAACAGGCCGCTTCGCGGACCTTACCAAGGCCTTATGGACGAACTGAATTACAACTTCTAATAGAGATAATAATCCCCAATAATCCACTCAAATTGCCACACATCTAACTACTCATATAACCGTTCCAAATAACAGTACCAACAGCTCCAATAACAATTAATCGAACTAGAGTGCTTAAGCTATTTTTTAGAAAGGAGAGGGAGTTATGGGCAAAGGAAAAGCGTTGCATGGGCGGTTTCGGGCGCCATCGGATCGGATGTTTGATGCGTGCAATATTGTATTTATGCTATGTCTGATGGTGTTCACGCTGTATCCATTTTTGAATACGCTGGCGGTTTCGCTGAATGAAGCGAATGATTCGATTCGGGGTGGTATTTATTTGTGGCCGCGTGAATTTACGTGGAGTAATTACGAATTTATATTCAAGGAAGCGACGATTTTTCATGCCACGTTAATTTCTGTGCTGCGTACGGTGACGGGTACGGTGACCTCGGTGTTTTGTTGTGCGATGGTGGCGTATACGATCAGTCGGCCGGAGTATGTGCTGCGCAAATTTGTCTCGATTGCTTTTATTTTGACGATGTATTTTAACGGTGGATTGATTCCAAACTTTCTCCTGATTCGTGAGCTGGGGATGCTTGGAAGCTTCTGGGTGTATATCGTGCCTGGGCTGATCGGGGTGTTCAATGTGATTGTGATTCGCTCCTTTATTGAAGGCTTACCGGAAGGGATTTTGGAGTCGGCGCGTATAGATGGGGCGGGCGAATTTGCGACTTTTATGCGTATCGTTTTGCCGCTGTGTGTCCCGGTGCTGGCAACGGTGTCGCTGTTCACGGCGGTGGCGCAATGGAACTCCTGGTTCGATGTATTTTTGTACAATTCGTCGTATGAGCAGTGGAGCACCCTCCAGTATGAGCTGATGAAAATATTGCAAAATTCCAACACGTCCGTGAACGCTCAGGATTATGCCAGCCAATTCGCAGGCTCGGAAAATCTGGCGAAGTCGGTCACTCCTACTTCCATTCGTGCCACGATGACGATTGTGGCGTCTGTGCCTATTATTTTAGTTTACCCTTTTTTGCAAAAATATTTTGTGAAGGGTATGACTTTGGGTGGTGTCAAGGGATAAGCAAGGACCGGAAATGTGTGAAACTCACTTTCTTATATTTTGAAAATATGGGCATGGGAGGGATTGTGTTGAGGTCATTTTTGTACAAATCTTTTGGTCTGGTGCTGGTCGGGGTGCTGTTATTGCCAGTGGGGTGGTGGGGCCCGTCTGTAGCGGAGGCGACCCCAACTGTGGAACATTCCCCGCCAGTTGCGGATACGGTTCTGCCGACTGGAAGTGTGAATAAGACCATCGGGACGTATGGATTTGAGCAAGGCAACGGTGAGGGCTGGAAGCCTCGAGGGACTTATACCCAAATCGCATCCGTCTCAGAAGCTGCATATGGCAGCGTACACAGCCTGAAGGTAACCGCTCGCACGGAGGTTTGGAACGGTGCGGAGTTGGCTGTGAAGTCGCTGTTGCAGCCGGGTGTGGAATATGAGATTAGCGGCTATGTGAAGCTGGACGGCAATTCTACGACGCCGAGCTTGATTAAGTTTACGATGGAGCAGCAGCCGACAGGCGGGGCTACGACATGGAAAACGATTGCGCAGAAGGAGACGATGGATACATCGTGGGTCAAACTTCAAGGAACATATACGTTCACCGGGGGGATGGATGCATTGAAGCTGTATGTGGAAAGCTCGAATCCCGCGCAGGCCTATTATCTGGATGAGGTGGAAATCAGGCAGGTATCAGAAACGCCAACGGAGCCGACAAGTGGTATCGTATCCGGTTTCGAAGATGGTACGGCTCAAGGCTGGGTATCCCGTATGGGTACCGAGACGGTGCAGGTGTCGAATGTCGATGCACGAACCGGATCGTACAGTCTGTTGACGACAGGCAGACAACAAACATATGCCGGGCCAAAGCTGGACGTGACTGCTACGGTGCAAAAAGGCAGCCGTTACATGGTCAGCGCTTGGGTAAAGCTGGCACCGAGCGAGCAGCAGCCTGCCAAGGTGCGGCTCAGCGTGCAGCGCGATCATCAAGGTGAAAGTACGTATGAAACTGTGGTAGGCAACACGGCTATCACAACTGGGGGATGGACGCATTTGTCCGGAACGTATACTCTCGCGCATGAGGCAGATACCGTCTCTATGTATTTTGAAACGGCAGAAGGTAAGGCTTCCTTTTACATGGATGATTTCGAGCTGTCGCTTGTGCCGCCGCTGGCTATTGAGAAGGACATTCCCTCTTTGCATGGATTGTATCAGGGACAGTTCAGCCTCGGTACGGCTATTGAAGCTTTCCAGACAGAAGGGGCTTACGGGGAACTGGTGCAGAAGCATTTTAACAGCGTCGCCGCCGGAAATGCGATGAAGCCGATCTCCTTGCAGCCGTCCGAAGGACAGTTCCATTGGGAAGAAGCAGACCGGATTGTGCAATTTGCACAGCAGCATGGGATTGCTATCCGTTTCCATACACTGGTGTGGCATAACCAGACCGGGGACTGGATGTTTAAGGATAAGAATGGACAGCCGATGACACCGACCGCGGAAAATAAAAAGCTTTTGCTGGATCGGCTGGAGACGCATATTCGTGCTGTTGCAGCCCGTTATAAAAATGCAATCACCGACTGGGATGTGGTGAATGAAGTCATTGATCCCGACCAGCCGGACGGTATGCGCCGCAGCAAGTGGTATCAGATTACCGGCACGGATTATATTGACAAAGCATTCCGTGTCACGAGGGAAGCGGCAGGTCCGAACGCCCGACTGTTCATTAACGATTACAACACGCATGAACCGAAGAAACGGGATTTTCTATACAATTTAGTGCGTGATTTGCTCGCTAAAGGTGTACCGATCGATGGCGTAGGTCACCAATCACATATCCGACTGGAGTTTCCTGCTGTTGGCGAGATTGAGCAGTCCATTGAAAAGTTTGCTTCGCTCGGCCTGGATAATCAGATTACGGAGCTGGATATGGGCCTGTATTCTAATGATACAGATCGCTACGAAACGATACCTGAAGCCATGCTGATCCGGCAGGCTTACCGCTATCGGGCGTTGTTCGATATGTTTTCAAGGCAGCAGGAGCATATCAGTAATGTGACGATTTGGGGTACGGATGATGGAAATACGTGGCTCAGTATGTTCCCGATTGCCCGGCTGGATAAGCCGCTGCTGTTCGACGAACGGTTAAAGGCCAAATATGCCTATTGGGCGCTTGTTGACCCGTCCAAAGTACCACCCTTGCCTGCGGGGAGAAACGAATAGCAGCATAGTAAAGCGATGGACCTTCCGACTTTATAGCGCAGAAAAACAGGCCGTCTTCGTATGTTCATGTGACATGTAAAAGACGGCCTGCCTGGTTATCGTAAAAGTATAGCGACTCTACTCCAGATTGGCGTGTTGACCAAACATAGATTCAGAAGTCAGCTTGCGTAGCTCCATCGTTTTGAGCACCAATGCATCGCCATACAGCAGCAAGGTTTGCTCAAATAGTGAACCCATGGGCTGAATGGTTTGGTAATCCTTGTTGGATGGGTCCTTGGGTGCGCCTGGAAGCTTGACGATAATATCAGCCAGCTTGCCAATGGTCGATCCAGGGGAAGTGGTCAGAAGTGCCAGAGAAGCCCCCAGCTTTTTCGCCTTTTCTGCCATCGAGGTCAGACTTTTGGTTTCACCAGAGCCTGAACCGATAATCAGCAAGTCGCCTTCGCCCAAGCCGGGAGTTACCGTTTCCCCGACCACATAAGCCTGAACACCCATATGCATCAGCCGCATCGCCAGCGAACGGATCATGAACCCGGAACGGCCTGCGCCTGCGACAAACACCTTATTCGCTGAGGCAATGGACTGGATCAGTTGCTCTGATTCCTCATCACTGACTAGCTGTGGAACCCATTGCAGCTCCTTGAGCACCTCGGATAAATATTGAGAGGTTTCCATTGGAATTAACCTTGTTTAATGAGCTGCTGCATTTGGGAAGCAACGGCTTTTTTGTCGTCCTCGCCAGTGATCCCGCCGCCCACAATAACCAGATCCGGTTGAGCCTTAACTACCTCAGCCAGTGTGCTCAGCTTAATGCCGCCAGCAACCGCTGTTTTGGAGTTTTTCACGACTTTTTTAACCGTTTGCAGTGCTTCGAACGGGCTTTGTCCTTCAGCTTGCAGATCGTAGCCTGTATGCACGCAGATGTAGTCTACGCCGAGAGCGTCGATTTCTTTCGCGCGTTGCTCCAGGTTTTTAACACCGATCATGTCCACCAGGATTTTTTTGCCGCCTTGTTTTTTCGCTTCTTCTACCGCACCTTTGATCGTTGCATCTTCAGCTACAGCCAGAATCGTAACGATATCTGCGCCAGCTTCGGAAGCTTTCATCACTTCGTAACCGCCTGCATCCATAACTTTCAGGTCAGCCAGCACTTTCAGATTCGGGAATGCTTCTTTCATTGCTTTTACCGCATGAAGTCCTTCATTAATGACAATCGGCGTACCGATTTCTACGATATCAATATACGATTCTACTTCTTTTACCAATGCAATGCCTTGCGGGATATCTACTAAGTCTAAAGCCAATTGAAGTTCCATGTTATTAACTTCACTCCTTTAGTGAATTTGTATTGGATGAACAGGTACATGCTCTGTTGAGTGCTGTGAATACTTTGGTTTCATGCACAGGTTTGATTGTAAGCCCCCGGTATCCGATTGAAAAGTACGCACTATTTCGTAACGTAGTTACCCTGACGATACTATGACTTCTTTTTGACCTCCTTTGGAGGGCCTGATTCACATCTTTGTTATGGATTATTTCTATAGCAGGATTCATTTATTCATCGGCTATAAACCATACATGACTATGTTAGGTTGCAAAAGAAACTGCATATCTATGATTGAATTGACTTCAAGTTAGCTTTTGTCTATATTTGTAATATACTGGTATGCTAGAGGAATGACAACGCGGATGCTCCTGATGAGAATACATGGGTAAACGTCATTTTCAGGATAGGGAGGCGGGTTTTAGTGGAAGAGGTCCTGAATCAAAGGGAAGCTATTTATTTGTTGTCGGACAGCCACGAACTCGACAAGGCTTGTGAGTTGTTTAGAATCAGCTACACACATAACGATTGGGATGAAGCGAACAAGGTTGCAGACTATCTGCATGCTTTGGCTGAAAGCCTGTATCACATCCAACTGAGAAATGCTGCGGACGGCAAGCACGAGATATTGAATACCAAACATCCATTGGTATTTTATTATGCATACAGTTATTTGGCTAAATCTATTTATTTTCAGAATAAGGGTAAGTATCAAGAAGCCAGAGAATATATTATGAAGTACGGCGAAATGGGTTGGTTTATGGGGCTGGATGAGAGCGGCCATGAAGAAGTGGAAAGATTTCGTTTTCTCGCCAAGGCCAACCTGTACACGATTGAATTGCTTTCGGGAAAACGGGAGCTTCTGCCCGAATATGTTCAATTTCTTCACGCCAATGATGAGGAACTGCTTCCAGGATTGGTCGGTATTGCCGAAGCAGCTAATTTGAATAATTGGAATATTGACGATCTGCTGAATGACTTTGCCCATGATATTGAGATATTTGAAGGTTATGAAGATAGAGGAAACCGCGTATATTATTTAAAGCTGGTTAACCAATTAGCCATTTATTATTTCAAACAGGAGCAGTACACGGTTGCGTTAAATTATGTCCTTGCTTCTCTGCAATTCTCTGTTAGTGTAGAAGCAGATGCCGATTTCAGGACACTGGTCGCTCTGTTTGAGGCTTATCGAGATTTGGCAACATCGTCACAGCAAGAGCAATATCAAACCATTTTATTAAGGGGGCTTCATAATGAAAAAGGCTTTAATCTCGGTAACTATGGTCTTGGTGTTTCTTAGTATTGTGATTCCGGCGGGAACTGTACTGGGTGAGCTAGACCCCGTGAATCCTGCCAATCATGGGGTGTTCTCTGTTACTGTTTAAACTTGATTGGATTGATAAGTCCCGGCAGGGATTTTGTAAATAAAGGGAGCGTACTTTAACGCATGTGAAATGATGCGATAAGTGGCTCCCTTTTTCATGTCAGGATTTTGCAAACTCCTCATGTGTAAACTATGTTATTTTACGATATAGGAAGTCAAGTTCTTCGCCAGATGCTGCATCGTTTCACTCGCTTGTTGCATACGCTCCATTATTTCGGTAAAAGAGTTTACGAGCGTCGCTTGCTCCTGCGAAGAAGCAACAATTTGCTCAATTTCCTCTTCCATCTGACGAACGGAGTTTTGTACATCCTTGAGAGCCGCTTCAATGTCAACTGTCGCTTTTTTGGATTCTACCGAGAGCTTACGCACTTCTTGAGCGACGATACCAAAGCCTGCTCCTGCTTCTCCGACACGTGCCGCTTCAATGGCAGCATTTAATCCAAGCAGGTTGGTTTGGTCGGAGATTTCTTTGATGAATACAGCGACCTGATTGATTTTACCCGAGTTTTGTACGGCAATTTGGGTATTCTTCAAAATCTGCTCACTGGTAGCCTGTAGCTCCTCGGAATGCGCTGCTACATGCTGCACCATGTCAATGAGATGCTCGGTGATGGAAAGGTTCTCAGTGACGATTTGATCCAACTGATTCTTGTTAGTCAAATTATAGGAAGCAGCAAATGCTGCAACGACCTCGCCATTTTCGTCAAACACAGGAATACTGACCATATCAAGAGGATACCCCAGCAGTTCAGCAGGAACGTGGGTCAGGCTGGGCTCACGCCCATTTTTAAGCATGGAAAAATTTTGGTAGCCCTTGAGCAGCTCTGAGCCGACTTCAAAGCCGAGCTCCATCCCCTCCGACTCGCTATAAGCCAGTACATGAGTACGGTCAAAGAGGCAAAGGGTTACCTTCTCACGCATAATCTGTTGTATGTAGGAAATGGATGCAATTAATGCATCTACTGTATTCAAATAGATTACCTACCTTTCTTTACTAAATATATTTTTTATAGTTATATATTTATTATCGGTCTTTAGAATGATAAAAGTAATAAAAGTACTGAAAATTTTAACGAGTATGAGAGTTTCAGAAAAAAGGCACACCGTTTCCAGCAAGGAAATGATGTGCCCTTTCGTTTTATGATGATGCAAAAGCTTCTTGTAATCGGTTCACTCGCCGCGCTGTTCGAATAATTGTACGATTTCGACAATGACCTTGGTTGCAAGCACCATGTTGTCCACAGAGACATACTCGAATTTGCCGTGGTAGTTCTCCCCACCTGTAAAAATATTCGGTGTAGGCAGTCCCATATAGGACAGCTGTGAACCATCTGTACCGCCGCGAATCGGCTTGATGATCGGATCAATGCCCAGCTTTGTCATCGCTTCATGGGCAACATCCACGATGTGCTTGACGGGCTCGATTTTCTCCTTCATGTTGTAATACTGATCTCTCAGCTCCAGAACGATACGGTTTTCTCCATATGCGGCTTGCAGCTCTTTCACCACGTTCGTTAAGTAAGCCTTCCGGTTTTCAAAGCTTTCACGATCAAAATCACGGATGATATAGTACAGTTTGGCTTGTTCTACCGTACCCTCAAATTCCAGCAAATGATAAAAGCCATCGTATCCGTCCGTGTATTCCGGAGCTTCATTCGCCGGCAATCGTCCGTTCAGCTCCATGGCAATTTTGACGGCGTTAATCATTTTGTTTTTGGCTGTACCAGGATGGACATTAACGCCATGAATAGTAATATGGGCGGCTGCGGCGTTGAAGCTTTCATATTCCAGTTCTCCAAGCGGTCCACCATCCACTGTATACGCATATTCAGCACCAAAAGCAGCTACATCAAACCGTTCCGGTCCTCTTCCAATCTCCTCGTCCGGTGTAAATGCGACGCGAATCTTGCCGTGCTGGATCTTCGGGTGATCCAGCAGATAATGTATGGCTGTCATAATTTCTGCGATCCCGGCTTTGTTATCTGCACCAAGCAATGTGGTACCGTCCGTTGTGATCAGGGTGTGACCTTTATATTGAGGCAGCTCGGGAAACTCGCGCGGAGAGAGTGTCACACCCAGCGACGTATTCAGCGTAATGTCGCCCCCATCATAGTTTTCAATCAATTGAGGCTTTACCCCTGCGCCAGTCATTTCGGTAGCGGTATCGAGATGGGCCAAAAAGCCGATAACCGGAACTTCTTTATCCGTATTGGAAGGAAGGGTTGCCATGACATAACCGTTGTCGTCCATAGTTATGTCCGCCATACCAATGGCTTTCAGTTCGTTGACCAGCAGGTTGCCCAGTGTGAGCTGTCCGGGCGTGGTTGGGCAAGTATTGCTGCTTTCATCGGCTTGGGTATCTACCTGAACATAAGTGGTCAGGCGTTCAATCAGTTCCTGTTTCATACGTATATCCTCCTTGGTGTCATTTCTGATATGAACCATATTTTATCATGATTGGACTTGTTATATGAAAAATTTGGCTTAACCTTCTAAAACGACAGCTTGTGTTGTACAGAGACGACGAGTAAGATAACAGTAAAAGAACGTAAAAATGGAGTAAAACCATCAAAGGAGTATGCAATGCCTACGTTAAAAGATATTGCTCAGGAGGCGGAAGTTTCCATATCAACAGTCTCTCGGGTATTGAATTATGATGAAACATTGTCAGTGTCAGAGGAAACGCGGCGTAAAATTTTTGAAGTTGCCGAACGGATGAAATATACGACTGTTAAACGTAAAAATGGCGGTATCGGGCGTCAGCCTCGTAAAAAGGCCGAGGGGCCGATCCGGCTCGGTATGGTTCATTGGTTTAGCGCGTATCAGGAACTGGAGGACCCGTATTATCTGTCCATCCGATTCGGCGTGGAAAAGGAATGCCGCCAGAGCGGAGCGCAATTGGAGCGCATTTTTCGGCGGGAAGACCTGTCCGCACTAAAGACACTGTCCGAAGAGCTGCACGGGCTGATCGTTCTCGGGCACTTTAGCAGCAAGGAAGTGGAGCGTATGCTGGAGCTTCCTGTTCCTTGTGTTTTTCTGGATCACCCGGTAGAGCGTACGGGGGCGGACTATGTCGTCATTGACCTCGCTCGTGCTGCGGCGGACGCGCTGGATTATTTGATGGACGCGGGCCATCGCCACATCGGTTATGTGGGCATGGGTAAGGATGAGCAGGCCCATGATTCCGATCAGGCGGAGATGGATGCCCGCTATGAGACCTTTTTGCGGTATAAAGGGCAGCATGGGCTATGCACGTCGAACGACGTTCATGTGTGCGGCGGAACGGCGGCAGACGGCTTTCGTGCGATGGAAGCGGCCATTCTGGCGGGGCCAGGGAACCTGCCTACAGCCTTCTTTGTTGCGAGCGATTCGGTGGCGATTGGCGTATTAAAGGCGCTGGAGCAGCACCAAATTGCTGTCCCTGAACGTATTTCAATCGTCGGCTTCAATGATATTCCGACAGCGGAATATTTGACACCGTCGCTGACGACGGTCAAGACGTATACCGAATTGATGGGAGAAACGGGCGTTCAGCTCTTGCTGCATACGGTGCGCAACGGTCCAAATGAGGTCGGTCGCAAGGTCACCATTCCGACCGAGCTGATGATTCGTAACAGCAGTGCGTCGCCGTTTACGGCTTCGATATAGAAATGTGCTCCATTGTGTATTTCATGATCTTCACAGCTCCGGATGCCGGGGCTGTTTTTTTGTATGGACAGATGAAAAAAACGGAATTGACAAATACTTTGTAAATGCTTACATTAAAAATATATTTATTTTACTAAGTTTTACTCGTTATTTTTACTTGAATATTTTACTATGGTATCAGATTGGAAAATAAAAGGTTGAGGTGACTGCCCATGCGTACCATTTTGCCGTTGAATGACCAGTGGTTTTACCGTCCTGAATATGTTGAGAGCGAAATAAGCGCAGGAATTGATGCGAGTCGGTATGAGCCCATTCTGCTGCCACACACCAATGTAGAGCTGCCGTATAACTATTTTGACGACAAGGCGTTTCAGTTTGTTTCCACGTATAAAAGGGAGTTGGACATTCCGACGGATGCCAAGGGGAAACGGGTGTACGTCGATTTTGAAGGGGTCATGACTTATGCGGAGATATATCTGAATGGGGTAAAAGCGGGGGAGCATAAAGGTGGCTACACGCCGTTCAGTATTGAATTGACCGGACTTGCGGAATATGGCGGCTCCAACGTGCTAACGGTCATTGTCGATTCCACGGAACGGGATGACATCCCTCCTTTTGGGGCAGTTATTGACTATCTGACCTACGGTGGTATTTACCGCGAGGTGCAGCTGCGAGTTGTCGAGCCTGTGCATCTCGGCACGGTATTCCTCCAAACACCGGAGCCGCTTGCGGCAAGCAAGGCGGTACGCGTGGTCTTGGAGCTGGAGGGGATTGGTGATCAGGAGAACGATTTGACGGTTGCCCTGCGACTGCTGGACGGAGCGAACGTGAAGGCGGAGACCGGGCCGACAGCAGTGGCGGCAGCGGAGGTGACGCTGGAACTGAACGAGCTGGGCGGCCTGCAGCTTTGGGATATAGATGATCCCAAGCTGTATGAAGCAGAGCTGACGCTGCTAAGAGACGGGGAAGAGCTGGATCGGCTGAATGTGCGCTTTGGCTTCCGCGAAGCCGAATTCCAGCCGGATGGATTTTACCTGAACGGGCGAAAGATCAAGCTGCTCGGCTTGAACCGCCATCAGTCTTACCCGTATGTCGGCTATGCCATGCCGAAAAGAGCGCAGCGCCGTGATGCCGATGTACTCAAAGAGGAATTGGGCCTGAATATGGTGCGGACATCGCATTACCCGCAGTCCCGTCATTTCCTGGACCGTTGCGATGAGATCGGATTGCTCGTTTTTGAGGAAATTCCGGGCTGGCAGCATATCGGCGGCGAAGCGTGGAAGGAACAGGCGGTAAAGGATGTAGAGGACATGATTATCCGTGATCGTAATCATCCGTCTATTGTGATCTGGGGCGTGCGGATTAATGAATCGCAGGATGATCATGAGCTGTACGCACGTACTAATGAGCTTGCACGCAAGCTTGATCCGACTCGTGCGACTGGCGGCGTGCGCTATATTGTAGGCAGCGAGCTGCTGGAAGATGTGTATACGATGAACGATTTTGTTCATGACGGTGGGCATAAAAAATATTTGGCGAAGGAAATTCGCAATTTCGATACGTACGACGATACAGAAGGCGTAGATGGCGAAACGACAGGCTTGCGTCAGCCTTCCCTCGTCACGAAGCTGGATCACCCAGTCCCTTATCTGGTGACGGAATATAACGGGCATATGTATCCGACCAAACGTTTTGATCAGGAGGAACGGGTAATGGAGCACGCGCTGCGCCATACGCGGGTCCAGAACGCCTCCTATGCCGATGAAGGTATTGCTGGTGCGATTGGCTGGTGCGCTTTTGACTACAATACCCACGCGGATTTTGGTTCTGGCGATAAAATCTGCTACCACGGTGTCATGGATATGTTCCGCCTGCCCAAATTCGCAGCGAACGTGTATCGCAGTCAGAAGCGGGTCGAGCAGGAAGTCATTTTGGAGCCAGTCACTTACTGGTCACGTGGCGAACGGAACATCGGGGGCGTTGTGCCGCTGGTTGTGTTCACCAATTGTGATGAGGTGGAATTCATTTATGGTGACGAGCGCAAGGGCGTCTATCGTCCAAACCAGGAAAAGTATCCGGCGCTTCCGAATCCTCCCGTCGTCATCGACGAGCTGACAGGCCACTGGGGCATGAAGTGGGAAGATGCCGTGTTCATCGGGTACGTGGACGGTCAAGAGGTCGTTCGCAGACGCTATTCCCGTAATCCCGTACCCACGGAGCTGCGTGTAGCTGCCGACGATACAGTGCTGGAAGCGGGAGATTGGGATGTCACGCGAGTTGTAGTGGATGCTCTGGATGAATACGGCAACGTCTTGCCGTTCTATGCTGATCCGGTTTCCGTGGAGGTCGAGGGAGCGGGTGAATTAATCGGTCCGTCCAGCCTATCGCTAATTGGTGGGCGTATTGCGTTCTGGATTCGTACGAAGGGTGAGGCTGGCAATATCCGCGTGAAGGTTTCCGCGCCATCTCGTTTTAGTCCGCAGGAAGTGAGTATTCATGTGCAGTAGAGTTAAAATGAAGAACATTTAACGATATATGATGTAGGTTATTTCTTCGTTTATTTAAGAAGGGGTTGTCGATCAGGTTCTGCAAAGGATCTGAGAAGGCAACCCTTTTTTGGCCTGTGTATAGGGACTCTAATCTATGAGTCTGTTAATTTGTGTATTATTGCTGAGTCAGTTGACGTTGCGTTCATAGATTGGAAGCATAGAATACACTATCAAGCGCAAGGGAGGTGAATCCTATGGCGATTCTATTACCTCAGCAATTCTATTCTCTCGCTGCTAATATTGGTAAATCATACTTTGAAAACCTGAACGGTGGCGCGAATGCTACAATTACCGTTAATAATAACGGTCCGGCTCCGATCAATCTTGTCGTTACTCGTGTCAACGCACCCGTGATCACTTATGTTATCCCTCCAACTAACAGTCTCACGTTGGCTGTTGCTTTACTACTGGTAGCCGCTCTTCAGACTACCGCAGCTGGAGCAGCTACGGGTACGATCCAGATTGCGACAGCTGATTTTTAAGCTGTAACGATCTGTTCCTCTAGCTCTAGTTTGCCGTAAGGTGAGCTAGAGTTTTTTGCTTTGAAAATTTTCTGAAACTTTTTTTAGGTTGTGCCGATATATACATATGGCATAGTAAATACACATCGAAAAGGAGCATCCCCTTTATGAGCTTTAGCAATCCGGTTTTACGTGATGACATCTTCGTGCGTGAAGATGAAAGAGAAGCTAGCGAACAACGCATGACCATCGGGGGCACGATTAACAAAACGCTGCTCCTGCTGGTTCTGCTGATTATCGCGGGCAGTATCACCTGGTATATGACCTACCAAGGTACAGTAGAGGTATTATCCTTGATCACCGCAGGCTCACTTGGCATGGTCGGAGTAGCGCTGGCTATATCCTTTTTTCCAAAATCGGCCCCGTTTCTATCGCCTGTTTACGCGATTCTGAGCGGTTTTGCTTTAGGCGGAATTTCAGCTTTTATGGAATATGACTATCCCGGCATCGTGGCGAATGCGATTTTGCTGACGGTGGGCATTTTGTTTTTGATGCTCTTTATGTATACACAGCGAATCATTAAGGTTACCCGGGGCTTTATCTCCTTCGTTGTCTTGTGTACGTTGGCGATTTTCCTGGTGACGCTGGTCGACTTTATTTTGAACTTTTTCGGGATGAATGTTCCGTATATTCATGAGACAGGCTGGCTTGGTATCGGTATCAGTCTGTTTATCGTTGTGATAGCGGCTTTGAATCTGCTGCTGGATTTTAATTTCATCGAGGAGCAAGCGGATCAAGGCGCACCGAAATATATGGAGTGGTATGGCGCGTTTGCATTGCTGGTGACTTTAGTGTGGCTGTATGTGCGGATTTTGGAGCTGTTGTCCAAATTCAGTAAGAGAGACTAAGTGTCTGCGATTCATGAATAGTTTCACTTCACGTGCTGATAGGTGCAGGATAAGGAGAAGAGGACGGCTGAGGGCCACCTGCTGATGCAAGTGGCCTTTGCAGTTACCCGTTAACACCGTGATTGAAAGGAACAATGGTTGAATTTGAAGAAGGAAAAGAAACCGGATTCAAAATACTAAAAAATGTCATCCGCATAAATGTAACTACTAATGTTTTTCTCATGTGAATGCACTCCCTGTAAGATATTTTGATACTTTGTCAGCTGTTCCGTTGTTGCAAACATGCCAAATGTATAAATTAGGACAAATTCAATATGATTTGGCTCATAACTCTAAAAAAGAAACTAGGCCGAAAACTAAACTGCGTTCTGGACCACTGTTTGCATACATAGCCTACGCTGAACTGATGTGCGCACATGCTTGTGATGCGAAAGGAAACCATAAACAGGCAATAGAACATATTCAAGGTTATGCTGATCTAAGTTGGGTAAAAGAGAATGACGATGAATCACTTTATTGGAAAAACCAATTTCAGCAATGGGCTAAAATTAATACTTACGTAAACAGGCTTATGTCTGGAGATATTAGCGTTCTACCGGATTACGTTGAGCACATATTAGGCGAAAAACATATTTTTGCTGAACTTTTAAACGTCATAGAAGTAGCTAATCGATACGACATCGACATTGATCATATTCTTCAGCACTTTGAACCCCAAATTGCAGCTTATCGAAACCAAGCTTATACGAGTACATTAGCAGAGCGGCAAGTTATACTCGAAGAAAATGTACGATTCTGGTATAAGTTAGCCAAGTACAACCTGAATAGAGGCAGATACTCATATGGTTTCAAATGTTTAATAGATGCTTTTGAAAAAGCCATTACTCTTAAACATGCACTTCTTATTGCTAATTGTGTTGGTTTGTTTGAGCGTTTCAGAGCAAATGCTGAACCTGGAATACTAGTTCGGTACAACATGTGGGAAAGAAATGATCGAAAAGACGGCTTTGCTATTTGTAGCGATTAGCTTTTTACTGGTATTCGCACTACCAGTTCCAATCGGAATCCCAAGCTCAAGCACAATCCAAGTTCAAGGACACATTGGGACATTTTAAGCAAGTATCGATTTATTACCATAGGCCAGCCTTTGGCTGGTCTTTTTTTTGTAGCTTTTTGGCTAAAAAATGATCATGCTGTATTTGTTCATTATCCTCTAAAATGAAATTCATTAGGAGGTTGAAGGCATGAACATAGATGAAACTTTAACGATAAATCAACAGTTGGAAAGCGCACGTCAACGATTGCATGATCTTTATGAACAGTATGGTTTTGGACATGCTTGCGTACTTGAGCAGGCTATGATTTTGGACGAACTAATTAATCAGTACAATCGTATGTATCAGACTAAGAAGTTACATCACCACTATGTTCAGTCAGAAACCTTAGAAGCCACATCCTTTGTATGCAAAAATATTCCTCTTCCCAATCCCACATAACGCTCATAATTATTCTATAAAATGAATTATTTGAGAAAAAAATAAAAATACATTCCTATGTAATAAAATATAAAATTTGTTTTTTTATTAACTGCAAAGTGTGATATCTGATGGAACAGACTCAGAAAAGGCTATGGTTGTCGGTGGATATATCATTTAGGAGAGAGTGGACAGAATAATAAATTGACCTTGGAGGAAGTGAATGACCTCATGGCTGCGTATGAGCTGCTTTCTTCAAAACCTATTCAACCTTTCAAAAGGCAATAAAAAAAGCCACTCATCATTGAGCGACTTATCTGTCTATGTATTACGGTTATCAGCATGAGAATACCGATATCTGACTTTTATATTAAGCTTTATATACTTTATGTGCACCAAATGAACACAGGCGCTTATTTAAAACCCGAAAAAGAAACAGCAATAAGACCTATTCCCGTAAGCGGGATGCAAAACGCTGTGCTGTTGCATAAAAGCATTTGTACTTAGTTACTAGAGAGGAATGACAAGATCATTTTACTGATTACTGAAAATGACCGTCAAAGAGCAAAAATCGGTAGAAACCGGAAAATGAACGATTAAACCACAAGAAGCTGGCGTTTGCTCACTTTCTCAATGCTAATTGTCCCAAGCGGTACGCTTGCCCATGTTCTCACCGTTTTTCATGGCCTGGAAACATTCAGTACAGAATCGGATGCCCAATGAAACATCCGCCCTTCATAATACCTCCGGGTGAAGTAAGGTTAAGATAGAAATTACCAGTAGACCAAGCGCTTCCGTTAATTTCATCAAATGTTTTACCCGGCTGTACTTTTCCACTCATCTTAACTGGACCACTAGCTGATCCCTGAGTTACTGTTATATTAATTGGGGCACTCCCGTCATTTGACACAAACACTCTAGCATATCCATATCCCGGATCAATGTAGAAACGCTCTGACATGTCAGTATTCCCAAGAGACTTAGCTAGTACCTTATTAGTGGCCTGAGGAGTAATGACGTGATCCCCCACTTTTGGCGCATTCACATCAGTCGTAGCTGCTGCAGAAGCAGTTAATGGAATTGCAACAGCTAAAGACAAGACCGAAAGCAAAGAAGCCTTTTTAATGTTCTTCATATACAAAACCTACTCTCTTTTTCAAATTTTGTTTTTACTCTAAACCAGTCATAAATTTCCTTATTGAGTTAATAAAAGTGATCCCCTCTTTCCAAGATAAGGATAGAAAAGCCTTGATTAATCAACTTCCAATATCTTAATGAGGCACGCTACGGAATTGAACCGCGCAAGGGTTCTGACCAGGCTGTTCATGTTTCCGCTGGTTAACTGGTACCTTGCCTGCCTGCACGTGCCGTAAAGCCTCGGATGATCTCTGGGAAATGGTTCTGGATGAAGCTGATTTAAAGAAGTTCTGCTGCGAGCTGCTCTCGTCATCGGTCAAAGTTGTTTGTTTTTGTTTTTAACTCTGAGTTGCTGTTCCATTTTTTAAGTATTTCATTCCCGAGGAGTTTGCAAAAATCAAATAAGCGACTTCCAATGAACAATATATAGATCGAGATGGTCTAGTTCGTCTATATATTGCACTTCGGAGCGACTGGAATCGAATTTTGCAAAATCCTGTCCACAAAAACTATCCAAAAAAAGCACACAAATTTGTGTGATCAGGCTATGGAGAAACCTCCTATTTTTGCGAGTAGTAAAAGAACCTGTTTAAAAACTGCATTTTACGTTAAATACATAGAAGTTAGGTAAAACATAACGACAGTAAGTAAAGGAGTGGGGCCTATGTATCAAGTGGTGCTGGTGAGGCATGGAGAAAGCGTATATAACCGCCAAAATCTGTTTACAGGCTGGACGGATGTCGACCTGACCGAGCAGGGAACCCATGAAGCTATAGAGGCGGGCCGTATTCTCAAGGAGGCCGGGTATACGTTTGATCTGGCGTTCGCTTCGGTGCTAAAACGATCCATTCGTACGCTGTATCACATTTTGGACGAGCTGGATCATTTGTGGATACCCGTGCAGAAGTCGTGGAAACTGAACGAACGCCATTATGGTGCTCTTCAGGGACTCAGCAAGCTGGATTCTGCCGTCCAATACGGCGAGGAGCAGGTTCATATCTGGCGGCGCAGCCTGACGGTACGGCCTCCCATGCTGGATGAACAGGATGAACGCAGTCCTCACAGGGAGGAACGATACCGTAACATTAAGCCGGAAGAGCTGCCGCTTGGGGAAAGTTTGGAGGATACCGTGCATCGGGTCGGTGAGTTTTGGAAGCAGCGGATTGTGCCCTTGGTGCAAAAAAAGGAACGGGTCATTATTTCCGCGCATGGCAACACCCTGCGGGCATTGATCAAGTACATGGAGAATTTGGACGAAACCGCACTGCTGGATTTGAATATTCCGACTGGCATTCCGCTGGTATATGAGCTGGACGAGCATATAGATCCCATTCGGCGCTTCTATCTTGGTGATCCGAGTCATGTGGAGGCGAAAAAACAGGTTGTGGCTAACCAAAGCAAGGTGACGGAGTGATTTTCGATAAAAAAAGAGGACAGGGCGCATCCTCGCATCCTGTCCTCTTTGGGTTGGGTATAAGTTAAGCGTCCACTTCGTCGTCTGCTTCCGGGCTGTCATCCTCGGCGGGAAGCGCCCACACCGATACACTGCCAGCACGAACCGGGAATACGCCGTAGCCATCCTGTTCAATCTGTACGATATGGTCGTGACGGCCCGTCAGATCGGTCCAATGCTCTCCTGCGCGGTGTTTTCCCACAAACATACGCTTCTCTCCGTTGTCGGCGTTGGTGACTACCACGGCACAGCCGGAGCCCTTCAGTTCAGGCACGCCCTGACGAACCCATCCAATCGTATGGGGATCATCCAAATAATCCTTTTGCTCACCATAGGCTTTATGATATCGGGCGTACAGGAGCGGATCCAGCTCGGCCTGTTTGCCTTTCACGGGCGTTTGCCCTTGAATGCCATAGTAATCGCCGTAGAATACGCAGGGGTAACCGTCCTTGCGCAGCAAGATGAGCGCGTAGGCGCTGGGCTTAAACCAGTCCTCTACCCACGATTCCAGAGCTTCATGGGGCTGGGAATCATGATTATCGACAAAAGTAACGGAGTTCAGGGGATGAGTCTGGACTAGCGTATCCTCGAAAATGGTGCTTAAATCGAAATCCTTTCCACCCAAGGAAGCGCTATGTAGTTTGTAGTGGAGGGATACGTCAAACAGGTCGATTTTATAATCAATGGTGTCCAGAAATTTTTGACATGATTCCAGATCGGGTTTCCAAAACTCGCCGACCATATAAAAGTCCTGTCCGCGCTTTTTGATCATTTCCGTCGCGAACTCCCGTACAAATTCATGATTGATATGCTTGATTGCGTCCAGCCGAAATCCGTTGCATTGTAGGGTATCCACCAGCCATTTGCCCCAGCGGATCATTTCCTTGCGCACTTCCTGATGATTATAGTCAATATTGGCGAACATCAAATAATCATAATTACCGAATTCATCATCTACATGCTCGCTCCAGCTTTTGTTTTTGCCTAAAATACGATAAATTCCCGTTCGGTCCTGACTTGCATCGTAATCTGTTCCGTTAAAATGCTCAAAATTCCATTGAAATGTGGAATACTGACCCTGACGACCGGGGAACGTAAATTTAGTCCAGCCTTCGATATCGAACGGCTCGGAAATGACCTCATTGCGGTTATCCGGGTTGACCTCGACGACCTTGAATACTTCGGTTTCATCCGCGCCAGCTTTATGGTTCATGACCAGATCGACATAGACGGCTACACCGTGGCAAACGCAGGCAGCAATAGCCTCCAGCAGATCTTCCCTTGTACCGTATTTGGTGCGCACCGCACCTTTTTGATCAAACTCACCCAGATCGTAAAGGTCATAGACGCCGTATCCCGTATCCTCGGGGGATTGGCCCTTGGTGACAGGTGGAATCCATATCGCGTCAATTCCTTTGGCCTTCAATTCCGGTGCCAGGCGGGCAAGTTTCTTCCAGTGGGAGCCGTCAGCCTCGACGTTCCACTCGAAAAACTGCATCATCGTATGGTTCCTTTTCATCATGCGTCCCTCCTTCATATATAACAAGTTACCCACCAAGCAAGGGGGGCTAAACGTCAGGCGGTTAATAAGCTGCCGAACGAAGAACAGGGATCGCTGTATAACGTATGCCAAATGATTAAAATTTGTTATACCTTGAGAGTATATATATTCGATAGCTAGAAAAGGGAACGTGAAAACGGTAGAATGAATTTAACTTAACAAAGGTTCGGGTTTCAGGTATTCGGTAAACGTGAGCAACAGGGAAAGGAGGGGCGGACATGACGGAATCGCAGTCAATCAGTAACGAAGCGGGTAAACCGCTGATGAAAAAATGTACGTATTGTCAGGAGCTGAAGCCTTTAACGGAATTTCAGCGCAGAACCGGTCGCCGGGCCGGTCCTTATTCCCGGCGTGGTCCTTGTCGTTCCTGCCGGGGGTTAGCGGCGCAAGAACGTGCGTCTGCGTCCGCTCCTTCCGGCGAGGGAAGAAAGCCCCTCACGGCTTCCCTGGCATCGCATGGCGCTGGGGATGAGGCAGTCGTGCAAGGCATGGAGGCGTCCGCACAGCCTGACGTGCAGCCTCAGCCGCCACGCAGGAAGCCAGTCACGGATAAAGCCCGTGAGCGTCATCGGCAGCGCGTTCGACATTTGCTCAGCAGGCTGAAGCCTGCGGATACCAAGGTTCTGCGGCTCAACCGTAACGGTATGATTCGGCTAAGGGGCAAAACTGATCAGGGGAGACGTTGGCATCAGGAGATTGAATTTGATCTGGCGGTTACACTGGTCAGAGAGCGCATGGCAGTGGTTGTTAATCCGTACACCATCCGCAGACTCTACAGCAATAAGGAATTCCGTCAATATGTGCTCAAGCGTGATCGCTATACCTGCTTTTTCTGCGGGGGTTATGGTGCTACCATTGATCATTTGCTGCCCCGTGCCAAAGGGGGACACACTACGCCCGTCAATTGTGTATGTGCTTGCAACGAATGCAATCAATTCAAGGCGGCCCGTGATGTCGATGAATTCATCGAATCTGGTGTGCCGTTGCCATCTCCTGATGATTCCGATGCCCCCTGAGGACTCCCTATGAAAGCCGGGCGGCGCTTCTGAGGGTGTCGGTTTCTCGGTCTTGAGTACAGCTCGACCTCAAAGCCGGATTCCTTCCATGCGGTTGTTCCGCCTTATCTGAAAATGTTTTAGCCATCGTATCAAACCTCCGTATACATATTTTGTGGTGATTTTCATGTGATCGCGATATGAAATTCACTCTCTCTATCACCCTTCCATGCTATGAAATGACCCTTTTTTTGCGGAAAATTGGACAAAATCTAATTTTATTCTAATTTTTATCTAAAATAACAATAAAAATTTTGTAGAAATTTGTGCAAATTTAAAATTTCTTCGACGATTGTGTTGTAAACAGTGTAATATAGAGGTATAGGGTTCCGTTTCGGCCTGTTGTAGTCACGAAGGAGCGCTTCGTGGGATATTCCGCAGCAGTAACAACAGAATACCGTCTGAACATATACAATTGGCGTTTGCGATGAATCAGTCTTGCCCCATTGGGTATAGGCCGGTTTTAGCTGTGCTTCTTGCATGTTTAAGGGCGTGAATTCAATGAACGTTTTATTGCTAGAGTTTATGGATACAGGTTACGAGAAAGGAATGGACTTCTATTTTCACAGTAAAGGAGGACGTTCACGCATGTCTGAAAACCAACAAGAGGTGGCTGTAACACAAGAAGCTACTAAAGAGTCTCGGGATGTATTGGACCAATTGATGAAACCGGAGGTTCAGCAATCGCTGACCGTACTGGTTGAGAATCTGCCCAAGTTGACTGAGATGGTTACTTTGATGACCGACGCTTATGATGTAGCCCGTAGTTTGGCAACCGACCCTGTATTTATCGGCGATATGAAAAGTTCCATGGGAGAGTTTGTGAAGCCTGTTACAGAGTCGGCTAAAGGCTTGGCTTCTGCTGCCATTGAAGCAGGAGACCGCGTACAAACTACAGACGGCAGTGTAGGTCTGTTTGGCCTGCTCAAAATGCTTAAAGATCCAAATGTACAAAAAACGCTGCGTTTCAGCCAGGCTTTCCTGGATATTCTGAATGAGCGCCAACGCGAGAGCAAATAATTACCTGATCAAGAACGGAGGATGGACATGTCGAAGCAAATTTTGATCTTGGGCGGCGGATACGGCGGCTTGCTGGCCGCTCTGACAGCACGCCAGCATCTGGACGCTAGCCAAGCAACCATTACAGTGGTAAACCGCTTTGCGTCTCACCAAATTATTACGGAGCTGCACCGTTTGGCGGCAGGTACAATTGCCGAGAAAGCTGTTGCGCTTCCTTTGGAGAAACTGCTGCGTAACAAAGAAATTATCCTGAAAGTGGATACGGTTTCGGAAATCAAACCGGATGATAAAAAAGTAACTCTGGCCAGTGGCGCTACGTTGAGCTATGATGCTCTCGTCATTTCCCTGGGCAGCGAAACGGCTTACTTCGGTATTCCGGGGCTGCAAGAACACAGCTTCACGCTGAAATCAGTGGCAGAAGCGAATCGCATTCGCGCACACGTAGAAGCTCGTCTGGATGCTTACAAGCAATCCGGCAACAAAGCGGACGCTACAATCGTTATCGGTGGTGGCGGTCTGACTGGTGTCGAGCTGGTGGGCGAATATGCTGACAAGCTGCCTGCGGTTTGTCGTGAAAAAGGCATTAACTACGAAGATATTAACCTGTATTGCGTAGAAGCTGGACCATCTATTTTGGCAGGCTTCCCTCAAGCACTGGTTGATCGTGCAGTAACAAGCCTTGAAAAACGTGGCGTTCAAATCGTAGCCGGTGTTCCAATTACAGAAATGAAAGCCGACGAAGTTCTGCTCAAAGACGGACGTTCGATCCAAACGAACACCCTGATCTGGACAGGCGGCGTACAAGGCAACGCACTGGTTGGCGCATCCGGTATCGAAGTGAACCGTGGCCGCGCAACCGTGAACGGTGCACTGCAATCCACTTCCCATGAAGACATCTTCCTCGCTGGCGACAGCGCAGTGGTGTTCCCAGATGAAGGCGAGCGTCCATACCCTCCAACTGCACAGTTGGCTTGGCAAATGGGCGAAACGGTTGGTTACAACATTTTTGCTTACTTCAACGGAGCGAAAATGGAACGCTTCACACCAGTGTTCTCCGGTACGCTGGGCAGCTTGGGCAGAACAGACGCGATCGGTACGGTTGGTGCGAATGGCACCCAACTGAAAGGCGCTGTAGCCACTTTGATGAAGGAAGGCAGTAACATCCGTTACCTGTCCCACATCAAAGGACTTTTTGCATTGGCCTATTAATATTCCTTACATTTTATATGCTTTATTCGAAGAGAGCGCTGAACGGTGCTCTCTTTTTGTTATGTAATTGAACCTTCTATACATCATTATGTGTAAAAATAAATATTCTTTATTGAGGTAAATATTATAAATTTTGGTTGAAATTCTATGTTTGTAGGAGTAGACTACTTACGAAAAAATAACTAGGAGGGCATTATGAAAATTAGATTATTAATCTGCCTTATGATCGTATTGAATTTTGTTGCTACAAACACGAATTTGGCATCTGCTCAAGCTCAAGGCCAAACCCCCATACACTTGAAGGTCAATGATCATTACGTTCTATATACTTACCCTGCATCACCTTTTTTGGATAAGAAGGACAGACTGCTTATACCGCTCCAAGCGGCTGAGGATATACTGGGTGGTAAAGTAACTTTCAATGCAGCGAGCAAAACCGCTTCTGTTGATCTGTTGGGCCGTAATGTAACGGCTATGATCGGATCACCCGAAATATCGGTTAATGGTGAGCCAGTGACAATGGACACAGTCCCCATCATGAAAAGTAATGCGATGTTTTTGCCGGTATCCATTTTGTTGAAAGATACAGATGCGAAGATGGAGTGGGATCCCAAGCGTGGCTTATGGAAACTAAGGCATGATAGCTTTACGGAAAGTCCAGTTCTTATGAAATTTAAGGGACAAGACTTGGCCCAGGTCATGGATGCGAATGCGTTTGATCTTACTTCCTTTGATTGGGATCGCAAGAAAGGCATATTGGATATTTATGCTATGTACGAGGGCGGCTTATCACCTGCTCCCAGGCAAATCGACTTTAATCCTATGATTGTTTATAGCAAAGGGACCTATAGTGTAAATCCTTATTCTAAATTCAATATGAATTATAAAGTTAACATAACCAGCCCCGGTAATTTGGTTTATACGAGAAATATCGATACAACCGATGCGGATAAAGATTATATAAAATATATTACTTCTGTGGGTAGGCTGATTAAATAATTGAATGCATGATGGTTGTGTATCATAAAAAAAGGCGACAAGGGCTATAAAGCCTTTGTCGCTTTTTTATTTATATTTAGAAGTTAGTAATTAGGTTGCGGTTGTCCTTGTTGCGGATAGTTCCACTGACTCTATCAATGGACTCTCTGTCTTTCAGATAATCAGTAACGCCATCTGTCAGGTTGCTTCTTTGCGAATTCGAGAGCTTATTCCAATCATCCGAATTTACAAACACATCCACGTAGGCGTCACTGCTGTCGCCTCTTACGTTGAAATCAAAGCCGTACCCGGCGTAGTTGCCGTATCTGTCGGACAAAGAACGTTGGATCGTGCTTGCGTCGAAAGATGTACCTATTTTTTTAATCGTAACATCGCCTCTGCTGTTGGTTGAGAAGCTCGCTAATTTATCGTTATTGCTGGAATTCTTAACCGTACCGTCAACATCGGCATCCTTGTACTCTTTCAAAATATCGTCAACGATGTCCTCCAGGTAGCTCTTTTGTTTACTGCTGGATAGGTCAGTCCATCTGGATTTCGTCATTTCGATGGTCACGGTAATAGAGTTTTTATTGCCACTGAGCGAGATATCAGAGTTGGTGTTGTAGTCATCGCTGTGATCATCGTTCAGTTCCTTTTGAAGATCCTTCAAGGAGCTAGAGCTGCTTTTGCTTGCGTCATCTTTTAGCGTCTGATTGTCTTTTTGCAATTGAGCGATGGTAGCGTCTTTAGTTGTGTTCGCTGCTTTCGCTGTGTTCAGTTCCTGAGTCAGCGTCGTAATCTGGTTGTTCAATGCTGTAACTGTAGATTGATCAATCGGAACGCCTTTGTCAGCAATGACTACGCGTTTGTTGGTACCGTCCCAATCTACTTTTTTATCCAAAGCTGTACCTGCCAGACGAAGCGGGAGATAAGTCACGCCATCCAGCATAAATGGTTCTGTTTTTGCATCATAAGGAACCTCAGTTCCGTTGTAGATGATTTTGATATTGTTATAAACTGCTTGGATCGGCTTAGTCACTTGCGCGGCATATGTGGATTGGCTGAAAAGAGCCCCCGATATGGCCAAGGCGGATACGGCAGTGATGATGACAGGCTTTTTCATAGATTTCAATGATTTCATTCGTTGGTCTACCCCTTTATTTAAGAATTATAGCCTAGTTCATAGACTAGAGTAACATTAATGCCTACAAAATCCAACACGTTTGGAGGGATATTAGCAGATGTGCTTATATTGGTTAGACGCAACAGCAACAGTAAAAGTTGCCCTGTTTTCGTAAAAGTTTTTTTGAAAAGTTGTCAAACAAAACAAGTCAAACAAAATAAGCCCGCTGCACAAGACAGCGAGGCTTGATGGGAAAATATTGCGTCAAAGCTCATATCCAAAGCACGAATTATTTGCCGTCCTTCAGCATGCCTGCTGTTTCCTGAAGATGGCCTTTGGCCTTATCCAGCTTACCTTCGGCTTGAAGGGATTTATTATCCATGGCATTCCCGATTTGATCCTTGATTTCACCTTTGGCTTTGTTAACATTACCTTTGATTTTATCGCTGATTCCGTTATCCTTCATGTTGTAGCCCTCCTTATAATGATCGAACATTCATTCAGCATGCTGTAGTTAGTCTTTACCCGAACGAGGGTGATGCGAAACGGAAAGCTGTGCGACATACAAGGGTATAATGATGGATACAGGCCAAATCAGAACGTGAAATGAGGAGTGGGCGTATGCTTAAAATTTTGTTATTTATTTTTGTTATTCAAATTATTTACGTATCTGCGTATACACTGCGTATGATTTTGACGCTGAAAGGACAGAAGTACGTTGCTGCGCTCATAAGTACTGTAGAAGTTACGATCTATGTGCTGGGCCTGAACATGGTGCTTAAGTATTTGGATCAGGTGGCAAGTCTCGCGGTTTACGCCATCGGCTATGCGCTTGGTATTCTCATTGGAGCATGGATTGAGGAAAAAATAGCGCTCGGCTACGTAACTGTCAAGGTGATCAGCAATGAGGTCAACGGAGGTATCGCCAATGCGCTGCGTGACAAAGGGTACGGTGTTACAGCCTGGCTGGGCAGCGGGCGGGATGGAGATCGACTGGTGATGGAAATTTTGGCTAAGCGAAAAAATCAGAACAAGCTGTACCAATCCATTCTGGATATTGATCCCAAGGCCTTTGTCATTACAGTGGAGCCGAAGCAGTTTCATGGCGGTTTCTGGACCAAGGCGATCCGCAAGTAAACATTTTGGAAAAATACGCATATTTTTCAGAGGATGGAGCATATTAATACCCGCACAGGAGGGATTTAACAATATGCCAACAGGAACAGTCAAATGGTTTAATGCAGATAAAGGCTTCGGCTTTATCGAGACAGAGGGCCAGGATATTTTTGTCCACTACAGCGCTATCGACGGCGAAGGCTTCAAGACGCTGGACGAAGGCCAGCATGTGGAATTTAACGTGGTGGAAAGCCAGCGCGGGCCGCAGGCGGAGCATGTCACCAAGACCAGCTAAAAACGGTCAGGACGAGCTGGATCAGAGGAGCCTCTTTGCCGCTTCGTTGGGCGGGGCTCCCTTCTAATGTAGGGGATTACCCCATAAAACCGAGGGGGGAATGTAGATGTACAGACGCCAGGCTCCGGAGATTATCCCAGAGGAAGATACGGCGATTTGGTCGTGTACCAACGAGGGTTGCAACGGCTGGATGCGGACGGATTTCACCTTTTTGAGCGAACCGGTTTGTCCGTTCTGCCAAGCCTCCATGGGACAGGAAACGCGGATGCTCCCGATTCTCAATCGAACGGGCAACTCTTTTGTGGCCCAACGCTCCTGAGTAAAGGCGAGTATGTTGACCACGTGTGTAGAATCTATGAACATCAAAAGCCGCTCCAGCGACATGCTGAGCGGCTTTTGGTTGTGAAGCTTTGAGAATAGGGCCAATTGTCCAAGGCATACATCGATCACGGCCTCTCCATGCGCTGCACGGAATCGCGATACACGATGTGACCTTGTACAAGGACCCGGCCAAAACGACTGCCGGGATGGCTTATTTTTTTCATCATCGATTCAATGGCAGTACGTGCCATCTGTTCAATGTCCACTCCAACGGTAGTCAGTTGCGGAACAATAAGGGTGGCATATACATCGTTGTCGAAGCCAACCACAGAGCAATCTTCAGGCACACGGTATCCCAGAGCAATGAGCTTTTGCACCAGGTTGTACGCGACCTGGTCACAGTTGCATACGAAGGCGGTCGGCAGTGGCTGAGGCAGCTCCATATCAACGTATACGCCCTCGTCGTCCCGGTCGCTGAGCACCCACTCGTTACACAGGGGCAGCCTGTGCTCCAGCAAGGATTTATAGTAGCCGAGGAAACGGTCCTGAATGCTGCTGGTGGAGTAGAGATTACCCACATATGCGATGTCCCGGTGTCCCTGGGCGATCAAATAGTTGGTCAGCTCGTAGGCTCCGTAAAAATTATCGGTTACTACGGAGTCAATATCGGCATGCTCATCATAAAAATCAAGAAACATTTTGGGCAGGTCCATGGACTGCACTAGCTCAATATATGGCTTACTCACTTGTCCCAGAAGAATGAAGCCATCCACCTTGCGATCGTAATAGATACGTGGCAGATGAAGCTGTTCTTCGTCCTCGCGATGGAGGATGTGAAGAATGCCGTAGTAGCCGTATTGCTCGAGTTCCCGCGAAATTTGCTGATAGATGTGCAGATAAAACGATTGGCCGGGGCCGGTAAAACGCTCGGGAATGACAACACCAATGTTATAGGTGAGGCCCTCCTTCATGGACTTGGCAGCGGTATTGAAACGGTAGCCCATTTCGCCCGCAAGCGTCTTGATGCGCTCCTTTAGCTCATCGCTAACTCCATCCTTGTCATTGAGCGCCTTCGACACGGTCACGCTGCTAACCCCCAGCTTTTCTGCAATATCCCGCATCGTTACGTTGCTCTTCATTTCCTGTTCCGCCTTCCAATTTAAAAAAGATCAACATCAGCAGCGTAGCCGCCCTATCGAGAAAAAATCAGCAGCATGGCTGCCCTGTAAACATAAAGATTAGCAGCATAGCTGCCCAGAGAACAACCATTAGCCTGCGGATAACAGTTGTTCTCTGGATAGTATACATGGTTCCGCAGGCAGGATAAAGCTTGCGGCTTATGTCCGCTGCGAAGAATGAGGGCGTGCTTGCAATAGCGCTTCATTCCGCTGAATCAGCTCACGTCGGACAGCGGCGCTGCCGAGTGAACGCAGTGGGTCAGGCGGTGTGTTGAACGTGTAGTCCTCCAAGCGGGCGACGGTCGTTGTTGCCACGTGGATACGGGTATCACTGGAGGCGTAGTAAATAAAGACTTCATTTTGCTCGTTAACCACTGCTCCATTGCAAAAAATAACGTTCGAGACATCCCCGACACGCTCTTCATCATAGGGGGCTATAAAATGCCCGCCGGGCTTGGCGATGACGCGCGAAGGGTCCTCCAGGCTGGTGGCAAAGGTGTACAGCACATATCGCAAACCAGCGGCGGTATTGCGTACGCCATGAGCGATATGAATCCAGCCGCGGCTGGTCTTGATCGGAGCGGGCCCTTGTCCGTTCTTGGCTTCGTACACTGTATGATAGCAGCGCTCGTCAATCACTGCTTCGCTCTCAATCACAGGCTGTGTAATATCCTCGCACAGACCGAAGGCAATGCCGCCGCCCGAGCCGGTGGAAATAAATCCGTCCTGCGGACGCGTGTAAAAGGCGTATTGGCCGTTCACGAATTCGGGGTGCAGGACAACGTTACGTTGTTGCGGTGATCGAGTGGAGATATTCGGTAGACGGGTCCATGTGCGAAGGTCGCGGGTGCGGACCAGTCCGGCCTGAGCGACAGCGCTGGAGGTGTCGTGTGCTGGTGCGTCAGGGTCCTTTTTCTCCGAACAATAAATGCCGTAGATCCAGCCATCCTCATGCTTCACCAGCCGCATATCGTACATGTTCGTTTCGTCCGGGTCGATATCGTCCCATATTAATGGAGCATCGATGAACCGGAACTGGTCAATACCGTTATCGCTCTCGGCCAGGGCAAAAAACGATTTCCGATCCAGCCCCTCGGTGCGGGAAACCAGAATATATTTGCCCTCATGATAGATCGCGCCAGGGTTTAGCGCTGCATTCACACCCAG
Source organism: Paenibacillus sp. RC73 (assembly GCF_044908085.1). Lineage (NCBI taxonomy): Bacteria > Bacillati > Bacillota > Bacilli > Caryophanales > Paenibacillaceae > Paenibacillus > Paenibacillus sp. RC73. Next base: position 285,816 of record NZ_JBIYCV010000003.1, read on the forward strand.
ACGCTCCATGAAAAACGGGTTCGTCTGCTCGTTCAAATCAAACCGCCAGTGCAGCGGGACGTGATGACGTGTGAGTACAGGGTAACGGTAGCGTTCGTAGATGCCATTGTAAAAGGTGGTGTTGACCTCATTCGGGCGTGTAATCAGTTCCTCTTGTTGCGCAAGCAGCTTATTGTATTGGGTATGAATCATTTCGTTCCCATCCTTTCCAGCATTTCGATGCAAAATCGGCTGTTGTGATAAGGGCATTTCCAAGGCCCAGCAACTTCTTTTGGATCAGGCTTGCCATCCGCTTGAACGGACCAGAACCATTCACCTCCAGGACGTGGATCTACGATATACTGCCGAGTGTAGGCCCACAAATCCCGTACAATCTGTAAGAAACGTTCGTCCTGTGTTCGTTGATACGCATTGTAAAAGCCGACGATTCCTTCTGCCTGTACCCACCATATGCGCGAGGTGTCTACCTGATCGCCTTCCCGTTCGTTGATCAGTGAACCATCTGGCTGAATAGCACGTTCGGCTACCGCATGGGCGATATCCACCATCATGTCTACATATTCCGGGGGATGGTGCCCCAGTACGTTCATAGCTTCCTCAATCAGCCAACTAGCTTCAATGTCGTGACCGTACGAGGTCAGGTCGAGCAGAGAGCGCCAGTCACTGTCGAAAAATACCCCCAACCGCCGGGCGGAAGCATCGTAAACACGACTGTATAAAATGTCCAGTACATTCGCCAGTGCATCTCGCACGCTTTTATCCGGCCATACGCGCAGTAATTGGGTATACGCTTCCAGAACATGAATATGTGTATTCATGGTGATATGCGCAGTAACCCCGTTTTCGCTGAGCAGCTCATTAGGCTGTGTGTTCCACATACGGTCAAATTGTTCACCGTATGCCTGGCGGGTGCGATCATATCCTTTTTGCTCCAGCAGGTGAAACAGCTCCTTAGCTAGTGGCAGTGCATCGGGGTCGCCCGTTGCCCGCGCATATTCGGACAAGGCATAAATGGCGAATGCCTGTGCATAGACGTGCTTGCATGTGTCGGCAAGACGGCCCGTATGATCTGCCATCCAGTACATTCCTCCATATACCGGGTCTATCAGGTGTTCTTGCAGAAACAGGAAAGCGTGTCGTGCGGCATCCTTATAGATGCGTTCCCCGGTCACACGGGCTGCCGCGGAGAATGACCAGAGTAACCGTGCAGTAGCAATCCCACCCTTGTTCGCCTCCGTATGGATGTGCAGATCGACATCCACCTCACCATAAAATCCACCATGCGCTTCATCCTTCAACCTTAGCCAGAACGGGAGTATATGATCCTTCCATTCCTGTCTGATCTCATGTAGCAACGTGTCCAAGAGGCAAAACCCTCCTTAGTAAATTATATTAGGTTATCGTTAACTTTATTTAAAATCATAATCACGTATTTCAAAGCTGTCAACTCTTCTGAAACATAACTGTTACCCCAAGGCTAATGGTTATGTTGCAGGGCAGCTGTGCTGCTATCGTTATTACTCTGGGTGGGAAGCACTGTCCGGATTGTATTGAAATTATGAAACTTTTATAGCTCTGCTTATATATTCACAAAATAATAAAATTGACATAGTAAGCGTTGTCATAATAAAATGATTTTGTTAGTTTAACGATAACCTTATTTCGAAAAGCAGGAGGGGTCGTTTTATGAAGTTGTCCAAGGTTTTGGTGCCGTTACTATCGGTGCTATTGTTAGCGGGGTTGTTTGCAGGTTGTGCCCCAAAGGGATCAGATACGCCAGCAGCCAGCTCTGATCCGAAGGATGTGGAGGGTGAAATCACGGTCATTACACAACGGACAGACATTGTGGATACGGTGTTTCAGGACTACGCCAAGGAATTTAACAAGCTTTATCCGAAGGTGAAGGTCAATTTTCAGGCATTAGCCGATTATGAGAGCCAAATTAAAATTCGGATGGGCACCAGGGATTACGGAGATGTTTTGCTTATTCCTACCAGCATTCCCATTGCAGAACTACCTGAATTTTTCGAACCACTGGGCACTTATGAGGAGATGAAAAGCAAGTATACCGGCATTGAAGAACGTATGGTGGACAATAATGTCTACGGTATTCCGGTAGCAATGACGTATTCCGGTGTGATTTATAACAAAAATGTGTTCAAGGATGCGGGGATCACGCAACTTCCTAAAACCCCGGATCAATTTTTGAAAGCGCTACTGCAGATTAAGGACAAAACCAAGGCAGTGCCGCTGTTTACGAACTATGCCTCCGGGTGGGCACTGACCCAGTGGGAAGCTGATTTGGCTACAGTGGCGGGTACGAAGGAATATGTGAATGTCACACAGCCGAGTACAGACGACAATTTCACGAAGGGTCAGCCTCACTATGAGCTGTATAAGATCATGTACGATGCCGCTAAAAATGGTCTGATTGAAAAAGACCCGACCACGACGGATTGGGAGACCTCCAAGGCGGATTTGGCTCAAGGCAAAATCGGTACGATGGTACTTGGCTCCTGGGCCATTGACCAGATCAAAAGCACAGCCACCAACAAGGATGATATCGGCTTTATGCCGTTTCCGACAAATGCCTCCAAGGTGCTTGTTCCGCTGGCAGGTGATTACAACCTCGGCATTAACGTAAACAGTGAAAATAAAGCAGCGGCCCGTGCCTGGGTGGACTGGTTTACTGACAAGTCCAACTATGCTGTAGAGCAGGCGGGCAGCATCAGTCCGCTGAAGGGTGCGGAATTGCCTGACATTCTGAAGCAATACGAAGATCAAGGAGTTGTCTTTGAAACGCTCACTCCTTCGCCAAAAGGACAGGAAGGGATTGTCAATAAAATCGACACAAAGGGAGAAATCGGTTTGTGGCAGCCGGACTTCAAGAAACGCATTATTGAGGCAGCGGTCGGTAACCGCCCGGAATCGTATGACACCATTATGAAGGATCTGAACGACGCATGGGTGAAGGCGCGTGCTGAAGTGGCTGCGAAGGAAGCCAAATAGTCATCTGAACTGACGATTAGAAAGGATCGACGTAGCAGTCGATGGACGGATAGCCAGGAGGTGCAGCATGTTTAAATTTTCGAATCTCAGCTACTCCAAACAAAGAATGGCGATTATTGCAGCCTTTTCATTTATTCCGCTGGCGCTGCTGGTCACTTTTGCGTACTTGCCAGTGATCAACATGTTCAAATACAGCTTTTCGGACTGGAACGGCTATAGTAAGCGTCTTGAATATGTGGGCTTTGAAAACTATATCAAAATCTTTACCGATCCCGAGTATTTCTCGGTGTTTAAGGTCAGTCTGTATTACTTTGTCGCTACGTTTGTACAGATGGGGCTGGCCCTTTATTTTGCAACCATTCTCAGCTTTCAAACCTGGTTTAAAAATGTATTTAAGGGCATTTTATTTTTCCCTTCCCTGATGAACGGGGTGGCCATTGGTTTTATTTTTCTGTTCTTCTTCAAGCCGGACGGCACGCTGGATACACTACTTCAGGCACTGGGGCTGGGTTCGTATATCAAGCTGTGGCTGGGCAACCCGGAGATTATCAATATTTCACTGGCTGGCACATCGATCTGGAGATACATGGGCTTTAACTTTATTGTGTTTCTCGGTGCGATTTCCTCCATATCAAGTGATCTGTATGAAGCGTCTGATATGGACGGGGCCAACCGCTGGCATCAGTTCCGGTACATTATTTTGCCAAGTATCAAACGGATTTTACAGCTGAATCTCATCCTGGCGATTAGCGGTGCGATCAGTGCATTCGATATTCCGTATATTATGACTGGCGGCTCCAATGGCAGTAAAACGTTCGTCATTCAGACGATTGACGTGGCGTTCAAGTACAGCAAGGTCGGTCTGGCCTCGGCGATGGCGGTTATTTTGCTGCTGATCGTGGTTGTAGTTACGCTGCTGCAACGTTTGCTGATTCGGGGAGAGGAGGATTAACCGTGTATATGCTGAAAAGAACGCTGGCGAACGGCATCAAGTATGCCGCGCTTTTGCTGGGTGCGTTCGTCGCACTGCTTCCGATTGTCGTGATTTTGTTTGCTTCCTTGAAGACGAAGGCTGAATATTCGGCAACCAGTCCTCTGACTCCCCCGGTGAACTGGTTCAATTGGGCGAACTACGCCAAAGCCTTTGTGAACGGCAACATGCTGACCGGATTTGTGAACACGGCCTTTATTCTGATCATTTCGATCATCGGCGCGACGTTGACCGGCTCTATGATCGCGTATATTTTGAATCGTTTTAAATTTAAAGGCAAAAGTCTCATGCTGGGTGCGTTTTTGCTCGCAACCCTCATTCCGGGGGTAACGACACAGGTATCGACATTCCAGATTATCAACAAGCTGGAACTGTTTAACACGCCTTGGGCAGCTATTTTGCTGTATTTGGGAACCGATATTATTGCGGTGTATATTTTTCTGCAATTTCTGGATTCCATTGCGGTGGCACTGGACGAATCGGCCATGTTGGATGGTGCCTCCTATCTGACCATCTACTGGCGCATTATTTTGCCCCTGCTCAAGCCCGCCATTGTGACGGTCATTATTATCAAAGGGGTTAATATTTACAACGATTTTTACACCCCGTTTCTGTATATGCCCAAAACAAGCCTTCAGGTCATTTCGACGGCGTTGTTCAAGTTTAAAGGGCCGTATGGCTCGCAATGGGAAGTGATCAGCGCGGGTATAATCATTGCTATTATTCCGACACTGATTGCATTTTTGTCATTACAAAAATATATCTATAACGGATTCGCGCAGGGCTCAGTGAAATAGAACAACGGTTTAATAGAAAATCAAAAAATCAAGTGTCTCGGTGAGAGGAGAGCATATGTATGAGTAAATTGAATGTGGATTTGGATGTAGGTAACGTACGAATTGTGGGAGACAGTCTGCCGGAAATGCCGTGGCAAGATAAGCCTGAAGGCAGTGAGGCTCCGGTATGGAGACATACTGAGAATCCGGTCATTGGACGCAATCTGGTGCCGGGCATTGCCCGTATTTTCAACAGTGCAGTAGCTCCGTATGAGGGGCGGTTTGTGGGGGTGTTTCGGGCGGAAACGATTAATGGACGCCCGCATTTGCATCTGGGCTGGAGTGACGACGGGTTGGCTTGGGACATTGAAACGGAACGCTTGCATTTGGTCGATGAGGAAGGGGACGATTACCAGCCTAATTATGCTTACGATCCGCGTCTGGTCCGAGTGGAGGACACATATTATATCATCTGGTGTACAGATTTTTACGGTGCGGCGTTGGGGATAGCGCAAACGAAGGATTTTAAAAACTTTGTACGATTGGAAAATCCGTTCCTGCCGTTTAATCGAAACGGTGTGCTATTACCCCGCAAATTAAACGGAAACTATGTGCTGCTATCCCGTCCGAGCGACAGCGGTCATACGCCGTTCGGCGATATTTTTCTCAGTGAAAGCCCAGATCTGGTGTATTGGGGCAAGCACCGTCATGTGATGAGCAAGGGCGGACAGGGCTGGTGGCAATCAGTGAAGATTGGCGGCGGACCGGCTCCGATCGAGACGACCGAGGGCTGGCTCATGTTCTACCACGGAGTGACGGGCACGTGCAATGGACTGGTATACAGCATGGGGGTAGCCGTTCTTGACCTGGATGACCCATCTAAGGTTAAATATCGTTCCTCCAATTTCGTGCTGACCCCGGAGGAATGGTACGAGGAACGTGGCTTTGTGCCAAACGTAGTGTTCCCGTGTGCTACGCTGCATGATGCCGACACCGGACGGATCGCGATCTATTATGGAGCCGCTGACACGTATGTAGGTGTCGCATACACGACAGTATCCGACATGATGAAGTATGTCATCGCAACGGATGAAGTGGTTGCAGACGACCATGAGTTGGGCCGGATGTAGGAGGGGACCTGAATGCCGGAGGACATGTCTTTACAGCAATTGCAGTCGTATATGGGCAGTAGCCCGAAGCCGCCGGATTTTGATGCGTACTGGGAACGGGCGCTACAGGAGCTGGAGCGGCAGCCGCTGGATTATATGCTGGAGCCAGCCGATTTTGTCTCTCCGCTGGTGGAGTGCTTTCATCTGTATTTTATAGGGGTAGGCGGAGCGAAGGTTCATGGAAAGCTCGTCCGACCCAAGCATAGTACGGAAAGAGGTCCTGCTTTAGCGATGTTTCACGGATATTCTTGTGACAGCGGCGATTGGTTCGATAAAGTGAGCTATGCCGCACACGGGTTCACCGTGCTGGCCATGGATTGCCGGGGGCAAGGCGGGCTGTCCGAGGACAACTTGCAGGTTCAGGGAACGACGATTCGCGGACATATCATCCGGGGGATCGACGACCCGAGCCCGGATCGGCTCTATTACCGCAATGTATTTTTGGATACCGTGCAGACGGTGCGCATTCTGATGTCAATGGAGCAGGTAGACCCTAATCGAATCGGCGCATTCGGTTGCTCCCAAGGGGGAGCATTGACGGTTGCCTGCGCAGCATTGGAGCCACGTGTACGTGTAGCGGTTCCGGTATATCCTTTCCTGTCGGACTATAAAAGAGCTTGGGCGCTGGATGCCACCACGTCTGCATATGAGGAGCTGGTGTATTATTTTCGCTGGTTCGATCCGAATCATGTGCGCGAGGAAGAGTTATTTCACCGATTAGGCTACATCGACATTCAACATTTGGCAGATCGTATTCGTGGTCGGGTGCTATTTGTGACGGGGCTGTCGGATACGATCTGCCCACCTTCCACACAATATGCGGTGTACAATAAAATCGCGTCGGACAAGGAAACGCTCCTGTATCACGAATACGGCCATGAATACTTACCATATCTGTCGGATCACGCCATGAGCGAATTTTTACAGCTTTAGGGGGTTGAACTTCGGGTTAGGCTCCTTTATAGTAATGTCTATAACCTTCGTGATGCGTGATCAATGAATGTCCCATTTGTATAACCTCAATAATATGGTTTGAGGGTCTCTACCAGGAACCGATAAATCCTGATTACAAAAAGTGTACGTCTTGTACATTTCTTGTGGTCAGGATTTTTTTGCGTATATCGAGGGATTTACATGACAGCAAAGGAGCTTATGTAATGAACTTTAAAGTAGTTATCTTAACGATTGCGACCTTTACGGTGGGACTGGTGGAGTTAATTATCGGCGGCGTCCTGCCCCAAATTGCGCAGGATTTGAATGTCTCCGTAAGCACGGCTGGACAGCTTATTATGATCTATGCACTTGTCTATGCTATCGCCGGGCCGACATTATTGGCGCTGACCGCCAGAATTGAACGAAAACGGCTGTATTTATGGTCGATGTTTATTTTTATTCTGGGAAGCCTGTTGGCCTTCTGGAGTCCGAATTATGCAGTCTTATTTATATCCCGTATCGTTACCGCCGCAAGTGGATCGCTGATTGTGACGTTATCGCTGACGATTGCCGTCAAAGTGGTGTCCAAGGCTTATCAGGCGCGGGTTCTTGGTGTGATCTCCATGGGGGTTAGCTCGTCCATCGTGCTAGGTATTCCAGCCGGGGTGCTGATTGGAAATGCGTTTGGCTGGCGGGTGCTGTTCCTGATTATCGCTGTATTGACGGTAGTTGCTATGCTCGTCATGAACTTGTTTATGGAGCGGATTCCGACGGAACATGTCGTGCCGATGCGCGAGCAACTGAAATCCTTGAAAAATGTGAAGGTGATTAGTGCGCATCTGGTGACTACGCTAACGTTGGCGGGTCATTACACACTGTATGCGTATTTCACTCCATTTATGGAGAATATGATGGGCTTGAACGCATCGTGGATTAGTGTCGCCTATTTTGTATTTGGACTTTCGGCTGTTGGGGGCGGTTTTATTGGCGGCTCTTTGGCGGATCGTTTTGGCACAGCGAAGAGTATTTTGATCATTGTGGGCGTATTTATCGCCGTGATGTTCTTGCTGCCATTCTCGGTTCACTCGATGTATGTATTTGCGCCGTTGCTGATCATCTGGGGAATATTGAGCTGGGCCTTGTCCCCGCCGATGCAGAGCTATCTCATCGAAAATGCCCCCGAATCAGGAAGTATTCAGCAAAGCTTCAATTTCTCTGCTCTCCAGATCGGGATTGCTCTCGGTTCAGCCTTGGGCGGTGCGGTAATTGAGAATAGTGAATCGGTTGCCACGAATGCATGGGTAGGCGGGGCTTTTGTGATTGTTGCTTTTGTATGTGGCGTATTTTCGATTACGAGAACCGGAGCATCGCAAGCCGTCAGAGGGCACGGGCACCAATCCATTTTATAGCTCGATACGGCATTCTCCTCTTTTATAAGGAGAGAAACTATGTTATACTACACGCAATTATGAAGAAGGAGGTGAGGTAGGTGAATCACGAGATGCTGAACAACCGTATTAGCCAGCTGCCGATTGCTATGGCTGGCATTATGCATACTTTTCCGTACAACGGGAGAAGTCTGTCCAATTTTAATCATACGGTTGTAAACATCGCGAGAAGACGCCTACCTTAACTCGAACGGATTGCTGTATCATCCAAAGAGTCGCGGGCTACTAGCTCCTGCGGCTCTTTTTGTGTTGCGCGGGTAAGGGTCTTCCTAAATAAAGGAGAGCCTGAACATGTATATCGTGAACGGTCAACAGTTGAAAAAATACCAAGGTGCCAATCTGATTCTGGACGGTGCATCGTTTGATATTCATACGGGGGAAAAGGTGGGACTCATCGGCCGCAACGGAAGCGGTAAAACCACCCTATTACGCCTAATCGCACGTTTGTCCCGCCCGGATGAAGGGCAGCTCGTCATCGCCAAGGATACGAAAATCGGCTATTTGCCGCAAATCCCGGCGGAGTTTGAACACTTGAGCGTGTATGAAACGCTGGCTTACGCCTATCGTGAGCTGAAGGATTGCCGCAATCAGATGAGCGAGCTGGAGCGTGAAATGTCCGATCCGGTAGTAGCTGCGGATGCAGATCGTTTGGAGAAGCTGCTGCAATCGTATGCCGCCTTGCAGGAACGGTTTGAGCGAAGCGGCGGCTATGAAATGGATGCGAATATCGATCAGGTAGCCGACGGGCTGCGTATCCCCAAAGCCATGTATACGCGCAGCTTTGGTTCGTTGTCCGGCGGGGAGAAAACGAAAATTGCACTCGCGTCCCAGTTGATTGGACGACCGGATCTGTTGCTGCTGGATGAGCCGACCAACCACTTGGATTTAAAAGGTCTGGAATGGCTGGAGCAATTTTTACAAGCCTATACGGGCGCGTGTGTTGTTGTATCACATGATCGTTATTTTCTGGATCGCGTTGCCGTCAAGATGATTGAGCTGGAGGATGGCGAGGCGTTTACGTATTATGCAAACTACAGTGGCTACGTCAAGGAGAAGGAAGAACGGCTGCTGCTGCAATTCGAGGACTACAAGGAACAGCAAAAGCGGATCAAGAAGATGAAAGAGGCCATTCGGCGTTTTGAAGAGTGGGGACGCAATGGGGATAACGAAAAGTTTTTTAAAAAAGCGAACTCGATCCGTAAAGCATTAGAGCGCATGGAGCTGGTGAAGCGGCCTGTACTGGACCCGCAAGGGGCTGAGTTTAATTTGAGACTGGAGGACCGTTCGGGCCGGCGCGTGCTGCATTTCGAAGAAATCGTCAAAGCCTATGGAGAGCGCCAGATATTAAAAGGGGCTACAGGCAGTCTGGAGTTTGGTGAAAAGGTGGCGCTGCTGGGAGATAACGGTTCGGGAAAAACGACGCTGCTCAAGCTGCTGCTCGGTCAGGAGAGTGCGGATGCAGGCATGGTGCAATGGGGCGCACGCGTGGAGTATGGATATTTGGCGCAGCAGGAAAGAGAGCGGGACAGTCGTGCGACCGTGCTTGTGTACTTCAAGGAAGAAGCGGGTGTGGAGGAAGGCGAGGCACGAGGGCTGCTGGCGAAGTATTTGTTCTACGGAGCAGATGTGTTTAAGCCTGTTAGCATGCTGTCCGGTGGAGAATGGTCCCGCTTGCGGCTGGCGTTGCTGGTCATGAAAAAGCCGAACTTGCTGGTGCTGGATGAGCCGACCAACCATTTGGACATCGACTCACGCGAGGCGTTGGAGGAAGCGCTGGACAGTTACACGGGAACCGTGCTGGCGATTTCGCACGACCGTTATTTTGTGAACAAGCTGGCTGGGCGCGTCTGGGAGCTGGAGGACGGAAAGCTGGCCTCTTATCTGGGCGGCTTCGATGAATACCAGGCGAAGAAGCGGGAACTGGAACACGCCCGCTTCCTGAGCACAGGAGATGCCGGGGCACGCACGGCATCCGGAAGCAGAGCCGCTGCAGGTGGCGGCTCTGGCTTGGGCGGGGCTGCATCTGTCAGTGCAGCCAGCAACAGAACGTCTTCGGCTGCGCGGACAGGAGCGCCTGCCGAAGACGATGCTAGCCGCACGCGTCCGGGTGCGGCAGGTCGTTTAGACACGCCCGCCGCAGGGGGCGGGTCGTCCGCTGGCACGGGGGCACGCGGAGCGAAGGCCGCGAAGCCGTCCCGCACGCCCGCCGTATCCAGCGAGCGGCTGGAGCAGGCGATTGCCGCCAAGGAAGTGGAATTGGCGGCGGCGGATGCCGAGCTGGAGCAGCTTGGCACAAGCAGCGACACGATGCGCATGGCGGAGCTGTGGGACGCGCGTGAACGACTGCAAGCGGAGCTGGACACGCTGCTCGGCGAGTGGATTGAACTGGAGTAGTTGACAGGCTAGTTACTAAATAGACAACGGTTTATTTTATATAGAGGGTGGCCCTGAGGTAGAACGTTTACTGAAGGGCTACCCTCATCATTTTATTTTACATAAAGAAAGTTGTTTACATTTCGCAACATGTGATATTTTTTAATCTGTACCTTAATATGAGTCACTGTTAAGTGAAGTTTATGTTGTCAATAAAGATCTTACATATCAAATGTACACGTCGGAACTATTTTGTGATTTGCTTGTGAATGGAGGGAATAGTATGTCGGACTCCTTACTGGAGGTCAGTCAGGTAACGAAAAAAATGGGAAAAAGGAATTTGTTAGATCGTGTTTCATTTAAGCTTCAGGAAGGAAAGATATATGGATTCATCGGACCTAATGGAGCTGGTAAAACCACAATGATGCGAATCATGACCGGACTGATGCAGCCAACCAGCGGCTCTGTAAAGATAGCTTCATATGATGTACAGACGGATCGGGAAAAGGCGCTGTCCAAGGTGGGTGCTATTATTGAATCTCCGGTCTTTTTTGATTATATGACAGGCAGGCAGGTTTTACGAAATTTGTCACGGTTGCACTCTGAGATTGCACCCTCAGATCGGGAGATACATATTGAAGAGTTGCTTACAAAGGTAAGACTGGAAACACGGGGGGATGACAAGGTGAAAACCTATTCGCTGGGTATGAAGCAAAGGCTCGGGGTTGCGCAGTCTATGCTGGGGGCTCCAGAGCTTCTATTGCTAGATGAACCGTCAAACGGCCTTGACCCTATGGGGATGCGAGAGCTGAGAGATATTGTGCTTCGTCTGCGTGATTCAGCGAATTATGCCTTTTTTATTTCAAGTCACTTGCTGGATGAGTTGCAGCAAATGTGTGACGAACTGATTGTAATTAAAGAAGGGACACTAGTTTGGAAGGGGCCCGCTGATCAACTGGTTGAGGACGGCCAACGTCTGGAGGATGCTTTTATGGGATTAATGGGACTATGAAGCTATTAATATACAGCGAGTTCGAGCGATTATGGAGACGAAAGTGGTTCTGGCTCATGGTTTTATGTACACCGATGCTAGCCTGTTCGACAGGAGTATATTTTTTGCGCACGATGAAGGTTCCTGTAGAGGTATTATCCTTAAACTTTGTCGTTACTGGTCTGCGTGAGAATTTGTTTTTAGCATGCAATATAGCTGTGGCTGCTTTAGCTGCTGCTGTATACACTGAGGAATTTCGAAGCGGGCAACTGCGTTTGTTATTTATGCGCCGATTTACCCGCGGTCAGATTTTCTGGAGTAAGCTGCTGGTTTTGAATGCTTCTATCTTGCTTCTTCTCATTGCATTTGCAGTATCCTCGCAGGTGATCGTTGAAGTATGGACTCTTTCATATGATGTAAGTGATGCGGGGCTGTCCGGATCTCAAGGACTGCAGATGCTTGAATACTATGGTTGGGCGCTTGCCTCATTAGTAGCAATAAGCTCCTTCTACTGCTTCGTCGCTATGTACAGCAAGAGTGTAACGTATGCCATCGGTGTTTGTATGGTATATAATCTGGGCTCTCTGTTGTTTGATTCGTTGTACTTAAAATGGGCCTCTTTTGTTTCTCATATCCCATACTTATACAACGTAATCACGTTTATGATTATTCCGTATATGCAGCATATAGGATTAGATAGATCTTTAATGGGGAATTTGTCCGTGAATGGAGCAATTGTCACCGTTGTTAGTCTATATCTTATTTTTTTTACTTGGGGCGCATATCGCCGTTTTGTGACCGATGATTATCTGTATTAGGGGGATTTCTCCATATAAAAGTGGAAAAGATCCAATCGACCGCTTGAGGGTCAGTTGGATCTTATTTAACACTAATTCCTCCCGAGACTCTACCTCAGTACACCGAAGCTGTCTTCGAAGTGTTCTTGATACCGTTGGCATCGTTCAATATGATATTGCCCCATGCCGTCGGCGTTTTCCAGTCGCTGCTGTTCACAAGGTCAAGCCATGCGTTCTCGCTGTTGTTGCCCGTCCAGGACCAGGCCAGATAGCCGATGCCTTTGGCTTGGGATTGCTTCATGACCTCATAAGAGTTCACGGTGGTACCCAGATTGTTGTTGCCATTGTTGTAGTTGTAGCCAAATTCGCCCACGATGACAGCCAGCCCCTTATCTTTCATAGCTTGCAGCTCGGAGCCGATCTTGCTGGAATCATTGTAGTTGGCGTACATATGGACGGAGAACAGCAAATTATGGTTGGGATCATGCTGTAATAGCTCAATGCCATGGGCTTTAATCGGGGAAGCATATTGTCCCCAACCGGAGCCGTCGATCACAATCGTATTCGGCAAGCCTGCGTTGCGCAGTGTGGTGATCGCCGTTTTGTAAGCGTCCCGCCATGCGGCATCGGACAGGTTATGGTCGCCCCATTCATTCGCGATATTCACGAGGACATACTTTTGGTTATCGGCCAGTACTTTTTTCACCGCTGGATCAGCGAAATAACGGGCCATATCGTTCAAACGATTGGCATCATTGCTGCCCGTAACATCGTGCAGTTCAACGACAGAGATCAGCTTGAGCTGTTTGGCGCGGTTGATAATTTCCTCCAGTCTTTGTGCTGATCCATTCGTTTGCCACACAATGCGAACGGTGTTGGACTTCGTCGCCGCAATGGTATCCAATGCCTGATAGGCCTGTGTATCGAACCAAATATGAGGGTTATTCACTCCACGCATGACAAAGGTATTTCCGTTCGCATCCTTCAGACTGGTTCCGCTTACATAAAACCCCGAGGCTGCAAACGATGTACCTCCATTCAACAAACCCATGCCGGAAAAAAGCAGAAACACTACAGCGAATACCAGTACCTTTTTTCCATATAACCGCCAATCTCTCACAAACCAACGCCTCCTCCTCTATAGTCAAGTTAATCCTATGTTGAAAATGGATACATATTACACCAATTGTGATGTTGGAATGGCATATCGTTTCTTTTACATAGAGTTCGGGTATTAATTGTCTGGTCGCGCAATAGATTGACATAGGGGAAAAGGAGGTATGAGTATGTGGAAATGGGGCAAGAGGCTGTCAATACTAGCTTCGGTACTTCTAATGGCGATTATTGTAAGCGCATGCAATAAGGATGATGCGTCAGGTAAAGTGAAGATTGAATTTTTCCAGAACAAGCCGGAGGCCAAGGGTTCCTTCGATAAACTGATCTCCCGATTCAATCAGGAGCATCCTGGTATTGAAGTGACACAGGTGAATCCGCCAGAGGCAGAGACGGTGTTATTGACCCGAGTGGTTAAAAATGATGTACCTGACATTGTAGGGCTCGGGGCTACCGACACCTATTCCATTTTGGCGCAGAGCGGTATTTTTACGGAATTGGCGAATACGGATCTGCCGCATACCGTGGACCCCATCTACCTCAAAATGCTCAAGGATGTGACCGGGGCCGATCCGGTGTACGGAATTCCTTACGCTGCCAATGCGAATGGTGTGATGTACAACAAAACACTTTTTAAGGAAATGGGATTACAGGTGCCCAAAACGTGGGATGAGCTGATCCTAACGGTACAAAAGATCAAGGCCGCAGGCAAAATCCCGTTCTATTTTACATATAAAGATGATTGGCAGACGAACCTTCCCTTTAATGCACTTGGTCCGAATCTGGTGGGCATTGATTTTTTCCTGCAACGACGTGCAAATCAGGTCACCTTTCAGGACAAGTACCGCAAGGTTGCGGAAAAGCAGCTGGAGCTGCTGAAATATGGACATGGCGATAATTTTGGCAAAAACTATGCGGACGGGAACCGTGCCTTTGCTAATGGACAGGGGTTTATGTACATCCAGGGCTCATGGGCGATATCTGAAATCCGCAAGGCGAACCCGAAGGTGGAGCTTGGGTTCTTCCCGTTACCAACAGGGAACGATGAACAGGCGGTCAAGCTGGTGTCTGGTATAGATACACTGTTAGCCGTTTCGGAGAGCACTCCGCATAAAAAAGAGGCCGAGGAGTTCATTGCCTTCCTGCTGAAGCCGGAGAACAGCAAGCAGTACATTACAGAGCAGACGCTGTTTTCAGCGGTGAAGGGAGTCACGCAGGATGATCCGAGTGTAGCGGAGCTGCTGCCGTATTTTAAATCCGGGCGTGTCATTGATTTTGCCGATCATTATATTCCGAAAGCCGTACAGTTAAACTCCATTGTGCAGGCCTTCCTGCAAAACGGAGACATCGACGCTTATTTGGCGAAGCTGGACAGTGAATGGAATAAGGTAGCTAACCGCCGATAGGGGAGGAGGATAAGACATGAATAAGCGACTAACGGCTTTCTATTGGATGACCATGCCGGCTGTCCTGTTGTTTTTTATATTTTTGACATTGCCTGCTTTGCAGGGCTTTTATTATTCGCTCACGAACTGGAACGGCTTTGGTCATCAATATCACTTTGTCGGGTTCAAAAACTATGTCAACCTGTTTCAGGACGATAATGTGGGGAACGCATACTGGTTTACCTTCAAGTTTGCCATTGTGGTCACGATTGCGATTAACGTCCTTAGTTTGCTAATTGCGCTGGGGCTGAATGCTAAAATACGGTTCCGTAACTTTTTCCGGGGTATTTATTTTTTGCCTAATATTTTGAGCGTGCTGATTGTCGGGTACATATTCAATTACTTGTTTTCGAACGTGTTTACGATTTGGGGGCAAAATTTAGGCATTACCTTTTTATCGACCAACATTTTGGGCAGCGAACAGTTGGCTTGGGTGGGGGTTGTGATCGTAGCCGCATGGCAGGGCATTGCCTTCAATACGATTCTCTATCTGGCCGGGCTGCAAACCATCCCGACAAGTCTGTACGAGGCATCCAATCTGGACGGTGCAGGCAAATGGCGTGAATTCTGGAGTATTACGTTTCCGCTGATTGCCCCGTTTTTTACGATCAATATGGTATTGGCGATGAAAAATTCCCTCATGGTGTTCGACCAAATCGTGGCCTTGACGAACGGTGGACCGGGGCGGGCGACACAGTCGATATCACACTTGATCTATACAGGGGGCTTTAGAGGCGGGGAGTTTGCTTATCAGTCGGCTAACTCTGTCATTTATTTTATTGTGATTGCGATGATTTCCATCTTGCAGCTACGATTCCTCCAGAGAAGGGAGATGGATAACTGATGAAAATGAGCAGACATACCAACTGGCCTGCACTGCTTCTGGTGACGTTGGGAACGATATTTATCCTGTTTCCCCTCTATATGACGGTGACGATTGCGCTTAAAAATCCTGAGCAGATGGCGCATTCTGCCTTTGCTTTTCCGACCGAGCTGCATTGGGAAAATTTTAGTCGTGCGGTGGAAATGACCAACTTTTTCAGCGCTTTTCAAAATAGTGTGATGGTCACGACATCAACGGTAGTGCTGACGCTGTTGACCAATTCCATGGTCGCTTATGCAATTTCGCGTAATATGCAGCGGCGCTTTTTTAAAGGATTATATTTTTACTTTGTGAGCGCCATGTTCATTCCGTTCCCGATCATCATGCTGCCGATTGTTAAATTGGCCTCGGGACTTCATATGACCAATCTGTTTGGTCTGATTATGCTGCATACGGTGTACGGGCTGGCGTTTAATGTGTTCGTCTATGTCGGCTATATCCGTTCCATTCCGGTGGCGCTGGAAGAGGCGGCTACAGTAGACGGGGCGACGACATGGGGCACGTTCTGGCGAATTATTTTTCCGTTGATGGCACCAATTAGTGCTACCGTTGGGATACTCACCTGCCTGTCCACCTATAACGACTTTCTGCTGCCGCTCATTATTATCAGCGATCCGGAGCAGTATACGTTGCCGCTCGTTCAGTATGTGTTCCAGGGGCAGTTTAATACAGACTTCAATCTGGCCTTTGCCTCGTACCTGATGGCCTTGCTGCCAATGATTATCGTCTATTTTATTGCACAAAAATGGATCATCAACGGCGTTACGCAAGGCTCCGTGAAGTAAGTGAGAATAGAATAACTCCAACCACATCGCAGCTTACTGGGAAAAATAAAGGTGTCCCATATACCGCAGCTCACACAGGTATATGGGACACCCTTTTTTATAGTATTGCTATTTAGATGCTTCGCTTTGAGTCGTCAGAGGCTGTAAGGGTACAGTAATCTCTGCTTCTGGTTCGTCTGTTGTATAGAAGAACATATAGATAGAAGCCTCGGTTCCCTTGAAATTCTTATAGACATCAACCGCTTTGTTATTGCCGTCCCCTGTAAAATTAGCCGAGATCGGTTTACCCAAAATCCGTTCTTTACCCAGGCCAATATGAGTCTGGTTGATCCCGCCAAAACGAGCGTCCTTGCTTTCAGTTTCTACGAACAAGTCCGCCCCTTGCTTGTAGTAGGTCCACTTCACAGGATAACCGCCGATTTGTGTAGTTAGCGTCTGTTTTTGTTCAGAAATATCCTTTAAACGCTGTGGCGTTTTGTCATCCGAATGGATCGTAACCTTATATTTCCCTGTAAACGTAATCGGTGTATCCTTTGCAATCACAAGATCGGAGGGTCGTTCAAAACGGAGGGTGGTCAGATCAGGAGTGCTACTGGGTGATGACCATTTGTTACCCTCCAACGTTTTACCGTTTACGGAAAGGAAGTATTTTTGATAAGGTATATCGGCGAATTTCTTCTTGCCTCTGATCGTGAGACGGATTTGCGTAGGTGTGACAACCATCTGTTCCATTATGAAATTCGGATTTCCTTTCTCCAAAGGAATATTCAGGACGGTTTTAATGGTTCCGCTCTCCATTTGTTTTTTGCTAAGATGGAGATCAAAATTTATCGGTTCATCTATACTTTTCTCGGTTTTGGCATATTGCAGCTTGTAAGTAATTTGCCCTTCCGGTACATGTTCTCGGATAAAATATTGCTGTGCTGTATACTCCCCGTTATCTCCGGGTTTGCCAAAAGCCCCTCCAGGCTGCGACATCACAGGCTCTCCGCCTTTGTAGGCAATGATTTGCGGATTATCCCATCTCTTGGGTATCGACGAATCGAAGGTAATCGCCGAGGACAGCAACAGTTTATCCTTCCCTTGTTCAAATACCTGCACCTTCATATCTTGTAAACCGTCACGATCCAGTGTGAAAGTTTGTATTTTGGGAGATTGGGTATCAAGCGGTAAATCCAACTCCTGTATGCTGTCAAGCTCTACATGTTCTACGGTCAGCCGCATGTTCTCTGTGTCCTGCTGCGGTGTCCAGTCACTTTCAAAGTACCCGTTGTACCGTTGATTTTTCGGGCCCCATTGTTGAAAGTTATACTCCCCTTCACTGTTTTTCCCCGTGGCGTTTTTAAGCGTTATGCCTTTGACATTCCAAAACTCGTTGTCTTTACTTTTTGCCACATTCAAGCTGTACAGGATCACGGTCCGGTTCTCATCCACAATAGCCGTATGCAGCGTCAGTTTCACTCCATCTCTGGTGATGGACTGCTCTAGTGGCTGCCCAAGGTCTTGATTTAGTGCCGTCTGAATGCCGCTTCTTCCGTGTAGCAAATTGTCCCAATTATAATGGATGGCGGCATAGACGGGAACAGCAATGAGAAGTGCGCTCAGAGAAGCAGCGATAGCTATTTTGCGCCAATTTCTGTTTCGGCGTGGAGTAACTGATTCGACTGAATCGTAAGCATTTGTTAAAGTGGAGGCAGTCTGTCCTGCCTGTTCCATCCGATCCCACATCTTCTCGAAGTCAGGATAGGCAACTCCCGAATCATCATTTAATTTGCGCTTCAATGCCTGTTCTACTTTTTTCATAGTTCTCTCCTTCCAGCTCGGGAATCTGTACGCCTGTATCCCTCAGTATTCGCTCCATTAGCCGAAGCCCTTTGTGTGTCCTTGATTTGACGGTTCCCAGCGGGATTGTCAGCAACTCGGATATTTCCGCCAGCGTGAAATCATGCATATATCGGAGTGTTAGCACAGCGCGGATTTTGGCCGGAAGACGATTCATATAAACAGCCCATTCCTCTGCGGATTCGCGGTCCTCCACCAGCCTGTCTACGGGCTTGCTTTCGGTCCCGGTGAATAAATAGGGATTAGCCGACACCTTCATATGCAAGCTGTTTCGGCGTTTAAGGTAATTCAGACAATGGTTTACTGTAATTTTCATAATCCAGGCCTTTAGGTGTTCGATATGTTCGCGATTGCTGCGAAACAAAGTGATAAACACTTCCTGAGTTAAATCTTCTGCATCCGATGCATTATGTACCATATAGTAGCAGGTCCGGTATACATCCCGTTGATACAGATCAAACAAATCTCGATTGCTCTCCAATATGTGCCCTCCTTTCCTGTGCAGGTTACCTATATAACAACTGCCGCTCCAAAAAGGTTCATTTGTTGTGAAAATTAAACGTCTGCGTCGATGTATTTCGCTTTTCTTCAAATGTACCATGTTTTTTTTGTGCCATTATTTTCAGGTTGCTTGCTCATCCATTAATGATGTAATGGTAAAACGCAAAAGAAGCCTGTAAATCTCAAAAACTGCAGATTTACAGGCTTCTTATATTTTCCGAAGTTTTAGACACGAAGGAATGAACAGCCCTTTACGCGGAAGTACATTGACGGGCAGCGTGCGGATATACTTCCGCTTAGTCAGCCAGCCGCACGAGCGTTCTGCCCTGTGAGCGGGCCGCCAGGATGTCCTCCAGCGCGTTTGGAAGGTCAGCCAGCCCGATTTCGCGCTCGACAAGCTGCTCCAGTTGTTTCGGCTTCCAGTCGCTGCCGAGCCGCTTCCAGATCGCTACGCGTGTTTCATAAGGGCAGAAGACGGAGTCTATGCCCAGCAGGCTGACACCGCGCAAGATAAACGGCAGCACCGTGGTAGGCAGCTTGGTGCCCGCCGTCAGACCGCTCACGGCAACGGAGCCGTTGTAGGCGATCTGGCTGAGCAGCGAAGCGAGCGGCTTTCCGCCTACGGGATCAATAGCCGCTTGCCAGAGCTGCTTGCCCAGCGGGCGGATGCTCTCCGCGCCGTCGTAGACCTCATCGCGGGAGATCAGCTCAGCCGCTCCGAGCGCCTTGAGGTAGTCGTGCGCCTCGGCTTTGCCGCTACTGGCTACAACATGGTAGCCCCTATTGCCCAGCAGGGCAATCGCGGCTCCGCCTACGCCCCCCGTTGCTCCGGTGACGAGCACCTTGCCCTGATCCGGCGTAACGCCGTTTTGCTCCAGCCGATGCAACGATAGGGCCGCGGTAAAGCCGGCTGTCCCATAAATCATGGCTTCTCTTGGCGTAAGTCCATCTGGAAGAGGAACCACCCAGTCCGCAGGCACACGCGCATATTCGCTGAATCCCCCGAATTGAGACACACCGAATCCGTATCCGGTAACGAGAACGGCTTGTCCTTCGCTGAAACGGCTATCCTCCGAAGAGACGACGGTTCCCGAGCAATCTATGCCGGGCACGAACGGATAGGCTTTGACAATATTGCCATCCTTGCGGGCGGCAAGCCCGTCTTTATAATTGATGCTGGAATAAGCGACACGAATCAATACTTCTCCAGCAGGTAAACTGCCAGTTTCCAGAGAGCGTACCTCTGCTTGAACTTCACCGTCCTGCGTCTGATCAACGACAAGGGCTTGAAATGATTGAGTCATTTGTAAAAGCCTCCTTTATTGCAATATAAGCCTTTGATGGCGGAACATTTTAGTATACTTCACAAATCGTGCATAAGCAGTATACAACCATCCGCGCAGCCTGTCAGCGGCAATGCTCACAGGCCCATATTCTATTTTACCCTTCTGCGTTTCAATAAAGTTCGATAATCAGTTGTGAAGAAGGTGATAAATGAATTCTTACGCGTTTTGCAAATCATTTTACACAAACGGGATGTATTTTCAGAAAGACTGTGCTAACATACCCTTTGTTCGTTAAATAATTCTATGAAGAAAGGTGAATGAATGACAACCAGAGCACTAAAAAAAGGGTCGGTATTGTCCGAAGCCAAGGAACTGAATTTGTTCCATTTGACATGGCCCATTTTCCTCGAATTGTTCCTGTTTATGCTGATGGGCAGCGTCGATACGTTCATGATCAGTTCTGTATCTGATAATGCCGTGTCGGGTGTAGGCGCGTCCAACCAAATTATTTCAATTGCCATCCTTGTACTGGAGGTTATCGGCAACGGCGCTGCTATCGTCGTAGCTCAATATATCGGTTCTAAGAAGCTTGTCGAAGCGGCCCAGGTTACGGGTACGGCCATTACCTTGAATTTGATGGTAGGTCTTTTGCTTAGCGTGATTTTTCTTGTATTTGGTACTCATATGCTGCAATGGCTTAACGTCCAGGGAGATATTCTGGTTTATGCAGAATCCTATATGAGTATCGTCGGGGGTGCCATTTTCCTTCAGGCATTGATCAACGCGCTGGCGGCGACGATTCGTACACATGGTTTTACCAAGGAAACGATGTATGTATCCATGCTGATGAACGTGATCCACGTGGTCGGTAACTATGTTTTGATTTTCGGACATTGGGGAATGCCTGCGCTCGGCGTAGAGGGGACAGCTATTTCTACGGTGGGAAGCCGTTTTGTGTGTCTCCTGATTTTCTTCTGGCTGATGTACCGCGTAACCGAGGTGCGTGTCGAGTGGAGATATTACGTTCAGTTGTCCAAAAAGTTTATCGCTAAAATTTTGCGCATTGGTGTACCCTCCGCGCTGGAGTCCATCATGTATCAGTCGTGTCAGCTCATTTTCACACTGTACGTGACCTATCTGGGCGCAGAAGCGATGGCGACCCGTCAATATGCCAATAACATTTCGAGCTATATCTACTTGTTCAGTATGGCGGTCGGTATGGGTACGGCCATCGTGGTCGGAAGACTGGTCGGAGCCAGACAGAAGGATACAGCCTACAAACGTGTAATGAGTAGTGTAAAATGGGCGCTCCTCGTGACCGTTGTTATTGATGTGATTATTATCTTTTTCCGCGTGCCATTGCTCAGCTTGTTCACCGAAAACCCTGAGATTATTCGCTTGGGAGCGCAGGTGATTTTACTTAGCATTCTGTTGGAAACCGGTCGGACGACGAATATTGTTATTATTAACTCGTTGCGTGCTGCTGGAGATGCCAAGTTCCCGGTCTTTATAGGACTGATCTCCATGGTCTGCATGAGCTTGCCACTCGGTTATCTGCTTGTGTTCAAGCTGGATATGGGACTCGCTGGTGTGTGGTTGGCGATTGCCGCAGATGAATGGACTCGTGCCTTCATTATGTATGCCCGCTGGAGAAGCCGTTTGTGGGAAAAGCATGCGCTGGTGGAGCACGATACACCAGATCAGCCAGCAACCCCAATTCCGGTACACTGATTCGAGGATCATTTATGATTATGTAGAGGTAGTTCAAGAGAGCATCTTGAACTGCCTCTTTTTGCTGCATGGAGAGTAAATAGTAGTTTTATAAGCTGATTTAAAAAAGGTACATGGAAAACGGAGTAGGCGGAATGGTGCTGTACAAGCGAAGCGGTCGCTTTAAAAGCTTTCGTAGGAAAGCTCGCTTCGGAAGCGTTACATCCCCGGATTTCTACTCTGATCATAGGATTAATTCCAGAAATCCGGGGGCGGTGGCGATGGGAAGCACCATCCGTCTGCGCAGTGGCACGATAGGTAACTTTTAAGTTCAGATTATATAATCATGGTATTCATAAATAGAAGTATGGTAAATTTACTAAAAAAAAGATATACTTTTGTTGCACTAATGCAGTGCATGCAGTACATGAGGGACAAGGAGCGTATCCATGAAGAAACCGACGATTGAAGATGTTGCCCAGAAGGCGGGAGTGTCTAAAAGCACCGTCTCGCAATTTCTGAACAAACGATATAAATACATGAGCGACCAGACCAGAGACCGGATTGCCGAGGTCATTCGGGAATTAAATTATCAGCCCAACGGGCTGGCCCGCAGTTTAAAACAGAACCGGACGTTTATGGTGGGTGTCATTGTAGCCAACATTGATTACACGCTGTCGATCCAGTCCATTCGGGCTATTGAGGAGGAATTGCAGCGTTTTGGCATTCAGGTTATCATCTGTAACGCCGACGAAAACCCGGACAAGGAGAGCCAATATATTGAGATGCTCAAGGCTCGTCAGGTGGACGGATTGATTATTTTCCCGACAGGCAAGCATGCGGATATTTACAACCAGCTCATTCGTGAAAAGTACCCGTTGGTGTTTTTGGATCGTCTGGTAGACGGTGTGAACACGCGCAGCCTGTTGCTGGATAACGAAATGGCGGTCAAGCTGGCGATTCAGGAGCTGGTGGCCCATAAGCATGAACGGATCGCGCTGATTACCCTGCCGCTGGGACTGAACCGGATTACTCCAAGGGTAGAGCGGTTGAGCGGGTACAAAAAGGCGCTGGAAGAGCGTGGCTTGCCCTTTCGGGAAGAGTACATGCGCAGTGTGCCGAAGGAGGATATCCAGCAGACGCTGGAGGAGCTATTTCAGTTGCCAGAGCCGCCGACTGCGCTGTTGGCCGGGAACGATATCGTGCTGGCAGAGGTGCTGAAATATGTGAATGCCCGACGTAAACGCATTCCGGCCGAGCTGTCCATTATCGGAATTGACGATGCAGAGTTTGCCCATATTTACAATCCACCGATTACGACCATTACGCAGCCGATTGCGGATATGGGAAAGCAGGCTGCAAAGACGCTGTTGTCCAGCATCGAGGAGGGCGGCGAATCGGTTCCGATCATTTACCGCTTTGTGCCTGATTTAAACCGGGGTGAATCCGTCAAAACGTTGTAGGTGAACCTCTAATATCACATCATAAGAAATAACCCGTATTCCTGTCTGCGTTATAAGCCTGCATATACTTGCTCAGGCCGCGCATAAGTGAATACGGGTTATTTGAGTTATCTCCGAAGCTTCCTAACTCACCCTTGTTGAGCTTGTGGAACCAGCGATGAAGGAAAAGGCAGGGGTAAGAAACCTGCCTAATTCGTGCTGGCGCTGAGCAAAAAGGACTCCAGCTCAGATCGCGTAGGATAGCCGTCCATGTCTCCGGCTGACATGACAGCCAGTGCGCCGAGGGCGTTGCCGCGTTTGACCGCTTCGGCCAGGGGCAAGCCCTCCAGCAGTGCGCTGATGACGCCAGCGGCAAAGCCGTCGCCCGCCCCAACGGTATCGACGACATGCTCCACTCGGAAGCGTTTCACATATCCTTCTGCATCGGCGGATTTATAATACGCTCCTTCTGTCCCCAGCTTGATGATGACCAGCGAAGTACCACGGTCAAGGTAGAAGGAAGCGATATCCTCAGGTGAGGTGTAGCCTGTCAATATTTTACCTTCATGAATGCCTGGCAGAAGCCAGTCGCAACCCTCAGATGCCTCGTTAATAGCCTCCACCATCGTTTGCGTATCAGGCCATAACTTGGGTCTGAGGTTCGGATCGAAGGATACGGTTTTTCCTGCCTTTTTCATAAACTGCCGCGCATGTCGGGCGAAGTCACGACATTCGGGAGAAAGGGCGACAGAAATACCTGTAAAGTGCAGGTGGCGTGCCCCGGCAAAGTATGCCTCGTTAAAATCGGCGATGCTTAATGTGGAAGCGGCAGAGTGTCTGCGAAAATATTCGACCTCCGGATCCCCGCTTGTGACTTTGGATTTAATCAGCATCCCGGTAGAGTGGTCTTTGGTAAACATGACGTTCTGGGTGTCGATCCCCTCCTGACGCAGCGCCCCGGCAATGAACCTGCCGAATGCATCCTCGCCTAGTTTGGTCACGAGCCCTGCTCGTAGTCCCAAACGTGCCAAACCGGACGAAACATTCGTCTCTGCTCCGGCCAGCGCTTTGGTGAACGAACGCACCTCATCCAGAGAGCCTGCTTCATTGGCATAAAACATGGCCATCGGTTCTCCGAAGGTAACAGCATCCAATGTTGCGGTCATTCTAAATTCCTCCTTTGTTTAGTAAACTAATTCTGTAAGCGTATGCACCAATTGAATAAATTGAAATTATCACATAAATCGGTTTTTCACAATGAGGAAGTTGATATATTTGTTAAAAACTTTTTGGATAATGTAGATAAAAAAATATGAATTTGTTTATCAAACGGTAAAAAGAGTGTAAAAGTTCGTGAATATTAAGGATTTTTCAAGGAATAGTGAAGAATTGGGTTGACACCCCCATAGATAATTATTACAATTCTAGCTAAGAAGTAGAGTTAGAAACCGCTTTTATAACAATTCCATTGATAAAAAAGTTTATCTAAACAGGAGGAATGTTTTTATGGAAATGCGTTATTCAACTCATCCCGAACATGCCAAGCATTTTACGACTGAAGAACTGCGTCAGCACTATTTGATACAGGAACTGTTTGTGCCTGAGGAAGTTAAGCTGGTTTATACGCATGAAGATCGTGTCATTATCGGGGGCATTCATCCCGTGAATAAATCCGTTGCGCTGGAAGGCAGCGATCAAATCAAGGCGGAAACCTTTTTGGAGCGCCGGGAACTGGGCATTTTTAATGTTGGCGGCAGCGGTACTGTAAAGGTAGACGGTGAAACCTACGAGTTGAACACGAAAGACTGTCTCTACGTAGGCAGAGGGGGCAAGGAGTTGATCTTTGAAAGCGATTCCAGCTCGAAACCTGCAAAATTTTACATTGTGTCGGCGCTGGCTCATACCACGTATCCGACAGCGAAGCAGTCATTTGCCGATGTGCCGTCTGAAAGTCTGGGCGCGCAGGAAACAGCCAACAACCGCACCTTGCGCCGCTTTATCCATGATGAAGGCATTCAGAGCTGTCAGCTGGTTATGGGGATGACGACACTGGAAAACGGAAGCGTATGGAACTCCATGCCAACACATGTTCATGACCGTCGTATGGAAGTCTATTTCTATTTTGAGCTGGATGAGAACGCCAGAATGTTCCACCTGATGGGTGAGCCGAACGAGACGCGCCATCTGGTGATGAAGAATGATGAAGCGGTTATTTCGCCACCTTGGTCTATTCACTGTGGTGCGGCTACTGGCAGCTATACCTTCATTTGGGGCATGGCTGGCGAAAATAAAACGTACAAAGACATGGATCAGGTAGCCATGAGCGAGTTGCGTTAAATCCGGCATATTGGAGCGGGGTACTTGCAAGCGGCTAATGGAACATAGTCATCCCATTCGTGGAAAGGATCAGGAACATGACAAAAAAGAAAGTTTTGGAGCATATCACTTCGGTTGGGGTTGTCGCGGTCATTCGGGGAAACACAGCGGAGGAAGCGTACCAAATGTCCAAAGCCTGTATTGAAGGCGGTTTGGACAATATTGAGCTTACGTTTACCACGCCGGATGCGGATCAGGTGATTCGCAGATTGAGAGATGAATTTAAGGACCGGGCAGTGATTGGTGCGGGAACTGTACTAGAGCCGCTGACAGCGAGAATTGCTATTTTGGCTGGAGCAGAGTTCGTAGTGAGTCCTTCTTTTGAAGAAGAAACGGCGAAGCTGTGCAATTTATACGCGATTCCCTATATGCCCGGTTGCATGACGCTGAATGAAATTAAGGAAGCGATGAAGCTGGGCAGTGATGTCGTGAAGCTGTTCCCTGGTAGTGCTATGGGTGCGGATTTTGTCAAGGCAGTCAAAGGGCCAATGCCTCATGTGCAAATTATGCCAACGGGCGGCGTCGATCTGGATAACATGGAAACATGGCTGCGCAACGGAAGTGTAGCGGTTGGCATCGGGGGAAACCTGACGGCTCCGGCCAAGGATGGCCGCTACGATCTGATCACAGAGAACGCTGCGCGTTATGTGGCTAAATATAAGGAAGTTCGTGCAGCGCTGTAGGATTCATTAGAGGTATATATTTTAAACTAAAATATGATGGAGGCGTAAGTATGGGTCTGGATACTTTTTCATTGGATTTTTTCAGCCTGAAAGGCAAAACAGCGATTGTAACGGGTGGCAACAGCGGCTTGGGTCAGGGATATTCAGTAGCTTTGGCTAAAGCGGGCGCGGATCTGTTCATTGTAGCCAACAATGATGATTATGAAGAAACAAGACGTCTGCTCGAACCTACCGGCGTGAAGGTTGTCTTTCATGAGGCGGATCTGACGCAAAGAGAATCTATTACAAAGATTGTAGAAGAAGCCGTCAAGGCATTCGGTAAAATCGATATTCTCGTAAATAACGCAGGTACGATTCGTCGTGCTCCTTTGCTGGAGTACAAAGATGAGGATTGGGACGCGGTGATGGAAATCAACCTGAATGCTGTCTATCACCTGAGTCAGGAAGTAGCAAAGGTGATGGTTGAGCAAAAAAGCGGGAAAATTATCAACGTCGCTTCCATGCTTGCTTTTCAGGGTGGAAAGTTCGTTCCGCCGTATACAGCAAGTAAGCACGCAGTGGCTGGCTTGACCAAGGCGTTTGCCAACGAGCTGGCGGTTCATAACGTTCAGATTAATGCGATTGCCCCTGGTTATATTGCTACAGCGAACACAGCTCCAATCCGTGCCGATGAGAGCCGCAATCAGGAAATTTTGTCGCGTATTCCTGCGGGGCGCTGGGGAGATCCGTCCGATTTGATGGGAGTTGTTGTTTTCCTCGCAAGTCAGGGCTCCGACTACATGAACGGTCATATTTTGGCGGTGGATGGCGGCTGGCTGGTACGTTAAGCAGCACTGGATGCATCTAAGTCATAGACCGAAAGCTGCCTCAAAAGGAAAGCATCCTTTCGGGCAGCTTTTGTTTGTTTGGCTGTAGCTGTGGTTGTACGCTGAATTGAAGATTTGGAGTGCTACGCTTATCCGTCCTATGCATATGGCATAAATGCCATTATAATTTAATGAGATAGAAATTGCTCAGGCTCCAGCCGTACACTCGGTTGGAGCCTTTGAGCATAACACAGATAGATTGGAGAATGGAGAGATGAGTTCACAGCAACACCAACGAGCTTTGGTATACAAATCCTTGTGGCATGCCGGTCCTTGGGTGCTTGCCGCAGGGATCATTTTGGTAGGTGCCAATCTGCGCGCCTCGATTACCTCGGTAGGACCTCTTATCGGTTTGATTAAGGATTCTTTGCATATTTCGAATACACTGAGTGGCCTATTAACGACATTGCCGCTGCTGGCTTTTGCCCTGTTGTCGCCTTTTGTAGCCAAACTGTCGCGCCGCTTCGGGTCGCCTCTTATTATTTTTGCAGCCTTGCTGTTGTTGACCGCAGGTATTGTGGTGCGCTCAACGCTGGGGGTGACCGCATTATTTGCTGGGACAGCCATGCTGGGACTGGCTATTGCCGTGTGTAATGTTTTGCTGCCCAGTTTGATCAAAGAGGAGTTTCCTCGCAACAGCGGACTGATGACTGGCGTATATTCAGTATCCATGAATGTAGTCGCTGCAACAGCATCCGGTCTGAGTATACCGCTGGCTCTGAACGGAGGTTTGGGCTGGCGCGGTGCTTTGGGAATATGGGGGATTGTGGGTGTCGTAGGTATTTTACTCTGGGTGCCCCAGCTTCTTAAGGCGCGCAAAACGGCCAATAAAGCGGCAGTGTCTGCCCGAACCGTGAATGTGTATACATCGTCTTTGGCTTGGAAGGTGACGCTGTTTATGGGGCTGCAATCTGCCCTATTCTACGTCCCTGCCGCATGGTTTCCCGAGATGATGGTTGGACAGGGAATGGATTCAGAGACTGCGGGATGGATGCTGTCCATGCTGCAGTTTTCGCAAATGCCGTTTACTTTTATTGTGCCTATTTGGGCAGCTCGGGTAAAGGATCAGCGGGTATTGGTTCTGATTATGGCTGCGCTGTATTTTATCGGTCTGGGTGGATTTCTGCTTGGGGCTACACAGTGGAGTGTGATTTGGGTCATTTGTATCGGTATAGCGGGTGGTTTTGCTTTCCCGTTGGTGATGATGTTCTTTAATTTGCGGACGCGGACACCGCAGCAGGCAGCAGAGCTGTCTGGTATGGCGCAATCCTTTGGTTATTTGCTAGCAGCGACAGGGCCGACGCTGTTCGGTTATTTACATGATGCAACACAAGGCTGGACAATTCCGCTGCTTCTACTCTTGTGTCTGAGCGTTTTGCTCATGTTTACAGGGCTGGGTGCAGCCAAGAAACGATATGTCGGAGGCGAGGTGGATGATCAGGCTACAATTTGATACAGACGGTTATAGTGTAATCTGTAGTGCAGATCGTGTTATGTTGTTGGCTAAAGAGTTTGCGCTACTGCGCTTTCTATACGATAACCGGAATCAGGTGTTCACCCGGGAACAACTGCTGGATCGTGTGTGGCCGCTGGAATATCCGGTGGAGCGCACGGTGGATGATCATATCTACAGATTGCGTAAAAAGCTCAAGCCATGGAATGCTCTTCGTATTCATACGGTCCGGGGGTATGGCTACAGCTTGACCCTTACTGGCGTGCAACGACAGAATCATCCGTCCCTGCGCGATCAGGAGGTACAAGACGCTGTCCACGGACTGTTACGGAAATACCAATTGCTGGGACAGGGGAATTCCATCGTGGCGCTGGCTGCTCAGCAGGAGCAGATGGGGTTCGAACTGTCTCCTTTTTATCAGATGTATACCCGGTTTGTGCAGGCCGATATATTGTGGTTTTTGGAACGGGAGGACTTTGCTCCTAAAGATCGACTGTACTGGATGTTACTGCTATATATAGGTACAGCAGGGGTAACGGATCAGAAGCTTGCTCTATGTGAGCGGGCGCTTTCCAGTGGATTACTATCCGCCGAGCAGGAGCGGGAATTGCGTATTCTCAACATCCTGGAGGCTTATGTGGAGAATGGACAATCTGAACGCGCACTGGAGAGACTTCCGCTGGCTTTTGCAGTGATGGAGCGGGATGAGCTGGACAAATTTGTGATGCCTGTTGCGCTGATGGAGATGTACATGCATCTGACCGCCAACCGTATGGAGGAGGCTAAGGTACTATCCGTTCGATTGGAAGGGATGCTATCTGAGGCTCCGTATTTGCGGGAGCTGGGGCGTTATCGGATGATGCAGGGATTCATGCTCCTGCTTACCGGGGGAGTGGACGAGGCCGAGCGGCTATTGGATGAGGGGCTGAACACGCTTGATATGGCTAAACAGGAGCTGCTTAAAATCAAGGCAGTCTGTCAAATCCGCGGCTTTTTGAAGCGTTATGGTGGCTTTCCTGCGTTGGAAGAGAAATATGCTACTCAATATGAACGACTTGATCGGGACAATGGCTTAACGATACATCGTTTGGCACTAAGGCGTTGGTTGGAGCAAACACTTTCTGCGGTCTGACATGTTTCTCGCTGTCTGATTTTCCTCTGATATAGGCCCGCTAGAATGTTCTTATTGCTAATAATGCAGAAAATGAGAGCAGGGTGAATAGAAATGAAGGAAAAAAAAGAATCAGAATCCACGCCCAGCATTTGGCGCAACGGCCGTTTTCGGCGGATGTTTGCGGCGCACACGGCTGCTTCCTTTGGCGATTGGTTTGATGCCATCGCCATTCAGGTGCTCGTCGCTTACCGCTGGGAAGCCAACCCCATGCTGATTGCGCTGATTCCGGTAGTGATGGCGCTGCCGGGTCTGCTGCTGGGCTCTATCTCAGGCACGTTAGCCGACCGGGTGCATAAGGCCCGGCTGATGATCGTCTGCGATGCAGTTATTGCCTTGTTGACGCTGGCGATTCTCGCTGTTCCGGGGCCGGCGTGGCTGTTGCCTCTGCTGGGTCTGCGTGCGGCGGCTGGCGTATTCCAAATGCCATCACAGCAAGGCTTGACCCGCACTGTAGTCGCCAGCAACGACCTGTTTCGGGCGACCTCGCTGAATGGGCTGGTCAATCAGGCTTCCAAAGTGGCGGGGCCATTATTGGGAGCCATGACCTTGGTTGTGATGTCGCCTCAAGCGTGCATTATCCTTAATGCGCTACTGCGCCTGTGCTCCGGTTTGGTGCTGTGGCCGCTGCGCGGAATCGGCCCCGCCCTCGACAGCGTAGAGCAGCATGCGACTACTGCTGTGAAACAAGGAAAGCTGGATTCGCCAAGCGAGGCTGAGGCTGATGAAGCCGAGCATCGGAAGGAACGCGTCGGCGCATCCCGTTTTTTCAGCCAATGGCGCGAGGGCTGGGCGTTCCTATGGCGCAGCCGAATGCTTTTGCATACGCTTGTGTTCGGACTTTTCGGCATGATCGCCATTCTCATGATTGACTACCAGTTTCCGACACTGCTGCGAGTGCTCGCCCCGGGTAACGAATCGCTGCTTGGCTGGCTGGTTTCAGCCATAGGCGCTGGTGCCGTCGCTTGTATGCTAGTGCTGAACCGTTTGAACCGGATAAGCGCGGGCTGGGGCCTCGGTGGAGGTTATGTGCTGGTTGGTGGAGCTATTGCTGCTTTAGGCTGGGCGCAACCGGGGA
This sequence comes from Paenibacillus sp. RC73, assembly GCF_044908085.1. Taxonomy (NCBI): domain Bacteria; kingdom Bacillati; phylum Bacillota; class Bacilli; order Caryophanales; family Paenibacillaceae; genus Paenibacillus; species Paenibacillus sp. RC73. The sequence goes on from NZ_JBIYCV010000003.1 coordinate 316,937, forward strand.
CAGGATTACCCGTACTGCTTATGATTGGGGCCATGCTAGGCGTGGGAAACGGCCTGTACATCATCACCCAGAATTACATATTGCAAGCCCGAACACCGGCCGATATGGTGGGGCGCGTCTTCGGTATCCAAAGTACCGTGACCGGAGCGATCATGATCGTCTCACCGCTTATCGGGGGTGTAATGATTCGTATGGCCGGACCAGGCACTACCTTTGTCTGGATTGGAGTGACGATTGGGGCTTTGGGTTTAGTCGGACTCATGCTTCAATCCGTCATTTGGCGTGAGTCACCTGCTGATTTTAACAATTCTGCTGTCAAAAATGCAGACCCTGCACAGTAGTTGGTTTCCAAATTTCGTAACTGAACATTTTTAGAATAGGAGGATGATTATGACTCAAAAATCTTTGCACACAACACCAGTGGCACGGTTACTGGAGGGATCGCGGGTGTATCTGCGTCCGATTCACGTGGAGGACACCGAACTGTACTATAATACGTTGTTTGATCAGGACGTGAGGAGGATGACGGGTACGCAGCGTAGCTTTACCAAGGATCAAATTGGGCGTTATATTGAATCCAAAGGGCAGGATACCTCCAGCCTGCTGCTACTCATTGCCCTTCAGGAAGATGATCGTATCATCGGTGACATTGCTCTTCAGGATATGGACAGCCTGAACCGCAGTGCCAACATCCGCATTGCCATTAACGAACAGGGGAATCAGGGGAAAGGCTACGGCACTGAGGCGCTTGTGCTAATGCTGGATTACGGATTTGGTATCTGTAATCTGCATCGAATTGAGCTGAACGTATATGATTTTAATGAACGGGCCATCCGTTGCTATGAAAAAATAGGCTTCCAACGTGAAGGCGTGCAACGGGATGCTTTATTTTATAATCATCAATACCATGACTCCATTCTGATGAGTATGCTGTCCTCTGAATACCGTGTCCGCTATGTAGAAAAAGCAGAGAACTGATTCAAAACGTTTACAGCTGTTTAATGAAAAGGTATAATAGAGGCATATATGCGCGAACTTATGTAGGTTACTGAACGACAACATAAAATGACAATGAATTACCGGAGGAGCCTGTCACCAAGGCTCCTCTTTGTCTTTTTTTAAGGGGATCTGTAATTACAGGTTCCTTTTTTGTTGTGTTCAGGGCACGTCAGCACATATTTTGCGCAAATTTTTAGCATTTTATCAATACTAGATGTCTACCATTTGATGATTAAAGGAGGTATATGAGCCATGCAATTTATATTGTATCTTTTGCTGATTCTGCTGTTTACTAAAGTGGCTGGTGATCTGTCGGTAAGGCTCGGTCAGCCTTCAGTGCTAGGGAAGCTGATTGCTGGTATTGTACTCGGTCCAGCGGTATTGGGGTGGGTTCAGAACAACACACTTATTCATGATATGTCTGAAATCGGAGTGCTGCTGCTGATGTTCATTGCCGGGCTGGAGACGGATCTGGATCAGCTTCGGCGTAACTGGAAACCAGCGGTAGCCGTAGCAGTTGGGGGGATTATTCTTCCGTTGATCTGCGGTTTTGGAGTTGGGGAAGCCTTCGGATTTTCGGTGCATGAAGGATGGTTTCTCGGTGTTGTCCTGAGCGCCACTTCCGTCAGCATTACGGTGCAGGTGCTAAAGGATATGAACAAGCTTAACACCCGGGAAGGCTCGACGATTTTGGGTGCAGCGGTGCTGGATGATGTACTTGTCGTGGTGTTGCTTGCAGTGATGATGAGTGTATTCGGGGTAGGAGGGGGAACATCTCTGGGGCTTCTCGTCGGCAAAAAGCTTCTTTTCTTTGTCGTCGCTATATTCGGAGGATGGTTTGTGGTTCCCTGGATCATGAAAATACTGGCTCCGCTCAAGGTGACAGAGGCCACCATTACCGCTGCTTTGATCATCTGCTTCGGGTTTGCGTATTTTGCAGATATGTTGGGTATGGCGGGCATTATCGGAGCCTTTGCTGCCGGGATTGCCATTTCGCAAACGAGCTTTAAGCATGTCGTGGAAGAAAAAGTGGAGCCCATCGCTTATTCCATCTTTGTCCCTGTGTTTTTTGTCAGCATTGGATTAAATGTTTCCTTCGAGGGAGTAGGGCAGCAGATCGGGTTTGTCGTTGCATTGACACTGGTTGCTATGGTGACGAAGCTGATCGGTGGCGGAATCGGGGCACGTCTGACAGGCTTTAATAACCGTTCTTCGCTCGCGATTGGCTCCGGTATGATATCTCGCGGTGAAGTCGCGCTCATTATCGCAGCTACTGGGCTGCAAACGGGCCTGCTGGCACAGCAATATTTTACATCCGTCATTATTGCTGTCATTCTGACGACTTTGGCTGCACCTCCGATTCTCAAGCTGTGCTTTAGCGATAAGAAATCTCCCGGCCATGAGCAGAAGAAGCATAGCTAAGTCATACCTAAAAGACCCTCCGGGTTCATATTCCCACGGTGTGCATGGAAGGTTCGGTTTGTAACAAAACCGAACCTTTCATGACATATGGGACATGACCGAAGGGTCTTTTTCATACATATATGTTCGGATTAGGTGCAGGAATTAGGACTCGGATACCACGGTGAAACGTTGGTTCAGATGCTGTGGTTTCTCGATTTCGTCAATTACAGCCACCGCATAATCTTCATAGCTGACATAGCTTGCGCCTTTGGAATTGACTTGCAGCACATCTTTGCCAACTTGATAAGAACCTGTGCGTTTGCCGAGAGCAAATTCAGCGGAAGGACTAATGAAAGTCCAGTTCAGATCGTTGGTTCCACGCAAAATTTCCAGATTCTTTCCTTGATTATTAGCCGTTGGGTATACGAAATCCGGGAAATCAGGAGTGTCTTTTACCAACAAGGTTTGGGACTCATCTGTGAACAGGCTGCCTGCGCCGCCCACAACAATCAGGCGAGTACCGGACACATTACGCAGTGCTTCAATTAGAATGTTACCTGCATCTACATGCAGATGCTCCTGACCACGTGGAGCAGCAAAAGCGTTAACGACAACGTCAAAGTCTTTCAGGTCGTCTGTTTTCAGATCGAAAACGTCTTTTTGTACCACAGTCGCACGGCTGTCTGTGACTTTGGCAGAGTCGCGAACGATCGCTGTTACTTCATGCCCTCTGTCCAATGCCTCTTTAACAATGTTGCCTCCTGCTTTACCGCCTGCACCAATAACTGCAATTTTCATAATAAATAGCCTCCTATAAATATGATCTGTATGATTCATTAGTTTGATCGTAAGTTCATCCTGTTCATTCACGAACTTGGATATGTAACTATTATAGTTACATTTCGGAATGAAAGTCAAGTCCTTCTGTTGGGCATCCTAAAGCCATCCGATTAAAAAGAAATGATACCGTTTAAGTATATAAGGTGAAGCTGAATGAGCCTGGATAAGCAACTTTGGATAGATAAAAACAACAGACAGGAAAGGAAGAGTGAACCGATATGAGTAAAAAGATACAGCTTGAACCCGCAGCGCAGAAGTTCGCAGACGATAACGCCAAGCCTCCGTTTCTGTACGATTTGGGCCCTGCAAAGGGACGTGAAACGGTCAATGAGGTCCAAGCGGGTCCGGCAAACAAGCCTGCCGCAGACCTGGAAGACCTGTCCATTCCCGGTGGGCCAAGCGGGGAGGTCAAGGTCCGGATTGTTCGTCCACAACAGGTGACAGGCGACCTCCCGGTTATTGTATACATCCACGGGGCAGGATGGGTATTCGGTAATGCCCACACGCATGATCGTCTGATCCGTGAGCTGGCTGTGGGTGCGCAGGCAGCGGTTGTATTCCCGGAATACAGCTTGTCACCTGAAGCAAAATATCCAACGGCAATTGAGGAAATCTACGCGGTCGTTCAGTGGGTGGCTCAGCATGGACGCGAGCATGGGCTGAAGCCTGATACGCTGACGGTAGCTGGAGACAGTGTCGGCGGTAACATGACCGCAGCCGTAACATTGCTTGCCAAGGAACGAAGCGCTCCTGCTATCCGACAGCAGTTGTTGTTCTACCCGGTGACAGACGCTTCTTTTGACACGGAATCGTATCATGAATTCGCCACAGGGTATTTCCTGAGCCGTGAAGGGATGCAATGGTTCTGGGATCAATACACGACAGACCCCAATGAACGGGCACAGATTACGGCGTCTCCGCTGCGGGCAACGACCGAACAGCTCAAGGGGCTGCCGCCAGCATTGGTCATCACAGGCGAGGCTGACGTGCTGCGGGATGAAGGGGAAGCTTATGCGAACAAGCTGCGTGAGGCCGGGGTGGATGTGATCGCTGCCCGCTTTCAGGGCATCATTCACGACTTCGTAATGCTGAACCCGTTATCGGAAACCGCAGCCAAGCGCGGGGCGATTGCTCTGGCTACCTCGTGGCTGCGCCAAGGCTTTGAGGGTTAAAGTTTAGCGCAATATACAAGAATCCAACAGGCTGTTGTGTTATCAGCTTGCCAAGAATGAGGGCTGTCTTCCCGGGGAGGTAATTATGGCCGGGAGGGCAGCCTTTATACATACCTAAGCTGAAACCGCTTCACGTTCGTTGAACAGAGTGATAATATAAAATTTGAAAGAGTTGACCGACAATCAGCATAAGGAGGATATCCATGCCATTTCAGGGACAACGCATTTTGCCTGCGGCTAAGCATATTAAACAGCTGGAGGATATTTTGGACAGCTCCTATGAGTATGCGGTTTTTCTGGATACGCACGTAGCACAGCTACGCAGCCTGTACCAGTTGGCGCGGAGCCACAACAAGCGGATGCTTCTTCATGCCGATCTGGTGCAGGGCCTAAAGAATGATGAATATGCCACTGAATATTTGTGTCAGGAGATTAAGCCGTTCGGTATTATTTCGACCCGATCCGGTGTGATTGCGACCGCCAAAAAGAAAGGTATTCTCGCTGTACAACGGGTATTCATGCTAGATACGATTGCGCTGGAAAAAAGCTACGCACTGGTGGAAAAAACGCGACCCGATTACATCGAGGTACTGCCCGGCGTTGTTCCGCCCATGATTACAGAGGTCAGTGAACGCACGGGTATTCCCATCTTGGCAGGAGGACTGATTCGTACCCCTGAGGATGTGGAAGCAGCGCTCGCTGCTGGAGCTACAGCAGTTACAACATCCAATAAACAGCTTTTTGAGCATTATAGGCAATAGAATAGAAATTTGTAGTCCTATCACGAGAATTCAATCAGCAGAACTCTGACTCTTCAGGATTTAGATCAAGGACTTAAGCAGTTCCCTATATAAAGAAGCTATTTGGTGGGAGGCCACCTAGGAACATGATCATGCTCTGGTGACCTCGTACAGTCTTTTCATTGCTGAATGGTAATGGGTTAAAGCATGCTGACATTAAGAGTACCCTTGTTGTTGGAGGCAACTCCATGATTGAGTCTGTAGTGACTCGATGTGAAATTCATTGGAGCGTAAAGTAAAGGCATATTACGCTTCTTGTACAATTAAATCACACCAGTGTAGAACCGCCATCCACGACAATGGTCTGTCCGGTGGAATATTTTCCACGCATTAAATAAAGATAAGCCTCAGCCACGTCTTCGGGTTCTCCCGCTCGGCCAGCCGGGAGGTCTTTTCCGGCAGTTTCATACATCGCGTTTAGGTCTTCCTCAGGAATACTGTCCCACATCTCAGTACGTATTAGCCCTAAACTAACGGTGTTGACACGAAGCGGACTGAGTTCGACAGCCAGCGCCCTGGCTAGAGATTCAACAGCACTACATACGCTGGCTGCGACCGTCAAACTCTTCTGAGGTCGGACTCCGGCAATGCCAGAAGTTAAAATGATGGAACCGTTCTGTCTGATGTTGTCACTTCCGTATTTTGCGGCCATAAACGCTCCCCAGTACCGCAGGTTAAAGGATCGCCGTGCAGTCTCCACATCAATTGAGCTGAGATTTTTGATTAGTAATGAATCGCCTGCCGAGAAAACCAAGTGGTCTAATTCACCAATTTGGCTAAAAAATGTTCGAACCTGCTCCTCGCTAGATAGATCAACCACATGTCCTTCCGAACCTTGGGGGAGGCGCAAGATCGCATTGTGAACCTTCTCTTTTCGACTGGATACTACGACTACGGACGCTCCCTCCCGTGCAGCGGCTTCTGCTGTCGCAAATCCAACTCCAGAAGTTCCTCCGAAGAGAATAATGCGTTGGCCTCTCAAAGTACTGCTACGATCGTTCTGTTGTGGTTTCACTATAAATCCCCTCTTCTTCGATTATTTGTTATGGAACGGAAGTACAACCTATTCAGCCTTGACTGCCGATTCCTCCTACACTGTAGGCGACAAATCGATTATAATCAGTTTTGTAAATGCCCAAATAGGTCTGTATTTGTAGTACTGTTCTGAATGCTAATCGTACGGATACTGTTATAAATTCTATCAGGATATAGAGGTGTATCATTGTTATGAATTCTGAAAGAAGACGAAGAGAACTAGCTGATTTTCTTCGGACCCGCCGCACACGTCTATCCCCGCATGATGTGGGATTTCGGGTTGAGACCTCACGTCGTCGTACGCCTGGTCTGAGGCGAGAAGAAGTGGCAAGTCTATCAGGCATTTCCTTACCATGGTACACCGCACTGGAGCAGGGGCGGGATATTCAAGTGTCGGAACAAGTACTGGAGAGTTTGGTGCGAACACTTCGACTCAGTAACGACGAACGCAACCATCTATTCGTATTGGCTAACCATTCTGTACTTCCAAACGTAACAGAAGATGAATCCATTTCTCCAGCCCTTCAACAGGTTCTCGACAAGCTGGGAACATACCCTGCCTATGTCTTAGACAGGCGATGGAACCTTTTTGCTTGGAACAAAATGACAAGTATATTGTGTGGAGACTTTAACCAAATAGCAGAAATTGAAAGAAATATTCTTTGGCGCATCTTTATGATGAAGGATAACAAAGCTCGCATAGTTAATTGGGAAAACGTCGCCACCATGCTGTTGGCCCATTTCAGAAGCCGATACGCCTTGCACATGAATGATTCGTGGTATCAGGATTTAGTTAACATGTTAAGTGACAGGAGCGAGGAGTTTAGAGAGTGGTGGGGACGACATGATGTTTCCAGAAACTCGGAAGGGGAAAAAGTGATACATCATCCTCAAGCAGGACTATTGACATTTCGTTACAATACTTTTACAGTCTCTGAAAGCGGTGAGTTCGTGATGGGGATATATACGCCAGTCGAAAACACAGGAACTAATGAGCTGTTAGAAGATTTATTGCAGGGATCTCTCTGAGGACGATAGAAAGTCAGATCATTTCGCCCCCTCGAAACGATTCAGTTTCCTCACGCAGACTCATGAATTTGCAGGATTTTACTCTAGAATAAATGGTCCATATTTGGACAGTGACGTGCGCTAATAAAATACAAGCAGGCAGATTTCCCTTTTCACGGAGTACGGTGTGTGCTAGGATATAGTTAAGTTAATACCCGTCAGGAGACTTGGAGAGACCATGAACCGCTCGGCATGTGCCGTAGCGATGTTCGTGGTCTTTTTTTGTATTTTTGATGATAGGGTCGGTGGATGATTATAAAGCTGGAGGGATAGATGATGGGAGAACAGGGATTTGCTGCGCAGAAGAGAACGGCTGTTTTGGAGCATATGGGGCGTGAGCATTTTGATATTTTAATTATTGGCGGCGGCATTACAGGGGCAGGGATTGCGCTGGACGCCGCTGACCGCGGCTTGAAGACAGCTCTGGTCGAGATGCAGGATTTTGCAGCAGGCACATCCAGCCGATCCACGAAGCTGGTGCATGGCGGCCTTCGATATTTGAAGCAGTTTGAGGTTAAAATGGTAGCCGAGGTCGGGAAGGAGCGAGCAATTGTATTTGAAAATGGCCCGCATGTGACCACGCCGGAGCGTATGCTGCTTCCGTTTCATAAGGGAGGCACGTTTAACGCATTTACCACTTCTGTCGGATTGCTGGTATATGATTTTCTCGCCGGGGTTAAGCATAGTGAACGCCGTCGAATGCTGGATATTCGGGCTACACTGGAGCGGGAGCCTTTGTTGAAGCGGGAAGGACTGAAGGGAAGCGGCAGCTATGTGGAGTACCGTACGGACGATGCTCGCCTGACGATTGAGGTCATGAAGGAGGCTGTGGCACGAGGAGCTTTGGCTGTAAACTACGCCAAGGCCGACAAGCTGCTGTATGATAGCGGACGAATCAGCGGCGCGAGCGTAACGGATCGGGTAACGGGGCAGTCTCATGAAATCCGGGCTTCGCTGGTTGTTAACGCCGCCGGACCGTGGGTGGATACGCTGCGGGAGATGGATCGGTCCAAAGAAGGCAAGGTGCTTCGTCTGACTAAAGGAGTCCATTTGGTGTTCGATGCCAAGCGATTTCCGCTCAGACAGGCCGTTTATTTTGATACACCGGATGGACGGATGGTGTTTGCCATTCCCCGTGACGGGAAAACGTACGCGGGTACAACCGACACGGTATATACAGGGGATACAGCCCATCCCCGAATGACCGCTGAAGATCGGACATATGTGCTTCAAGCGATTAACGGCATGTTCCCTGATGTGAAGCTGACCGTCAAGGATGTAGAATCGAGCTGGGCAGGTGTGCGGCCACTCATTTATGAGGATGGCAAAAGCCCTTCGGAAATTTCGCGTAAGGATGAAATTTGGGAATCCCGTTCGGGCCTGGTCACGATTGCGGGCGGCAAGCTGACAGGCTACCGGAAAATGTCCGAACTGGTTGTAGACCGCGCGGTACGGGAGCTGGGGCGTTTGCATGGGCAGACCTTCCGGGCATGCCGCACCAGACACATCCCGATCTCGGGTGGCAGCGTAGGCGGCTCCGCCGGCTGGGACGCCTTCGTGAGCAGGCAAGCGATAGCGGGAGCTACGCTCGGATTGCCGCCAGAAACCGCCAGAGCATGGGCCACCCGCTACGGCTCCAATGCGGAGCGACTGTTTGCCATAGCGGCACGCAGCATGAAGGAGGCCAGCGAGACGGAAGCTGCGCTGCCCGTGGAAGTACGTGTCCCGCTCCTGTATGCCATGGAGCAGGAAATGACGGTGACACCGTCTGATTTTTTCATACGCCGCACCGGGGCGTTGTTCTTTCAGATTGACGGGGTGAAGCGCTGGAAGCAGCCTGTCATTGCGCTGATGTCTGAGCAGGCAGGCTGGAGCGCCACGCAAGAGCACCAATATAAGGAAGAGATGGATATTTATTTGCATGAAGCCGTGACGCCTTTTTGACGTCAGCATATCAGTGCAAAAATGGCATAACCTAAAGCATAGCCCGACCATCCAACCTGAATTTTGGTCGGGATATGAAACAAACTTCTCCGCAATTCATCTCCTTTTTGTTGAGGTATAGAGTTCGAACTTTTGCGTTTTTTGCTACAATTCAATTGTGATGGAAAATACGCATTAGAGCTAATGGAGCTGCCAAATTATGATTCATAGAAACTTGACAGCGGATAAGAACATAAATGAACTGTCAATACTAAGAACCACTTTCTGCATCTGCAGTGTGCTTTGCATTTTTTTGATAATTTACCCCCCATACTTCCATGACACTGATAATGGGGCGTAACGAATTACCTAATTCACTTAGCTGATATTCTACTCTGGGTGGAACCTCAGCGAAAACCTCGCGAGTAATAATACCATCTTCCTCCATAGCACGCAGGTTTTGCGTTAATACTTTTTGACTAATATCAGGTATTCCTTTACGAAGCTCTCCAAAGCGCTTGGCACCTGTAAGTAGTATCTGTAAAATAAGTAATTTCCATTTGTTTCCGATTAAACCGACGGTGGTTGCAACTGGGCATAGCGGTACTTCTTTCATTCATATCCCTCCATTAGTTACTAAAAGGTTCCTATACAATAAAAAGGTGCCTACTTTCAAAAACACTCTATTGCTTTTATTATAATGTAACGCAATCAATTACAAATGTATATGGAAAGCAAGCAAAGCTCGATTATTGACCTAATGATCGTTATGCGTGACAAAAGTGGGGGGTTCATTTGGCAAGTAGCGATGTTTGGTTACAGATTTCAGAATACTTTTCAAACAGTCTATATGACTATTTGACTTTGGCGAAAGAACATATCGTCATTAGCTTTGTTGCGTTACTGTTCTCTGCATTTATTGGAATTACTTGCGGATACCTTTGTGTAAAACATAAGCAATACGAAAAATGGATCGTATCTTTTTTTCAGATCCTACGTGTTGTTCCTAGTCTGGCTGTCCTTCTGTTATTGATCCCCATTATGGGAACTGGAGTTAAACCGGCATTAATCGCACTTGTTTTACTAGCGATTCCGCCGATTCTGATGAACACGGTAGCAGGACTAGAAGAAGTTCCTTCTTTTATGCTGGAGGCAGCTTATGGAGTTGGCATGTCGGATCGGCAAGTGTTGTGGAAAGTTAAGTTTCCTTTAGCTGCCCCGCTGATTCTGACCGGCATCAAGACTGCAACGATTGAAATCATTGCGAGCGCGACCTTGGCTGCCAAAATCGGCGCAGGAGGACTTGGAGGTATTATTTTCACAGGCTTAGGTCTTAAACGGGTAGACTTGCTTCTAGTTGGCGGTATATCGGTTGCAGTTCTTTCGATTTCGGCTGTACTTTCGATTGATGTGGCTGATCGCTTTATGTTCAAGTATAAACTCGTAAGAAAGTAGGATGAAATCATGAAGATGAGAATAAAAAGGAAGCTATTTGCTGTAGCCGTAACCACGCTGGTATTGGCGCTAACGTTGGCAGCGTGTGGAGGGAAGAGTTCCAATACAGGCAGTGGGACAACGATTCGTGTCGGGGCTAAAGATTTCACAGAGAATCTTATCGTTGGCGAATTGTATGCTTTGGCTTTGGAAGATGCGGGATACGAAGTGGAACGAGTTCCTAACATAGCAGGTTCGGTCATCCATACATCACTCGTGAACGACGAAATTGATTTGTATCCTGAATACACGGGGACAGGCTTGCTTTCCGTCTTAAAAATGGATCTCATCACCGATCCTGAAAAAGTTTATAAGACCGTGAAGGAAGAATATGAAAAACAATTTCAAGTTACCTGGCTTGATTACTCCCAAGCCAACGATGGCGCGGGCCTTGTCATCCGGACTGAGGTTTCCCAAAAGCTTGGTATTAAGACAATTTCGGATTTGCAGAAACATGCAACAGAAATTCGATTTGCATCCCAAGGTGAAGTCGATCAACGCGAAGACGGTATTCCTGCATTAGAGAAAGTGTATGGAGAATTAAAATGGAAATCATCGAAGGTGTACGACAACAGCTTGAAGTATGAGGTGCTTAAAAATAATGAAGCGGATGTTGCACCAGCCTATACAACGGAAGGCCAATTAGTTAATACGAATGAGTTCACTTTGTTAAAAGATGATAAGCATGTGTGGCCGCCTTACAATTTGGCCCCCGTCATTCGTGACAATGTATTAAATGCTAATCCTAAGATTGCAGAGGTTCTCAATAAGGTAAGTGCTACACTAGATACAGCAACCGTTACTGCATTGAATGCTAAAGTTGACGTAGACAAAGAGGAGTATGAAGACGTCGCAAAAGAGTTTTATGAAACTATTAAATAATGGCTACTTGGAGGGGAACATGTCTCTTACAGCGATCGAGTTCAACAATGTATGTAAAAGATACTCGCAATCTGGGGATTATGTTGTCGATCATGTGAATTTGTCCATTCGAGAAGGGGAGTTCATCACGATTTTGGGTTCTTCCGGTTCGGGAAAAACCACATTGCTCAAAATGATCAATCGTCTAAATGAACCCAATGAAGGGACGATAAAACTGTTTGGAGAAGACGTTGCAACGGTTGACCCTGTGAAGGTTAGAAGACGAATGGGTTATGTCATTCAACAGGTTGGGTTGTTTCCACACATGACAATCGCTCAGAATATTGCAACTGTACCTAAGCTTTTAAAATGGCCCCAGCCTAAAATCAATGCGAGGGTTGACGAGTTGTTACTTCTTGTTGGGTTAGAGCCTCAGGAATTTAAAAATCGTTATCCTTCACAATTATCGGGTGGGCAACAACAACGAATCGGGTTGGCTCGTGCCTTGGCAACAGATCCCAAAATCATGCTGCTTGATGAGCCCTTCGGAGCCATTGATGCCATCAACCGATTGTATTTACAGGATGAGCTTTTACGTATTCATGGCGGGTTAAAGAAAACATTTCTTTTCGTCACCCATGATATCAACGAAGCATTTAAACTCGGAACCAGAGTCATCATTATGAACAAGGGCAGAGTTTGTCAGTTCGATACGCCGCGAAATATTGTGAAAAACCCTGCAGATGAATTTGTTGCGTCACTTATCCATTCCTCAAGAGAGCAAGAGCGTTTCTGGGAGGGATTAGATTGATCGAGTATGCCATCAATCACCCGGATAAATTATGGAAGCCATTGCTGGAGCATTTGGAGATGTTAGTGGTTGTTATGATCATTTCGATCTTACTGGCAGCAATCTTAACGATCGCAGCCATGTCTTCGAAAATCGTTTCCCAAATATTGATTTATTTGTTCTCACTGGTCTATTCGATTCCGAGCCTGGCGATCTTCGCTATTTTGATTCCAGTTATGGGATTAGGAAAAGTGACAGCCATCTCAGTTTTGATTGTATATAACCAATATGTATTGCTGCGTAACTTTATCGCAGGACTAAATGATATTGATCCCTCTATTCTTGAAGCAGCAACCGGGATTGGAATGAGCCATATGCAGGTATTGTTTCAGATCAGGTTGCCGTTATCTATAAAAGCACTCTTTACCGGAATACGGCTTGCAGTTGTATCTACGATCGGGATGGCCACGATCGCAGCATTCATTAATGCAGGCGGATTAGGCAGTCTTTTGTACGATGGACTTCGTACGATGAATGTTTACAAAATATTGTGGGGAAGCTTGTTGTCAGCCGGATTGGCAATCGCAGCCAATGCGTTATTGATTCAAATTCAGAAGAAGATATAGAGGTTCAGGTTATCCGACCGACTACTGAGAGGAGAGCTTCATCAATGAGAGCAGTTATTCTTGATAAACCGTGTGGACCTCAGGATTTGGTTGTGCGTGAAGTACCAATTCCCGATGTGAAGCCAGGCTGGGTACGCGTCAAAATCAAAGCGTTTGGCATTAACCGATCAGAAATGTTTACAAGACAAGGTCATTCTCCATCCGTTAAGCTCCCACGAATTATTGGCATTGAATGTGTGGGTGAAATTGAAGACCCATCCGATAGTACTTTTAAGAAAGGGCAGCGTGTGGTGTCGTTGATGGGAGGGCTGGGACGTGAATTTGATGGCAGTTATGCAGAATATGCGCTTATCCCCTGGACCCAAGTATACCCAATTCATCATGAGATGGACTGGGCAGAATTTGCGGCGATCCCGGAAATGTTTTATACGGCATATGCCTCGTTATTTGATTGTCTCAGGCTGATCGAAGGAGAAACGCTGCTGATCCGTGGAGGAACCAGCTCTGTAGGGCTTGCTGCGTTGCAGCTTGCGAAGAGTGCCGGTGCGACTGTTATATCGACAACCAGAGATAGGAACAAATTGGATGATGTTAAGCAGGCTGGTGCGGACTATGTGTTACTTGATGATGAACGTTTAACCGAACAATTATTGGCTATCGCGCCAAAAGGCGTAAATAAAGTTTTAGAGTTAGTAGGAACTGTTACGCTGAAGCAATCGCTATCACTTGTTTCTGAGTACGGCATCTTATGCATGTCGGGGATTTTAGGCAGTCAATGGCAAATCAATAACTTTGAACCATTGGTAGATATTCCGACAGGTGTTTATTTTACTGCTTTTACAAGTGAATTTGTCAAGGAAAACCTGCTTATAGATCTGTTTAACTACATCAAGAAGAATAAGATTAAACCACCGATTGCCAAAGTTTTTACGCTGGATCAGATCCATGAGGCTCACCTTCTGATGGAGAGTAATAGTGCGAACGGAAAGATTGTTGTCGTTAATCCGTAATTATAGAGTGTAATCCCTATCAATAGAAGATCTAAAGGGGATTTTTAATGTCTTCAGCGATGAGGATTACAAGGAATACCTCAATGTCTTTCAATCCTGATAAAGAGAGGCGGGATGTTGATATAAATGGCAATTGAAATCAAAGAAACTCTCTCCAGGAAAATTCTAAGCGAAACCAAGGGTTATTTAGATATAGGATATACCCATTCATTGAATCCGTATAGCGGCTGCGCCTTTTCTTGCAGGTACTGTTACGTAAGAGAAATGCCGATTCAAAAGTTTAAAGAGGTTCCTTGGGGAGAATGGGTGGACATCAAAACAAACGAGGCTGAAAATTACCGGGATGAAGTGATTAAACTTCGTAAAAAAAACAAACCGTTGAAGATTTTTATGTCTTCGGCAACGGATCCTTACCAACCGATAGAACGAAAGGCAACCATTACTCGAGGAATACTAGAAGAAATGATTAAGTATCCACCTGATTTTCTTCAAATCCAGACACGAAGCCCACTCATTACAAGGGATATAGATTTGTTAGTAAAATTGAAAGAAAAGTGCACAGTTCTTGTCTCCATGACGATTGAAACAGATCGAGAGGATATCAAACGGATTTTCTCTCCATATGCACCTGCGATCAAATTGAGAATAAAAGCCTTGAAAAAATTACATGATACTGGAGTATCTACCCAGGCTTCGATTTCTCCTGTATTGCCTTTTACCCCCGATTTCCCTAAATTGTTGGAAGGAATCGTGGATCGTATTTGGATCGATACGCTAACTATCGGGGATGGTTCGATGGGCAAACGTTCAGAGTGGCTGGGAATGCCATCATTGTTTGAAGCACATGGGCTATCGGAATGGTACCGAAGAGATATTCATGTCAGAGTTGAAAAGTACTTTAAGAAAAGTTTCCCTTATGAGATGATCCATGTTTCGAAGAATGGAGCTTTCCCAAATAACTAAAAACAATAGGAGTTTAGAAAGGAGTTTCACTATGTCATTAGAAACTAACAAAAACCAGATGCGTCGCTTTACGGATTTCATTAATACCGCTAGCGAGAAGCTTGCTGAAGAACTCATCGCACTGGATGCGATCTTCTATGTCCCCGGACAGGCTGAGCCTATACGGGGGTCAACTGGCTATCTCGCAATCATCGGAATGATGCGAGGTGGCTTCCCTGATATCCAATGGACGCTGGAGGAGATGGTTGCCGAAGGGGATAAGGTGGCTGTACGCTTCATCATGCGAGGCACACACCTAGGCACTTTCTTCGGTTTCCCACCGACAACAAAGACCATCCAAGTGCAGGTAATGAATTTCTACCGATTTTCCGGTGGGCAAATCGTCGAAGAATATGGCCAACCCGATATGCTTGGGTTGCTTCAACAGATCGGAGCTGTGCCGACAGCTTAATAGTATGTCGGTGGACAAGAGCATACACACTTAAGAAGTCGTCATATTGGTATTATCCCCTTTTAGTAGACAAGAGAAAAAAGACATCTGGTAAGATGGACTTAATCTTGTTGAGCGGAGGGGATTTTTCATGGCTAAAAAGGGGTAGACCTTTCGGCAGTACTCCTTGGAGTTAACAATGGAGGCAGTTCGGTTGGTAAATAGAAGAACATATGAGCAATCGTGAAGTGGCGAAACGATTGGATATTCGAAATAAATCGCTAGTACAAAGTTGGGTGACGAAATATTAAAACTACGGTGATTCTGGAACCCACCATATCAAGACGTGGACGACCTAAAACGAAGCTTGCTAGCACAAGGAGTGACGGACAAAGCAGCCAGATAAGCCGCTCCCCGATGGGATACCAGGAAACGGTTGCTGCATGAAAGTGTCTTTTTTGTTCTGTCTACTTGTATAACTATTGAACAATATTCCATTGACTCAGGTTGTCAGTTGTTTATTAAATTTATATATGATATTATTAGTGGGCTAAATAATATTTTTGAAAAGGCGTGACGTTATGATCGATGACGAAATTCGACAACTTCTAGATAAAATAGCTGCTCAAACGCGAAGAGACTATGCGAATATGTTACGTGAAATCAATTTGCATGTAGGGCAAGATAACTTGTTGTGCCTTCTATGGAAAAGCGACGGCATAACACAGTTACAGCTTTGCGAAAGTTTAAATTGTGAACCGTCAACTGTCACAAACATGTTGAAAACACTTGAAAAAAATGGTTTTGTATATCGTCAACGTGACTCCAAAGATGCAAGGATAAGCAGAGTTTATCTAACGGCCAAAGGGTCCCAATTAGAAGAGCCCGTCAAAAAAATTTGGACGAGCCAACAAGAAAAATTGCTGCAAAACATTATACCTGAGGAGCGACTCTTACTAAGAAGACTTATGAAGCAAATGGAGGATAATCTTTTGTAATTTCTCTAATTTTTTTTGGAATAATATTTGGTAGGCTAAATAATAATGAAAAGAGGTTTGAACATGACTTTAACTCATCCACTAGTTAAAATGAAATTATCTATTTTGGATATTGCTACGATTATGAATGGAAAGTCTGCTGCTGAGACACTAAAGGAATCATTGGACCGTGTACAACTAGCTGATCAATTAGGGTATACCCGTTATTGGTTTGCAGAACATCATAATGCTGAAAATCAGGTAAGTACATCTCCGGAAATAATGATTGCTTATGCAGGAGCGCATACAAAAAAAATTCGTGTAGGTGCCGGTGGGATTATGCTGCCTAATCATAGTCCGCTAAAGGTTGTAGAAAATTTCTTAACCTTAGAGGCAATGTATCCCAAAAGAATTGATCTCGGAATTGGCAGAGCGCCAGGAACAGACGGTTTGACTGCGTTGGCCTTGAGACGTTCCCGAGAAGCTATGAACTCGTATGATTTTCCGGAACAATTAAATGAAACACTAGCTTTCTTCTCGAAGGATTTTCCTTCAGACCATCCATTTAGTCGGATTAAACCGTTCCCCGGTGAAAGTAACATTCCAGAAATCTTCATGTTAGGCTCAAGCAACGGAGGTGTTCAATTTGCTATAGAAAAAGGCCTTGGATTTGTATTCGCTTCGTATTTAGCGCCGCATCTTGCTGTACCCATACTGCGTGCTTATAAAGAAAACTTTAAGCCATCCATATTCTCGTCTGAACCCAAAAGTATGATGGCCACTATTGTGATTACGGCTGAAACGGATGAAGAGGCACAATATTTGGCAGGCCCGTTAGAGTTATTTTGGGCAAAGCTCCACACAGTTGGTTTGATTTCGCCATTCCCGACATTAGAAGAGGCAAACAATCATGTTTATTCGCCGGCCGAGGAGTCGGCAAGAGAACAAAATAAGAATCGTTTTGTTATTGGCGGAATAAACAAGGTAAAGGATAAATTGAAAAATCTAGCTGAACAAGCAATGTTAGATGAGATTATGATATTAGATTACTACACTGATAAAAATGCAAGTCACAAAGCCTATCAATTACTGGCTAATGAATTTCTTCAGTAATGAATCTTGTTGGATGTTTAGACTAAAACGTGTATTCATGAAGTCGCCAAATTGGTCATAATCCTGTCAAGTAAACACCAAAAAAACACCTAATGTAGCGACCTTTGCTTGGTATTCTACCAGGAACGGTCGCTCAGTTTTTTCTGGAATCCTTCAACTCAAGTTCTTGTCCTTTAAGGATACATATATGTCGGAGGACAAGAACATAATCGCTTAGAAAGTCGTCTAAATGGCGTCTTTTTTTGATTTAAAGTACCATGTTATTGTCACAAGTTAAGGACAATAATACGGACCATTTTCGGTTTGATGAATAACTAATTTGGTTTTAGGGAGGAGGGTATGTAACAGAATGTGGAAAGTACCACCGAAGTTGACGATTTATAAACTAGAGTATTACTGGATTCAGTTTACCGTTGCGCTCTTTATGGTATAAAAAGTAAACATTTTGGCACTCGGGATTAAGCCCACATGCCGGCATGTTTAGACCCCGCCATCAGCATCATCGATCCGAAACAAAAAATGATCAATCTGTAAGAAATGGTTGTGAACATTCATTTCAGTAATTTCCTTTAAGAAAACAGTCAACGAATATATGATAATGTGAGCTTGGCTGAATAGCGTTTGCAATCTGCTTCAAGTATTGTTGCATTTCATAGTAGTACGATCTGCCAAGCCAATTTTCATTCAGCAATACTTTCGGGAGAATGGGATCTTGCAAGCTCAGATCTGCCAACATCTCCCCTAGTTCTAGGAAGCGAACAAACAGACTCAAATCATCGTCCGTAGCTTGTAGGAGTGGAGTAGTTGCTGGGATAAATTCCAAACGAAACCAATTGACTTTAGCTTTGTAGACCTCGTTCAGTTCATTTAGTGGCCATAATCGTTTGACTTCAATTTCAGTCGGCTCAGGATAAACGAATTTCCCTCTAATTATAGTGAAAAAATCAGTCATGTTGTACTGTTCAGCTAAACTGAGCACTTCTTTAGTGTAGTTCCATGGGTTGATGTAAACGCTTTTGTATAATGCAGCAAACCCAAGCTGCAGCAGCCCATTCCGAAAAGAATCCCGATTCTTGCGTTCTGTCTCAGGAACTTCAAACATGATCGTTAGCCATTCTCCATCCCAATTCTTATCAAATAAAAGCGATTTTTTGTTAATCGCCGTTATAAAGCCGAGTCCATAAGCTGTAATAGCGTATTTCGAGCGTTCTGGCGAAATGACATAACCGTCCCTTTTTAAACGTGTAAGTGCGTTTCGAACTACTTGATTGGCTACGCCTCGTGCTTGATAAATTTCGACAAGTTGTTTGACGTCGATAGCCTCTGTCGCTGAAATCAAGAACAACATTTGTTTTTCCAACGATAACAAAAATACCGCCCTCCCCAAATAAGACATAATTATAGATTGACAATACTAACGCAATTATATAACATTAAATCATACGATCGTATAAATAGTTGTTATGAAATGTGAGGAAACCAACATGTATACTAATTTTGTTTCGTACTAAAAGTCAGTCATCTATCCTCGGCGGAGGACAGTATTCGGGAATTATGGTCTGAAACGCTCAGTCATATGATCATAGCACCCAAGCAATATATATTGCAAAGTGATAATGTGGTTATGAGAACATAATTATAAATAAGTCAATTTCATAAATGATTAAGCCAACGAAATGTATACTACATATAGACAAACTAAACCATTTTGATCTATATGTACTCTTGATTAAAGCTACTGAGGGTATTATGAAATGAATTCAAATATTAATCAATTGTAAAAATAAAGGAGTTTTAAGATGAAATCATTAATGGTTATGATATGTTGTATGGTATTGTTAACAGCGTGTGGTGAAGGTGGATCAGAATATTCGGTTACTACTCAATCCCAATCAGAGGGTAGTGCTTTAAAAACAGAACTTAATAATCCGTTTGCAAGATTACCAGAAGTGGCAGAATTCCAGGTGACAAGTAATGATATTTCAGAGGGCAAACCTTTATCTACTGAGCAATTTTCAGGACTCTTTGGTGTGAAGGGTGGAAAAGATATATCCCCTGAATTAAAATGGTCAGGTGCACCAGAGGGAACAAAAAGCTATGCAGTGACAGTTTACGATCCAGATGCCCCAACAGGAGCGGGTTTTTGGCATTGGGCTGTTATGAATATTCCGAAAGAAGTGACTGAATTACCCACCGGAGCGGGTGATGAAAAAGGTAATGGTATTCCAACCGGTGCAATACAATTACCTAATGATGCCTCAGTCAAACGATTTATCGGCGCTGCACCTCCAAAAGGAGACGGGCCTCATCGGTATTATTTTGTCGTTCATGCTCTTGATGTAGAGAATATTGGCATTGATCCTAATTCAACACCAACATTTTTAGGGTTTAACATGCTGAAACATACGCTTGGTAGAGCGGTTTTACAGGTGACAGCGGAAGTAGAATAAAACACGACGTCAAGCTAACGGGAAACGATAGTTCAAATTAGAAGGATTAAAACCTTCTATTAAAAGAAAAATAGAGTTAATAGCTTAAGAGGTATCGGAGGACAAGAACTTAGTCGCAT
This sequence comes from Paenibacillus sp. RC73, assembly GCF_044908085.1. Classification (NCBI taxonomy): domain Bacteria; kingdom Bacillati; phylum Bacillota; class Bacilli; order Caryophanales; family Paenibacillaceae; genus Paenibacillus; species Paenibacillus sp. RC73. The sequence continues at coordinate 337,011 of NZ_JBIYCV010000003.1, forward strand.
TAGAAGTCGTCTACATGACGGCTTTTTTTGTTTTAAAGAATCAAGTTCTCGTTCTAGGCTTGGGACAAGAACTTGGTTCCTTTTCCATAAAGGATAAGAACATGGTACTATTTCCGATTTGATGATTATCTAATTGCAGCTCAAGAAGCAGAAATTACCCCGAGAGTCGTTCATTTCTTTCTGGAGAGAACGAAATTGTAAGCAAAAGAGGGGGACCAAGCTTGATGGGAAGTCGCTGCTTCATACCCCCTCTTCACGGCAATTCCTGCGAAGCCCCCGGTTCACACTCGAGTGATGTCTCCCCAGTCATCGTGCAATGGCTCGGGCACTCCAGTTCTGTCCATGCAGGATTTCTAGCTTGCTGTGTTCGATTATGCTAAAGATGAGTGTAGCTCATGGTGGATTTTCCTTTGTAGAAGGTGGTGTGGTAACTTCATTCTACATGAATCTGGCCATGGGCTATTTTTTATTTATTTCCAGTGGGTGTCGCGCTTCATGTTATAATCTGTCCTAAAAAAAATAAAATGGATTCGATTGGGTGAACATAATCTTGGATATGAAGTCGTGTTATCCAGTTATCCTGCGCTCGCTGCTGACACTACAGGGCATGTAAACGACGTTGGACCAAATCCAGAGGGTAGCATATTGATGTTCACTGCTTATTGAAATAGCCTGATCAAGCAATATGAGTTATCGTTTATAATTTACAGTACAATTAAATCGTTAACGTAAATAAAAACGTGGAAAGAAGAGGATATCGATGTTCAGTAAACGCCAGAATATAATGTTATCCTATATTCTTTATCATGAAATCCCGATAAAACTTGAAATATTAGCTGAGATTTTTAATGTTTCTGTTCAAACGATAAGGGTTGAGTTAGAGAACATAGACAGTATTCTCCATGCTAGTGACGTTCAAGTGTTAATTTCTAAAGGAGGGTATTGTTTTATAGAGACTGACAAAAAGGAAAAGATTCTGAAATTACTAACAAACTTAATACTTGTTGATAAAAATAATATTGAAAACCACACTGTCTGGAACAGAATCAACACCATCATAGGTATTCTGGCCTTTGAATCGGATTATATAAGTATGGAAGCGCTATCTGAAAGATTGTATGTATCCAAGTCAACGATTAACCTGGATATCACTGAAGTGAAAAAAATTATGGATAGAATGTCTGGAATAACGTTTATTGTTTCCAATCAAAAAGGGTTGAAACTTAAAGGCAGAGAAGATGACTTCCGGTACATGTTATCTAAGCTGATCGTTCAAGGATTAAACCTGGAATCCTCTATAAAGTACTCATTTCCAAAGTCGGAATTGAAAATACAGCAGAAATATTTCAATATAAATCAAGTACTAAGAAAAATTTTGGTGGAAAATCAACATATTATTTCCGGGAAGGCATTCGGTTTGGTTTGTGCAAGTTTTTTAATCTGTAATATTCGGAACGAGCTGGGGTTTCAACTGGATCAATTTGCATTACGTTCACCCATACTTCCAATGATGAAAAAAATTGAAGCAGGGTTAGAGGAAACCGGAATACGCTTTATGACTCCGGATCTCGTTTATATGCAGAATATCATATTAGAGCAAAATCATCTTAATATTGATGATAAACGGAGTCCAGAGGATATAAAAGTCGTTTCAACCTTAACTTATATCGTCAAAGAACTTCAAATCGAGTTGAAGGACTATGACATTTTTGAGAAAAATTTTACATTTTACATTAATCAGCTAAATCAAAGAGTAAAAAATGCCCATGATTACGCTAATTTCTTTAAGCGTCAAATCAACCGCTTGTTCCCGATGACTGCCAGTATTGTGGCCTATTGTCGAGAACAGTTGAAAGAATTAAATTTTAACTATTCCGATGCAGAATTGGCATATATAACTTTGTTTTTAGGCAATTACATTGAAACGAAAAAACTGACCTTGAAGTTATTGTTCATTTCCGATGAACATACAGCATTGGTAAACTGGATCATTTCTGAAATTTATCGCATGATGGGAAAAGATGTTCATATCATAAAAACGATTCCGAGGTATGTATTTGAAGAAGACAAAGAAAAATTTCTTGAAGACATAGATGTTGTTTTAACCACGGAAAATATCAGTATTGATTTACCTCAAAGCGTCATTTTTATTCAATCCTTATTTGGAGATACAGAAAAAAATCTGTTGTCCACGCTTATAAATAATTATTTGGAACAATATAAAAAAAAGGAATTGAGGCGAGTCGAAAAAAATGCAATTGGAGAAAATCGATTCATTTCTATTCCGGACAGGTATAAGGATTTGGTTAGTTGCATTGATTATATTTTGAAAAAATCAGGGATTGGAGAGAGGTTTGATTCTGATACGCTTGTTAAACATCATCTAATTCCCAACGATTCCAAAGTAGCTTATTTATCTCTGATGACGAATCGGAAAGGGACATCTGCAATTTATATAGGAAAACTGTCCAAGAGCATACACTATAAGTCCAGGACAGTTAATACAATTATTATTTCACTGTTTCATTTCGATGATTATCTCATTGCTTATCCATTTTATAATTATATTCGTTTTTTAACAGATCCTGCTCAAAGCAGTCTAATCGGGAAGGTTAGAAATTACACAGATTTTAAGGATATGATGAACTAATAGGACTGTTCAGTTTTTTTGGAGTTTACACACGAAAAAACTGAATGGTTTTTTTTCTGCTTCTTCATTATCTTATAGACATAATTAACGGATGGAGGTAGAGCATGAATAGTACAGCTGTCAATAAGGTTTACGAACTCGGAAACGGAAATTACTGCATAAGGGAAGCAGATTCCACAAGTTGTTATTTGCTGGTCGGAAATGAGAAAGCGCTTTTATTTGATACCGCTTACGGCTACGAGAATATAAAGGGGATCATCGAATCAATAACGAATTTGCCTCTGATTGTGGTCAACAGTCATGGGGATCCGGATCACGCATTAGGTAACTGCTGGTTCAATGAAGTTTATATTCACGAACTGGATTTGGGAAAGCTGTTTCGGAATGATAATCCCGACATGAAGCAGATGGCTTTGGATTATAGATTTAAAAAAATGCCTGAATTAATGGGCCATATCGATCAGAATGCTTATTTGAAAACAACTGTAAAACATACAAACTATAAGTTTGTCAAAGAAGGGGACACATTTGACCTTGGAGACAAAGTCCTTGAAATCATTCATCTCCCTGGGCATTCTTATGGCTGTATCGCACTTCTGGATTCAGATAATAAAGATCTGTTCAGCGGAGATATGGTGACTCGTCACAATATATGGTATTTCCTCCCATCGGATGAACAAGCACCATTCAGTATGGCAGTGGATTCCTATCTCAAGTTGAAAGCAAGAATAAATGAGATTGAGAATATTTTTCCAGCACACGGGCCTTTCCCCATTGACAATTCGGTTATTGACCATCTTCTGGACTCACTAAATGATATGAAGGAAAACAGTAAGGATGATCCTTATTTTGAGTCATTTGCAGGAAAGGGGTATCAGCACCATTACAAGAACACCTTAATTATCTATTCACAGGAAAGACTAATGGAGTTCATGGCAGACAAGAAATGCTGAGAGGAGAATCGAAATGGATAAAAAAGAATTGGCACAAAAAGTAATTGTATCAGTGGGTGGACAGGAAAATATTCAATCGTTAACCCATTGCATGACAAGGCTACGTTTTGTTCTCAAAGACACTTCAATTGCTAATAAGAACAAGAGTGTTTTGGAAAACACTACCGGAGTTCTGGGTGTGGTTGATAATGGGGGTCAATTTCAGGTGATTATTGGCAACCAGGTTGAAAATGTGTACAACGAGATTCGTTTGTTGACAGATCCAAATGGCAAGATTGAGGAAGCGGAATCGGTAGCTACGGAAGAGAAAACGAATAAAAAGGTGCTGGACCGCTTTTTTGACACTCTGTCGGGTATATTTGTACCGATTATTCCCGCAATTGCGGCATCTGGAATGTTAAAGGGCTTGCTGGCATTATTGCTGGCTTTCGGATGGATTTCTGTTCAAAACAATACGTATATTATCCTGAATGTAATATCTGATGCAGCCTTTAGCTTTTTGCCAATTCTTTTGGCGTATAGTGCTGCGACAAAGTTTCGGTGTAATCCTATGATTGCAGCGACATTAGCTGCGATCTTGCTTCATCCAACCTTTGGAGGGATGGTGGCCCAGGGCAAAGTGAACTTGGATTTTATGGGAATTCCATTTACTCTGATGAGTTATGCCTCCACTGTGCTGCCGACCTTGATTGGAGTATGGCTGATGTCTTACATCGAAAAATTTATTAAATCGTGGGTGCCCAAAACTTTGGATATTATTCTTACTCCTTTGTTAACACTGATCATTATCGTTCCCGTAATTTTGATCGTTATTGGTCCTCTTGGCATTTGGGGAGGGAACATCCTTTCTATGGGCTTCAGCTTTTTATATAGTAAGTTCACATTTATTGCAGGGGCAATTTTGGGCGCGGTGTACCCATTGCTTGTGTTGACAGGAATGCACTATGGGCTGCTTCCTATCATGCTTCAAAACCTTTCTACAAACGGGTTTGATGTGATCTTGGCTCTATGTGCGGCCGGAAATACAGCGGTAGCAGGTGCGGTTTTTGGAGTATATTTCAAAGTAAAAAGAAAATCCACCAAAGCAGTGGCTTTATCCTCCACCATTAGTGGCTTAATCGGTATTATGGAGCCCGGACTCTACAGTATTGTTATTAAGTTCAAGAAAACAATTGCATCTGTCCTAATTGGAGGAGCTGCGGGTGGCTTTGTTATGGGGCTTTTTCAAGTTAAGAATACTGGTTTCGGGCTTAATCCGTTGGGTGGTCTGCCTGTCTTTTTCGGAGATACATTTGTGTACTATTTAGTTGGTATTGGGGTTGCTTTTGTGGTGAGTTTTGTAACCTCTTTCATATTAGGATATCCTGATGAGAAATAATCTGAGTATCTGCCAACAATCGCTGACAAAGTCATATTATTGAGATAGAACAGTTCAATGCGTTCAATAATCAAATCAAGGAAATGGTGAAATAAGATGAATAATGGTTTCCCAAAGGATTTTTTGTGGGGCGGAGCTTTATCCGCATGTCAGGCAGAAGGTGCTTATAATGAGGATGGAAAAACGTTAACCATTCCGGAGGTTATGCAGTTCAACCCCAAAAATGATCGTAAACTTACGATACAAACGCAGGTTACCATGGATATGATCCGAAAGGCTATAGCCGATCCGGATACCGTAAATTACCCTAAACGAAGAGGGATAAATTTTTATAGAACTTACAAAGAGGACATAGCTTTATTTGCCGAAATGGGTTTCAAAGTATTCAGGTACTCAATTTCATGGGCAAGAGTGTTCCCGAATGGGGATGATGCGATCCCTAATGAAAAAGCATTGCAATTTTATGATAACGTGATCCAGGAATGCTTAAAATACAACATGGAGCCTTTAATTACTATTTCACACTTTGATATGCCTATTGTATTAATTGAGAAATTTGGGGGGTGGTACAACCGAAAGCTGGTTGATTTATATGTGAAATACTGTAATGTTCTTTTTAATCGGTATAAAGGTAAAGTGAAATGTTGGGTTACATTTAATGAAATTAATATGAGCGTAAAAGCCGGTGCCAAAACGCTGGGGATCTTGAATGAAGGTCAGGAAAATTATGAAGAAATGCTGTTACAGGGACTTCATCACCAGTTTGTCGCTGCTGCAAAGGTCACTGGGTTAGCACATGAAATTGATCCTGAGAACAGGATTGGCAGTATGGTTGCGTATTTCACAGCATATCCCTATACGTGTAAACCGGAGGACGCTCTCCAAATGCAAAAAGATAATCAAATGAAGAACTTGTTCTTTTTAGACATACTGAACAAAGGGGAATATCCGTATTACTCCAAAACTTATTTTAGTCAACAAAATATTCGATTAATGATGGAGGATGGCGACCTGGATATTATAAAGGACAACACCGCTGATTTTGTGGGAATGTCTTATTATAATTCAATGATCTCAAGCAGTGATCCCAACCAGCTTGAATTAACTTCGGGAAATGTTCACAGTGTGTATACAAATCCATACTTGGATTCAAATGAATGGGGATGGCAAATTGATCCGGTTGGCTTACGTTATACATTAAATTTGGTCTACGACCGATATAAACTTCCTATTTTTATTCTGGAGAACAGCTCCGGCTTTATGGATCATCTGAATGAGGATGGCACGGTTCATGATCCATATCGCATTGAATTTTTACGTAAACATATTGAACAGATGAAACTGTCGGTGGAGGATGGGGTCGAGGTCATTGGGTATACAATGTGGGGACCCATTGATATGATCAGTTCCGGGACATCTGAAATGACAAAGCGATACGGATTCATCTATGTAGACCAGGATGATTATGGGAATGGAACCATGAAAAGATATAAAAAAGATTCTTTTTATTGGTATAAAAATGTGATAGAAACCAATAGCCAAGAATTATAACGATTTCTCTTGGCATAAAATTGACATTGACAACGCTTTATTTATTATGTTATCTTTCGTTATAGGATAAAGGATTGTTACTGATTCGATCAGGCGTGACCTAAATCCCCCTTTGATTAGTTTTGTATTTTTCAAATGGGGGATTAGGTCTTTTTTTCGTCAACTTCTTTAGAAAGAGGAGTCTCCATGCGCATCAAGAAGGTATTTAATAACAATGTCGCTTTGGTTGAAAATCAAAACCATAAAGAGATGATTGTCATGGGAAAAGCGATAGGGTTTCAGAAGTATCCCGGGGATATGATTGACGATAAACTTGTTGAAAAAACTTTTGTTCTGGAAATTCCTGAGAATACAGACAAGCTTATATCTCTCTTTAGTGAAATACCTTCAGATGACATTGCTTTGGCTGATGAGATGATCAACTTTGTGCAGCCTAAGCTGAAAAGGGCATTAAATGAGAGTACTCTTATTGCTTTATCTGATCACCTCAGTTTTGCCTTGAAAAGGGCACGAGAGGGTATAGGAATAAAAAACCCTCTTCAGTGGGAGATCAAGCAAGTATATCCCTTGGAATTTGCTGCTGCTCAGAAAGCATTAGACTTAGTGCAGCAACGTGTCGGGGTCGAGCTTCCTGAAGGTGAGGCAGCATTTCTTGCTCTTCATTTTGTTAATGGTCAACTTGACGGTGAAACTGAGCACGAGGGGATGGAATTGGCGGGAATTATTAGCAAAGTACTTGATATTGTGAAGTATCATTATCAGGTGGAATTAGATGATACCTCGTTAAGTTTCACCCGATTTGTCACTCATCTGCGCTATTTCATTCAAAGGCAGAGCAAAGGTGAGGTCATTATCTCAGAGGATGTATTCTTGCATGATATAGTTAAAGAGAAGTACCCCAGGGCTTACAAATGCTCGTTAAAAATCAAACAATATTTGGATACTAGCTATGGTTGGAATTGTACCTTGGACGAACTACTTTATTTAACCGTTCACATTCATCGTCTAACCTCTCGGTTTGTATCCGAAGAAAAATAACTTGAAGTTAGGATTGTTACTGATTCGATCAGGCATGACCTAAATGACTTCTTACGTGCTGCTGTGGCAAAATGCCCCGCATGAGTAAGGGTCATCTAGGTCTTTTTTTATTACTAATCCTTTTAGGGGGATGCGTACGGACAGCTGACGGGCGATCTCCAGCAGGATATGACATAGAACATTTTAACCTAAGTGCAGGGGGGATTTACATGAAGAATGAACAACTGGCTTCCAAGATTCTGGAACTTGTTGGCGGTGCTAAAAACGTTGACAATGTGGTGCATTGTTATACTCGTCTTCGTTTTAATCTGAAAGATGACAACCAGGCTGATCAAGAGAAAATTGAAAAACTGGATGGAGTTATTACAGTCCAGAAACAAGCTGGACAGTTTCAAGTGGTGATTGGAAATAATGTAGCTAAAGTATATAACGAACTGATTAAACTTGATGAATTTTCCACCGATAATTCTGGTTCGAAAGAACCAAGTGGAAATAAAAAGAAACAAAATATAGCAAGCCGTCTGATGGAGACTATTGCCGGTATTTTCACTCCGGTGATTCCTGCTATTGCAGGAGCCGGGATACTGAAAGGGTTACTGGGCTTGATTACAACTTTAAAATGGGCAGATCCTGCTAGCGGTTCCATACGTATCCTGGCCCTAATCGCCGACTGTGTATTTTATTTCCTTCCGTTCTTCTTGGCTGTGTCAGCCGCACGCAAATTCAAAACAAGTGAGTTTATGGCGCTGGCACTTGCAGGCGGTCTTATGTATCCCACCATTATGGACGCAGCCAAATCCATAGCAGCGGGGAACGAGGTTGAGCCTATATCCTTTGTTGGCTTACCTGTTGGATTGGTGAATTACAGTTCAACTGTTATTCCGATCATTTTATCTGTCTGGATTTTGTCATATGTATATCGCCTGATTGACCGGTTTATGCCCACTGTTGTTAAATCAATTTTTACTCCAACCTTAGCGTTGCTTATTATGATCCCGATTGAACTGATCGCAATCGGGCCTATGGGTTCCTATCTGGGAGTTAGTCTGGCAAACGGTGTGAACTGGTTGTTTGAGCATGTGGGCTTTCTGGCAGGGATGTTGTTAGGCGGAACCCGTCCTTTGCTTGTCATGGTGGGGATGCATTATGGCTTAATGCCAATCGCTATTTCGAACCTGGCTACACTTGGTTATGACTATCTGATTCCAATTTTCTTTGTAACCAATATGGGTCAGATGGCCGCGGCATTCGCTGTATTCCTGAAAACAAAAAACAAATCTTTTAAAGCCATTGCGGCATCCACTTCATTCTCTGCATTGCTGGGGATTACGGAGCCAGCCATGTATGGGGTTAACCTGAAGCTGAAAAAACCCTTTATTGCTGCATTAGTTGGTTCCGGCGTAGGTGGGGCTTTTCTTACCATTTTCCATGTTAAGTCCTACGGGTTTGTACTTCCGGGGATTACTGCGCTGCCAGTATTTATAGGACCAGAGTTTATTTATCTAATTATTGGAGCACTGATTACCGTTGGTTTGACGATTGCTCTCACCTACATCCTCGGTTTTGAGGATGTACCAGAAGAGAATACAAAGGAGACCTCCAAAGGTACGGCGACACCGGCTGTTACATTGGAAACGGCGGAGACTGTAGTTGAATCTACAGAATCTAATCTGACAGTGAGAAGTCCAATCAATGGAACTGTTGTTCCTTTAAAAGATGTTCCTGACCAAGCTTTTTCACAGGAGGCAATGGGTAAAGGGGTGGGAATCGAACCTGCTGAAGGTAAAATCTACGCTCCTTTTGACGGGACAATCGAGACCGTGTTTCGAACAAAACATGTTATTGCAATGAAGTCAACACAAGGTGTCGAAATTTTGGTACACGTTGGTATGGATACCGTTAAGCTGCAGGGGCAGCACTTCGAGGTGTTTGTGAAAGAGGGGCAACAAATAAAGGCTGGAGAATTACTGACGGAGTTTAACCTGGAAGAGATTCGTAAGGCTGGTTATCCTACAATTACACCGATCATTGTTACGAACAGTATGGACTATACCAATGTTATCGTATCCGAACCAGCAGGCTCCCATGCATCAACACAAAGACAATTGCTTACGGTTGTTAAGTAATAAATGAAATTTTGAATATAGATAAAGTTAGGATAGGAGAGAAAATTCATATGAAAATTATACCGGAACCATTTTTCCCTGAAGGTTTTCTTTTTGGAGGCTCGTCTTCGGCATTTCAAGCCGAAGGAGCCTATAACCAGTACGGAAGAGGATTATCCGTTATCGATATGTTACCCAGAAACGACAAGCTGGCCGACTATAAAGTAGCGGTTGACCATTATCACCGATTTGAAGAGGATATTAAACTTATGTATGAGGCTGGACTGAGAGCCTATCGTTTCTCAATGTCCTGGTCAAGAATCCTGCCTGAAGGCAATGGAGAAATCAATACGGAGGGAATAGAGTTTTATAATAAAGTCATCAATTTGCTTTTAAAATACAAAATCGAGCCAGTCGTCACCATTTATCATTTTGATTATCCGCAAGGATTGGTTGACCAATACGGAGGGTGGCTATCGAGACAAAGTATTGAAGATTATGTAAATTATGCAGCAGTACTATTTAAGCATTTTGGAGACAGAGTGAAGTATTGGTTAACCATTAATGAACAGGATCATGTCATTCATTTGCCAGAAAGATTAGGGATCAAGGAGAAGCTGTCTGATAAGGAATTCGATAAAATTGCCCATCAAGTCTCTTATCACATGTGCGCTGCAACCGCCAAAGCCATAAAATTATGTCACGAGATGGTTGAGGGCGGAAAAATCGGTCCGGCAATGAATCCTATGTTCGGAGTTCCTGCTTCGATGAAACCCGAGGATGCTCTTGCTGCTATGGAATATAATGAAATTGCAAGCTTTTACTTGCTGGATATGCACTGCAAGGGGATCTTTTCCCCTGTCTACAAGAAATATCTGATTGATCGTGGAATATTCCCTCAAGTTGAGGAAGCCGATCTTGAGGAAATGCGCAACAATCCCCCCGATTATATCGGTGTAAATTATTATATGGCTAAAACGATTGAACATAGCAGTAAAAACGAAATCCAGTATAGAGGTAGTGGAGTTATCAAGCAGGAAGAAGCAGGTATTTATAAGATTGTCGATAACCCTTATACTCCTGTAACGGAATGGGGATGGGAAATCTGTGCACCTGGTTTGAAAATGGCTATCATGGAGATATTTAACCGGTATAATATTCCTGTTCTCATTACTGAAAATGGGCTAGGGGCGTTCGACGAGCTAACCGAGGATAAGCAAATCCACGATGAGTATCGAATAGAATATCTGTCAGCACATCTGAAGGAACTGAAGGAATGTATCGATATGGGATATCCGGTGATTGGATATTGTCTGTGGTCATTCATGGATCTAATCAGCGGTCATGACGGTATGGGCAAAAGGTATGGATTGGTCTATGTTAACCGTTCAAATTCCGATCTGATGGACCTCGCACGCATAAAAAAGAAGAGTTATCATTGGTATGCAAACGTAATTGCAACGAACGGTACTGGATTGTAGTACGGTTATGTGCTATTGAAAATACATGGAGCAAGTGTTGGGAACATTACCTCTCTGTAAATCTGTAAATAGGTGATGATTAAAGGGTGTGAAAGTCTCCTCTCTTTCAAGAACAGGAGAGCGGGTGAAGTCAAAATATGACCAGATATAGGGAGCGGATCTATTTTTACAGAAAGTATCACTTATAATTATAATAATTACGAAATGTTTTAAATGAATGTATCCTTACTCTCATTTATAATCGTTACTGACAATACTTGTTGAGGCTGAGAATATACCCGGCGCTGTTAAAGCAATCTGATGGTACGGGAGATAAATGACTTTTATCTTCCGAATAGACGAAGAAGCTCCGTCCCACTACAGCTAGTGGAACGGAGCTTCTTCGTTGTGTATATCAGGGGCAGTATCCATTCAATATCTCGTGTGTTACTGAGCTTACAGCATCAAGTGGAACAGGAACGGCGCAGCCGCCAAGGTAAAGAGGGCGGCGAGCACCATAGAGATGCTGGAAATAGTGCCCGTCAGCGAACTGAACTCGAACGCTTTGGAGGTACCTGTACCATGAGCCCCGGTACCGAGCAGTACACCGCGCGAAACTTCATTTTCGATATGGAACAGCTTCACGATCATCGGACCGATAATGAGACCGCTCAATCCGGTTAAAATAACGAACACAGCCGTGACTGTCGGATTACCGCCAATCGTTTGTGAAACATTCATGGCAATCGGTGTCGTAATGGAGCGAGGAATCAGGCTGCTCATCAGCGAGGAATCCAGATGCATCCATTTGGCGAGTACCATGGAGGATACTACGGCTACGACTGAACCGGACAGCACGCTAAGCACGATTTGGGTCGCATGTTTTTTCAGCACAGGGAAATATCGGTACAAAGGGACGGCAAATGCAATCGTGGCTGGTTGGAGCAGCATGGAGAGCAAATGGGCACCCGAGTTATAGGAACGGTAATTTATACCCGAAAGCGTCAAAATTAAAATAATAATGATCGGTGTAATGAGTAGTGGAGACATATACACCTTGGGGAGCGTGCGGTACATGCGTTTGGCCATCCAGTAAATAGCGAGCGTCAATACAATACATAGAAGACCGATCATGATGATTTGTGCTCCTTTCGTTTGCCGAGCAGACTGGCGATCATGCCCGTGCAGGCCATCACGAGAAAGGTACCAAGCAGTACGACCAGCATAATGCTCATACCATCGTGCTCCAGCATCGGCCAATAATTCATAACGCCGACAGCGGAGGGAATAAAGAATAATAGCAGTTCGGCCAGCAGCCAGTTTGCGCCGATCTCAATCCAGCTTAGGCGGATCACGCCTGTTTGCAGCAGAATAAAGAGAATCAGCATGCCGATAATGCTACCGGGTACAGGCAGGTGAAGCCAGGAGACCACCGCGTTCAGGATGAGCGAAAAGGCCATCAGGACGGCGATCTGGAGGACACCGCGTATGAAGCTTTTCATATATAATGGCTCCTATCTATGAGTTCCGTTATTTTTCAAACTGTAATGAAATTTTACATCACAAGCTTTCATGAGTAAAATGCATATAAAGAATACGATGTATTCCGTTTGTCTATGGAAGAAGGTGATGGGATGGATATCCGACATTTGCAGTATTTTTTGGAGGTCGCGCGCTTGCGCAGCTTTACGAAGGCGGCCCAGAGCATGTTTATTACACAGCCGACGATCAGCAAGACGATTAAAAGCCTGGAGGATGAATTGGGTGTCGCTTTGTTTGACCGGATCGGCAAAAGAATCGAGCTGACGGACGCGGGCAAGGTGATTGAGCTTCAGGCGCAAGCGATTGTGAAGTCCTTCCAGAGCTTGTCGTCCGAGCTGAGTGATTTGATGAACCTGAAAAAAGGGCACATCCGTATCGGTCTGCCTCCCATGGTCGGATCGAGCTTTTTTCCACGCGTCATTGGGGAATTTCACAAGGCATATCCCGATGTGACCATTCAGCTATTTGAGGATGGGGCAAAAAAAGTAGAACAGGACGTAGGCGCGGGCGCACTGGATATTGGTGTAATTGTGCTGCCAGCAAGTGGGGATATATTCGAGACGTTTCTGTTCGTGGAGGAAAAGCTGAACTTGCTGGTTCACCCTACGCATGTACTGGCAGAGCGTACAGAGGTACCGCTGGCAGCGCTGGCGGAGGAATCGTTTGTACTGTTCCGCGAGGATTTTACACTGCATGACCGTATTATTGCAGAGTGTGTCCGGGCTGGCTTCCAGCCGCGCGTCGTCTATGAAAGCTCACAGTGGGACCTGATCAGCGAAATGGTTGCTGCGAACTTGGGGATAGCGCTACTGCCGGAAGCGATTTGCCGTGAACTTGATTCTGAACGATTGCGTGTTATTCCACTCGTTGATCCCGTCATTCCCTGGCATCTAGGGATGATCTGGCGAAAGGATCGGTATCTGTCCTTTGCCGCGAGAGAATGGATTACGTTTACGCAGGAACTACTGCGGACGGAGTACCGAAGAAAGTAGTAAGCGAGGAAGTAAGGGAAGAAATAAGTAAGATGAGGGTATCCTACCGGAAAGTTAACACGTACAGGTACGGCAGCGGAACACGAGGCTATGTACAAAAAAAGCTGCCCGTAAGGGCAGCGGTGTAGCTTTCTTCTATGGATGTGCCTGATTGTCGCCATTTATCGCTCGCTTGGTGTGGAGATACTTGTCCATAATTCGGTCAAGTCGAGAGGATTTGACCAATACACGTTCATCCCTTAATCCATGTAAGGTTGCCATACGATTTAGTTCGCAGCGTTCTTTTTCCATAAGTTTTTCCAATTGTTCGAGGTCCAAAAAGCCCACCCCCCATGTCGATTGTAAGGCATGTCTCCTCTAACGGCAGAAGATTTTCTAATACAAATCTTATTTCCATTTTACCACTTTTTATTAACAATAATCCAGCTTTCCAGACATTTAGCGACTTATAATTATCGTTTTGCTATTTCTACCCGATTGCGTCCTGAGCGTTTGGCTTCATATAGAGCGTCGTCCACCTTCTCCAATAATTTATCCGCTGCAATGGTAGGGAAGCTGCCTGCTCCGATAGATACCGTCAGAGAAACGATGGTTCCGTCATTTAGTTGAAAGGGACCGTTTTCCACAGCCTTTCGAATCTTTTCGGCAAAGCTTGCTGCTTTCCGGCTGTCGCAATCTCCAATCAGAATGGCAAATTCTTCTCCGCCTTTACGGGAGGGGTATGTCTTCCTTGTAGACTCCCGGTTTAACAAAATTCCCAATTGGTTTAAGACGGTGTCACCGTTCAAATGGCCATACGTATCATTAATATTTTTAAAGTGGTCAATATCCAGCATCAGGAGTCCAAAGGGTTGTTTAGTAGCCTTGGAAGTATGAAAGACCTCTTCAAATAGCGCATCGAAAGCACGCGGACTGTATAATCCGGTTAAATGGTCCCGATTCGCAGCGTCTTCGAGTAGATGAATGGCCCGTTCTGTTTTTTTGATATGGGACACCATAAAATAAGTGAACAGGCCGCCAAGCAACTTAACGGTTGTGACTATTATAATAGTTTCATTATCAGGAGGATTAACCACATAGAAAGTAGATAACAGCGACACAACAGCAGCTCCAAGCACGGCTGACATCCATTTGCGGAGCGTTAGGCTTTTTTCTCGAATGAAGGTAAGTGAAATGCCCAGTGTCATGAAGCAATTGACAGTAGCAGTCAGAGAAACATCTGTCCAACCACCGGTGATATAAATACGGTACAGGCTTATGATCAGGGTGGTCAACAGACCGGATATTGGTCCTCCCATATAAACAGATATGATAATAGCCAATTGGCGCAGATCGACCACAAAATGCTCGCGGATCCATAAACCAGTCATCATTAAAAGAATACCAAACAGTCCCAGCATTAAACCGTTCATTACCCGATAAAGGAATACATGTTTTTCCAGGTAACGTTCGTATTTTCGTGAAAGCAAATTTCCAAAGAATAAGAAGCTCGTTAATAATCCGAAGTTGTTAATTAATTCTTTTAACATAACCCTATCCTTTATGCTGTAATGTGAGTTTGACAATGCTGAGAATAAAGTAATAAGCCTCACTTCTATATTTCGGTAAAAAATAAGTGTGAGTGAATACCAATCGACCATAAACGATGCTTATGACCCTTACGTTTCCTTTATCTTCGTGATAAAGTGAAAGGACTATGATCGGAACGGGTGATCGTATGAAGGAACCAATTAACATATCGGTGCGACCCCTTGTGGAATATGTGCATCGGAGCGGCAGCATTCACGGTGGTTTCCGCTCGAACAGCAGCATGCTGGAGGGAACACGCGTACACCAGCTTATCCAAAAAAGTTATAAGGAGCATGACCGCAAAGAGGTACATTTGCGTACAGAAATTCTATATGAGGGTGCTCTATTTATCGTTGAGGGCCGCTGTGATGGACTGATTGAGCTGGACGGCATATGGACAGTTGATGAAATCAAGTCGGTTTCCATTCCTCTCGAAGATATTCCGGGGGACGGTCAACCTGTGCATTGGGCGCAAGCGTTTCTGTACGCCTATATGATTGCCCGCGAAGAGCAGCGCAATTCCATGCAGGCCCAGCTTACTTATGTACAGGCATACAGCGGAGAAATTCGGCGCTTCAGACGGGAGTTATCCTTTGCAGAGCTGGAGACCTTTGCGCTGAGGATGGTCGAGGGTTATGCGCCGTATGCATTCCTGCTGAGAGCACATGCAGAGAAGCGGGATGCCAGTATTGCAACACTGGCCTTTCCCTTTGACACGTATCGTTCAGGCCAGCGGCCTCTGGCGGGTTCGGTGTACAAGACGATTGCAGAAGGGGTCAATCTGTTTGCTAAAGCGCCTACGGGTATCGGTAAAACGGTATCTACCCTGTTTCCTGCAATCAAGGCCATCGGTGAAGGGCTGGTGAGCCGGGTATATTATGTGACGGCCCGTACCACAACCCGCGCAGCAGCGGAAGAAGCGTATGCCAAAATGCAGGCCCAAGGGCTGCATATGCATGTAGTAACCTTGACGGCGAAGGATAAAATCTGCTTCAAGGATGAAAATGATTGCGATGCCGGAGCATGCAGCATGTGCGAGGGATATTATGACCGGATCAACGGTGCGGTGTCCGATATTTTGGCGAACGAGACGTTGATGACCCGGGCGGTGATTGAGTATTATGCGCGCAAGCATAGGGTATGTCCGTTTGAATTTTCGCTGGACGTGGCATATGCCTCGGAGGGTATAATCAGTGACTATAATTATGTTTTTGATCCGCGTATTTCCTTGAAAAGACTGCTGGAGGAGCACAAGCGAAAAGGTGTTGTGCTGGTGGATGAGGCGCATAATCTGGTGGAACGCGGCCGGGATATGTTTTCGGCGGAAATTTTGAAATCGTCTTTTTTGGAATTGAAAAAAGAATTCAAGCTGCTAAGCCCGGAGATTGCGGGGTCGGCTAGTGCAGTTAACGCGCACATGATTGCATTGCGCAAGCTATACGCGGATACAGGAAAAGCAGTAAATACGGTGGCACCGCATGAGGTGCTGGATCTATTGGCACCTTTTGTAGAGGCAGCCGAACATGAACTGTTAACGGGCGTCGGTAGTACGAGCAGCTCGGGAGCGGCCTATACATTGCTGTTGGATACGTATTTTGCCGCTCAAAACATGCTGCGGATTGCAGCTTTGTACGATGAACGCTACGTCACTTATATTGAGGCGGGACGCAGTGAAGTGCGGGTCAAGCTGTTCTGCCTGGATCCTTCGCATTTGCTGGGACAGGCTGTGAAGGGCTATCGCTCTGCGATTTATTTTTCTGCGACGTTGACGCCGCTTGCGTATTACCGGGATATGCTGGGAGCAAGGGAAGAAGATTACACGTTGCAGGTTCCTTCTCCTTTTCATCAGGAGCAATGGGATGTACGCCTGTTACCACTCTCTATCCGTTATCGGGATCGTGAGCGCTCGAAAGGGGCCATTGCAGATATGCTGGCGGGATTGGCTGAGGAACGTAAAGGGAATATGCTCGTGTTTTTCCCTTCCTATCCGTATCTGCGAGAGGTATATGAGGAATTTATGACCCGGGGCGTGTCCGTGGAAACGCTGGTACAAAGTCCAGGGATGACCGAACCGGAGCGGGATCACTTTCTGGAGGCTTTTCAGCCGGGGCAAGAGCGTACCCTGCTTGGCTTTGCCGTACTGGGAGGCGTGTTTGCGGAAGGCGTTGATTTGCCGGGTGATCGTTTGAACGGAGTCGTAGTTGTTGGTGTCGGGTTGCCGCAAATTGGCGCAGAGCGGGATGTGCTGCGAGATTATTTTTCGGAACAGGGACGGAATGGATTCAACTATGCGTATGTGTATCCGGGGATGAACAAGGTTCTTCAGGCAGGGGGCAGGCTTATCCGCACAGAGCATGACGAAGGCTTGCTGGTGCTGATAGATGACCGGTTTGCCAAGGAGCCGTATGCTTCTTTGCTGCCGGAGGAATGGAGAAGCTATCGTTTGACGGAACAAGCGGGATCAGGGAAGGAATGGACAGGCCATGAATTTTAATTTTCATAATGACTCTATACGCGGGGTACTACGTAGTTTTGGACAAGAGGAAGCAGAAGTGGACAATATGGAGACTTTTGTGACTTTTGCGCGCTTGGCTAACGGTATTTTCAGAGAAATAGATACCGATCTTACCAAGCTGGGAGTCTCTCAGGGCCGAATCATCGTCCTTAGCCTGTTGCATTGCCATACGCTGCACCGGATGACACCATCAGAGCTGTCAGAAAAGGCAGATGTGACGCGGGGAACCATGACGGGGCTAATCGACGGTCTGGAGCGGGATGGAATGATTGAACGGGTGGCTCACGAGAGCGATGGACGAATGGTCACGGTCGGACTAAAGGAGGCAGGACGGGAGCTACTGGTAACGGTAGTGCCTTACTATATGAAGCTGATCCGTGCATGTA
The DNA here is from genome assembly GCF_044908085.1 of Paenibacillus sp. RC73. Lineage (NCBI taxonomy): Bacteria > Bacillati > Bacillota > Bacilli > Caryophanales > Paenibacillaceae > Paenibacillus > Paenibacillus sp. RC73. Next base: position 355,150 of record NZ_JBIYCV010000003.1, read on the forward strand.
TGTCCGAGTTTACGACAGAGGATCATGAGATGATGAAGGGCTTGCTCGGTAAAATGAAAAGGGGTTTTGAACGGTCTTTGCCGAAATGCTGAGTTCCTGATATGAGGGATAAGGAATAGGGGGAGAACATGTTTTTTTATACAGATGAGGTCTATGAAGCGCGTGATTTTGGTTCGATGGATGCCCGGGAAGGCGAGTGGAGAAATTGTGAGTTTATCCGCTGTCGCTTTCGGGGGGTGGAGATGAATGAATCTCTTGTTGAAGACTGTACTTTTGTGGACTGTGATTTTACCGGAGCCATCCTGAATGCCTCTCATTACAAGGAGTCTGCCTTTACGAATTGTCTATTTACCAGTGCCAATCTGTTTGTGGCCCGGTTTGATAACTGCAAGCTGGTAGGCTCAGATTTCGCGGGGGCGAATATGGATGGTATCACGATTACAGGCGGAGATTGGTCATACACGAACTTGCGTCATGCAGATTTAAGAAAACAGGATTTGCGAAAAATACGATTCAAGGAAGCTGACTTAACCGAATGTAATCTGGAAAAGGCAGATTTGCGGGAAGCGGATCTTACCCGAGTAAGGCTGCACCGGGCGCAGCTTCAAGGAACGGATCTGCGGGGTGCGAAGATGGATGGCGTGAATTTTAAAGATTTGGATATCACCGGAGCGAAGCTCGATATCCAGCAGGCGGTAGCCGTGGCCCGATCCTATGGAGCGAAGGTGGAAGGGTAAAAGCACGGAGTAAACAAAAAAATTCCTGCTCCAGCGGCAGAACCTGAGGATCAGGGCCGGGACTGGACAGGGAAATGGGTGCTTTATATGTTGAACTGACCCGAGAGGGGGAGGATTGTATGGTGGGGACCAAAGAGGCATTAGCTTTTCTTTTTTCTTTGTTGGGCAAGGACTACATAATGATCCAGACGTTGACTTAGCTCTACAATGGAAGGGTCGGTAAAGGCTTCATGCTGTGCCTTTGTAATAAGCTCGCTGCGCAATTCTTCAATGATGGCAAGCAAACCATCCCCGGCTGCATTCAGATTGGATACCATAGGCTGCACCTTCTTCCCTGCTGCTCATTAGATTATAAAAGTAATTGCATAAAATTTGAATTATACATTAATGGTAAATATAGGTCATTTTTTTATTGATGTAAAGTAGTATAGCACATTTACTCTAGCGAAGTGATCAGGCATAATTAAAGATGATTGCCGATGAGAACATGCCTGTTACGCGGGGATATAAGGAAGGAAGAGACAGATGAGTCAGACAAACGTTTATTTTAATCATGATGGTGGAGTGGATGATCTGATATCCCTGTTTATGCTGCTTCAGATGGAGCAAGTTCATTTGACCGGAGTATCGGTTATTCCAGCAGATGGTTACCTGGAGCCTGCGACGGATGCCAGCCGTAAAATTATTGATCGTTTTGGCCGAAATAAAGGGCCTGTGGAAGTCGCTAAATCTAATTCACGCGGTAAAAATCCATTTCCTGCCGCTTGGCGTTTACATTCCTTTTATGTAGATGCATTGCCAGTGCTGAATGAATCGGGACAAATGGAAGCGCCGCTTTCAGCTCTGCCGGCTCATCAGCATCTGATCGAGAAGGTACGTGGAGCCGAAGGCAAAACACTGCTCCTGTTCACTGGACCGCTGACCGATCTGGCACGCGCGCTGGATGAGGCACCGGATATTGAAGCGAAAATTGACAAGCTGGTATGGATGGGCGGTACCTTTGAAAAAGGTAATGTAGAGGAGCCTGAGCATGACGGCACAGCAGAATGGAATGTGTTCTGGGATCCGGAAGCAGCATATCGGGTATGGCAAAGCGGCATTACCATTGATCTGGTGGCACTGGAAAGCACAAGCAAAGTGCCATTAACGCCAGCCGTACGCAATCGTTGGGCTGCCGAGCGCCGCTATGAAGGCGTGGATTTCCTGGGCAACTGCTACGCAGGGTGTCCGCCGCTCGTCTATAGCGAGACGAACTCAACCTACTATCTGTGGGATGTGCTGACCACCGCATCGGTGGGACGTCCGGATATTGTAAAGAAAAAAACGGTACATTGCAGCGTCATCGCAGATGGTCCAAGTCAGGGCAGAACCGTGGAACAGGCGGAAGGCCGCCCTGTTAATCTGGTATATGACACGGATCCGGAAGCCTTTTTTACGTACATGGCGGATTTGGCCAAGCTGGCTGCTCCCAAGCGTTATTAGGCCCAGCCCTGCACATATACGTAAGTTTAGAGAGACAATTACTACCTATTAGCAAACATCCATGACATGAAAACCCGTGACGATATCCGTCACGGGTTTTTGTGCCCTTTTAGGCCATGTATGAGTAGAATTCAGCCTCTGCTTTAAGCAAATGCCGGAATGATCATACAATTGGGTAGCAGCAGACAGAGTGACTTCCCCCGCGTTTGTAAACTTCACCGCGTTGTCTACCAAATTGATCAGCATTCGCCTGGTCATACCCCTGTCAAGTAGACAGATGAAAAAAGCTATGCAGCCAGCGCGTGCCGATATTCAATCGGTGCGCGCTGTTTGAGTTTAGCTTGAAACCGTTGGTAGTTATAAAAGTAGATATATTCCTCTACGGCTTGATGGATCTCTGCTTCTGATTTACACTGGTGAAGGTACAACTTCTCTGTCTTGAGATGCGAAAAAAAGGATTCGATGCATGCGTTATCCAGGCAGGTTGCTTTGCGAGAGTGGCTGCCTTTGACGCTGAATGCCTCTAATCGTGTGTTGTACGCCTGAGACGTATATTGGAAGCCTTGGTCCGAATGGAGTACGGCTTCCGAGACGTCTCTTTTTCGTGTCCACTGCTCCACCGTATCCAGGACCAGTTTCACATCGTTACGGTCGGAGATTTGCCAAGCGACAATCTCATTGTTAAAGAGATCCTGGATCGCGGACAGGTAATAAAAATGGGTGCCATCCGAGATATAAGTAATATCGGTGTGCTAAGTGGATGGCTACCATATGCTCCTTGATTTCATGGTCCCGCGTATGGGCTTCAGCTCGTTGCGCGTGTGTATTTCGCCATTTGTAGTAATTGGCCCTGGATAGCCCTGCAATGGCTAGTAGGCGCGTAATGCCATGGAGGTCACGCAGTTCTTCAATCACTTCGTAGTGATCTTGTAGTCTAAGCTTCGCTCCGTTACCAGATTTGGATATCGCTTTTTTAAGTAGTCCACCTGAGCTTTCAAGTAATCCCGTTCTTCTTTGATACTGGCAAACGCCTTACGGGGGGGACGTCCTTCATAGGGCTTGAGGAGCCCTTGCGTGTATCGAGTGGCTCTCCATTTCGATACTTTCTTACCCATACTTTGAGCTGGGTGCAGTGCTTAATCCCCAACCTCTCTGCGGCTACTTTATAACTCTCCGCTCCAGCCAGATATGTTTGAATTGCTTTCATTTTGAACTCTTCCGTATATGCTTGAAATACCTGTCCCTTTTTGCCAAAAAAATCCCCTCCAAGTTCACTCGTTTCCTCATGTTAACACAAGGTTTTTTTATGAGTGTCTACTTAAAGGGGATATTACCACTAATTGTGCGGTTTTTTTGTTAAATTAAAACGTAAACAATTGTACCAACTACAGATATGGCCATCATCAATAGTGAAATAATATGTTTTTGTGAACTTCGAATATATTTCCATTGGAAGATAGATCGAACACCGAACACTAGAATAAGTAATACGCCAATCCAAACATATTTATAAGGTTCTTTAACAAAAAGAACTGACAAAATTACCACAATACCCCCAATCACAATGAACCACCTGTATGGGATAAAACCATCCGTGTCTGATATCTTCTCATCTGTTTTGCTGATAATTTTATCCAGAACAAATTGAATCACAGCTGCAATAAATAATACAAGAGCAAAACTCATTGGTATCACCTTCTTTTTCCATTTGTTCAACTATACTACACCAATCCAAATTTTTCATGCATCAATAAACAAATGATCCAATATTTTCCTGTTCAAGGCTTTCTTTTTTGTATCTCAAGGTCACGTCGCAGCTTGAACGAATCTTTATCAAACGATACAAAAAATTAGCATTTATGGGGTAGTACCAGCGAAGCTGTCACAGCCCGTAAAGTAAACCAGTGAAAAGTTCCGGTTTTTGTTGGTATCGGAACCATAGTTCTGCTTTGCACTCGTTATTCTGGTTCAACGTGGTTTCCAAGGCGCAATTTGAACCACGTAGCTGTCATGAAGTGCAAACATGTGGAAATTGATGGTAACTACTTTGCGGGTGGTGTCACGTTCGCTGGTACTGCCCCTATACATGATTATTTCATTGTAGACCGGGCTTTCTACTTCCATTTACCTATTCGCTTGCGCAAACCTTCATTTCGTAGGTCTAGTGAGGAGGTTTTTTGAGAGGTATAGGGTATACGAATACATATTTATGAAATTATTAAATGATTTTTTTGGTTTTTTATACATTCGTTTGCAATCTCATCATATGAAAAAAGTGTAATTAAATAGGATAATAGGACCAGTAATATCATGTAAATATTCTATATAATAGGTTCAGAGGTGGGATTATGAATAGACTGGAAGCACTAGAACACTTTCAAAAGACCTATGCAGAAGATGTGCTGAATCAGAAATTACACCAAGTAATGTCTTTGTATGAGCAAAGAAAAGACGAGCTCATCTTATCTTTTATTCAATCCTTTCAATTGATCTGCCTGCAAGCCAATTCTACAGAAGTGGCCAAGACAAGGATTGGATACATTACCTATTCAATGAGGCGCACGTATCTGATGGATCGAAACTATAACTATGTCATCGAAGCCTATGATAAAAATTGGTTCTTTGATCCTCAACCTTGTCATGGAACCTATGATGCAGGATGGGCATTTAGCTATCTGGGAGAACTGGAGGATGAATTGAATCAGCTCCGAAAACCCTATATGAACAAAGTTATGCAGCCTGATGTTGAGCGATTTGTACGGCAGGCTGCAGTGGAATATCATAAATACATTTTGCAATTAGCTAAGGATGCTATTCCACAGGCTATACAACTACCGGAATTCAGGGCTTTGAGGTGCGAAGATGATTTGGAAGTAAGAATAGGGGAGTATAAAGGAATCAGTGAGGCGGTGTATTCAGCAGCATATGGAATATTACATGATTCATCAGGATAACCGTATTACAGAGTATATGCATTCCGAAGAGATGAATCGTAGGCAGCTCTTGGAGTGGGCAGCCAGCGCGGAGGATTCCATTTTACAATTTTATGTTTCGGGTGATGCAGACTATATCGATTTTATTGAGCATCCGGTATCCATAGTTTCAGAGCAGCTAAAGGAAATATTTGATGTATATCAAGCCGGATTAAGCTGGAAGCTGGTTGTTTTTGCCGATATGCAGCGAATGCAGCAAACGAGGTATTGGCTGGCTAATCCGCCTAGCCTTATGTGTTTATCACCACTTAGTGAATATCATAGGGACGGTACACTGAGGAAAATCATTTTAGATGAATATGCAGTGGAGAATCATAAGATATTCAGGATTCAGAATGCCAATCATCATATCATTGTGGATCTTGATGTGGCTGAATGTATTTTAAAGTTCAATTTGGCAGGCTTGAAATTACAAAAGGTCGATACAGAGGGGCCATCTATACAAAGGAGAGTCCAAGAATGAGTGAGAGCTATGTAGTGGATGGGGCACAGATACAGTGTAACTATGGAAGTCATACAGGAAGGTTTAGTGTTTCAGCTAACAGGGGGATTAGCATTGGTGATAAATTACAGGGGAATATTCAAGATTTTCACCCACAGACTCATATCCCTTCATTCGGAATGTGCCGCAGTATGCATAATCCTGCAGTTTCTTCTGCAAACAAAGGTAATTGCGGAAAAATCATTCCGCAGCCCTGCAAACCGAGCGTATCTATGCCTTGGTTGAATGGAAAGAAGGATGTATACGTAGATCAATCTCCGGCTCTTATGAGCTGCTCCACGAACTTATGCATGTGGTGTGGAAAAATTTCATTCACGACAGACGGGCAGGAATAGCTACTGATTGTAAGAAGTGACATCACATGTTAAGACAAATGGGGGGAGTAAGATGGGACTGGCAGGAACTGTGCTGACGTATGGAAATATTAGGGTAAATGCACCGTATGATATTGTCCGGCTGCTGGACTTTGAATTGACACAGAAGGTGAATGAGCACGGCAAGGTGTACATCACTGCTCTCATACCGGATGAGGATCATGCTAAGTATGACGGTTTAGCACATGATAAGGATGTGCTGGAGGTATATGAGACGGATGAAGATCGAGGGATGGTTAGTATTTTTAAAGGAATAGTCACCAATATTAGCATTGGATTCAAAAAAGGCGTATATCACATGTACATAGAGGCTGCCTCTTTTACATATTTGATGGATCAACAACGGAAAAACCGTTCGTTTCAAAACAGTAGCTTGACGTATTACCAATTGTTCCGCGAACTCATAGATGCTTATCCACACGGGGATTTTATTGACCTGACTGACAGCGATAAAAAGCTGGACGGCTTTTCGATTCAGTATGGGGAGAGTGATTGGGAGTTTTTAAAAAGAATGGCCTCTCATCTGCAAACTGGACTGATTGCCGAGATTACATCCGTGTTCCCGAGACTATGGTTGGGCACATCGAAAGATCAGGTGAAAGGTGAACTGCGAAGCATTAACTTTTCCCTCCAAAAAACAAAGTCAGGTCCCCAGTATACATATGCTGAAGTGGAGGATACGAAACGTTTTGAACTTGGAGATGTCGTCGTGTTTCAACGAAAGCATTGGGTTATCGATCAGATTCATGCAGAGATGAAGCAAGGTCTTATGACATATGACTACTTTCTCGTTCCGGGAACAGGCATTCCGAGGGAGGTTATATATAATCAACACATACAAGGTACCTCCATTGAAGGGAAAGTCATTGATTTAGATGGTGAAGGAGAGTCGGTTAAACTTCACTTGTCCGTGGATTCTTTGCAGTCCAAAGCTGGGGGTTGCTGGTTTTCTTACCCCACCTTGTATACCGGTGGTGGAATCGGTTGGCACTGCATGCCCGAGCTTGGGGATCATGTCCATTTATATTTTCCGTCCAACAAAGAGCAGGAAGCTCGCGTGGTTCAATCCCTGCGTAAGAGAGACTACAAAGGAGATGAAATCAGCAAGCCAGCAAGAAAGCTGTTTCATACCAAAACTCAAAAAGTGGCGAGATTCGATGATAAAGAAGTAGCTCTCTCCACCCAGAAAGAAAAGATACTTGTACGCTTAAATCCTGCTTCCGGTATTCACGTGTATAGTCATCACGATCTTACCTTTCACGCCGATACAGACTTGGTGCTGCATGGTAAAAAGGTACAGATGACCGCTACTCGCGAAATATCTCTGACGTGCAAAACTAGCTATATCCGAACCGATGGAACGCTTCATATCAAGGCCAGTAAGCTCATAAAAAATCAGGTGCCTGATGCAGAACTGAAAGCCTATAAATCCCTGATTCAAGAATTGAAGGGAAAGGGATATCCGCAATGGGTGCAGGATTTGCTGCTTCAATTTAAAAAGGACTATTACAAAGCCGTGGCAGCAGGTGACAAAAAGGGTGCCAAGGAAGCAGCAGCCAAGGCCAAGCAATTGCGTCAGAAGGTGGCAGAAATAGATCGTATGCCTGCCTGGGCCAGAGCGCAAATGCATGAATACACGTCCCAGTGGTGGGAAGCCCACGGCGCAAATGACAAGGCCAAGCAAAAGCAGATGCATCTTCTCGCGAACCAACTGCGTGACAATGTGCTAATCAACGAGCTGATTCGTGGGCATTCAGCTAACTCCTATCTCGATGCGAACCGGCTAGAAGAACTATCTGGACAATACGCAGATGCGGCTCATAAGCTGACTGTTGCTGATCAAAAGGCCATAGCCAAGGAAGCCGCCGCCCTGCGGAGTAAGTATGGCGTGAACAGCCAGCTTGCGAGAGAGAATTTGAACAAGCTTGCCAAGAAGTATCCAGACAGCTTCTCGTACAAGCTTCCAACAACAGGCGATTGGGATAAGGAGCTTAACGCTGCACTGCAAGATTTTGCGAAAAAATACGGTCTGGAGAATAAGGGCTATGGCCGTGATGTGCTCGCAGTGTATCTGCATCAAGTAGCCAACGGCATTCTTCCATGGCCTAAGGTTAATAAGGCTGCAACGCCGACTGTTCCAACAACGAAAACGGAACCGGGCAAGAAGACGCCGATTACTCCTGAAAAGCCGACGAAGGAAGAACCGAAGCCATTAAATCCTAAGGATTATAAAGATGGATTAGTAGCAGTGAAAAAGATTGAAAATTATATAAGTAATAAAGGCATAAAAGGTAATCAGGCTCAAGCTCTGTATAGAGTAAATGATTACACCAATAACAGTATTATTCAAAAGAAGCTTTCTTCGAACCGCAAGGCACCACTTGTGTTCTTCTTTGAAGGAGACGGCTCTTATAGTCATAAACAAGAAGATCACCCGGAAGGTCGGTATGGAGCGATGGCAATTGTGGTGATAGACGGCGAAATTAAATATACAAGTAAGAACGCCAGCACACTTCCTGATTATGAGAGCAAGTATAAAACTGTTAAAGATGGAGTATATGAGTTTGTAGGGGGGTTGCATCTGAGTACTTATCCTGCTTTGCGGATTCGGGATGGTGCAGCAGTTCCAGCAACCAAAGGAAGCCAAAAAAAGGATACCACAGCAGAAGGCGTAAATATACACAAGGGCTACAATAATGATACTAAAGGTAGGCCGACTTCAACAGCTTGTATTACAGTCCATAAAGACGAGTATGTAAGATTTTTGAGTTCAGTAGGTGTGGTGCGGAGTTCATTGGATGAAAGACCTAATCCTGTAAAAGGGCTAGCTATTCTTGATCGGAAGGATAGATCAAAGTGAAGATGATCAGAAACATATTAATCATTCTTTTTTTAATCGTGTTGTCAGCATGTAATGCTTCTCAAAAAGTCCCTACTTCCTTTTCTTCGAAAACGGTGGATATGGCTTCAGAAGTGGTGGAATCATCTAATAAAAATAATAAAACGGAGCTTGTTAAAGAGAATAGCAAGAAAGAATGGGCTTTAATAGTAGAAGAAGGCACAGAAGATCCAGCAGAATTTTTGGTTCAGCTGGAAGGGTCAAAAGTTGAACGGTTCTTAAGTGCCGAGAAACTGATTAGTCTCCTACAGTCGAAGGAGGATAAAGAGAAATATCGAGATTCTTATGTAGATGTAGGGAGAATCCAAGAAGATGGGAGTCAAATCGCATTCGTATTAGATTTATTTAAAGAAGCGAGATTAATAATACAAATTTATGATTTGGATTCGGGTAAAAAAGTAAATGAATTTATGCTGCCTTATAACCACCCAGTAATTTCTTCTGATTTAACGAAGTATTTATATGAGGATAAAGATAAAGCGTATATATATGACACGTCAACTAATCAATCAACAGCTATTCAATTAGATGGAGATTCTATAGATGTAGATGACATTCATCAAGGAAAATTTTCTCCAGACAGTACCCAGTTTTGTTTTACTGACAGCCAGCAGAATATTGTCGTATTTGATGTATCAACTCATAAAATCATTAAGAAAATCCATATAGATTCTGGTATGGCGATAGTCAACCAATGGATTCAGAAAGATAAAATAATCTATTCCCTTAATTCTATGTCAGTGACTAAAACGCACCTGTTAAATTTAAGCAATGGAGAGAAACACCTTTTAGGCAAAGGGATGGAACGACTCTTAATGTCTCGTGATGGATCGGAGTTATGGTTTGAAAAGGTAGACTCGGCATTCAACTATAAACTAAATATAAATACAGGTTTCGAAAGTAAAGCTGTATCCATCACTGCAATTGATGGGAATATGGCAACACCTGTGCAATGGTTTTATACCGCTAATGACTTTTCCAAATATGATAGCGAAATAAAAGTACAGCAAATTAAAGCTTCATCCACTCTGCCAAGTAAAGGCGTGCAGACTTATGATGCCAAAAATCTGGTGGATGGAGATACATCTACTGCATGGTGTGAAGGCGTGAAAGGCGACGGGGAGGGGGAGACTATACTGTTAAATCTGGGATCATCACAGAAGGTAAAGGGTATTGAGTTGATTAACGGATATGCTAAATCTGAAAAAAGTTATCGGGAGAATAACAGAGTTCAAAAACTAAAACTGGAATTCTCAGATGGTTCCTCTCTAGAAATGAATGATTTTAACACACGTAAGAAATTTAAAGAGCCTATTAATACCTCATTTATTAAACTTACTATTTTATCAGTTGAACGTGGAACGAAATATCAGGATACATGTATTTCCGATGTACGGCTTTTCTAGCATTCTTACAAAAAGGAGAAGGCATATGAAATGGAAAGAACCAACGTTTGGTGCAACACCTATGTTGAAAGCTTTAACAGCCGCTAATGCGCATAGGAAAGCGAAGGCTTTTGACCTGGTAGCAGAACAGAAGAAACAAAAACTGAATTATCCTGACTGGGCCCAAACCTGGATGCGTAAATACAAGGAGGATTGGTATATCGCTAAAGCAAACGGCGACGAGGTCGGGATGCGTAAAGCGCAAAAGCTGGCAGAGGGACTTCGAAGCAAGTTACGTGAAATGGCCACGTTCCCCAAGTGGGCTCAAGAGCAGATGCAAAAAGAAACCGTCCGCTGGATGGCTGCTGAGGCAAGCGGAAATATCAAGCAAAAGTTAGCCGCTGAGAAGGCGGGACGAGCCATTCGCGAGAAGTTGGGCCTGATCGATACGAGCACTAAAGAACCACCAAAAGAACCAGTTACCAACAAATCGAAGGATGATCCTAAAACTGAACAAGCACCTCCTGATAAGTCAGAAAATGATAGCTTTGAAGCTGAGCTTGCTAAATTCCCGGAATCATACAGGCCAGCGCTATTAAAATTACACAAGCAGCATCCCTCTTGGCGTTTTATAGCAGAAGAAACTAATGTAGATTTTAATAGTTTTCTCAACGCAGAAATGAAAAATGGGCTGGTATGTACCGAAGTAAGCAAATATGGATATTCACCGCCTTGGAGAGACCCTAAGTTCAAATATGATAGAGGATATAATGCTGCTTCTCCTAAGGCAGTTTCATATTTTTTAGATCCTCGTAATTTTCTTACCGAGTCTCGTGTATTCCAATTTTTGTCCGGAAAGTATGATAAGAACACCCAAAATAAAGAGGCTGTTAATAAAGTGCTAAGCAAAAGTTTGGCTAATAAAGGGGATGTATTTCTAAAGGCAGGCGGCAATGAGGCGAGTGCAGTATTTTTAGCGGCAAAGGCCATGGTTGAATCGGGAGGCGGAACTTCAACTTTAGGAAAGGGACAGGTCCCGGAATATATCGGTTGGTACAACATGTATGGCATTGGTGCAAACGATGGGAATGCACTCAAAAATGGTGCAAAAAAAGCTAAGTCAGAGAACTGGAATTCTGTCGATAGTGCAATAATCGGCGGAGGTAAATGGATTAATGAAAATTATATTCAAAAAGGGCAAGATACTCTTTATAGCCTAAAGTGGAATGTAAATTCCTTCAGGAACAATGGAACTATTAGTAAGCAGTATGCTACCAATATTATGGATGCATATATAAAATCGGATCGTTTTTCCAAGGGTCTTAAAACTGTGGACGCACCTCTTACTTTTAGGATACCCGTATATAAAAATATGCCTGCAGCTGCTTGCCCTGAACCTACACAGGCTTCATCAAAATAATCGAGTTATTATAAAAATAGGAAATTTGAAAGAAGGGGAAGTGTGATTAATAAAAAGTTATTTGTACTTGTTTTAGTCATTTTAATTTTCAGTGGTTGTGGTGTGAATAAAGAGGTTGAGGTAAAAAGTATTGCTCCTAAATCAGCTACACCAACTATTGTTAGTCCTGAGATAACGAAAGATTCTAGTAAAGCTACTGTGCAAGATTCTGACACATTAGATCAGTTTATAAAGAAAATTCAACCCAAGAATGAGCATCTTCAAAAAATAATAAAAGAAGATTTGGACCGTGATGGAAAGCTGGAATACGTGCTTGCTTTTGGATTAGAAAAAGAGGAAATTTACAACATATTTATAGTCCGGGAGGATGCGGGCTATCACATCATTGCTAAACTAGAGGACCCCGTTATAGTTGTGCATCTAAATACTGATGTGAAAATCATGAAGCTGGATCAAACGGATCAAAAGTTTATCGTTGTATACTCTATAGGCGATGGAGGTGCTTACTCCGAGGGATTCTCCATATATGCCTTGGAAAATAATCATATTAAAAGTATAAATTCTGATTTTCCTAATGCTACTGGGCAAGGGATTCGGACGTTAAAAGATACCGATCATGACGGTGTCTTTGAAAGTGTCGATTATTACGAGTTTAGTGACATTCAGGAGCATACCATCGTAGTCTATCAAAAATATGATGGAACAGGACCAGAAAAAATGGAGCTTTTGTATAAAAATAAAAAGTTTGTATATCCAACCGATCCCAAGGCTGTGATACAAAATTACTTGGAAGTCGATTATCTTATGAAATGGTTTGGCTTACCTTTCCCTGAAATGGACCAGCTCACCGATCTGGCAGCAAGGCAAACATATGATTTTGAGGATGTCATCGATTTTTCCAGTTTAGCATATTTATCTTACTCGGGGTTGGACCTGAGTTATGAAGAGATTAGCGGCGATGAGAACCGAAAAGTATATTTGGTAAAAGATAATTCATTAGAAGAAAGAGCAAAAAAAGAAATTACGTTTACATTAGAAAAACAGTCAGGCAAGTGGAGGATTATGAGTATAGAGATAAACGATAAATTGTAGAGAGCGTGATATCCAGCATGAGTTACTTGAAGTACGGGCGAATTTGTTACGTGCTGTTACTACTAATTTCCTGTGTAGTACTGAACGGATGTACGAAGGAAAATGATTCTTCAAAAGCAGCAACAAATCATACGCTTTCTCTCCAAAATGAAGCCAAAATGATTTCCTATTCGAAAAGGCTGGATACGTTGCTAGAGACACTTCATATAATCAGCAATGAGAATATGGATTCTGATGTCAGAGAAAGTAAGCTTCAGGACTTCACACAGGATCTTAATTTGTTGCTAAACGAACCAGAAAGTGTAGAGATGAAGGACGGAGAATTTGCAGAACAGTTTGATAACAAACTTACTGTGATAACGAAAACGTTCCAGTTAAAAAATCAACGGCTAAACGTTAGAGTTGTGAATTATAGAGCACCTAATACGCTAACAGGTACGATCGGAGGTAAATATACATTTGTTCAGTGGTGGAGTGCGAAGCAGCTTGTGCACGCCCAGATGCTTAACGATGATGGGCCAGAATTAACTACGGATTTTGTGGTTCGAGATTCAGACCACGGAATACGGTTGATGTTAGGGGGATATGTTTCAATATATCATCCAGCCCCAGTATTTGTTGCTTTGTGGGAATTGTCTGGGCAAAAGTGGACGCAGGAAAGAATAGTAATAGATAAGATGAAGCTCCCTGATTTGTGGTATTTGAACAAGGATGTGAATGAGCCTATTATTTTCGAGAATCGACAACATGATAGCATGAGTATCGGAGTTTTAGACCACCGCGATGGTTTTTTAATAAACAGTGATCATTCTGATAAGAACATTACCATTGAGTTCTCTAGAAGTGGAGAAGTCTGTATTGATTCTGAACATAGCATCAGCTCAAATGCTCATATTGAACAGCAAAGCTACGAACTCATTCAAGCGAAATATTCGGAACATGGAATCGTGATTAAATACCCTCAAATTACAAAACTCAAGGATACTGCAAAGCAAAAATCTTTAAACCAAATTCTTAAGACCGAAGCGGTAAAAGGATTACACGAACATGTCGATTCTGGTACTGAAGCTCATGTAGAGATTGATTATGAAATTAAACGGCAAAGTGAACGGTTCTTGAGTGTTCAATATACGGGTATTCGTTATGTGAAGGACGCAGCCTATCCTAATCATATTTTCTATACGACCAACTTGGATATGAAGCAGGCTTTAAGATTAAGATTGAGTGATCTGGTAAAGATCGAAAAACCTTTTTTAGAGCTTATAAAAAGCGGAAAGGTCACAGCTGTAGAGCCAGAACAAAAAGATTTGCTTGGTAATTTTACTCAAGATGAGTTAAATCAATGGTTAACAGATGCAGACCTATTAAAAGGTTCAGCTGAGGATTCAGGATTAGATACGTTTAGTTATCTCACAAGTGATTCATTGGGAATTAGTATACCCGTGGCTCATGCAGTAGGGGATCATGCAGAGTATGAAATTCGTCTTACACAAATTCCAAATGATATGAAGCGAAATCAGGAATTATGGAGTGAGCTAAGTCCTGTTGCTGATCAGCCAGCTACCGTTGTAAATGAAGGTAAATTGGATACCGACCAGTATGAAGTCGAAGAGTCGCAGTCTTTTCAAACTACTCTTGAAGGCTTTGGGAAAGTAAGGTTTGTATCCACATATGGATATCCGGAAGGTCTTCGTAAATTCTTTTTCTTCCTTTTAGATGAGCAAGGACATATTATATATCCATTTCCCGAGTTCTACGGGAATCATGAGTGGGTCGCACGTTACGGAGGTGTAGAAGCGGTGGCCTTCAAGGATGTGAATAAGGATGGATTAAAGGATGTTATCATCATTAGTAGTGTGGATAACGGAATTCATGGACCTGGTAGAGTTGATCCATTTCCTATAGCAGGTATCTACTTTCAAAAGAAAAATAAAACTTTTACCACGCTCCCTGCATTGGATCAGGCCATCAACGATCAGGGGCATAATCAAACCATTAAAGATGTCATTCAATACGTAAGCAAACAACGGATAAACGTAAACTAACCGACAAAAAGGGGCAGAGACATGGGATATCCAATCATCAAGTATAACGGAACGGTTTTATCTCTTAAAAATCCGAAAATTAAAGTTGTACAGAAAATGAATGAGCATGTGAAAGTCTTTTTAACGGGTGTGTTAACCGGCACTCAAATGGAAGAGTATACGGATCATATGGAGGCAGGAGCTAAGTTAGTTGTTTCTTACCTGAATGATGATCAGAAACAGATTGTGTTGTTCCGGGGATTAGTCACGCAGTTCAGAATCAAGTTGGTGTCCAATGTAGCTTATTTGGTCGCCGAAGCCCTATCCTATACTAGCCAGCTGGATGAAGTGCCTCATAGACAATCCTTTCAAAATGTAAAAATGAAGCTACAGGCTTTGCTTGAACATGTACTCAAATCATATCCTAAAGCCAATTGTACCAGTCGCTTAAAGGATCAGCTTTTACAGGGATTTACGATGCAATTCGACGAGACGGACTGGTCGTTTCTGAAACGTATAGCGTCTCGGCTTGGTTGGGGACTGATACCTGATCCGATAGGAGAGAACCCTCAGTTTTATTTTGGATTACCCGATGGTGTCCATAAAGGTGAGCTGAAACAGTATAACTACTCTATGACCAGAAAAACCAAACCAGGGGCAAGCAAAGACGACAATCTTTTGTATTATAAAGTGCAAACGACGGGGCCGAAAGATGTCCTGCTACAAATTGGGGCTGAGGTTAAATTCAAAGGGAAAGCTTTATACGTCTTGCAGTCTGTTGCGTTTATACGACACAATTCCTTATGGCATGAATATGTGCTAACCACCTCTGATGGAATGAAGCAGGAACTGATTGTAAACGAGAACATTCGTGGCATATCATTGAAGTCGAAAGTGATTGGAATTGAACAGGATCATGTGAAGGTATTCTTTTATGAAATGGATAAGGTCAAGCCGAACGTTAAGGAAACCTTTGCTTTTCCAACTGCTACATTTTATACATCGGAAGGGAATACGGGATGGTACTGCATGCCGGAGCTTTTTGACTTTGTAGATATCTACTTTCCGACCCATAACGAAAAAGACGCTATTGTAACCCACTCGATCCGAAAGAGATCTAAAGGGGGAGACTTTATTAAGGACCCGTCAACGAAGATATTTATGACTAAGTACCGCAAAGCTATTATATTTGAGAAAAATGAAATTTTAATCACGGGGAATGACGATGAAGTGGTGATTCGACTGCTGGATGACCATGGAATCGAACTGCGGAGTAAAAAGGACATCCGTGTTAAGGCTGACGGCAACTTAGTATTCAATGCGGGTAACACAATACAAGTCACAGCGAAGGATGCCATCGGTTTAAAATGTAAAACAAGTCTGATAGAAATGGATGGTAACATCAAAATGACAGGAGAAAAGATAAAGACGCAATAACTAAATCCATCGTGAGAGGGTAAAGAGTATGGCTAAAGAAACTACAGGAGCAATCGTAAACGAGAAACCGCCTACCCAAGAAGATATGATCCAAGAGTGGAAACGTAAAATAAGCAAAGGCGAATATCCTTTTATTTATGTAATTCAGCATCGTACCAAAAGTGAAGAACGGTAAAATTTATGGCTTAACGTTACTTGCCTATCCAGGGGTTATGATATCTTAGCCGAAAAAAAGTACAAAAATATTCTAAAGCTCTACAATGCTCTACAAAGTTCGACATATTGTTCGCTTTTTCGCATCATATGTTATTATATTAGGGATTTTTATTGCTATTTATCATATATTTATGTATAATCTATCGTGTTGAAAGATTGATTGTACGTAATATGCTGATGAGGGTGGGTTCATGACGCTGCTCGACAGTAATGAAAGCAAGAAGCGGATGTGCCAGATTTACAACGAAATTTCAAAGGAACTGTTCGGCTTCGGCACCACGCTACTGCGGGCCACCGTTGAGAACAACATTGTTACCTTTGTTGCGAAGCACCGGCGTTCTCCACGCTCGGCGGCATTGGAAGTGGAAGCCCCCGGCTTGAAGCTGGAAGTGGATTTCCGAATGTCCATGCTGTATAAGAAGAGACTTCGCGAGAAGCTGATTGAGGATATGGGGCTCGATATTGAAGCTCTACTGCGCGACTATGATTCAGCAACGCAGTGGGCAATCACGAACATCATACTGAAGGAATCCTAATACAATTGGATATTCGGCTTTTCGCTTCGGATCTATCTGAGGGGAGAACCTGTTATAACGCGCAGCGGGATCAGCTTATTCTTTGTTTACGAAGAAAAGTATTCTTGTTTTACAAGAGTACTTTTCTTTTTTGTGTTATCAGGTTCGCAGAATGAATAAATAGGGGGAGTTTCAAATGAAAAAATGGTTTAAAGGGTTCATGGCTTTGACCTTGGCATCTGTTGTGCTTGCAGGTTGCGGCAGCAATGCTACCGGAGGTCAGGAAGATGGGAAAAGCAGCTCGGCTGATGGCAAGAAGAAGCTAATCATTTCCACATGGGGCTTCTCCGAGGACTTTTTTAACAAAGAAGTGTATGAGCCTTTTGAGAAGGAACACAACGTTGATATTGTAGTAGAGATTGGGAATAACGCAGAACGGTTGAACAAAATTAGTCAAGGAAGCACAGACGTCGATCTGATTTATCTGTCTGATTATTATGCCCAACAGGGAATTCAACAGGGTTTGTTTGAAAAGCTGGATCGCAGCAAGGTGCCGAACCTGAATCAAATTTATGATATTGCCAAAGCACCGCTGGGTGAGGAGTATGGCCCTGCTTATACGGTTGGCCGCCTTGGTATTGCTTACAACCCGGAGCTGGTTAAAAAGAATGTGACCTCTTGGGCTGATCTGTGGGGCAGTGAGTTCAAAGGAAACGTGACCCTGCCGAACATTACGGCTACGGCTGGACCGATGGTTGTAGACGCGGCCTCCAAGGTAGCGGGTAGTAAAGATTTTAATGAAGACCAGGCATTCGGGAAACTGAAAGAGCTGAGTCCGAATATTGTTAAGTTTTATAGCAAGACGTCCGAATTCGTCAACATGTTCAGTCAGCAGGAAATCGCGGGCGGACCGATTATGGAGATGTACTTCAAAGATTTGAAAGCAGCAGTGCCTGGAGCCAAATTTGTAGCGCCGAGTGAAGGGGCTTATGCAGTAATGAACACGATCAACGTGGTGAAAGGCTCCGACCAAAAAGAATTGGCTGAGGAATTTATCAACTGGCAGCTAAGCAAGGAAGTTCAAGAAAAGTCCGCCAAGGCGAAGGTTGATTCTCCGGTGAATACGCAGGTGGTGCTGTCCGGTGCGGATACAGAAGGAATTACGTATGGTGCAGATGTGGTCAACAAGCTGACCAAGCTGGATATGAAATTCGTCAATGACCATATCAAGGCATGGACGGATCGCTGGAACCGGGAAGTTGCTCAATAATGAAAAAAGTCATATTAGATGTAGATACTGGTATTGATGATGCGTTGGGTATTTTATTAGCCACCAAAAGCGGCCAGCTGGATGTTACAGCGATTACTACCGTATGCGGTAATGTATCGCTTAAACAGGCAACATTGAACACATGCAAAATCCTCGACCTTTTGGATAGACCGGATATTCCGGTTTATCGGGGGGCCGATGCTCCATTAATCCGTAAAGGATTGCATGAGCACCGTATTCATGGGGAAGACGGTATTGGGGGCGCATTGAGTGGAGTTGTCCCTGCCATTTCGGCGTCTGAAGGTTTTGCGCCGGACATCATCATTGATACAGTCATGGCTCACCCTGGAGAACTGACCCTGGTTTGCACCGGGCCGCTCACGAATCTGGCGTTGGCGCTTCTGAAATGCCCGGAGTTGACGCAATACGTCAATGAGGTCATTTTTATGGGTGGTGTTATTCACGGGTGCGGCAATATTACGCCTGTAGCAGAATATAACATGTATGCTGACCCGGAAGCGGCGCGGATCGTATTTCATGCCGGATTTGGGCGGTTGGTACAGGTGGGACTGGATGTAACACGGAAGGCACTGCTGACGACGGACCATATTGCCCGTCTCACCGATCCGGCGATTCGCAGCTATGTGGCTGAAAGCACAGCCATTTATACCAAGCGTTATGAGGAACGTAACGGAGTAAAAGCGTGTGCGCTTCATGATCCGCTTGCTGTAGGCGTTGCGCTGAATTCGAGGCTGGTGGAAACTTCGCTAATGTATGTCGATGTGGAAACCTCCAGCCGTATATGTGACGGACAAACGGTGGGCGATGTACAGAATCGTCTCAATCATAGCCCGAACATGAACGTGTGCGAACAGGTGGAAAACGAGGCATTTCTGGAACTGTTTATTCAGGTGCTGAACAAGGAATAACATATTGATAACCGCAAGGAGCTACCCATGAAGAAAACATACTTGTATTGGCTGCTGCTGCCAGGTTTGCTCTTTCTGGCGGTGTTCATGGTCATTCCGATTGTGTTAACGATCGGCTCGACCTTCGTACAGAACAGCTCATTCACCCTAGAAGGCTATCTCCATTTCTTCAAGGACCCTTATTTTCTGAAAATATTGCTGACTACGCTGGAAGTCAGTATCGTTACGACGCTCGTATGCGTGCTACTCGGCTTCCCGACGGCTTATTATATTTCGCAAAAGGCCCCGCGCCGCAAAGGGATTTTGCTGGCGCTGGCTATCTTCCCCTTGCTGACCAGTCCGGTGGTGCGGTCATTTAGCTGGATGGTCATTTTGGGTCGCAAAGGGCTGCTGAATAACGTGCTCATCGGTTTAGGACTCGTTGATGAGCCGCTCAATATTTTGTATACCCCGGCGGCGATGATTATTGGTCTGGTGCATTTGTTTTTACCGCTGATGATTATTTCACTGATTGGTGTACTCGAAAATATCGACGGTGATCTCGTCCATGCAGCTCAGAGTCTCGGTGCCTCCAAATTCAGCGCATTCCGTAAAATTGTATTTCCTCTGTCTGTGCCGGGCCTGATTATCGGAAGCATTCTCGTTTTCGTGGGCAGCTTGACGGCTTATACGACACCAGCACTACTTGGAGGAAAACAGCGCGTCATTGCTACATTTTTGTATCAGAACGCAATGACGCTGAATGACTGGTTTCTTGCCTCCGTTATTGCAACGATTATGATTGTCATTACATTTATCGTGGTCGGTCTCTTAAATAAGGCGGCCCATAAACTCAATCCGAAGGGGTAGGTGGATATGCGGGAGAAACATTACGGACTAGGCTTCTTTAGCCTGCTGGTCTTCGTCTTTCTGCTCGGTCCGCTGTTGATCATATCGGTCACTTCTTTCGAGCCGGGCACGGTATTAAAATTTCCTCCGCAGGGCTTTTCCTTGCGCTGGTATCAAAATATTTTTGAAGTGGATCTGTTTATGTCCACATTCAAAACGTCGATTGTCGTCTCTCTGCTGGGTAACATTTTGGCGCTGCTGATCGGCATGCCTGCCGCTTATGCGCTTAGTCGTTTTTCGTTTCACGGGAAGGATGCGCTGAATGCTTTGTTCCTCTCCCCGCTGCTCATACCGGGTATTGTGCTGGGCTTTACACTGCTGCGTTATCTGATCATTGTTTATCATTTGCCGGTATACGCAGGACTGTTGATCGGACATACGGTAATTATGCTGCCGTTCATTATACGGGTCATTGCGTCCAGCTTGTCCAACTTTGATTTTGCGATTGAGGAAGCAGCGCTCAGTTTGGGAGCCGGACGGCTGGAAACCTTTTTCAAAGTGGTTCTGCCCAACATCCGTTCGGGTATTATTGCGGCTATCCTGATTGCCTTTCTGGAATCATTCAACAATGTCGACATTTCCGTCTTCATGACAGGACCGGGATTCAGCACCCTGCCTATTCAAATGCTGACCTACGTCGAAAATTATTTTGACCCGACGATTGCAGCGATTTCGGTAATGCTGATGATTTTGACCGGTATTCTGATGTTCTTGATTGAACGACTGATGGGATTGTCTTACTTCACTAAAAGGTAATGGAGGCTTCAACCATATGGCACTGCTTACTCTGGATCGTGTATCGGTCGCTTATGATAACCAACTGATCTTGCAGGATTTCGATTTGCAGCTCGAACGGGGGCAATTGCTCTCGTTGCTCGGACCGAGTGGATGTGGCAAAACGACCACGCTTCGTCTGATTGCAGGATTTCTTGAAGCTAAACAAGGGACGTTTTTGTTTGGCGATAAAGATTACACCCGGGTTCCGGTGAACAAACGGAATTTCGGTTTTGTATTTCAAAGCTATGCGCTTTTCCCGCATTTGTCCGTTTTTGATAATGTTGCCTTTGGACTGCGGCTGCGCAAGGTGAAGGAAGATGATATAAAACGCCGTGTTATGGCTATGCTGGATACAGTCAGTCTGGGGGGCTTTGAAAAGCGGTTCCCCGGCGAACTGTCTGGTGGACAGCGTCAGCGTGTTGCGATTGCACGGGCGCTTGTGATTGAACCCGACCTGCTGCTGTTCGATGAACCGCTGAGTAATCTGGATGCAAACCTGCGTGTGAATATGCGTGTAGAAATTCGCCGTATTCAACAGGAATTGGGGATTACCACTGTATACGTATCGCATGATCAGGAGGAATGTTTTTCGATTTCTGACCGGGTTGCGATTATGAACAAGGGGAATATCGAGCAGTTGGATGCGCCATCAACGATTTTTAAATATCCAACCACCGAATTTGTCGCCCGTTTTATCGGATTCAATAATTTCTTGTCCTTTGACGAACGCGTTGAGGAGGGGGAACGAATTCGCCTGAGTACAAGCGATCTTTCGTTTAGTGTGGCCCGTAATCAGGGTACAGTCCAGCCGGGTGCCCGCCAGGGGGCTATTCGTCCGGATGATTTGGTTATCCGCACAGCAGGCAATGAGACGGGAGAAAATGAGCTTCCCGGCATCATTAAAGTGAGCACTTACCTGGGGCGCAGCTATCAGTATGTGGTAGAAACGGCGAAAGGAAGCTTCACCGCCAATCAGGAGATGGACACGCCGTACCTGAGCGGTCAACGGGTTACCCTGCATTTTCCGGCAGATAAAATGGTGCTGGTCCAATAATCAGCGGGTTCGATGAAGGAGATACATCATGCGTGCAGACAAAATGATTTTACAAGTTAAAGTGTATAACAGCTATTACAAGACGTTCGAGGAAGGCAATGTTGCTATACTTGACGGCAAGTTTATGTATATTGGTCAGCGTGGCCTGGAGTCGTTTGAAGTGAATGAAATTGTAGAAGGGCACGGGAAATATATGATTCCCGGCCTGATCGACATTCATCTCCATATTGAAAGCACAATGGTGACACCGGCGACCTTTTCCTATGGACTCATTCGCAACGGCGTGACGACGATTGTACCGGAACCGCACGAAATGGCGAATGTTTTTGGATTGGAAGGCATTCAGGAAATGATGGCGGCCAGCAAGGATTGCGTGGCTGATATGTTTTACGGTATTCCAAGCTCTGTCCCGGCAACGCCGCTCGAAACCTCAGGGGGCGAGATTGATATTCCTGAGATTGACGCACTGTTGCAAACCGGTGAGATGATCTGTCTGGGAGAAATTATGAACTATGTGGATGTGATTCGTGATCCGGAGGGCAAGACCAACCGTATTTTACGCCATGTTCGTGAGCATTACCCGGAGCTGATCATTGAAGGGCATACGCCGCAGTTGCTTGATCTGGACCTGCATCAGTTGATCTACGCGGGAATTGGCTCGGACCATACCCACCAAAGCATTGAAGGCATGAAGGCGCGTATGGCTGCGGGGATGTTCATCGAGATTCAGGAAAAATCCATGACCCCTGAAGTGATGGAGTATTTGATTCAGGAAGACGTGGCGCAGCATTTTTGCTTTATAACGGATGATGTGATGCCGGATTCCTTCGTAGAGCGTGGGCATCTGAACCATATTGTAAGCAAAGCAATTGGGATGGGCATGAAGCCTGAGGATGCGATCTATGCCGCTACGTTCACGCCTGCGACACGGATGCGTATGCACGACCGGGGCACGATTGCACCGGGGAAAATAGCTGATTTTGTCTTGTTGTCTGACCTGAGCCATTTTGAAGTAGAGCGGGTGTACAAGGATGGGCAAAAGGTATTCGATAAATTTGAAGAGTATCATCAAGATTCGTTAAGCTGCCGTTTTCCACCTCATTTTTACCAAAGTGTAAAGCTGAAGCCTCTCACAGAGCGGGATTTTATCGTAGAGCTGGATGTAGCGGATGGTACACATCATTGCCGTATTATGATGGTGAAGGACGGATCGACCTTTACGAGCGAACGTATTGCACCTGAGCAGGTGGCGAATGGTGAGCTGATGTGGGAACAGAGCGAACACGGGCTTATCGCTACTTTTGAGCGATATGGCAAGAATGGTAACCGTGCCTATGGTTTGATCGGGGGAGACACGATTAAGCGCGGGGCGGTAGCAACCACGTATTCGCACGATAACCATAACTTGCTGGTCGTAGGGCATAACAAGCAGGATATGATATTAGCGGCGAATACGGTTCTTTCCAGTCAAGGCGGCTTTTGCGTAGTTGAAAATGGCAAGGTGCTGTCCCATTTGCCGTTAACCGTAGGCGGGATTTTAACAGAAGGACCGCTAGAAATGGTGGCGGCCCACGTGAAGGAGCTGCGTTCTGCCTTGCTGTCGCTCGGTTACCGCCATTACAATCCAATCATGTCGCTGAGCACTCATTCTTTGCCAGTCAGCCCGGCTTTGAAAATTACTGATCACGGCTTGATTGATGTAAACGCGGGCAAGGTTGTACCTTTGATTGTGGATCCTTTGGAGATAAGAGAATAATTAGTAGAGCCGACCCTTTTGCGGGTCGGCTCTTTTGTCGTGGTCAGTTTTATGATTGAAGCGCTCGAATTTCAGCTTCCGACAAACCGGACGCTTTGGCGATAATATCTATACCTAAGCCTAAACGGAGCATATTTCGTGCAATTTCAGCCCGACTTTCTGCTTTACCCTCTGCTTTACCTTCTGCCTTGCCTTCTTCTTTTGCTCCTTCAATCATGGATGCCTCATCATGTAAATACCGTTGTCTTGCTTCATATTGAAGACGGGCTTCCCGATCCTGACTTAGGAATTCCAAGGTATTCATCGCTTTTTTCAGTACAGGCTCGTTCATGGTCAGCACCTCCCATTGTGATGGATTCGCTCCTTTTAGAAACAAAAGCCAGTTTACCAATCATATAAGATGATCTTAAAAAGTTACCTATAGTGCCACTCCGCAGACAGATGGTGCTTCCCATCGCCACCGCCCCCGGATTTCCGGAACAAAGCTTATAATCAGGGGAGAAATCCGGGGACAAAAGCGACCGCTTCGCTTGTACAGCACCATTCTATCTGCTCCGTTTTCTATGTGAATTTTCAAGTTCAAAACGTAAAGAAAAAGATCTTTGCGAAAATCAAGAGAATCTTCCATTTATATCAAACCTTTTTTTAATCTATTATACCATGTCATCCAGTGAGCAAGCACATATTGAGCAGCACTTTGGAAAGCCAGATTTTTTAACGTCAATAACCAGGAATGAGAAAATCGTGTAGTTGGGTGATCACATCCAATTTTCCCCGTGTGGTAGGGTTCATGAGTATATAAAGGAGATATATGCTGAACTGGTGCTTTAGCAGACAAAATTAACATCTTCTATACTCGTATTAATGTAACCTATGTATAACGCGTTGACGGCTTGCGGGATAAAGACTACATTTAGGCTGGATATATACTACAAATATTCCGATTGGATATTAGGAGAGTGTTCAATAATGACTCGTGCTTTTGATGGTCTTGTAGTGCCGGACGCGTTGGAAACGGATTTGATTGCATTTCGAAGGGAATTGCATCGTTACCCGGAAGTTTTGTTTGAGGTGGAACGGACGGCTGCGTACATAGCGGAGCTTCTCCAAAGCTGGGGGCTGGAGGTACAGACAGAAGTCGGGAAGCATTTTGGTAAAGGAGTAGTTGGTATATTACGCGGAACACAGGCCGGGGATACGGTGCTACTGCGTGCGGATATAGACGCTTTGCCTGTAACAGAGCAAAACACCGCCAATTATATCTCCACGATACCCGGAGCCATGCACGCGTGCGGTCATGATGCACATACAGCGATGCTGTTGGGAGCCGCCAAGGTGCTCAGTCATAATCGAGATCAGGTTCGAGGTACGATTAAGTTTGTTTTTCAGCCAGCGGAGGAGGGGGCATTGGTGTCTCCCCTGGATGGCAGGCTGATTAGTGGAGGAAAGGATATGATCGAGGCTGGTGTACTGGAGGATGTAAAGACGGTGTTTGCCATGCACGTATGGCCGGATCTTCCTGTAGGAACGATTGGATTTCATCGGCACACGTCTATGGCCGCTTCTTCGCATTTTACAATCCGGTTTGCCGGACTTTCGGGACATCATAGCACGCCCCATCTTTCCTCGGATGCCATAATTATGGCCGCCCAATTCATCACGGATATTAAAATATTTATGTCCACCGCCATCGATCCGCAGGAAGCGGCTGTCCTATCTTTCGGTACACTGCAAGCAGGCAGCGCCAAAAATGTTATCGCAGGTCACAGCGAAATTACGGGAACCTTCCGGGCTTTTCGCACAGAGACGGTTGAACGGATCACCCAAGCGATTGTGGATCGTGCGAACAGTATTGCATCTTTACATGGCGGCTCCGCACATATTGTGCAACGGACAGGAACGGTTCTTCAAAACAATCCTGTGGTCGTACAAGCTGCGGTGCGCGCGGCAGGGAAAGTCTTTGGAGTGGAAAGTACGGAAGTGCTGGCTGCTCCCTTTTTAGCCGGGGAGGATTTTGCGCTCTATACACAGCAGGTTCCCGGCGTATTCGGTTTTATCGGGATAAGCACACCAGGTACACAGCAAGCGTATCCGCTGCACCATCCCCAATTTGATATCGACGAACGAGCCTTGATTCTTGGGGCGCGCATGCATATAGAATTTGCGTTGCAAGTATTGAACGATACGAAAGATAAATGAATTTTCAAAGGATATGACACTTCACGTAATCTTCATGATTAAGGCCTAATAAGCTCTTGCAAATAACTGACCTAATGTTATAATTAAAACAGGATTTAGATTAAGTCTAAATTAATTACTGAGTATTTATTGGAATCACGCATGGGATTTGCAGGTTAATCAAACACTAATGTCACGGGAATTCAGGCTTCACTCAAACTATACTATGGATGATGAGAGGGGAATTACACATGAGTACATTAAATCATACGAACGCTCAACCTACACAAGAGGTTATTCAAGAATTGCATAAGGCTTTGAACCGTCAGGTAGCTACCTGGTCGGTGTTGTACACGAAGCTGCATTATTTCCACTGGTACGTAAAAGGACCTCATTTCTTCACACTGCATGCAAAATTTGAAGAGCTTTATAATGAAGCGACAGCTAACCTGGATATGATTGCTGAACGTTTGCTGGCCATTGGAGGCCGTCCTGCCGCTACCTTGAAGGAGCATTTGCAACTGTCAGCCATTCAGGAGTCAGCAGGTGAGCAGACAGCCGAGGATATGGTAAAATCCGTGGTTACGGATTTCAAAACCATCACTACTGAGCTGGCTAACGGCATGGAAGCAGCGGATGCGGCACATGACAAAGCGACTGAGGATCTTCTTAATGGCTTGAGAGAAGCGGTGGATAAACATATCTGGATGCTCAACGCATATTTGGGATAAGCTTTTGGGAGAGATTCCCATGGATATGAAGATCAGGTGAACAAGACACACATCCCGTTGGTTCCAGACCACCACTGGAGTATAATGACGGATAGGCGCGAAAGACAACTGGCTCATAAGTATTGAGAGCTGCCGGGATGGGGTGTACGTATGGAAGTGAAGCAACAGCTTTTGCGTGAAGCGAAGCAGTTTATATATACATGTTATGAGGAGCTGGGCCGAAGCCGTGATGAAGCGGAGGCCCGGCTTCTTGATATTCGTCATGACATAGATACTTCGGGAACGTATGATCATACCTATGATGAGCTGGAGCATGGGGCACAGATGGCTTGGCGTAACAGCAATCGTTGTATCGGTCGTTTGTTTTGGGATAAGCTTCTGGTAAGGGATGCCCGCGAGGCTTCAAGTACAGCGGAAGTGGTTCATGAGCTGTTAGAGCATATACGCATAGGGACAAATGGCGGTAAAATCAAGCCGACGCTTACCGTGTTTCGCTCGTCCAAGCCGGGGCAACCGGATATTCGCATTTGGAATCATCAATTGATTCGGTATGCCGGCTATGAGAGCGCTGAAGGAGTAATCGGGGACCCGATCTCGGTAGAATTCACAAATGCATGCCGCCGCATGGGCTGGCAAGGAGCCATGACTCCCTTTGATGTATTGCCGCTGATTGTGGAAGCAGGTGGACAGCCTCCTGAGCTGTTTGATATTCCCGAACATTTGGTGCAGGAGGTACCTATTGAACACCCGGAACTTCCGGGGTTGGCTTCGTTGGGTTTGCGTTGGTATGCCGTGCCTATGATTTCAGATATGACGCTGGAGATTGGCGGTATCATCTACACCGCAGCTCCTTTTAACGGCTGGTATATGGGGACAGAGATTGGTGCGCGTAATTTTGCCGATCCCTTCCGTTATAACATACTGCCGCAGGTAGCCGAGCTGATGGGGCTGAATACCTCAAGCGAAACGACGTTATGGCGCGATCGGGCGCTGGTGGAGTTGAACAGTGCTGTGCTGTATTCTTTTAAAAAAGCGGGAGTCAGCATTGTCGATCACCATACGGCAGCTGCACAATTCCAGCTGTTTGAGGAACGGGAAGCCCAGGCGGGGCGTGCGCTCACAGGCGATTGGACATGGCTGATCCCGCCGTTATCTCCGGCGACAACGCATATTTTTCATAGTTCCTACGATAATCGGCTTGTAAAGCCAAATTTCGGAGTTCAAGAGAAGCCGTATATGCAGAAGAAGCCCCAAGGCTGTCCTTTCCATTCTTGATCATGTTCATGGAAAGCTTTAAGTATCGGATTCGGGTTCCTATTCTATATGTTTAGAGTAAATTGAGCTTTTTCATGTCATAAGGTCGAGGAGCGAGGCGGAGTTGGAAAGAAATCAAGCAGAGCGCATCGTCGCTAAGCTTTTGCAACGGGCTGATATAGGTGTGACGGTCAAGCTGGAGAAACGGTTTCCCGGCGGGCGGCTGATTGGGGGCAAATATGCCATGAATGCTCACACCATTACAATGTATATGGACACGATTGAAACACAATGTATTCAGATGTTTGGCAGCGTCGAACGAGTCGAGGAGTACTTTACGGTTGTGCTTGCGCATGAGATTGGACACGCCGCTGATTCTGAGCTGCCTGACCTCTCCGATGCTATGGAACAGGAGAGCGAGTTAGGGACCCGGCAACGGTTTGCGCTGCAAATTGAAGAAAACGCATGGAACTATGCGCTCGGATTGGTGCCGGAGATTGAGACAACGTTCATTTCCACCGTTATTGAAGAGTCCTTGTTGGCCTATCGGGTCCCGGTTGTGGAGCAGTCTGACATTGCATAAGGATGATGATCCGAGAGCCGACAGGCTCTTTTTTTTGTGTGGCGAGATCAAAAGCGGGTAATTGGAACGATTCAAAGTAGAAGTTTTTTTAGCTGTGACACACGTCCCTGAGACAATTCGAGCATCTCGGCCAATTCTTTTTGTGAAACATTAGGGTGTTTTTCCATGAGCTGTTTTAGTTTATGCAGGAGCTCAGTCTGATTTCTGTAATTCCTTCTTTTCTTGGGCTGAGCAGGACGTGTTTCGCCTGAATGACTGGAGGGATTATCGCTCTTTAGTTTCTCAATGCAATCGCTGCATATCAGATGATCTCTGAAGTAGCTCAGGTCATCTACAGCACCGCAAAAATAACAAGATACCCCTGTATATTTACGGATCATCAGGCCCTCTGATGTAATAAAAAAATCAAGGGCATCTCCAATATTGATATTCATAGAATTTCGCAGCTCCTTGGGCAGTACGATGCGGCCCAGATGGTCTAATGGTCGTGTCATTCCTGTATTTTTCATTATTCATTTCCCCTCTCATAATTGCGCTTATCGGTGCAAAAATCGTAGGTTATGTATGTTGTAAAGTACAAAGCGCGTATATTGCAGTTTGAATTGTATTAGCTATGAACAAAAAAGAAGCTCCAGCATGACGAACAATGACGTCTGCCGGAGCGTGGTACAGCCCAATGAATCTAAGATGTCGAGTCAAATTATTGTGGGTTGGTTGTCCAAATACCGGCTACTTTTAATTGAACCCGCGAAGGCAGCTTCAATGCCGCCAATGTCAGGTCGGCCATATCTTGTGGCTGAAGCATGCGGTCCTCGTCGCCAATCGGCAAACCTGCATTTGCTGCCAGTTCCGTATTGACTGTGCTTGGAGTCAGCGCGGTGACGCGAATGTTGGATTTGCGAACCTCCTGCATCAGTGACTCCGTGAAGCCCATCAAAGCAAACTTGGAGGCGCAATACGCCGAGCCTGTGGCGAAGCCTCGTTCCCCTGCTGTAGAGGATACATTAATAATGTTGCCGCTCTGCTGAGCAAGCATGCTCGGAAGAACCGCGTGTGTGACATAATAGGTTCCCAGCAAATTCACGCGGATCATGCGTTCCCACTCTTCGGGGTCCATGTCTGCGACTGTGCCGAATGTAGCAATTCCTGCGTTGTTAATCAAAATATCGACAGCGCCCAGCTCATGCTCCAGCGAGGCTACAGCTGCAGCGGCCTGTGCGCGATCAGATATATCCGCGACAGCGCTAACCACCTTCACGCCGTATGTACTCCCCAGTGAATCTTGCAGCTTTTGCAGGTCAGGTAGTGTGCGTGAGATTAATCCCAGGTTGACGCCTTCCTTGGCCAAGGCCTCGGCAATGGCTTTACCAATGCCTTTGGTGGCGCCTGTAATAATGGCTATTTTATTTTTAAGTTCCATCCAGTCTCCTCCTTATGGCTACATACAAGTTGTGCATTTAAGCACATGGTTATATTATACTGATTTAATTTCCCTGAACCAAACTTCCACTCCAGGTCGCTTATTTCGCTTAGTTGCGACCTGGAGTAGAAGACCGCTGACAATGGTCATGATGGCCTATTTGGAAATATGAATATCGCCTGAAGTCGTTTTGACCTTTATAACGTTCACACTGCCGGGAACGGATTCGGGAGTATCTATACTTCCTGAGTCGGAGCGGACATTATAAATACCTTTAAAATCAGGGGCCTGCTTAATCCTCACATCACCGGAGTCTGAATCGACTTTCAGGTTGGCTGTGGTACGTTGTGTGATATTCGTAATACCGGAGGTCAGGGAAACTTGACCATTGCCGCTATAATCGTTAATTTTGGCATCCCCTGAAGTGAGTTGCAATTCCATATTTGCTGTAACCTGACTAGCCGTAAAACTGCCGGATGTTAACTTGGCGACCAAGCGGGTACTTTGGAGGTTTGAAATCTCGGCATTGCCAGAAGTGGCTGTGATGTTTGTGTTTTGAATGGAGGCATCCTGGAGGTTTACGCTTCCTGAATGTACATCTGCCTGTAGCCCTTTTAGGGTTTCACCAGCGGGCATTTCTACCGTGATCGTTTGTTTCAAATCAGGAGAGATAGAGAAGAATGCCAAGGAAAGGGCTGGCTCAGATTGAATGGAAAGCTTACCGTTCTCAATACGGGCATTATGAATCTGGTCGGCTACTTTTGTCTGAACTTCTCCACTCATGCGTATCGTGCCCTGCTCGCCGGAACCGGGAGTAAAGACAATAGAGACATCATCGGAGCTATTCACTTTAAGTTCCTGTAGCTGTCCACGTGTGAACGTCCATTTTTTATCAATAGCTGTTATTTCCTGCATCGCTTGTTGGTTCCATGGAGCACCGTAGGCTACCATCCCGGCCACACCGATGATGATACATAGACCCGCTGCAATAAACCATTTTTTATTCATGTTACTCGTTAGCTCCCCTCAGGGTAGTCTGATTCCATTTCCAGTATCGAACCGTACCTATGACCAGAAGGTTCAAAAGGTAGCGTACTCCAGACAGCAGCAATAGGCCAATCCCGGTCAACATGATGGAAAAAAAGAATTTAGCGGGATAAAAGTTGCCGTTCAGCGCATAATCTGCGATAGCAAGAAGGGGGGCCACTATCAAGCTGACCGCTGCTGCGGCCAACGAAACCCATACTGCCCACAAAGACGCTAAGACAGGAATGGAGATTAACAAATTGAGAAACAACAGCCCTAAGAAAGTAAATAGATTGCGTGCGAAGCTTCCCTGGCGAAGTGGAGGAGGGGATGTATTCCAGGTTGCATTGGGATCATCCAGCGCTTCGCGAGCGATATCCTCCGGGTTGCCCAATTCGCTGGCAATTTCGGCCTCACTTTTTCCATTCACCAACCCATAGTCAAAATGCTGACTTAAATCACCAAGCAGTTCATTACGTTCCTCTGCGGGGAGAGGGGAGAGACGTTGCTCCACCTCTGTAAGAAACTGTTTTCTATTCATCGGGATTTCCTTCCTTCAGTAGGCTTGCGACATGATGGACAAATTCATTCCATTCCCGTGTAAGTATTCTCGTGTAATTGCTGCCTGCATCGGTCAGCCGATAATATTTACGGGGGGGTCCCTCGGTCGATTCCTGTAAATAAGTTGTACAGTATCCCTCTGATACCAGACGGCGAAGCAGCGGATATAAAGCTCCTTCGGCTACTTCGATATGACGGGAGACGGCCTGAGCCAGTTCGTAGCCGTAACGGTCCCTGCGCCCAATTAAAACAAGAACGCACAGTTCCAGCACCCCTTTTTTGAATTGGATGTTCACATTCATGAGCGGTGCTCCCTTCCTGGATGTTATCATTGCTTCATGGGTGTCGTTTGGAGTATGGGGGAGAAATGTGTGCTTGAACATAAGAGATTTCAGGTACTAATCATAAATCAGTAGTCAGGTATAATTTAACATCATGTACTGTTTAATGCAAGGTACTAAAATTTTAAAAATAAATCTGCGGGCTCATTTTAGGAGTTTTCTTTCGCTTTTAGAGTCAATGAGATAGCGAATGCTGCTGAAAAAAGTAGTTCTATTTAGAAAAACGCCGAATCTTGGGGGAATTTGCGGAAAAGGAACTGCTTTAATTTCATTCTTAAGGATGTTAAATTGTAAAATCAGCATGTTGCATCATTCGATTCCCAACGCTCGAAAGTACAATAGATAGACGAACTAAACCGTTCCGATCTATATATTGCTGATTTGAAATCGCTCTTGGGATTGTTGCAAAATGCTCAAATAAAAGGGTCCATAGAGATAAAGATCATTTCTTATGAAAAGGATGGGGTAAAGGATGAATTGGGAACGCTGGTATATGGAGCTGGATCAGGATGATGAGACTTGGGAAGTATCAGAGGAAGTCGTGCTTCGGGGCACGGTACAACTCCATTTTTACGGACAGGACTCGGAGGTAGAGATAGAGTTTATTGTGTCCGCCGATTCCGAGGAAGAAGCACAGGCCGTAAGAGAGCCTAAGCAGGAGCAAAAAAAGACATGGGAGCAATATATGGCACATGGGTCAGACATTCATCCTCGTGTGCTGGAAGCGATACACCATTACTATGCAGATGTAGTGGAAAAGTACCGGAGCGCTTATACCTCATGGGGAGAAGACCCGGATGAATATGCGCCTTATGTGGAACGCTCGGAACAACTGCTGAAACGGTTACAGCTGGTGTCTATATTGATTCCAGACTCAGCGGAAGAGGATGAGCTGTATTTGAATTTTAGCTGTTCCTGGGATAGAGAGCATGGCTTGGGTGTACATATGAAGCAGGGAACACCCGAGCATATTCAAGGGGCATACACATTATATGATTTGGAATAGAATCCCCTTCCGGCGTTTAGGAAAAAAGAGGGCCGGGAAGGGGAGGGTTATAGAAATTAGCTGGATACAGCCAACGAATCTCTGGCTGCTTGAGCAGCCAGCACCATTTGCTGTAATGCGGCGACGGATTCATCCTTGGTGCGGGTTTTCAGGCCACAGTCTGGATTGACCCAAAATAAATCAGAAGGCAGTACGCGCAGGGCACGCTGTATCATACTCAGCATTTCTGACACATCGGGAATGCGCGGGCTATGGATATCATATACGCCCAGACCGATGCCTTTGTCATACACCTGATCCTCAAAGCTGACAATCAGTTCTCCGTGGCTACGCGAGGTTTCAATAGAAATGACGTCGGCATCCATATCGGAGATGGATTGGATCATATCCTGAAATTCGGAATAGCACATATGCGTATGGATTTGGGTGGCGGGTTCAACGGTTGCTGTTGTAACAAGGAAGGCTTGAACCGCCCACGCCAGATAGGCTTGCTGCTGTTCTTTTTTCAGTGGAAGCCCTTCACGGATCGCGGGTTCATCGACCTGAATCATGCCAATCCCCGCTTTTTCCAGTGCTTCTACCTCTGCACGCAGGGCCAGTGCTAACTGTAAAGCAACCTGACTGCGAGGAATATCATTACGTTCGAAGGACCAGTTCAAAATCGTTACCGGACCTGTCAGCATTCCTTTGACTGGCTTGGAGGTCAACGATTGGGCGAAGGCCGTTTCTTCCACGGTCATGGGTTGATCGAACGACACGTCTCCGTATATAATCGGTGGTTTAACACACCGGGAGCCGTAGGACTGCACCCACCCGTTTTGTGTAAAGGCAAAGCCTTTCAGCTTTTCGCCAAAAAATTCAACCATGTCTGTCCGCTCAAATTCCCCGTGTACGAGCACATCAATGCCAATGTCCTCCTGGATATCAATCCATTCCTTGATTTGCTGCTGAATGAACGTCCGATACTGCTCGGCAGACCATTCCCCTTTGCGATAGTGCAGACGGGCTTTGCGAACCTCTGCGGTTTGCGGGAAGCTGCCAATCGTCGTCGTAGGCAGTGGAGGCAGATTCAGCTTGTCCTGCTGGATCACACGACGCTCAGCGAAGGGAACGCTGCGTGACTGCGGCTCTTTCGCCAGTAGATCCGCCATATCGGTAGCGGTCTGTACTCGTGCCGCCGAGCTGTTGAAGCGGGCTACCGCGTCCGCACTCTGCTCAAGCTTGGCAATTGCCGAGGGTTCGCGTTTGCCAAGCGCAGCGGTCAAAGCTGCGATTTCTTCCAGCTTTTCATCGGCAAAGGCCAGCGCTTGCACCAGCTCTCGGTCCAGCTTGTGCTCTGCTTCCAGACTGACTGGCACATGCAGCAGACTGCATGATGGCTGCACGATGAGCTGTGCAGCGGTGGTTTGCTCTGCCAGTTGTCCAAGCAGCGCAGCTACGGTGTTCAGATCGGAGCGCCATATATTGCGCCCGTCAATAACACCAGCGGCCAGCGTTTTCCCTGCGGGGAAGCCATGTCGTAGCACATGTTCCAGGTTTTCGCCATCATCGTGCACAAAATCAAGACCTATTCCCTGTACCGGGAGCGTGGACAGGCGCTCATAATGATCCAGACTGCCAAAGTAGGTTTGCAGCACGATATTTAAGGATGGAGCAGCTTGGGCCAGAGCCTCATAGGCCTCCTGAATAATGTCCAAATCCTCTGTCGGGAATGAGGTGGTCAAGACAGGCTCATCTACCTGCACCCACTGAACGCCTTCCGCAGCCAGCTCAGACAGGACGCGGGCGTACAGTGGCAGGAAGCTTCGTATGATCGCGGCCAAATCCTTACGGTCATAGCCTTTGGACAGAGCAACGAACGAATAAGGACCGATAATG
Source organism: Paenibacillus sp. RC73 (assembly GCF_044908085.1). Lineage (NCBI taxonomy): Bacteria > Bacillati > Bacillota > Bacilli > Caryophanales > Paenibacillaceae > Paenibacillus > Paenibacillus sp. RC73. The sequence goes on from NZ_JBIYCV010000003.1 coordinate 389,878, forward strand.
ACGGGTTTACCTTCAATTCCTAGTTCCTGTTTCGCTTCACGATAAGCCTGCAACGGCTTATTCTCGGTGAACACCGGAGTTGCATTTGCCAATTCCGGTACGATGTAGTGGTAATTGGTATTCAGCCATTTGGTCATTTCACTGGCGGTGGCACCCTTTTGTCCACGGGCTATCCCGAAATAGACGGACAGAGGAACAGGCCCATCGGGACGGTAGTTGAACCGTTCCGGCACCAGACCGAACATCACGGATGTATCAAGCATGTGATCGTAATAGGAAAAGTCTCCGACCGGAATTCGATCGATTCCCTTGTCGCGCTGCTTGCTCAGATGCTCCAATCGCAATCGTTTCATCTCGGTATGCAATTCGCTTTCATCCATGCTGCCGTTCCAGAAGCGTTCCAGTGCTTTCTTCCATTCCCGGTTTCCTCCGATACGCGGATATCCCAGGTTACTGCTGATCAAGCCGGACAACTCAGGCAATTCGGTAAATGACATGTACTTTTCCTCCCAGGCTGGTAGCCAGTTTATTTTTGCGTACAAAAAAAGACATTCCTCCCCGGGGTTAAAAATGAGTAGGGAAAGAATGCCTCCGTTATTTAAAAAATGAAAATTCGGCGACTGCTCTTAACACCTCCCTATCTCCCGTAGGTACTTGCGATGTTGTTGAAATAGGCAGGTCTCCTGACTTACGGATCATGACTTTCAGCGCTCCTTCCCGGTCTGTGGACCAGTGGGTGTATCAACAGCTGAAAATTCCCCGTTTACAGTGGCGGGACCGCGCCGGACTTGCACCAGCTTCCCTTTTAAGCCTGTACTGAATAGAACAGACACCTATCTCCAAGCTATGCGATTATGGTATGACGAATAATTATGCACTCGTATACTTGTTCACCATCATAAGTGAAACTTGCAGGATACGCAATATAAACTCTGTTTAAATCTAAAATGAACTACATGCAAAAAAAGACAAGCCCTCTCCATAAGGAAAGGATTTGTCTTAGGGTGTAGTATCTCATGCGAGTATAACATCGCCTTAGGCTAATGTAACTATAGATCCTGCCTGAATGCTGGCCTTCACATCCACCAGTCGTTGATTGCGGCTGCCCCGGAAGGGAAGGGTCAGATCCTTTTGCTGTTCTACAAAAGGACCGTCCACAATCACATCGCACAGCAGCGCCAGCTCCCGGCGGGCCTGATCCGTAAGCAGCTCCTCATAGTCAAAGCCCGTATAGGCCCACACGGTTCGGTCAGGGCAGGCAGCGCGGAAGTCGCGCACAAACTGCGTGCATTCCGATGCCGAGAAAAAAGGGTCTCCGCCGCAAAGGGTTAACCCGTCCAGCAGTGGATTATCTGCGATGTCACGGATGACTTCCTGCTGTCGCTCCAGTGTGAACGGTTCACCTGCGCGGAAGCTCCATGACGAGGGATTGAAGCAGCCGGGGCAGGCATGGCGGCAACCGCTAATGAATACGACGGTACGCAGGCCATGCCCTTCGTTCAGAGATTCCGGAATGTAGCCGCACAAATTCACCGATGCTTCACCCGGTCACGCACCTCAGCCTGCTTCGCGGCGTTGAAGCGAACGGTATAATCACCTGTCAGATATCCGGTTACCCGGCGCAAGCGCTGAAAATGCGTATGTTCTTCATCAGCACCGCATTCGGGACAGCTTGTCCCGATAATGCCCTCGTAGCCGCATTCCGTGCAGCGGTCTACCGGATGATTGATGGAGAAGTACCCAATGTTCTGATGGAGCGCGTATTGTACAATTTTAAGAAACGCCTCCGGGTTATTCCGCGCATTACCATCCAACTCGATGTACGAAATCGCACCAGCGTTGCACAGATTATGAAATGGGGCTTCGAGGCTGATTTTACGGGCAGCCGGGAGCGTGTAATACACAGGAATGTGGAAAGAGTTCGTGTAGTATTCTCGATCATTTACCTCGGGAATAATTCCAAAATCACGCTGATCCAGCAACGTGAACTTGCCGGATAGACCCTCGGCAGGCGTAGCGAATAGTGTAATGTTAAGATCATGCAATTCACTCATACGGTCGCAGTAGACACGCATAGAAGCTATGATTCGCTGTGCTTCACGGTATACAGCGTCATCCTCTCCGTGGTGCTTGCCATACAGTGCCTTCATGCATTCGGCTAACCCGATAAACCCGACCGACAGCGTACCGTGCTTCAGTACGTTGCCCACTTTTTCATCCGGCTCCAGCTTTTCTCCGCCTTCCCATACCCCTTCGCGCATCATAAAGTCTGAGGCTTTTGCCGGCTGGCTGGTCTGTATATGGTAGCGATGGATCAGTCCGTCCACGGCAATGCGCATAACCTCTTCCAATCTGGTATCAAAGCCATCCCGGTCAGGTATCTTGCGCTTGCCTGTGCAAATACCGTACTCAATGCCAAGACGCACCAGATTAATCGTATTGAATGAGAGATTACCCTTGCCGCTTTGACGGTTTCTGCCGAAACGGTCAGCAAAGGTGCGGGTACGGCAGCCCATCGTCGCAATAATGGTATCCGGATCATCTGCGCGGTAATAGGGCAGGTTGAAGGTAGCATCCACATTGACAAAATTGGGATACATACGTTTGCTGGAGCATTCTACTGCCCGCATGAATAAGTCATAGTTGATATCGCCTTCGGCCTGATTAATTCCTTTTTTGCATTGGAAAATATGCTGTGGGAAAATAGGGGTTTCCCCGCTGCCCAGGCCACGAATAGTGGCCTCCAGCAATGATTGCGTAACAAGCCGCCCTTCAGCAGAAGTACACATACCGTAATTCAGTGATGTGAACGGAATTTGCCCGCCTGCCCGACTGCTCATGGTATTCAGGTTATGAATAAGGGATTCAGCGGCCTGGCGGGTCTCCGTCTCCGTTTCTTCACGTGCGAATGCGTATGAACGAGGGCAGACCTCCTGTAATAGGCTGCTGGCTATATGTAATTCGTCATCAGGCAGGGTGGGTTCTATTTCTTCTCCGAACAGACGGAGTCCCTTTCGCAGATGCTTGCGGAAGGACCGGGCCACGAAAGGAGCAAGGTCCCAGTCTATTTTATTGGCAGAGACACCTCCAAATTGGCTGTTTTGCTGAGACTGAAATATAATAGCCACCAGTGCCATAGCAGACATAATGGTTTGTGGTGTGCGCACAGAGCCATTGCCTGTATTAAAACCATCTTGCAACAAACGACCAAAAGGTATAAAGATACAGTTCGTAGTCCCGAGCACATATTGGTCCAAATCGTGAACATACACATATCCGTGGTCGATAGCGTCTGTCAGTTCAGGCGGAAGCACACGTAGTCGCGCATACCATTTGGCGTACTCGGAGCCGAGCTTACTCATTTTTCCACTGAACGACTCTCCATTCAAATTTGCATTCTCCCGCAGCATGTCCAAGTCTTGTGCCCCAATGACCCGCTCGCCGATGCTGTATAATTGATGTTCCTCCAACACTTTCATTGCAAAAACCTCCATATAGTAAAATATATATTATTCTCCAAAAAACAATATATTGACGATATCGTGTACTAAACAATTGTTTCGGTCTATATATTGTATATATGGATGGATAGAGAGTATGTGATTATTGTCACGTCGACAGGGGGAGAACGCACAAAAAAGTCAGGTGAAAGTTAGGAACACATCAACGAATACGCTCCTTATTCTACACCTGACGATCGAATATTTGACGGAAAACAAATAGGATGGCAATCCATTGGATCTGAGTATGTTTTGTAATAAATTACTGAATAATTTAAAGCAGCTTTTTCAGTTGGGACACCCGGCCTTGTGAGATATCGAGCATTTCGGCATATACCTTTTGCGGCAGGTTGGGATGTTCCTGAATCAGCTTTCGGAGCTTTTTTACCATTTCTCCTTGCTGGACTCTGGATTGTTTAGGCTGCCAGGTTGTATGGTTACGAACCGGCTTGGTATGTTCTTGAGCCTGGATGGCTTCGGTGCTGGTGGGATGTACATTTTCCTCTGTCTTTAATACCTGAATGCAATCGGCGCAAATAAAGCTATCACGAAAATAAGTCAAATGATCAACTGCGCCGCAAAATTTGCAGGATACACCTGTATATTTCCTTAATACAAATCCTTCTTCATTCACGAAAAATTCGAGCGAATCACCAATATTGATATCCATCGTGGTGCGCATTTCCTTGGGAAGCACGATTCGCCCCAATTGATCCAGAGGCCGTGTCATTCCGGTATTTTTCATAAACCCTTCCTCCTTTGATTATATATCCTGATTATACCAAAAAATATTATTTTTTGCTTTGTTTTTTGCTTTATTTATTGAAGAAAATATACAATTTTTTTAATTTACACACTGTTACTAACCAGGTACATTGGCTAAGAGCTTCCTGAATGGTTCTGTAGAAGGCGCGGACGAAGCTACAATTCGTGATTATAAGCTCATGTCCTAACAAACACCGATATCCACGCCATTGGCGACACTGGTCTATTCGGTATTGATTGAGGAAAGACACCAAATGGTGAGCAACAGCAATTGTTGCCGGGGTACTCCTTTTTCGCTATGATATATTAAAACGCTTTCATAACGGCCTTTTATGATATTTTAAATGGAGACAAGGAGATGACGGATATGAGTCATGAAACAACGGATCTAGAATATCTTTTTCAAAATCCGAAGCTTCATCTGGACGAACGTGTACGGGATTTGGTGTCTCGGCTAACCTTGGAGGAAAAGATTGATTCCATGCTGCAATATCAGCCTGCCATTGAACGATTGGGAGTCCCCGCATACAAGCATGGTACGGAAGCAGCACATGGTATAGCCTGGTTAGGAGAGGCGACTTCATTTCCGCAGCCTGTGGGGTTGGCTTGTACGTGGGATACGGAACTGATGCGACAAGTCGGCTCGGTTATTTCGGATGAAGCGCGTGTGTACTACCGCCGTGACCCGGCTCTAAACGGACTGACGTTATGGGCACCAACCGTAGATATGGAGCGTGATCCGCGCTGGGGGCGTAGTGAGGAAGCGTATGGAGAAGACCCGTATTTGACGGGAGAACTGGCGAAGGAATTGGTCAAAGGCATACAGGGTGATCATCCGGTATATTTGAAAGCGGTTGCGACATTAAAGCATTTCCTCGGAAACAATAACGAGGTGGACCGGGGAAGTGATTCCTCCAGCATAGACCCGCGAAACCTTCGTGAATACTATCTGAAAGCCTTTGAGAAGCCTTTTACGGAAGGCAAAGCCCAGTCCATGATGACCTCTTACAACCTGATTAATGGAACGCCTGCTACGTTGTACCACGGTGTTAATGATATTGTCAGGGACGAATGGGGAATGGATGGCTTTGTCGTCAGTGATGCTGGTGATGTGATGGGAATCGTAAAGGACCATCAGTATTATGACTCCCACACACCGGGTGTGGCTGAATCTATTCGCGCGGGGATCGACAGCATTACAGATGATGCGGATTTGTCCAAGCAGGCCATTCGTGATGCCTTGGCACAAGGAAAGCTGCAAGAAACGGACCTGGATCAGGCGTTGTTCCATACATTTCGTGTTCGCTTTCGTCTGGGGGAATTTGATCTGGCCACAGACAATCCCTATGCCTTGATCGGGGAAGAGGCCCTGATGACAGAGCAAGCCCGTGAACTGTCGTTGCGTGCAGCGAGAGAGCAGATCGTACTGTTGAAAAATGAGCGTTCGCTCCTGCCGCTGGACCCTGCGGGGTGCGGCAAGGTGGCGGTGATCGGGGCGCTCGGCAATGAGGTGTACCGCGACTGGTATTCCGGTACACTTCCATATTTTGTGACACCGCTTGAAGCGATTTGCGCCAAGCTGGAAACCGAAGACGCGCAGGAGCGCGTCATATACCGCGATGCCAAGGATCGCGTGACCTTCGCGGCGGCGGCTGACGGAGCGAAGGTCACAGTTGATTCCTTCGGTGACATGCGGTTGTCCCATGATGCCGAACCAACGGTTTTGACCGTGAACGATTGGGGCTACGGCAGCGTCACGTTGACCGACGAGCGCCTGGGTACCTATGTGACGAGCGATGAGGAAACGCTTCGTGTGACAGCTGAGGAAGCGTATGGCTGGTATGTCAAAGAAGTCTTTGGACTGACTCCTGTTGAAAAAGGGGAGCGTCTGTGGACGACATGGAACGGCAAGCCTGTGATCACAGGGACAGAGGGTTCATTGAAGGTAACGGAAGCCGCTAACCAGGACCATACAACATTCCGGGTAGAGACGGTGTCGGATGGTTTAGTGGAAGCAATAGCCACTGCGCAAGCTGCAGATACAGTGATTGTATTCGTAGGCAATCACCCGCTGATTAACGGTAAGGAAGAGAATGACCGTCCGGGCTTGGAGCTGGCAGCTTCCCAGCAGCGGCTCATCGAGGAAGTGTATCGGGTTAACCCTAATACGATCGTGGTTCTGACGGGCAGCTATCCGTTTGCCATCCCTTGGGTACAGGAGCATATTCCAGCGATCGTGTACACGTCTCATGCCGGGCAAGAGCATGGCACGGCAGTAGCGGATGTGCTGTTTGGGGATTACGCGCCAGCGGGTCGTTTGAATATGACATGGTATCAAGCGGAGGATCAATTGGGTAATATCAAAGATTACGATATTATTCGCGGCGGACGTACCTATCAATATTTTGAAGGTGAACCTTTATACGTGTTCGGCCACGGTTTGACGTATTCGCCATTTGAGTACAGCCATCTGCGCACAGATGCCCAAGCGCCCGATTCAAACGACAGGTCCGTCCCCGAAGGTCGTGTGAACTCTTTTGGTGCCCTGGATGCCACGGATACCCTGAATGTATGGGTGGACGTTACGAATCAGGGCATAGCTGCTGGGGAGGAGGTTGTACAGCTATATGTACGGCCCGGAGCTTCGCGAGTAAAGCGAGCATTGAAGACGTTGTGTGGATTTCAACGCATCCGCTTGGAGCCGGGGGAGACGCGAACGATTTCTTTTACAATGCGAGTGAAGGATTGGGCGATTTGGGATGTCACACGGGATCGCTATTGCGTTGAAGCTGGCGAGTACACCTTGCTGGCAGGTGCTTCTTCAGCGGATATCCGGCTGGAGCACCCTGTGAACGTTAGAGGTGAAGTTATTCCGCCCCGTCAAGCCGAACAAAGCATTCGCGCCGAAAACTTTGATGATTGTTCCCGTATCCTGCTGGATGAAAGCAAGGAGCAAAAGGAGGCCTGTGTACGTCCGCGTTCACCTCAACGTCCCGGCTGGATTGCCTTTCATGGCGTAGAATTAGATACGGTGAGCGCGGTTGAACTTCAATGCCGCGTGTCAGGCAATAGTAGCGATGCAGCAATTGAGCTTTGTTTGGATACGCCGGACAGCGAAGTTGCAGCACGTATAAACGTTGGCCATACGGGAGGAGCGCAAGCATGGATGACGCTCTCCGAAGCACTGGGTACAGTCTCAGGTTCACGTGATGTGTACCTGTGGTTGAGTGGCGAAGTGCGGCTAAGTTATTTTACTTTGAGCGCTTGTGCTACAGGAGATTCCAGCCTTCAGGCTTGAACTTACTTCTGACTTCACGTACAATGCATTCAACGAAGTTTCTACAGCTTAGGGGTGTCATTTCATTTGAATAGTGAAAAAAGACTACGCACCGCAACGCCCAGATGGCTTGGGGTGGCGGTAAAGGCTCTTGTCTATTTGGAAAAGCATGGAGAGCTCTGTGCCAGCGGGTCTATTGCCCGCTCTATTGACTGTGAGGTCACCTTGGTGCGCAGGGTGCTGACGCGACTTGTACAGGCAGAATTAATAGAAGCACGTGAAGGCCGTGAGGGAGGCTATGTGCTTACCCGTTCGGCAGACCATATTACACTTGCCGATATATACCACGCCATTGAAATATGTGATCCGATTTTTCCAGGTATGATGCATGAGCCAGAGACGAATCCTTTTTGTGAGGAGCTTGCAACCGCCGTATCGGAAATCGTAGTCGAGAGCGAACGACGTATGCTGGAGGTATGGGAGTCTCATACGCTGGCCTCACTCGCCAAGCGTACAACGCTGGTGGTGGGCGGCAGTAGCCATAGTGAAGGCGAGGATGCCAAGGCTTCTTCCAAAGGGGATTAACACATTTTTTTCAAAACGGATAATAGCCGATACGACTCTTCCGAGAGAGGGTTGTATCGGCTATTTCTGTAGGGTGCTCATATGATGCGAAATCGTAAATGAAAAGAATGCCCGCTTTATACCTGATAGGAGCAGACCCGATTACGCCCTGCATTTTTAGCTTCGTATAGCGCTCTATCCGCCTGTTCCAGCAGAGCCGCCCCTGACATATCCTCCCCGGTATCGGGAAAGGTCGTTACGCCGATAGACACCGTGACTTTGAGTACAAGCCCGTCTGACAAAACGAACTCGTACTGATCTACCCCGCCAAGGATCTGATTCGCTATGCGTAACGCTTGCCGGAAAGCACAATTCGGCAGAAGTACGGTGAATTCCTCCCCGCCGCTGCGGGTTACCACATCAAAGGAGCGACATTTTTCCCTCAAAATCTGACCTAGCTGACGCAGCACTGCATCCCCGGCCGCATGACCGTAGGTATCGTTCACTTCCTTAAAATGATCAATATCCAACACCAGTACAGATAAGTGCTCGTGACGTTGACGAGCTTGAGGAAGCTGCTCTTCCAATGAAAATTCGAGCTGTCTTCTGTTGCTTAAATTGGTGAGATGATCTGTATAGGAGGTATGCTCCAGACGAAGTAATAGCTCATTGGAGGTATTGATGGACTCAGCAATGAGATACAGAAGAAATCCGCCTGCCATAGAAATAACAAAATGGAGCGGATAAACGTCCAGAACATCATTAATATCATTCAAATTAATTGTGAGAGAGCAGAAAATAATGCCCAAAGCGAAAACGTTCATCATCATCATCTTCGTTAAACGTGACCAGGACAGATGTGACAGCAAAGCGCAACCCAGGCCCACGAGCATCATAAAAAAAGCCCCCACAATGGCTTGAGTGGTGATACCAAACAGCATTAATCTGCCTAAGCATATAAATAGGGTAGTCATGAGTGTTGCCGGTCCGCCAATGTAAGCCGCCGTAGCTACGATGGCCAGATGACGAAGATCGGCAATTGTATTAAAGCCCACTGGGAACGAATAGTACATCAAGATAATGCCATAGCATCCAAAAAGAGCGCCTCCGATCCAATGTGCCTTACGCTTTAAGGTATGTAGGCGGATTTTATATCTTTGAGATATGAGCCCGGTTATGTACAAAAAGGTGACAAGGATACAGGTATTTACAAAAAACGTACTGAACAAGATGTTAACCCTCCCGAGAGGCATATTTCTTCATTTTATCAAAAAAACTGACATTAGGCTTGGAAATGAAGAATTTATTGAAATTTATTACGCGGATGTGACTTATAACGTTTCGTCCTTACACTTAGTGCATAACTGGGAATAGATTGAGCATACTCCAAATATACAATAATTAGGAAAAAGATGTGGGGTCCATTACTGCCACTTTGGAGATGAGGTTTGCTCATGATTCGCTATCCCTATCGCAAATATAATAAAAAGTCGGGGGCGGACAGGAATAATGGAAGCTCTTCGCATTTTCTTAAGATCGAGGCTCAATTGGAAACCAACCTGGAGCAAATCAAGGAATTGACGTCAGGCAGCCCGGACTTCCTGATTCGCCGCTTTAGTCTGGGGCTGAAAGCTGACGTTCCTGCTGCCATTGTATTTCTGGATAGTATGGTCAAGACGGACACAGTGAATGAACTCGTCATGAAATCATTGCTTAGCCGACCATCCGCCGAGGTGGCTGCTGAGGTAGAAAGTGCAGAAGGGCTTTACAGTCGGATACAGGGCCATGCACTTGAACTTGGTGAAGTGAAGGAATGCGATGATTGGAACTCCATGATGGAACAGCTCTTGATGGGAGATACGATCATTTTACTGGAAGGGTGTACAAAGGCCATTGCGTGTGGCACACGTGGAGGAGAGAAGCGTGCGGTCAACGAGCCCACCACACAGTCTGTCGTCAGGGGACCGAAAGAGGGATTTGTGGAATCCCTGTTCACGAATATTTCTCTTGTCCGACGGCGGATTAAAAGCTCCGATCTTACGATGGAGATGTTCAAAGTAGGAAGCACGTCCCTCACGAATGTAGCCATGCTGTATATGAAGAATATTGCAGATCAAAGTGTTGTAGATGAAGTTCGTCAACGGGTAAAAAACATCAATATCGACGCCGTATTCGAATCCGGTATGGTAGAGGAGATGATACAGGACCATAATTTCACACCATTCCCAACGATCTATAACACGGAAAGACCAGATACGATCAGTAGCAATATTATGGAGGGCCGAGTGGCGCTCATCATAGATGGAAATCCGTTTGTACTAGTGATGCCTACCGTATTTGCCCAATTCTTTCAGAGTGCTTCGGATTATGAGGAACGTTACGATATGGCGACTGTCGTCCGACTCATTCGATATATCAGCTTTATCATTCTAATCTTGGGGCCTTCTCTCTACATTGCCCTAACGACGTATCATTACGAAATGATACCGACCCCGCTGCTGATCAGCATACTGGCTCAGCGGGAATCCGTTCCTTTTCCGGCATTTCTGGAGGCGCTTATTTTGGAGGTTACTTTTGAGATCTTGCGTGAAGCGGGTATTCGAATGCCACGTGTGGGTGGACAAACGGTATCCGTTATTGGTGCGCTTGTCTTGGGACAAGCGGCTGTGGAGGCCGGGATCGTCACCCCGCTGCTCACGATTGTGGTAGCCCTGACGGGGATTGCCAGCTTCGCCATTCCAGCCTATAACATGTCGGTGGCCGGGAGACTGTTCCGATTTGTTTTTATGATACTATCAGCGTTTATGGGGCTGTATGGCATTACATTGGGGCTGATTGCGCTGATTGCCCATATGAACAGCCTACGTTCTTTTGGGGTGCCCTACATGGCCCCTTTCAGCCCCTTTGTACTGGAGAGTCAAAAGGATGCTGTATTGCGTCTCCCATTCTGGATGATGCGGACACGTCCTAAAAGCATTACATCTACTAACCAGACACGAATGAAGGATGGAAGCGGAATTTCCTCTTCCGATAAAACGACACCGATGCAGGAGGGGGGAGCCGAGGGTGTATCAGGGGAAGGGGAATGAACGAAGCACGGTAACCTTCAAGGGGAGAATGTGGGCTCTGAGCCTGGTGGGGCTACTATTGATGCCCCTCCTGTCTGGTTGTTGGGATTCAGTAGAGCTAAATCAGAGAGCAGTCGTAGCGGCAATAGGCATTGATGTGGCTGGAGAAACGGATTATGAGGTTTCCCTGCAGGTTATCGTGGCAGATGAAATCGCCGGGGCCAAAGCGAGAGGAGATACCCCTATCGTGTTGTTTCAGGAAAAGGGGAACAGTCTTTTTCAAGCCATCCGCAAAGCTTCACAGAAGGTTCCACGCGAAATTTCTCTGGCCCATGCAAGATTGGTCGTCATTGGGGAAAATCTGGCACGGCGTGGAATCGGAGATACGCTGGATTTTCTGGAAAGGTATACGGAGACCCGGCTCACGATGAAAATGCTGGTAGCGCGCGGTGAGACTGGGAAGGATGTACTGGCAACCATGACCGCGATCGGCCGTATTCCTGCTAATGATATTTCAGGAAAGCTGGAAACATCTCAGCGTTTGTATGCAGGGGATTACGCCGTGAGTCTCGACGATGTCATTCGCAGCATGTCCAATAAGGGCGGCGGTCCTCTTCTTACGGGCGTAAAAGTGGATGGTAGGATGGAGCAGGCCCCCCGTAAGAACAATGTGGACAATATTTTACCGGAAGCGATCGTGCGTATTACCGGGATGGGAGTGTTCCGAAAGGATCGTCTCGTACACTGGTTGGAAGATGACCAGGCGATTGGACTGTCTATCGTGAACAACAAGGTGAAAAGTGCTGAAACCACATTGAGCTGCGGCAAGAAAGGCGAAGTCATCGGGATCGAAACCTTGTTCTCTAAGGCAAATGTACGCAGCCTGATGGAGCAAGGAGAGCCTGTTTTTGTAATTGACTTAAAGCAAGTCGGGGCGATACAGGAAGCTGAGTGTCCGATTGACTTGAAAAGTCCAGAGGTGATGAAAAGCTTGCAGAGGCAATGGGCAGAGGAAACAAAAAAAGTGATTTCATCAACGGTTAGAGAGGTTCAGCGTACCCGTAGCGATGTACTCGGCTTCGGCCTTGAGCTGGAGAGAAGCCATCCTGCGCAATGGAAAAGGCTTTCTTCCCGATGGAGCCGTTATTTTGCAGAAAGCACCGTTCGTGTTCAGGTCACTTCGGTACTGAAGCATACGCAGGCACGGACCAACCCGTATTCAAGGGGTGAGTCCGAATAGTCGAACAGGGGGAGGAGGCAAGGCGATGAAAAAAATACAAATAGATGCGATAGAGATAATTTCCCTCATGATTCTATTTGAATTGGGAACGTCTATGATGTCCATTCCTGGAAGGGATGCGGGCAAGGATGCATGGCTGGCTATCCTCATCGCTACAGGGCTTGGGGCCCTGCTTTTTCTGTGCTACGGCAGCCTTCACAGACGCTACCCCAATTTGCTTATGACGCAATACAGCAAAGTTATCATGGGCAGAAAGGCAGGAGGCGTGATTGCTTTTTTGTATATTGTTTTTTTTATGTACGGTGGGGCACGTGATCTTCGAGATACGGGGACACTGATTGCCGATCGGACACTCCCGCATACACCGTTAATCATCATCAGTGCTCTGATGATCGCGCTTGTGATGTACGTGATGCATTTAGGGCTTGAAGTGGCGGGGCGAACAGCGATTTGGCTGCTGGTCTTTATGCTGGTACTGGGGCTCGCAACGAATGTAATGCTCGTGTTGTCCGGCATTGTGGACTGGGGGAATCTGCTGCCTATTGCCCAGCATGGCTGGCAGCCGATATGGCGGGTGATTTATTCACAGGCCTTGATGCTGCCGTTTGGTGAGATGGTTACCTTTACGATGATTCTTCCCACATTAAAGAAAGACTATCGTGCCAACGGCGTTGGTGTTTCCGCTGTGCTGCTGGGGGGCATCATCCTGACCATAGTTGCGCTGGTAAACGTACTTTCACTCGGAGAGGACGTGTTCCAGCGGGCCACGTACCCGATACTATCCACGATCAGCAAGGTGGAAATATCGGATTTCATCGACAGGGTGGATGTTATTGGGGTCATGACCGTTATTATCTTTGATTTTTTTAAGATCTTTATTTTCTATTATGCGGCGATAAAGGCAGCAGAAGACGTATTTAACACTTCTAGCCGCAAGTTGCTGCTGCCATTCGGAATAATTATGCTCATATCTTCGGTACTGATGGCTCAAAGCTATCAGGAGCATATTAAAATAGGCGATTTCGTGTTGAAATACATATTCCCTATATTTTCTGTATTTTTCCCGCTCCTGTTGCTAATGGTGTCCTGGTTTAAGAAGACCGAAAACACAACAAGGAAGGAGAATGCTTCGTGAATCATGGTCTTGGACACGTAAGGCTGGTCAGTACCGGGCAAATGCTCATTCTTATGTTCCATTTTCTGCTGGGAAATGCGGTCATTATCAATTTGGATAATGAATATGAACGGGATACATGGATTGCCCAGCTCATCGCTATGGGTGTCGGGATCGTATTGTTTCGAATGTATACCTACACAGCAGAAATGTTTCCCGGCCAAACGTTGACCACCTATGCCCGTAAATTGCTCGGGAATACGAGTGGAACAGCAGTGGGGATACTGTACATTCTGTTTTTTCTGTATTTAACCAGTAGAAATCTACGCGATGAGACTGAGCTGGTCCGTGTCTCCATACTGGAAAAAACACCAAGTATGGTCGTTGCCTTTCTGATGGTAATATGTGTGATTTATGTTCTCTGGCTCGGATTTGAAGTGTTGGCCCGCACTGGACAGATCTTTCTTTCGGTGGTGTTACTCGTCATTTTCTGGGGAACTACACTATTAATCTTATCGGGCAGCATTCATCTGGAAGAGCTGAGGCCTGTAATGAGTCAGGGCTTTAAGCCTGTACTCAGCTCAGTAATTAGAGAACGTTTGCCTTTTCCTTACGGTGAAATGATCTGTTTCATGATGTTTATCCCTTGTGTACATAAGCCTTCACAGATGACCAGAGCAGGTTATGTGGGCATTATAGCTGCGGGTATCGTTTTAGTTGAAGTCGCCATATTAAATGTAACCGTGCTGGGTACGGATATAACGGAGCGTTCTATCTTTCCATTATTAAGCACGTTTGCGAATGTCCAGCTTTCGGAATACGTCCAGCGTCCCGATGTCATTATACTGATGTCTGTACTGATCGGGGACTTTTTTAAAGTGGCTTTGTTCTTCTATGCATCCGCGGTGGGGATATCCGATATATTTGGTTTACCCTACCGAAAAACGCTGCTTCCCTGCGGTATCCTTGTTTTACTGTGGTCCCAGATAGGAACATCGAGCCTGAGCGAGCATTTTGAATTTGGACGGCAGTCCCTAATTTATATTCATCCATTATTTGTTTACATTTTCCCCATTCTGCTTTTTCTGATGGCTCTTGTGCGAAGAAGCAGAGTTAGAAGAGGGAACTCTCAGAAAACGTGACCATCGTGAGAAAAGGAATTGAAGTGCGTATCCAATTTGCTTTTTGCCCACGGTAACAAAGAGCAACAGCAGCATTCCTGCCAAGACGATATATTCGGATGGTCGCAGGGTGCCAAAAGCCAATGAAATAGAATCCCAAGGATTATGAATACCAAATAGCCAGTTCACCAGCAGATTGGTTCCGAGCATGAGTACCATAAAGAGTGTGAATATCCAGAGTATTTTCATAAAATATCCTCCCCGTGTGTATGAGCTGAACGTATATCTTGTATACATTGTGTTGCAAAGTGGCTCAATTTATCCGATCCCATTGACTTGAAATGAATTAGGATTTATACTTATTCTAAATTGATTTATTATTGTAATTATAAGTTGAGAATAAATATAATCTGCGATCGTTAAGGGAGATGCGGTATGAGAACTTTAAATTTAACTTCGCAGCGCCAAGCGGTATATGATGTGGTTCGTGAGGCCCACGATCATCCTACCGCAGCCGATGTTATGAACCGGTTGATGGAGCGCGGATATAATCTTGCCTATGGAACGGTATATAATTCGCTACGTTATTTAACAGATAAGGAATTGATCCGCGAGTTGAAGCTAGGGGAAGCTGCCAGTCGTTATGATGGACGAATGGATGATCATCAGCATATTATTTGTCAGGTATGTGGACGGGTAGATGAAGTGATGAGCGAGGTTCCACATGATTGGATCGAGACGGTTGCACATGAAACGGGATATACCATCGCCCATGCCCATGTCGTATTCGGAGGAGTGTGTAAGGAATGCCAAAGCAAGCGAATCAAATAACGAATCGTTTCACAGCAGCCGAGATGCCTAAACGGGTGAAGGGTAACTGGACAACGATGTTATCCGCTCCCTCTGCCCCTGCGTTACAGACGGTTCCTTCCAATGAGCCGTTGTACTGCCCGACTACACGCCGCATCGTTCTGATCAGCTCGGTTCCGGGTGTCGTTCATGGTTTGGTACGTACGTTGTCAGACGCGTGCTTTGATGTGATGGTGTTCCATCGCTGGGAGCCTGAAGTACAACGTCATTTGGGAAGCGATCTGCTGATTTACGATTTGACCGCTACCGATACACGGAGTGAATTACTGGATATCCGTAATCGTCTTGAGGCGGAACAGATGAAAGATACACCCGTTATGTATGTGATTCAGGATCGGATGGCTGTTCGTGCGCATGAGCTGCTTCCTTCGGAAGAGGTGCTGGTATGGCCGCTGGCTTCTAATCATATGGTACATGACATTGAACGGATGATTGTACGTCATCCGGCAGCTTCCCGTCAGGCAACGCAAGGCAGCCGTCGTACGGTGTTCAAGGACATCTGGATTGACCGTGATAAAATGTTAGTATATAAAGAAGAGAATCAATTAAATCTGACCAAAACGGAATATGATTTGTTGTTGAAGCTGATTGATGCTCAAGGCAAAGTCATTTCTCGGGAGCAGATGATGCATGATATCTGGGAGACGGATTTTGTAGGCGGCAGCAATGTCGTGGATGTGCATGTTAAAAGCTTGCGCAAGAAGCTGGGCGACCGGCCTGCGGAGCCTGAATATATTGCAACGGTAAGAGGTGTAGGCTACAGATTGGCGGATTGAACTGAAGCTGATCAGGCTATGAATTGCCGCCGGATGGAGACATTCGGCGGATGTATATAAATCCCTTTGAAGAAACTGACATTAGGTGTGACGGTTGACTTTATCAGGATATATACACTACAATCGGTAGTGTGAGGTGCTTCTTATGAAACGACTGAATTTTAAAACTGGCGAAACCGGACTCAACCGATTTTTCGGACCTCTGGAAGCCAAAATTATGGATATTTTATGGTCCACTTCGGATCGGAGCATCAAAGAAGTGCAGACCGCGTTGGAGGGGGATCGGGACTTTAATTTCAATACGGTGATGACCGTGATGAACCGTCTGGTGGAAAAGGGAATACTGAGTAAGAGTATACGCGGGAGAACGTCTTTGTATCGACCGGTTTTGAGCAGGGAAGAATTCAGGGATGAACAGTCCAAGGAGTTAAGCCACGAACTGGTGGATGAATTCGGTCCACTCGCTGTAAATCATATGATTGATGCTCTGGAGGTGGCCGATCCTATGCTGATCGAACGTCTGGAACAAAAAATTAAACAATGGAAAAAGGATATATAGACGATGTGGAAAACACGTTCTAAATTACTGTTTACAGCAGGCGCCTTTATTTCGGGTTTCGCCCTTATACAGATGGGTATGTACGCCGGGCAGCATATTTTCGGCTGGAAATTGGATTTTAACGTGTTTCAGATTTGTAGAAGTCTGTTGCAGAACTATGGAATTGGCTACATGGTGGATGCCCTCAGTGGACTCGTCTTTCTCACCTTTGGGATTGCCGGGGTAGAAGCGATACGGCAGTGTATGGCCACAAGGGCGGCTTTCCGCAGACTGCGCCGGATGCGTGACCTGCCGCTGACGGAGGCACTGGGTGAACGATATCGTGAACTGGGAGCCGACCGGATTTGGGTCATTGATTATGCCAAGCCTGCCGCTTTCACCATGGGATTATGGAAGCCTCGCATTGTATTATCCTCCGCATTGCTGTCCCTACTGGACAAGTACGAGGAAGAGGCTGTCATATACCATGAAGCGTATCATATGAAGCATTATGATCCATTAAAGACATGGTTGCTGCAAATGTGCGCCACATTGCTGTTCTACTTGCCGGTGCTGCGTCATATTACCAACCATTATAAGATAGCCCGTGAAATTTTGGCTGACAATGAAGCAATTAAACGCACAGGTTCACCAATGGGAATTGGAAGTGCATTGCTCAAACTGCTGAGAATGACGCCCGCGAATGCCCATCTGGTGAATTCCGCCGCTTGTTCCTCTTTTGCAGAAACGTCCATTAATTATCGGATCTCACGTATTCTAGACCCTCAGCAAGAGCCGGTAATCCAATTGCCCTGGCGTTCGATTATGTTATCCAGCTATGTGCTAGTGATGCTGACGCTTATGTTTGCCCTGGCGTTAATGTAGTTTGGCAAGATATATCCTAATGGGTGGCGCTTTATGCGCTACCGATTATTGATGCATAATACACTACATTTTGTAGTGTTGATTACCTAATCTGTACACAAATTAAGAGGAGATGAGCATATGAATCAAACACTTACGAATATTGGATTACTGTTGGTACGAATCTTTACAGGGGTTATTTTTATTGTTCACGGTTCACAAAAATTTCAGGGATTAGACGGTACCTCAGGTTTCTTCCAAAGTATCGGACTTCCTGGATGGTTGGCTCCTGTGGTCGCTACAGTTGAGCTAGTTGGCGGTATTGCGCTTGTCCTGGGCATTGGGACACGACTCGCCGGGGCAGCATTGACCATCGTTATGATCGGTGTATTGCTGACTGCTAAAAAAGGACAGCCCTTTGGCTCGATTGAATTTGATCTTCTGGTTCTGTTCGCCAGTCTCCAGCAAGCGTTGGTTGGCGCACGTTTTCTTTCGCTGGATCAGTTGTTCAGCCGTAAAAAGCATGAAAGCAGTAACGTACAGGTCTAAATGATCATATAACCGCGTCCTTAGTCTCAGGGCGCGGTTTTTTTATTTTGCTCATTTATGAAAATTGGATGTAAATCATTTGCTTTATTTAACCGATATAACTTCCATCGAGTGTAATTTCAAAAACATAGCTTTTCAAGTAAAGGGGAAAAACACATGGAAAAAATGCGAAAGAGAAAAACCATTTGGACACTCAGGAACAAGCTGATTTTAGGATTTTTACTTGTTTTGTTGTTACCAAGCTTAAGTATATCTATCGCGACCTATAAATCATCATTTAATGCTATGGAGAAACAGCTCTACAGCAGTGCAAATCAGGGGGTAGCGACGGCCAACTCAATTATTGAATATGCAATCGCCAGTAAAATTAAAGATGCGAGTTATTTGGCGGAGCGCCTCGACAGATCGATGATTGACGGTCGAAATAGTCCGTTGATTCAGCCTGAGCTGATCCAATACAAAGGCTTACACGAAGATGCGAACGATATTTTTGTCGGTACAACAGAGGGCTTGATGATTCGCGGCGTACCCAAGGAGAACGAAGGTACATTTGATCCCCGCAAACGACCATGGTACATCGAAGCGATGAAGCAGCCCGATAAGGTGATGATCACCCCTGTCATCATCAATTCTTCGGGTATTCCTGTTGTCGTGGTATCTCAAACGCTCTCCGACCAGTCCGGTGTTCTCGGAATCTCTCTGAATCTGGAAAGTGTACGTAAGCTGGCTTCCATCAAAGTGGGGCAGGAAGGGTATATCGTCATTATGGACCATACGAAAAAATTTGTGGTCCATCCTACGGCTAAACCGGGTACATCTTCTCAGGAAAGCTTTATTAATACGATGTACACTGCGTCGAGCGGAAACTTTAACTACGTGCATGATAATCATGAGAAATATTTGACCTATGTAACGAATGAGGATACCGGCTGGAAAATTGCAGGAACCTTCCATCAATCTGAAATTAGCGATGCCACCGCTGCCATGCGTTACGTAACTATTTTCGTGCTGGCAGCCTCGTTGGTGATTGCGCTTGTTGCGATTTTCCTGATCACCCGTTCGGTTCTGGTGCCGATCCGCAGGCTGCAAAAATCGGCAGAGCGAATCAGTGAAGGAGATTTGACGGGAGATCTGGAAACCGGAAAAACAGATGAGGTTGGCGAGTTATCTTCCCATTTTCAAACGATGGTGGACAGTTTACGTACGATGATTCGAAGCGTACACGAAACAACAGATCGGGTAGGTTCCTCGGCAGAGGAGCTGGCTGCGGGTGCAGATCAGACGACCAAAGCCATCGAGCATGTCACCATTGCTATTCAGGATGTAGCCGTAGGCAGCGAACGTCAGGTTCAGAGTGTAAAATATGGCTCCGGGCGTATGGAGGAGCTTGCCCGGCAGGCTGAGAATGTATCCGAGCGAATGATGGGCGTATCTGAGAATGTGAAGCGAAATGCCGAGTCAGCTCAAGAGGGCAGCAAGGCAGCTACGCAAGCTGTACAGAAGATGCATGACATCGACGAGACGGTTAATGATCTGGGACAGGCGATGGATTCTCTTAGCGAGCGCTCCGGTGAAATTGTGAATATTATCAGCGTTATATCCGGAATTGCTAAACAGACGAATCTGCTGGCACTAAACGCGTCCATTGAGGCGGCACGCGCCGGGGATCATGGTAAAGGGTTTGCTGTGGTTGCGACAGAGGTACGTAAGCTGGCCGAGGAATCGGCCAAATCGGCTACCTTGATTTCGCAGCGTATTGATGCGATGCAGGTGGATATGAACCATGCTTTGACAGCTATGCACCAAGCACGGACACGAGTTACGGAAGGAATTGATTCGGTAAGCACGTCGGAGCAATCCTTTGCAGAAATTAGCCATGCCGTGGAACGAGCGATGGAGCATATCAATGACATTACCGGAGTGACACAGGAAATGGCTCGGGGTGCGTCAGGTGTCGTGAGTATTATGAGCGATATTTCCCATATTTCGAACGAGGCAGCGGGCAACACGGAGTCGATCTCAGCCGCCGCTGAGCAGCAGCTCGCTTCTATTGAGGAAATTGCTTCTTCCTCAGCGGACCTAAGCCAAATGGCAGAGGAACTGCGCGAACTGGTCGGACGTTTCCAAGTAGAAGGAAAAGATCAATAAAACGATAAAAGCGCCCGGATACATGAGTTTATCTCATGTCCGGGCGCTTTTTTTTACATGCATTTTGCCACAACTTCTTTGTCGTAGGTACAAAAATTATCTTTGGAATGACTTGCGACGATCCAGCCGAAAACGCATGCGGCGCGGACTGTCGGAAGTGCGTAGAGAACTTCTCTGAACCATATTGTTGAGCAGCAGCGCGAAAATGACCAGCAATGTCCCGTACAGTTCAAAATGGCTGATGGTATAGCCTTGGAAATACATAAGCACCAGTGTGGTAATCGGTACAAAGTTAATAAACAAAATTCCGTTCAGTGGTGACAGCATTCGGATTCCGGCATTCCAGCTCAGCAAGGCTGCCAGCCCCGGAAGCAGGATCATAAAGCTCATTTCATATTTGACCGACCATACATGCTGCCAGTCTGGTACCGCAACCCAGTTGAAGGCGGAGGCGGTTGTGACGACTACAAAGGAAACCAGAGTTCCGAGCAGGCAGGTTAAGGTAGAGTATCGAAGAGTGGACCACCCTGCAAAATGGCTGCCTCCCATGGAATACACGACCCACCCAATCACCCCTGCGAAAATGAGCAGCAGCGGCAGCAAATGCTGTCCGGCGAGTGTGAAAAAGGTCCATTTTCCGTTTGTAATCACGAGTACAGCTCCAGCCAGTGCGATCATCATACTGATCAGTGTGTATTTTGGCGGCATTTTACGGGTCATGACCCATATCATCGCAATCGAAATCATCGGCATCAGCACTTCCATAATAGAAGCTACAATGGTACCTGCTGCACCCATCGCGTGCTGTCCCTGGAAAACGGCCATATTATAAATGGTAAATCCCATCGTACCAAAGAACAGCAATGTCTTGCCCTTGCCCTCAAAGCGAAAAGCAGCACGTCCCTCTTTGAGCCACAATAGCACGATCAGTATGAGCGTAACCGAAAAATAACGTAAAAATGAAAAGTACAGCGGATTGACTTGTTGCAATGCAATGTGCGAAACCGGAAACATGGCCCCCCAGGACATACTGGCGATCAGGCACAATAAAGATCCGGTCATGATTTGTCTATTCATGGTGAAAGAAAGCTCCTCCTTGCCGGCCGCAGCGGACATATCTTAGACACATCATAATGGATAGGGAGCTGTTGGTAAAATGATTGAAAATAAACGTTATCATCATTTAAAATGATAATAAGTGACAAGGTACGTCAATTTTGATGGCCTTGTCCTTCACGATAAGGGGGAGCAGTAGTGGATCTGAACGACTTAAACATTTTCCAGACGGTGGCTGCTCATGGCAGTGTCAGCAAGGCGGCAGCCGAGCTTAGCTATGTCCAGTCCAATGTAACGGCCAGAATCAAGCTACTGGAAAAGGAGCTGCAAACGCCTTTATTTTATAGACATAAGCGGGGCATGATCCTCAACGCGGAGGGCAAGCGTCTGTTGCAATATACGAAAAGCATTTTGTCGCAATTCGAGGAAATGAAACATGCGTTTCAGAGTACCTCAGCGCCCTCGGGGGTGTTGGAGATAGGAATCGTGGAGACAGTGATCGCTCTCCCGGCGATTTTACATGCTTACTATAGCAAGTACCCGGATGTCGAGCTGTCCCTCAAGGCAGGGGTTACGGAGCACCTGGTACAGGAGGTTGCGGAGATGAGGCTGGATGGTGCCTTTGTTACCGGACCGGTGAAGCATCCCCTCATTGAACAGTTGGATGTGTTTCAGGAAAAGCTGGTCCTTGTTTCCCAAGGAGATGACTTTTCCGTTGAGGATGTAACGACCCGTCCGCTCCTTTTATATAAAAAAGGCTGCGGCTACCGTGGGCGGCTGGAAACCTGGCTCAAGATGGAGGGCATTATTCCCAAGCAGATTATGGAGTTTGGAACATTCGAGACGATTATCGGCAGTGTGGCGGCTGGCATTGGAATGACGGTTTTTCCTGAATCCTCGATCAGCGGGCTGGCTGCCCGGGGTCTGGTGCATTGTCATGCAATGCCTGAGCCGTACAACGAAGTGACAACGGTATTTATCCGTCGTAAGGAAGCCTATGTGACCAGTACCTTGCAGTCTTTTATGGATGAAATTATCGCCCAGACGGGGGCATAGCTTTATCGTTGGGGCTCAGGTACAATGAAAAAGATTTGATCTCATTTTTCTTCCTGAAGGAGGGCTACTATGTTCACAATATATCCGGCTGCTTCCCGATTCAGCTTCGATAAGGGATGGCTGCGGGGCAGTCACAGCTTTTCATTCGCGGAATATCAGGATGATAACAATACAGAGTTTGGTCCCATGCGTGTCTGTAATGACGACGTGATCGCACCGGGACGAGGCTTTGGGGCGCATCCGCATAGTGATATGGAGATTGTCTCTATTGTGCTGTACGGCGAGCTGCGTCATGAGGACAACCGTGGACATGTGGCGGTGACGAATTTTGGAGGTATCCAGCGGATGTCCGCAGGCCACGGGATCATCCATACGGAGCACAACGCTTCGCAAACAGAGGATGTCAGTCTGCTGCAATTGTGGTTTAGCCCGCTTACGAGAGGACTGGAACCGTCGTATGAAGCTACTGCGTTCAACCCGGATCGTTTGCATGGTCAGCTTCTGCCTGTTGTTGCCGGGAAGCGTGTTCCGGGCACGGATGGCGAAATAGCTGCGATTAATCAGGATTTGACGATTTATTTAAGCAAGCTTCAGACCGGAGAGCGTGTGGAATTCACACAGTCCGAGGGGCGACGCGTGTTCTTGTTTGTTATCGAAGGCTCACTGCGTGTGAACGGTGAACATATGCTGAACGGGCGCGATTCGGCCCGCATTGAGCAGGAGCCGAAGCTGTCGCTGGAGGCACAGGAGCCTGTCTTTTATATGCTGATTGATTTGCCCTAAAAGGAGGTGCGCGCAATGGCGCAGCAGGAAACATGGCTGATCAAGCATGCCGTCACGGGTCGCAGCTTTGCTGACAGCCGCAAGCAGACTTTGGATTGCCGTTTGGAATCGGCGGACGGCGTGTTTCGCTTCACGCTTCAAGAGCTGCCGCGTGAGGCAGCGGTGGAGATTGTGCGTTATAGCAGGGAACTGAATGTATTCCGTTTTGTAACGCCAGAGGACGGAGCCATTGTGAAGCATTGGTATTACGTTAACCCGGAAAGCGTGAAATATAATGATCAGACAGGGGAGCTTACGTTCGAAGCTGGTTCTGAGATTGAGTACCATCCTGACGAATATTGGGGAGATTAATCACCATTTTTATAATGATGTTTTCGGAGACTCTGCATGATTGCAGGGTCTTTTTGTCATCTATTCAACATGCTGAGACTGTTGGATACATAATCCTGCGCAGGCTGGTACATCCTACATGTCATATACCTGATCGGCCATTCGTAGAGGGGGATAACGATGAAGAAAGTTCACTTTCCCAAGCTGCCGAGATTACCGTGGAGCCGGCGCACGATTCCGGCTGCAGATCGCAAGACACGAAATTACGATGCTCTTAAAGGACTGCCTGAACCATCATGGCTGGAACAGCCGTTACGGAGCAGTCTGGAAGACAATTTGACTGCTTTGCGTGATATTTTCAAGGATTGCTCTGATATCGTCTATCGAGAGCTGATGATTTCCCCTGAACGCAAAGGGATGTTGGCTTATATTGAAGGCACGGTGAAATCGGAGGATTTGCAGGATCATATCCTGCGACCTTTCATTTTGGGCATGATGCTTAACGACCCCGAGGTAAACGGAACATTAGATCCGCTGGATGAAACTCGGATTTCCATGTCCCAGACCAAAACGATGGATCAATGGAAAATGGTCTCGGCGGCGATACTGGACGGCAATGCCGCCTTGTTCGTAGACGGTAAGTCTCGTGCGTATATCTTCAGTGCTAAGGGAGGCGTCCGCCGTGGCGTGGAGGAGCCTCAGACCGAGGCGGTTATTCGTGGGCCGCGTGAAGGATTTACCGAGACCCTTCGTGTAAATACCGCTTTGCTGCGATTCAAGCTGAAGACCCCCAAGCTCAAGATGCACAGCATGACCATGGGAACAGAAACCCAAACAGGTGTTGTACTTACCTATATTGAGGGCATCATAGATCCGAAGCTGGTGGAGGATGTAAAAAAAAGGCTTAGCGATATCGAAATAGATGGTGTGCTGGAGACAGGATACATTGAGGAACTGATTGAGGATCACCCGTTTTCACCGTTTCCGGAAATGGAATACACGGAACGTCCGGATACGGTTACCGCGCAATTGCTGGAAGGACGTTTTGCCATTTTTGTGGACGGTACGCCCTTTGCCCTGATTGGGCCAGTCACGATGTGGCAGATGATGCAAGCGAGCGAAGACTATTACGAGCGTTTTTTCATCAGTAACATGGTGCGCTGGATTCGGTTTCTTTTTCTCATATTAGCCCTCTTTTTACCTGCATTATATGTAGCGGTCACGACCTATCATCATGATATGCTGCCGACGACGCTCATCCTGAGCATTGCGGCGGCGCGTGAATCTATCCCTTTCCCCGCCTTGGTGGAAGCATTGATTATGGAGATTTCCTTTGAGGCATTACGGGAAGCGGGGATTCGTCTCCCCAAAACGGTCGGCCAGGCTGTCAGTATCCTCGGTGCACTTGTTATCGGTCAAGCCTCTGTACAGGCGGGAATTGTGTCGGCACCGGTGGTTATTATCGTGTCGCTCACAGGTATTGCGTCGTTTACTATTCCGCGTTTTAACTTTGCTATTACGGTCCGCATGTTACGGTTCCCGATTATGCTGATGGCAGGTGTGTTCGGGCTGTTTGGAATCATTATCGCGACCACACTGCTCGCTACACATTTAACCAAGCTAACGTCGTTTGGTGTGCCTTACATGAGCGGGTATAGCCCATACAATCACATGGACCAAAAGGATATCGTCGTTCGTGCGCCATGGTGGAAAATGACCAAACGTCCTTCCTGGATTGGAAAAGGTAACAACAAACGAGCGAAGGGAAACATGAATGGATCGCCCACAACCGAGGAGGGATGGTAATGAAGAAGCCCAAAGAGTCTGATGCAGGGAAAGTACGTAAAGCGGCTGTGCTCAGCTGTTTGCTGCTTTGTTCTGTTCTTTTGGGTGGATGCTGGGATCGCCGTGAAGTGAACGATGTAGCCTTTGTAATGGGGACCGGGTTGGATAAGGAAGGGGATCAATACCGTGTAACGATGCAAATTGCTCTTCCCGGACAACTCGGATCTTCGGGAAGCACAGGAGGCGGTGGAGGTACTAGTGGAACGAAATCCTATTATCTGGAGTCCAAGATAGGTCCAAGCTTCCGGGGAGCAAGCACTGAGGAACAGCGAGGGGTTTCACGAACGCTGAATTATTCCCATCGGCGGGTGCTATTATTCGGCGAGGCACTGGCACGTGAGGGGATCAGCAAAATGATGGATGTGCTGGCGCGTATTCCGCAGAACCGTCTGTCTTCGCTGGTCGTCATAACGAAGGGCTCGACGCTGGAAGTGCTTCAGGCGGATGCCCCGATTGAGCAATATCCAGCAGAGATGGTGCGTGAGCTTAATTACTCATATATGAAAAAACCTCGCTCCATTAAATTGCTGATGAATTCAATCCTGATGGATGGTATTGACCCGGCTGTGCCAGTGATGTCTCTCGTAAAAAATGGTCCCGCCAACATAAAGGACAAGAAGACGAATATTCAGGTGGATGGGCTGGCTGTATTTCGCAAAGACAGGGTAACGGGGATTATAGATAACCATCTAAGCCGGTTTCTGCTATTGGGTATGGAGCAGGCTAAGGATACGGAGATATTCATCCCCCCTCCTAAAGGTGCTGGTTATATATCCGTTCATCTCATCGAAAATAACGTCCATATCAAGCCTCATATTCAGGGGGATGATATTCGAATGACCATTCGTCTGAACTGCAACGGGAATGTAAGAGAGGATGAGACTACTTTCGATATATCCAATGGGGAAAATTTGAAGTGGCTGGAGCAGCAGGTTGCCGAAGAGATCAAGAAAGAGCTGGGTGAGGCTGTCCGGGTTATTCAGCAAAAATATCATTCAGACATACTTGGCTTTGGCCGGGCTATCATTATGAGTCGTCCAGATGAATGGAAACGGATTAAACCTCGATGGGAGCAATTGTATCCCAAGGTGGAGGTCACCATAAATCCGATCGTGCATATTGAGAATATCGGTGCGGTCACCAAACCATTCGGGATCAAAAAGGAGGACATCCAAAATGAATAAAGTATTTTTGTTGCCTTTGGTGCTGGCTACGCTGTTCATGTATCTGATTGACCGCAAAAGTCTGAAATCTGCACCTGCAGTCAATCGCTGGGTCTCACGCGTATTGTATGTCATTAGCATTGGTATCTGGATCTACGGAACCTCGACAAAGAGTTCCGTATATGTGGCCACATGGCTAAGCCGTTTCATTGACATGTGGATCCCTCCTGTGTTGTAAAGAGAGCAAGATGCCTGTGGGGAAAAAGGAGGATCTCGTGCATGGAACAGTCCACAACCAGGCAAATCATACTGCTCAGTGTGTTGCTTGAGACCAATATAACCCTGTTACATGCTCCTTCACAGGCGGCAGCGTTCGTAGAACGACATGCCTATTGGACCTGCGTGGTTGCAGCCATAGTGCTATGCCTGTGCTACGACCCAAGCGTATGGGAGAAGAACGGGGGAAGTAGAATGAAGCAAGACTTGGAAATGATCCGGTTCATTGATATACATACGTCGGCTGCATTGCAACGCATGTAATGGATGCCTGCGGCCAAAAGGAGGATGTACCTGTATGAAGCAATTCACAACCAGACAAATCGTGCTGCTTGGTATGTTGATGGAGGTCAGTATTACCATTGTGCATGCTCCGACGCAGGCAGCAGATTACGCGCATCAGCATGCCTATTGGACCTGTGCGATTGCTGCCATCGTAATATGCTTACCGATCTGGGCGATGTTGAAGCTTAAGCGGCGTTTTCCGGATCAGGATCTGCTACAGGCCATAGTCAGCTCTCACCCCGTGCTAGGGCGTATGCTGCTTGTGCTTTATATTATTTTATTCCTGATCATTTTTGCACGAGATCTGAGAATTATTACCGATCTGGTGGGAATTGTACTTTTGCCGCTGACTCCGATTGTCGTCATATCCCTTATTATGCTGCTGACCTTAACGTTCATGGCTAAGGGCGGTATAAGCACGATTGTGAATATGGCGGAGATTTTTGTACCGTTGTCGGTTCTGACGATGCTGACGATGCCGCTTGTTTTCGGGCGTAATATGGATTTTTCGGCACTGAGACCGATTTTGCACCCGGATGTAAATGGAGTTATCAAAGGTAGCTGGCGTATGCTCGGATATATGGCAGATATTATGCTGCTGCCTTTTGTGATTTCGGGAAAAAGCTATGGTCCCCGGAGCGCGTGGCTAGGACATTTGACCGGAACCGCTTTTATGATCATCATGGTGCTGCTGGAGGAGCTGGTTATTGGAGTTCCTATCTTGTCGCGGCTGTTTTATCCATCGTATGAACTGGCGCGTCAGTTGCAGTTAACCGACTTTCTGGATCGGTTCGACTTGTTTGTGGCTGCACTGACTGTACCAACCCTGCTTACAAAGATTGGTGTTGATCTGTACGTTACCAGTTTGGCGGTAAAGCGCATGTTTGCCCATACACGGGGGAGTCTGATGGTTTGGCCCGTAGGCTTGTTGGGTTATGTCTGTTCCTTTATGCTGTTTTCTAATATCGTCCAAATTTATGATTTTAGCCGGGAGTGGACGATGGTGATGATTATTTTCTTTGTCTTCATGCCTTTTGTGCTATGGCTGCTGCTCCGACCCAAGCCTGAAGAATATAACGAATATCATAAGCCATCTGGAGAGAAGCAGGATAGCACAAGCCAGCAAGAAAGCCAGCAAGAAAGCCAGCAGGCAAGCAGAACAGAACAAGCTAACTTATAAGTTTACTGTATTCATAGGAAAAAGAATTCTTATTTGTCTTTCAGCCCTCTAATTGTATACTTGGTAGAAAGGATTATGACTTCGATTTCTACAAGGGAGGGAACAGGATGGCACAACGCATGGCAGGCAAGAGAGTTGCTCTTGCCGGTCCCCGTAAAGCAGACGAAATGGCAATGCTGGTTGCAAAAATGGGAGGCGAGCCAGTGCAGCGTCCGGCCCAGGGCACGGTTTTTCTGGATGATATTGAGCTGCGCAATGCGGTTGTATCGTGGGTGAAGCGGCCGCCGGACTGGAACATTTTTACGACAGGTATGGGGCTGGACGCGCTGTTCGATATGGCGGAGGATATGGGCGTGGCGGAACAGATTATGGAGCTGCTGCTAGGCTCAAATATTGCGGCGCGGGGCTACAAGACGGTCAATGGACTCAAAAAGCGTGGCTTCACGCCAGATGTACGAGACGAGGATGGAAGCTTGACCGGGTTAACGCGTGCTTTTGCGCCGTATGATCTGAAGGGGAAGGAAGTGCTGTTGCAGCTGCATGGTGATCCGGCCCCACGGCTGGTGAAGTGGCTGGACGAGCAGGGGGCAGTAACCCGGCAGGTGCTTCCTTATAAGCATATTCCACCAGAGGAAGCGAATTTGCAAGCGTTGCTGGCGGATATCGTGAATCGTAATGTTGATGCTGTTACGTTCACCAGCGGTCCACAGATCCGCTTTTTGGCTCAATATGCGAGGGACCAGAAGCAGATGGAAGACGTGCTGGAAGCTTTTCGCCAGGATGTGATCGCTGTGTCGGTAGGCAAGGTGACGGCGCAGTCCATTTTGGAGGAAGGGATTGAACGGATTGTGTTTCCGGTGGAGGAACGAATGGGCGCTATGATGGTGGAGCTGGGAAGATATTTTGAGCATAGCGCCTCGGTGCACGGCTGCGGTCTTGAAGTTGTGAACTGAAAACTAACCCATATCCTTGCGATAAAGGGTAAAATGAAGATAAGGGCCTACAGGGTCTTTATCTTTTTTTTGTTGGAAATGCATCGACAGAAGTTTTTGTTATAGCGAAAATATTTATTTAATATAATGAAAAAGCCTCGATGCGGGATACCAGAATAGGAGCTGAGACGTTATGAATTCCATTTGTGTATTTGCCGGGTCCAGACCCGGACATTCATCGGTATATCTTCAGGAGGCAGGCAAGCTTGGAGAGGCTATGGCGAGACATCATGTCCGTTTAATCTATGGAGGCTCCAGCAAGGGGCTGATGGGCGAGGTCGCGAATGCGATGCTGACAGGGGGCGGTCAGGTCACCGGGATTATGCCGACCCTCTTATTCGATGCAGAGATTATCCACCGGGGAGTTAGCGAATTTATTGAGGTGGCGAGCATGCACGAACGCAAAGCGGTGATGAGCGAAATGGCCGACGCATTCATTGCCCTTCCGGGTGGCTTGGGAACCTTTGAGGAGCTGTTCGAGGTGCTGTGTTGGGCGCAAATCGGCATTCATCGCAAGCCCATCGGGCTGCTGAATGTGAACGGATATTTTGACCCGTTGGCGGAAATGGTGCGTCATAGTGTGCGCGAGGGATTTACCGGAGTTGACCACCCAACGCTGCTGAGTATCTCTGCGGACCCGGACGAATTGTTGCATATGTTAAAAAATAAGGCAGAGAACTTGAAATAAAGCGTTTTTCATGCTTGCGCAACTGATTGAGCCAAGGTTATGATAAGACCCATAATCAAATAGCGGACAGACAAGGTGCCTTTGCGATGGAACGAAGGGTAACAGGGAATCGGGTGCAAGTCCCGAGCGGTCCCGCCACTGTAAGGAAGAGGATTTTTTCAGACGTCACTCGTAAGAAAACGGGGAAGACGAAAAAATCTGTTGATGCCGAGCCAGGAGACCTACCTTGATCTGTATGCACCGTTAACCTTCGCGGAGAGGATGGGTGTACGAAATCAGGAAATCAGGCGCACGCTGCTTTTTCCATGTTGCTTACAGGTTTGCGTGGAGCTGAACGTGCAGAAGCGTTTCAAGCGTGAACAGGCAGATGGAAAGCAACGACACGATGGCGGAAGACAAGAAGTGTCTTCTTATGCTGTGTCCGTCTGATGATACGATGCGTACATAGGAAACCCATCCGGGCAGGATGGGTTTTTTTGAGTTACAGGATGTCCATATACAAGTGAAATAGATAGAAGTGTGGAAAACATAGCCTAGATTTAAGAAGGAGGATAACGATGAGCCAATTAGGAAAATTGCTCGTGATTGGATTCGGACCGGGGGATATGGAACATATCACCAAACGGGCGCTGGATGCGCTGGCCGAGAGTGAGGTCATTATCGGCTACAACACCTATGTGGATCTGATCCGTCCGTTGTTGAACGGACAGGAGATTGTGCGCACAGGGATGACAGAGGAAGTGAGCCGTGCGCAGGAGGCGGTTCGACAGGCGGAGATGGGCAAGAAGGTAGCCGTCATTTCCAGTGGAGACGCAGGCGTATATGGCATGGCCGGGTTAGTGTACGAAGTGCTGATGCAAAAGGGGTGGCGTCGTGAGGACGGGGTTGAGGTAGAAGTCGTGCCGGGAATATCGGCGATTCAGTCCTGTGCTTCGCTGTTGGGTGCGCCCGTCATGCATGATGCATGCACGATCAGTCTGAGTGACCATTTGACCCCTTGGGAAACGATTGTGAAACGTGTAGAAGCGGCAGCTTCGGCAGATTTTGTCATTGCACTGTACAATCCGCGCAGTGGTCGGCGTACACGCCAGATAGTTGAGACGCAGTCCATTTTGTTGCGCTACCGTGATCCGCAGACTCCGGTCGGGTTGGTCAAGAGTGCTTACCGTGACCGTCAGCAAGTCGTAGTGACGACGCTGGAGGACATGCTGAACCATGATATCGGTATGCTGACGACCGTCATTATCGGCAATTCCTCGACAATGGTGTATGACGGCCTGATCGTGACGCCGCGCGGGTATCAGCGCAAGTATACGCTGGATGCGACCGAGCAGGCGCTCAAGCCGCATCAGCGGCTTCGCACGGAAGCGGAGCCGTGGTCGCTGGGCGCGCAAGAGGAACGCCCGCTGAATGCGTCGCAGGCAGGCGCAGCTCCCGCAGTGCCAGCCCCTGCGGGAGCTGGCGGGACCGCGCCTTCCGCGAGCGGTGCTGCTGCGGCGGTTGCCACGCAGGCACGCCCGCAAGCGGTGGCTGCCGTGCAGGCCGCGCCTGCGGCGCAAGCCGGGGCGGTCCCGGCATCGCTGGCAGCGGAGGCGCTGAGCCGCCTCGCTGCGGGCGGTAAGCTGCCGGGCGAAGCGAGCGCGCGCTGGAGCGGGCAAGCGCCCGCCGTGAGCGTCGCTGGAACGGCAGCCGTGGCCGGAGCGGTGGCTACGGCCGCAACAGCGACAGGCAGCTTTGGCAAGCCTGCGTTGTTTGAGGTGGGCGTTTCCCCCGGCGTGGGAAACAAGAAGTTCACCGCTCGCCAGATGGCGCTGCTCGCCGAGGTAGCGGGTGATGAAGGCGAGCTGGAGTACACGCCGGATCACCAGATCGTGCTGCGCGTGCCGTGCGCGGACCCGGAGGAGCTGGTAGGGCGGCTGCGGGATGAACGATTCATCGTGATGCCGATTGGCGATGTGTTTAAGGTGAAGGCGTGCGACTTCTGCAATATGGAGAAGGATGACGCTGTGCCTGTGGCAGAGCATCTACAGGTTGTACTGGGCGGATTGCAGGCACCCAAGGAAACGAGCATTGCTTTGAACGGCTGCGGTATGGCCTGCTATGGAGCGGTGCTGGAGGATATCGGGATTGTGTACCGCAAGGGAGGATACGATCTGTTCCTCGGCGGCAAAAAATTCGGACGCAACGCTCATGCCGCTCAACCTGTGGCAGAGGGCATTCCGGGGGATCAGATTACGGATATCGTTGAGAACGTCATCGCTGAATATAAGGAAAAAGGGCATCCGAACGAGCGTTTTCATAAATTTTTCAAGCGTGTGGGCGTGGTAGCGGGTTTTCGGCATGAAGATGCGCCTGCAATAGTGGAAGTGAATGCCGTTTGTGGTGATTAACGGGCTAGAAAGCCTGTTTTTATGGATGTAAGCATATAGATAAAATAGGGCGTCTTGCAGGTCATCCCTATTTTGATGAGGAGGAAAATACAGCAGTGAATGCAATATTGTTGGTTGGACATGGAAGTCGGGACCCGGAGGGGAACCGGGAGCTGCTGGAGTTTGCACAGGCGGTGGCAGATCGTGTGCCGGATATGTGTGTGGAAACCTGTTTTTTGGAGTTGACACGGCCCAGCATTGCTGAGGGTGTGCAGGCATGTGTGGAACAAGGGGCGACGCGAGTCGTGCTTGTTCCGATTATTCTGTTCGCGGCGGGACATGCCAAAATTGATATTCCGATGGCGATTGATCGTGCGAAGGCTAAATATCCTCAGGTGGAATTTGTATATGGACGTCCGATTGGCGTTCACGAAAAAATTGTCAGTATTCTGCAAAGTCGCTTGAAAGAGGCACGTCCGGTTGCGGTTCCAGCCGGTATGGATAGCGCTGTGGAGGCTTCTGCCGAGGTGACGGATGAAGAAACGGCTGTGCTGGTGCTGGGACGCGGAAGCAGCGATCCGGATGCGAATAGCGACTTTTTCAAAATTACCCGTATGCTGTGGGAAAAACTCCCGTATACGTGGGTGGAGAGCAGCTTTATCGGTGTGACTCAGCCTTCTTTTCCAGATGGTTTGGAGCGTTGTCTGCGTCTGGGTGCCAAAAAAATCATCGTGCTTCCATACTTTCTGTTCACAGGTGTGCTGATTAAGCGTATCGGAGAAATGACGGAGGAATTTGCGGAGTCTCATCCTGCATTACAAGTGGAAATGGGCGGATATTTTGGGTTCCATCCACAATTGGTCGAGCTAGTGCTGGAGCGTGCCAACGAAGGCTTGGTTGGCAAGGTGATGGCCAATTGCGATAACTGCCAGTTCCGTCTGGAGGCGCAGGAGCACCACCATCATCACCACGACCATGATCACGATCACGGACATGACCACGATCATCACGATCACCATCATGATCATCACGACCATGACCACCATGCACATGGACACGATCATCATCATGAGAAACACTCACATGATCACAACCACGAGCATGAGCATGTACATGCGCACAGCCATGATGACCATGATCATGAACACCACCACGATCATGCACATACGCCGTCTGTGGTGAACGGAAGCGGCATTTCTGGCAGCGGGCAGGTGAAGGGCTCATGATATTCATGCTATGCGGAACGAGCGATGCTCGGGAACTGGCGCTGCAAATCCGTGACAACGGCTTCAAAGTATTGGCCTCCGTCGTAACAGAAAGCGCGGCAGCGAGCCTGTCCGAAGTGGGGCTGGACGTACGTACAGGTCGAATGACAGCCGATGAAATGGCAGCAGTGGTTCGGGAACAGGGAGTACAGGCTATCGTTGATGCCAGTCATCCTTTTGCAGAAGAAGCACATGCGAATGCTATGACAGCCGCCCGCGAGTCCGGGGTTCCTTATGTTCGCTACGAGCGGGCAGGGCTGGTGTATGACAATCATCCGCTGCTTCACATCGTACCCTCCTATGAGGAAGCCGCATTGGAAGCGAAGCAGCTCAAAGGCTCAGTAATGCTTACGACAGGCAGCAAGACGCTCGGCACGTTCACCAAGCATTTGCTCGAAGACCCGGAGATTCGTTTGGTTGCACGTATGCTCCCGCGTCTGGACAATATGGAGAAATGCGGCGAGCTAGGCATGGAGCAAAAAAATATTATCGCCATGCAGGGACCTTTTTCCCGCGAGATGAACGAGGCATTGTACAGGCACTTCGGCACGACGGTGATGGTGACCAAGGAAAGCGGACGCACGGGAGCGGTGGATGAGAAGGTTCAATCTGCCCTGGAGCTGGGTATTCATGTCATTTTGATTTCCAGACCGGAAGTGGAATTTGGCACCGTATTTGATCATTTTGACGGAGTGATCGACGCACTGCGCACAACCAAAATGGACCCTTCGATCTGAACTATGACCCTGTGAATCTGATCGATCCGGGTAATTAACAACCCAGTCAATCCGATAAATCCAGAACTTTTTCTGACGTGTATTTAAAATATAGTCATCTTAAAATGCGTATATAAACTAATTTTCCATAAAGGAGTAGTCGAAACGATGGATTTTAAAACAGATTTCAAACCGCTGACGGTGCAGCCGCAGGAGATTGAGGGCAAAAGCTTCGAGATGATCACGGAAGAACTGGGAGAGCATCCTTTTACAGAAGCGCAATATCCAGTCGTTCAGCGCGTTATTCACGCGTCTGCTGATTTTGAGCTGGGCCGCAGCATGGTGTTTCATCCGAAAGCGATTGAAGCCGGGGTTGCAGCTATTCGCGCAGGGCAGCAGGTCGTTGCTGACGTGCAAATGATTCAGGCGGGACTCAGCAAGGATCGTATCCGTCAGTTTGGCGGGGATGTGCATGTGTACATTTCGGACCCGGACGTGATGGAAGAAGCAAAAAGACTGAATACGACACGCGCCATTATTTCGATGCGCAAAGCGATTCAGGCAGGTGAAGGCGGTATCTATGCGATTGGTAATGCGCCGACAGCGCTGCTGGAGCTGATTCGTCTGGTGAAAGAAGGAGCGGCCAAGCCCGGCCTGATTATCGGGATGCCAGTCGGTTTCGTATCGGCGGCAGAATCGAAGGACGAGCTGCGCAAGCTGGATATTCCGTTCATTACGAACATTGGGCGCAAGGGCGGCAGTACCATCGTCGTGGCGGCATTGAATGCAATCTCCTTAATGGCTGTCCGCTAGATGCGGTTGCCCGTTTGCTGTATCATGAAATGAATTGGAGCATGATCAGCATGAGAGGTTAAGGAGGAATTGGCATGAAAAAGGAAGCGGCGTCCGCCGACAGACCCAAACGGATGAAAAGTGGTGAAGCCCCCGCGCCGGACAAGCCGATGCGGTCAGGCTTTACAACCGGAGCCTGTGCGGCTGCGGTTGCCAAGGGAGCGGTGCAACTGCTCATCACGGGCATTCCGCCGAAGGAAGCGGTGATATCGCTGCCAGCGGGTTTCGATCATGCGTTTGAGCTGATCGAGCCTGTGCTGAACGCGGACGAGGCTTCCTGCACGACGATCAAGGACGGCGGCGATGACCCGGATGCGACGCATCAGGCGAGAATTATCGCGTCTGTTAGCTGGCGGGAGGAACCGGGCATTGAGCTCGACGGCGGTATCGGCGTGGGGCGGGTGACGAAGCCTGGCCTGCCTGTACCTGTCGGGGAAGCAGCGATCAATCCTGTGCCGCGCCGGATGATTACGGAGGCCGTCACAGGCGTGCTTGAGGAGCACGGATCGGCCAAAGGTGTCCGTGTCGTCATCAGCGTACCGGACGGCGAAGAAATCGCCAAGAAGACGCTGAATGGGCGACTTGGCATTCTTGGCGGTATCTCTATACTGGGTACGCGAGGTGTGGTGGTTCCATTTTCCACGTCTGCTTATAAAGCCAGCGTCGTGCAGGCTATATCGGTTGCGCAAGCGATGAACTGCCAGGAAATTGTCCTGACCACAGGCGGCAGTAGTGAAAAATATGCCATGCAAATGTATGATCAGCTCACGGAAGAAGCCTTTATTCAGATGGGCGATTTTGTCGGCTTTGCGATCAAGCATGGAAAACGGTTAGGCATGAAGAAAATTATTCTCGTCGGCATGCCCGGCAAGCTGTCGAAGGTCGCTCAAGGTGTCATGATGGTTCATTCCAAGAGCGCCCCGGTGGATTTTGGCTTTTTGGCCGAGGTCGCGCGTGAAGCGGGTGTGGACGAATCGCTTGCAGCGGCGGTGGCTGAGGCGAATACAGCTACACAGGTGGCAGATATGATGACCGAGGCGAATGCGCTGAGCTTTTTTGAAAAGCTGTGCACCTATGGCTGTCATCATTGTCTGGAGCATGCAGGTGGTGGAATCGTTGTAGAAATGGTACTGGTAACGATGAAAGGGAATGTGCTGGGGAGGGCGAGAGTCGGTGAGTAGAGTGATCCGTGTCATTGGTATCGGTGAAAATGGAGGGGCAGGTCTGTCGCAGGAGACGCTGGAGCGAATCGAGCGTGCGGACGTGCTGGTTGGCGGAGAGCGCCAACTGGCCTTTTTTCCGACAGCCGCAGGGGAAAAACGAACATTAAAGAGCGGCTTTTCCGCCGTGGTGGAAGAATTGGGACGTTTGCGTGAGGACAAGGATATTGTCGTGCTTGCGTCAGGCGATCCGCTTTTTTTTGGCATCGCAGGGTATTTATCCGCCAAGCTGGGGGCTGAGCATCTGGATATTTTGCCTCATCTCAGCTCGGTTCAGTTGGCGTTCGCGCGTTTGGGCGAGAGCTGGCAGGATGCGGTGCTGGAAAGCGTACACGGTCGTCCGATGACCGGACTGGCGCAGCGGATCGACGGACAGAACAAGGTCGCGCTGCTGACGGACGACCGGAATCATCCCGTCGCAGTCGCTGCCTATCTGCTGCATTACGGGATGACAGAATACGATGCCTTTGTCGGCGAGCATTTGGGCGGACCGGATGAGACGTATCGGCATTATACGCTGGAAGAGATGGCGCGGGGAGAGTTCCAACCACTGAACGTGGTTATTTTGCGCCGCCGTAAAGGTGCGGACGTACCTGCGATTCGTCGGGGGTTTGGCTTTGAGGACGCGGAATTTCACCAGCGCAAGCCGGAAAAAGGGCTGATTACGAAGCGCGAAGTGCGTGTATTCAGCCTGTCCGAGCTGCGTCTGACAGAGCGAAGCATCGTATGGGACATTGGCGCAGGCTCTGGTTCTGTAGCTGTGGAGTGTGCGCGGCTGGCGAAGTACGGGCAAGTGTTTGCCATTGAGAAGAATGAAGGCGATCTCACCAATGTGGAAGCGAACAAGATCAAATTCCGCACCGATTTTCCGGTCATTCACGCCAAAGCGCCTGCCGGACTGGACGAGCTGCCAGACCCGGATGCGGTGTTTATCGGCGGGAGCGGGGGAGAGCTGGCAGAGCTGATTCGTCTGTGTGCTTCCCGTCTGCGTACGGATGGACGAATCGTAGTGAATGCTGCAACGATTGAGACGCTGCATGATGGCATGAAGGCGATGCAAGAAGCGGGGCTGGAAGCCTCGGTGACGTTACTGCAAACAGCGCGTAGCAAGCCGATTTTGAATATGACGCGTTTTGACGGACTAAATCCGATATATGTTATTACAGGGCGGCCGTCGGTAGAAGCGGCTGACGAGGTAGCAGGGGAGTAATTTGCTAGATCAAAGAGGGGGAGAGAGACAGCATGAATACGGCGGCAACAGGAACACTTTACGGCGTAGGCGTGGGGCCGGGTGATCCCGAGCTGATTACGGTCAAGGCGTACCGTATGCTTCAGGAATGCGCAGTTGTGGCTTATCCGAAAAAACGTCGGGGAGGCAAATCGTATGCCCATGAAATCGTGGAGCTGTACGTAAACCCGGAGGAAAAAGAGATGCTGGGGCTTATTTTCCCGATGACCAAGGACCCGGTTGTGTTGGAACGGGAGTGGAACAAAACGGTGGTGGCCTGCTGGGAGGCTCTAAGTCAAGGCAAGGATGTAGCCTTTGTCACCGAGGGGGACCCGAATTTGTACAGTACCTTTATTCACTTGGCGCGTCTCATGAAGGAGCTTCATCCTGAGGTGCCGATTGTATCTATTCCGGGTATTTCCTCTGTGCTGGGAGCAGCGGCGGCGCTGGAGTTGCCTTTGGCAGACGGAGATCAGCAGGTCGGTATTATTCCGGCTACCCATGATAAGGAAGCGATGAAGCGGGCGATTGAAAATCACGATACGGTCGTGTTTATCAAGGTTGCCAAGGTGCTGGATCTGATTTTGGATGTGCTGGATGAACTGAATCTGGGGGATCGGGCGTCTGTCATTACCAAGGTCACTTCTCCTTATGAAATGGTATGGCGTAACGCGCGCGAGCTGCGCGGACAGGAGCTTGAATATCTGAGTCTGATGGTGGTGAGCAAATGAGTTTGGAGCCGAAAGTATATATCGTAGGAGCGGGTCCCGGAGACCCGGAACTGATTACCGTCAAGGGCTCCCGGATTTTGCGTACAGCCGACGTTGTGCTGTACACGGATTCACTTGTGAACGACGAGCTGATCGCCACGGCCAAGCCAGAGGCGCAGGTGCTGCAAAGCTCAGGCATGGATCTGGAGCGGCAGGTCGAAATTATGAGCGAAGCTGTGCAGGCAGGACGCAGTGTAGCTCGTGTACATACGGGGGACCCGGCAGTGTACGGCGCCATTTTGGAGCAAATGGTGCTGCTGAAGCAGCGCGGAGTCGCTTACGAAATCGTGCCGGGTGTCAGCTCGGTCTTCGCTTCTGCTGCCGTACTTGGCGCAGAGCTGACTGTGCCTGACCTGACGCAGACCGTCATCCTGACACGTGCGGAGGGCCGCACACCTGTACCGGATCGGGAAAAGCTGCGCGACCTGGCATCCCACCACTGTACAGTGGCTCTATTCCTCAGTGCAACGTTGGCGAAGAAGGTTGTTGTCGAGTTTCTGGCGGCTGGCTGGAGCGAGGACACGCCTGTAGCGGTTGTGCAGCGAGCAACCTGGCCGGACCAAAAGATCGTGCGCACGACGCTCGCTCAATTGCCAGCCGATCTACGGGCAGCGGGAATTACGATGCATGCGATGATTTTGGCAGGCTGGGCGCTGGACCCTGGTCTGGTAGACAAGGACGCACATCGTTCCAAGCTATATGATAAGTCGTTCACCCATGGCTACCGGAAGGGAGTGAAGCCCGGTGAGTAATCCATTTGCCGCTGTGGCGATCACGAAGCACGGAGTGGAGATGGTTCGTCATTTAGGAGCCAGCTTTCCGGGCACGGACGTGTATTACATGTCCAAGTTTGAACGGGGCGACGAGCAGGAGCACGGTATTCAATTGTTCGAAGGCTCGGTCAAGCTGATTTTGCCGGATTTATTTAAGCAATATAACGGTATTATTTTATTTATTTCCCTCGGTGCGGTCGTCCGTATGATTGCGCCGATTTTAGTGGATAAAAAGGTAGACCCGGCGGTGGTCGTCATTGATGATCGCGGGGAGCATGTCATTAGCGTACTGTCCGGGCATTTGGGCGGTGCCAATGAACTGACCCGTCATGTGGCTTCGGTACTCGGCGCACGCCCGGTAATTACGACTGCATCGGATGTGCAGGGCACGATTCCGGTGGACATGTTCGGTCGGGAATTGGGTTGGGTGGTCGACAGCTTCGACAAGGCAACTCCGGTAAGCGCGGCTGTTGTGAATGAGGAGCCTGTGGCGCTCGTGCAAGAGACAGGCGAACGGAACTGGTGGCGTTATGACAAGCCTGTGCCTGCCCATATCAAGGTATATGCTTCGATGGCAGAAGCTTCACAAGAGCCGTTCAATGCCGCATTGGTCGTTAGCGACCGTCTGCTGGAGCCGGAGGAAGAGGAACGGTTTCTGGCTAATGGTGTGCTGTATCGTCCGAAAAGTCTGGTGCTCGGCATCGGCTGTAATCGGGGGACTGCTGTGGAGGAGCTGGAGGCTGGCGTGCTGGACAGCTTGAATGAGCTTCGCTTGTCAGTGAAAAGCGTGCGCAATATTGCGACCATTGATCTGAAAAAGGATGAAGAGGGTTTGCTTGCCCTTTGCGCCAAATACGGCTGGGAGCTGGTGACGTACATCCCGTCAGAGCTAAACACCGTACAGCTTCCCAATCCATCGGAAACGGTCTTTAAGTACACAGGAGCGTACGGTGTCAGCGAGCCTTCAGCGCTGTTATCCTCTGGTGCAGATCATTGGCTGCTGGAGAAGAAAAAAAGCGGCAATATGACGATATCCGTAGCACGGGTATCTTATGACTGATCGCAATAAGCAGGATGTGCGAACAGCTCAGTCCTCTGTTGCACACAGAAGTCGTATTGTCGTGGCTGGAACGGGCAGTGGCGCGGGCAAAACGACCGTCACCCTCGGGCTGATGAAGGCTTTTTCCGATAGCGGCCTGCGGGTGCAGGGTTTTAAGTGCGGGCCGGATTATATTGATCCGACCTATCACACCGCCGCGACCGGAACGCCTTCGCGTAATCTCGATTCATGGATGACCTCGCCGGATACGGTGCGTGAAACCTTTATCCGTGCCTCCGAAGGTGCGGATATTTCCGTGATTGAAGGCGTCATGGGGCTTTATGACGGCAAGGACCCGCTCAGCAACACCGGGTCGACTGCCGAAATCGCCATGCTGACGGATAGCCCTGTGCTGCTGGTCGTTGACGTACGTAGTATGGCACGAAGCGCGGCCGCTATTGTACTAGGTTTCCAGCGTCTGGAGCCGAAGCTGCGCATTACGGGTGTGATCGTGAACCGCTGCGGAAGCCAAGGGCATTACGGCATCGTCAAAAAGGCGATCGAGCAGGAGTGCGGCATCCCCGTGCTCGGCTGGCTCCAACGTGACGACGGTCTGGATATTCCCGAGCGTCATCTGGGCTTGGTCCCGGCTGTTGAGCGCGGCGAACTGGAGCCGCTCTTTCAACGGGCAGCAGAGCTGATCCGCGCAGGCACGGATTTGGCCGCGCTGCGGGTACTGGCGGACTCGGCTCCGCCGTTGTCTCTGCCAGTGCAGCCGTTATTTGCCCCGGATCGGCTTTCGTCGGAGACGCAAGCCGACGCCGGGGAACGTCCGGTCATTGCCGTTGCCAGAGATGCGGCGTTCAATTTTTACTACCCGGAAAATTTGGATTTGCTGCGTCAGTCGGGAGCTGAACTTTCCTTTTTCAGTCCGCTGGCTGGAGAACGCGTACCTGAGCAGGCAAGCGGCCTATATCTGGGCGGTGGTTTCCCCGAGGAGTTCGCCGCTGCCATTGCTGCGAATACGGGCTTTCTGGAAGATATCCGCAACGCGGTGAGTGGGGATATGCCTGTATTCGCCGAATGCGGTGGTTACATGGTACTGGCACGTACGCTTACAGATCGTTCCGGTGCTGTGCATAGCATGGCGGGGGTCATCCCGTCCGATGTGCGAATGCAGGACAAGCGGGCCGCGCTCGGCTACCGGGAAGCAACTGCATTACAGGATTGTCTGTTGCTGGAGGCTGGAGAGACAATCCGGGGACATGAGTTTCATTATTCCGTGATGGTCTATGATGAATCAGCCTCCCCGTACCCTTATGCCTATCAAACCAAGGGGATGCGCGGGCTCCAGAGCGAAGGCTATGTGAAGGGGAACCTGTTGGCAGCCTATACACATATCCATCTCGCTTCTTTTCCCAAGGCGGCAGTACGCTGGGTGGAAAAATGCAGGGCATTCGGTCAGTAATCCACCATCTGGCAACCATCGCAACTATAGTTCCTAACAGGATAAAAGAACAACTTCATGTGTACGCCAAAAAAGCCGGGTTCCTTGCTGACAAGGGTCCGGCTTTTCTAAACTTAGGTAAGATTCAACCTTACATAACATGGAAGCGTATTCATTACTTTTTTGGTGATTTACTCACATGAGCTTCTTCAACTGGGAAATCCTTCCCTGACTCACGCCTAGCATAGAAGCGAGTTGTTTTTGTGAGGATGCTGGATGCTCTTCCATAAGCTCTCTCATTTTTTCCAGAATAACATCTGTACGCTGATAAATCTTTTTCAT
The DNA here is from genome assembly GCF_044908085.1 of Paenibacillus sp. RC73. Lineage (NCBI taxonomy): Bacteria > Bacillati > Bacillota > Bacilli > Caryophanales > Paenibacillaceae > Paenibacillus > Paenibacillus sp. RC73. The sequence goes on from NZ_JBIYCV010000003.1 coordinate 431,947, forward strand.
ATGCATATTTTGCTTGATTGGAGTCAAATTGGTTTCTGCCACCGTGACCGGAAGCAAATCTTCCGTTTTCATTGCTGCTGTACATTCGTCGCAAATAAACTGGTCTTTAAAATAAGTGTTCGTATCAACCGCACCGCAAAATATGCAATTGGTTGATTTGTACTTACGGAGCATGAGTGTCTGGTCTTCAATAAAAAACTCTAATGGATCGCCGATGTCAATCTCCATCGTCATGCGCAACTCTTTAGGAAGCACAATTCGTCCCAAGCTGTCCAAAGGCCGGGTCATTCCAGTCCTCTTCATTCATGCAACCTCCCCGGTTTTTAAGATTCATAGAATGTATAAGTTTTAAGAAGAGCTTAACAATTCTATAACCGCAAGCATAAACTTCTTACTAAAAAGCGATCCAGCCTTTTTTAGAAAACACATGAACACGCTTTTTTTCTTACGAGTATACCATAAACCGATGAATTCGCCAGTGTTCACGCATATAAATTTTTGAATATGTTTATTCCGATCGAATATATATGCTATAATCTTCTGCTAAAGGATTTAATAGCCCGCCTGTAGAATTATTTATATATGCCATAGCTCGGGCGATGATGGCGGTGTTATGCGCAACGGGTGAGGGCTAGTTTAAATTTTTGAGCCCAGAGACGACACAAATAAGAACAAATGACACGGGACATCGCCTTTAAAGTCCTTATATACAGATTAGGCAAGGAGGATTCATCATGGAAAGAAGAAAAGCATTGTTGTTAGGAGATTATACGTATCCGGAGTTTCACCCGCTACAAGGGGTGGACGGAGAGATTAGCCATATTTTACAGGATTGGATGACAGTACAATGCAGCGAGAATCGTAAAATGCTGCTCAAGGAAAACCTGGCCTCATTTGATTTATGCATCTCATACTGCGATAGCCGCAAGGAGGTTCTGTCTCCCCAGCAAACAGCAGGGTTGCTGTCCTACGTCAGTGGCGGGGGTGGACTGCTCGTGCTGCACAACGGAATTACGTTGCAAGGCCGATATGAAATTGCACAGCTCATTGGGGCGCGTTTTTTGCGGCATCCTGTTGCGGGCCAGTTGTCCTTCAAGGTGACGGAGCCGGACCACCCGATTATGGAAGGGATTGAACCGTTTGAGATCGAGGAGGAGCCGTATCGGTTTGATTTTGATCCGTTTACTGAAAAAACACTGTTGATGGAATACGAATACGAGGGCCAATGGTGCCCAGCAGCATGGTCGTTGTCCTATGGCTTGGGTCGGGTTGTATATTTGATGCCTGGACACAATCAGCCAAGCTTCCAGCATGAAGGGTATCGAAAGTTGATTCTTCAGGCTGCCAAGTGGGCCGGACGCTTGCGGGGCTAGTATAACTGATGTCTTCTAACTAGGGAAGGGGAGCTGCGGACTTTATGCGGTTCCCCTTTTCGGGTTATACTATAGGAAATCACAGGTAGGGGAGGATATATCATGAGCGATTTGTTCAAAAAAGCCATCTCATTGGGATGGGGCCTCACCATTGTCAGCAAAGAAAAGGTGGAAAAAGCCGTCGAGGATCTTGTAAACCGGGGAGAACTTGCACCATCGGAATCCAAAGCGCTGGTCGATCGTCTGATCGAACGGGGCACAGAGGAACAGGGACAATTCAAAACGGCAATCCGCGAGCAGGTTAGCCGCATTTTGCAGGAGCTGGACGTACCTACCGAAAATGATGTCGCAAGTTTGGAGCAACGTGTGGCATCCCTGGAAAAACAGGTAGCGGAGCTGGAAAAAGAAAAGGCAGCGCTTACGGGTTCGAGCGATGCTGAAGAAGGGAACCGACTGGATTAAAATGGCGGTTCGTATAAAGCACGCCGGTCGTTACCGGGAAATTGCCATGGCGCTGGCGCGTCATGGCTTTGGCTATATGGTGGAGGAAATAGGCCTGTTCCAGCTATTATCGCTGCCCCGTAAGTGGCTGATGAGAGAAACGCCAGAGTCCAAAACGCTGGGCGAACGGATTCGGCTGGTGCTGGAGGATCTGGGGCCTGCGTTTATTAAGCTTGGGCAGTTGGCAAGTACGCGCGCAGACCTGTTGCCGGAGCCGATTATCCGTGAGCTGGTCAAGCTTCAGGATCAGGTGCCGCCTTTTTCTGCTGAAACAGCACGCGGCATTTTGGAACAGGAGCTGGACACGTCATTGGAGGATATTATGACCCGTTTTGACGATGTTCCGCTGGCTGCTGCTTCCATTGGTCAGGTGCATCTGGGTAAGCTGCACAGCGGAGAACTGGTCGCCATTAAAATCCAACGGCCTGGCGTGAACCGCATCATTCGTCGGGATCTGGATATTTTGCGGGAACTGACTGCAATAGCGGTCAAACGCTGGGAATGGGTGGGACGCTATCAGCTTAGCCAGATGGTGGAGGAACTGGGCAGATCGCTTATTCAGGAACTGGATTACAACCATGAAGCCCGCAATACGGAGAAAATCTCGCTCCAGTTCGAGCAGGACCCGCATATCCATATTCCGAAAATATATTGGGACCATACCTCTTCACGTGTGTTAACCATGGAGTTTTTGGATGGTACCCATCTGGGCAATCGAGAAGAGCTATTACGTCGTGGATATGATTTGAAGGATCTGGCACAGCGGCTGGTAAACAGTATGCTGCATCAAATCTTTATTGAAGGTTTTTTTCACGCCGATCCTCATCCGGGAAATTTGCTTGTCCTGAAAAATGGCAGTCTCGCTTATTTGGACTTCGGCATGACCGGGCGGCTGAGTGAAGAGATGAAGAATCATCTTGCCTCGCTTATTATCGCGCTGATGCGCAAAAATACCGATGCCATGGTTCGGGCTATCGAACGGCTGGGGCTGGTTGAGCCAGATACGGATATGAACGCGCTGCGTGCCGATCTGGATAAGATGCGCGAAGATTACTCGGATGTTCCGTTCTCGCAGGTCAGCATCGGGAATGCCCTGAACGACCTGTTCGGCGCAGCACAGCGGCACCGGATCGGCCTGCCTTCAGACGTCTTGCTGCTCGGCAAATCGCTGCTGACGCTGGAAGGGGTCATTGAGCATCTCGACCCTGATCTTAGCATTCTTGCTCTGGCGGAGCCTTTTGGCAACAAGCTGTTAAAGGAGCGCTTTAGCGGCCGTCGTATCCGGGGCAAGCTGCTGGGCGGTGCGACCGAGCTGGTCGAGACGCTGATGGAGCTTCCAGGGCAGGCAAGGCACCTGGCTTCGATTATCAGCAAAGGCAAGCTCAAGCTGGAGGTCACCGTGCCGGAGCTGGAAATGCTCTTGCGCAGGCTGGATCAAATCAGCAATCGCCTGTCGTTCAGCATCGTACTGCTGGCGTTCAGCATTATTATGGTCGGCCTAATTATCGGTTCATCGCTGAATCATCAGGCGACTGTGCTGTGGAATGTGCCTGCGATTGAGATTGGCTTTGTCGTCGCTCTCTTAATGGTTGCTTTTTTGCTGTATTCTATTTTTAAATCAGGAAGATTTTAGATACCCATCGGAAAGGATGAGCCATGGATAATCATGAGATCAACACCATCCCCATTCATAGTTTCCAAATCACCGATGTGCCGTGGCACCGTCTGACGACTCCATATGGCAGGGGTAGCGAGCTGCCGCAATTGATATCGGACGGAAAATATGATGACATTGCTAATCTGATTGAGCATCAGGGCACATTGTGGCAGGTTACGCCATGGGCGTTGCTCTTTTTATTAAGAAATATGCATGCGAGAAAAGCGGATGATATCACGCTAGAAGAATTAGAGTGTTATCACGCAGTTATCGGGGCATTGGACATGCAAAATGCACAAGCCGATTCACAGAAGTCTGTCGAATCCCTGACCATGCTGTTGGATGAAAAATATCTGTGGCCAGAAGACACCGATCCTGAAGAAGATGAATTGGAATGGGAAGAGGAAGAAGCGCGAGGCTATGATCCGGTGGCCTTTTGGAGCTATTACGATTATAGTTATCGGTTATTGAAGCGGGCATTACCTGACTTTGAGAGCATGCTCCAGCATAGCTCCGACCCGGATATCTCTGACGCCCTATTGGAGCTTGTACGGGAATTGCGAAAATTTTAATTATAAGAAAACGAATTAAACGAAGGAAACACGCGATATTCCAAGGAAACGCCTGTTTTCTTTTTCCAAATAGCCTCTTACCTGACTCGTTTCTGCGAACCCCTTACGTTATAATGATGGACTGAATATAACGGGCGGGTTCGTGTGAGAGAAACGAGCCGAATCATAGGAGAGCCTATGCGATTGGCCGCTGGACGGAGGCCCGGAACGACACCGGGCGCGGGTCAACACGCTGTTCTCCGTTAATATAGGAGGCTGGAAAGAAACCGTATGAATTTTAGACAACAATGGTTCGGTAATATCCGGGCTGATATACTTGCAGGTATGACCGTGGCGCTGGCACTAATCCCGGAGGCGATTGCCTTCTCGATCATTGCCGGCGTCAATCCGATGGTCGGACTGTACGCCTCCATTTCGATGGCAATTGTTATTTCTTTTGCAGGCGGGCGCCCGGCGATGATCTCGGCAGCAACCGGGGCTGTAGCGGTGCTGGTCGTGGGTTTGGTGAAGGATCATGGCGTGGAATATCTGTTTGCGGCTACTATTTTGGCAGGTATTATTCAGGTGCTGCTGGGTGTTTTGAAAATAGGGCGTTTTATAAGCTTTATTTCGCAGCCAGTCATGACCGGGTTTGTGAATGCGCTGGCGATTCTCGTCTTTATGGCGCAGCTCACCCACTTTCACGGAGCCAATTGGATCATGTACGCGATGGTGGCGGGTACGCTGCTCATTGTGTATATTTTGCCGAGGTTTGTGAAAAGCATTCCCGCTCCATTGACGGCAATCGTTATCATGACGATCATCACGTATATGTTCGGGTTAAATGTTAAAACCGTAGGCGATATCGGTACGCTGACTAGCTCACTGCCTTCATTCCATATGCCGCAAATTGAGTGGTCGTTGCATACATTGTGGATATTGCTGCCGTATTCCTTTACGATGGCGCTGGTGGGACTGCTGGAATCATTGCTGACAGCCAGTATTTTGGATGAAATGACCGAAACGAAAAGCAATAAAAACCGGGAAGCCCGTGGGCAAGGGATTGCCAACTTTGTAAATGGTTTTTTCGGCGGTATGGGTGGCTGTGCTATGATCGGGCAATCCGTTATTAATGTTAGCTCGGGAGGTAGAGGGCGTTTGTCCACCTTCACGGCAGGGGTGTTTCTGGCCTTTCTGCTGCTGGTGCTCGGCGGGGTTGTGAAGGAAGTACCGATGGGCGCACTGGTGGGAGTTATGTTTATGGTGTGTATCGGAACAGTGGACTGGAATTCGCTCCGAAACATAGCCAGGGTTCCCAAAGCGGACACGCTTATCATGGTTACGACGGTCGTCATTGTGGTGGCTACGCATGATTTGTCTAAGGGAGTTATCGTGGGTGTGTTGCTGAGTGCCCTGCATTTTGGCTGGAAAATGGCTAAAATCCGCATCAGCGCGACAGAGGACAACGATGAAAAGGTGTACCATGTTAGCGGTCCGATGTTTTTCGCTTCGACGACTCATTTTGTCGACCATTTTGAACCTTCGGATGATCCGAAACGCGTGGTGGTGGATTTCAGCCAATCGCATATTTGGGATCATTCTGCGGTAACCGCCATTGGGAAGGTGCTGCAAAAGTACACGAAATCCGGTAAATTGATTACCCTGCGGGGACTGAACGAGGAAAGCCGTTTGATTGTGGAAAAGCTCGGCGGTTCTGTAGTTACGGAGCCGCTGGTGTGATAAATCGTATAGAATAGATCAAAGCCTGGAATGGAATTTAGCCATTTCAGGCTTTTTTGCATGCATTTCTGAAATGAAATAAAGGTTTTCTTCCTAAATCATAGATAAATATGACAAATTTTCGTCGGAGTATTGACGTAATAATTGGGCTGGAATACAATCATTGTTATTAAACTCACAAAATACATAGGATTAATCGAAAATTGAAAGGTATGTACATATGAATTTAGACTGGGAGTTTATCGTAGAGAGCTTGCCGCTGTATGGTGAGGCGATGTGGCTTACACTGAAGATTGCTTTTTGGGCCATACTTTTTTCGCTGATCGTCGGTTTGCTGTGCAGTATCGTGTTGTATTACAAGGTGAAGGGTATCAGCGGCATTATTGTAGCGTATATTGAGCTTTCCCGAAATACACCGCTGCTGGTACAGTTGTATTTTCTGTACTATGGTTTTACAAAAATTGGGTTGCATATGAGCGAAATGACGTGCGCCATCATTGGTATGACCTTTTTGGGCGGAGGGTATATGGCAGAGGCGTTCCGTGGTGGGATTGAAGCAGTGAGTAAAACTCAGACGGAATCCGGGCTTAGCTTGGGACTGTCCAAGGTGCAACTGGCGCGGTATGTTATTTTGCCACAGGCCTTTGCTATCAGTGTTCCATCCTTGGGTGCGAATGCGATTTTTCTGCTCAAAGAAACCTCCATTGTTGGCGCCATTGCTTTGCTAGATATTATGAATGTGGCAAAAGACCTGATCGGCATGTACTACAAAACGGCGGAATCGCTGATTCTGCTGGTGCTGGCTTATCTCGTCCTGCTTTTGCCTTTGTCGATGCTGCTGACATGGGTGGAAAGGAAGGTGCGATATGCAGAATTCGGGGATTAATGTGCTTTTTGAAGGTTCCAATTTTGAACGTCTGTTAGGTGGATTACTCGTTACGATGGAAATTGCATTTATTTCGATTGTGATCGGCACAGTGCTGGGCATCGTGATGGGGCTATTGCGCACTTTAAAGTCGGGACCGATTCGATTTGTATTACGGCTTTATCTGGAGACGTTTCGCATTATTCCGATTTTGGTTTGGCTGTATGTGGTGTACTTCGGCTTCACGCCTTTGCTGAATGTGAACATTAGCGGGGAGCTAACGGCAATTATCGTGTTTAGCTTATGGGGTGCGGCGGAGATCGGTGACATCGTTCGTGGTGCGCTCGAATCGTTACCCAGGCATCAGGTGGAATCCGGGCAAGCACTGGGTCTGACGTATGGACAGTTATACCGTCATGTGCTCATTCCTCAGGCGGTGCGCCGAATGCTGCCGGGTTCTATTAATCTGGCGACACGGATGATCAAAACGACGTCATTGGTGGTGCTGATCGGCGTGGTAGAGGTGGTAAAGGTCGGACAACAGATTATTGAGCTTGGCGTGATTAAAGCGCCAGCGGCATCCTTTTGGGTGTACGGCTTTATTTTTATACTCTATTTTCTCGTATGTTATCCGTTATCCAGACTTTCCAAAAGATTCGAACGCAGATGGCAAAATTAGCAGGATGGGGTGGGCGTAATGGCAGAGGCTGTGGAGGTTTTGCTGGAGATTCGAGGACTGGACAAAAGCTTCGGTGATCGAAAGGTACTCCAACAGATTGATCTGGAGGTAACGAAGGGGGAGGTCGTGGTTGTTCTTGGCCCTTCGGGCTGTGGAAAAAGCACACTTCTGCGATGCCTCAATGGTCTGGAGCCAGTCCAAGGCGGAGAAATCCGATATAGAGGGCAGGATCTTACGGATAAAAAAGTGAATTGGCGGGAGATACGGCAGCATATCGGGATGGTATTCCAGAACTATGAGCTGTTTCCCCATATGACCGTTTTGGAAAATATATTGCTAGGCCCGCTTAAAGTGCAGCGAAGAAACAAGCAGGAAGCGCTCAAGCAAGCGGAGCAATTATTGGAACGGGTCGGTCTATTGGATCGCAAGGATGCGTATCCGAGAGAGTTATCAGGCGGACAAAAGCAGCGGATTGCGATTGTACGCGCACTGTGTATGAACCCTGAAATTATGCTCTTTGACGAAGTCACGGCATCCTTGGACCCGGAAATGGTCAGAGAGGTGCTGGATGTGATGCGAGAACTGGCGCGACAGGGAATGACGATGATTATCGTGACGCATGAGATGGGATTCGCCAAGTCGGTGGGGGATCGTATCGTTTTTATGGATCAAGGACAAATATGCGAAATGACCACGCCACAGCAATTTTTCACCCAACCGGAAACAGAGCGTGCCCAGCACTTTCTGGATATATTTCAGTATGAAACTACATAAACAGGGGGATGAATACGATGAAAAAAGGGTTGAAGTTAACGGCATTATTGCTGGCTGTAAGCCTGCTGCTTATCGGAATGACGGGCTGCGCGGGAGCAGGAGGCAATGTCAATGGCAATTCTGGCTCGGCAAAATTTGCTTCGATTGAGGACATTAAAAAGAACGGCAAAATCCGAATTGGTGTTTTCGCGGATAAGCCTCCGTTTGGCTACGTGGATTCAGAAGGGAAGAATCAGGGCTTTGACGTATATATTGCGAAACGATTTGCCAAGGATCTATTGGGCGATGAGTCCAAGGTAGAGTTCGTGCTGGTGGATGCCGCCAGCCGGGTCGCTTATTTGCAATCCAACAAGGTAGACATCATCATGGCTAACTTTACCGTAACGGACGAGCGCAAAGAAAAGGTCGATTTTACTAATCCATACATGAAATTATCCTTCGGCATTGTATCACCCGACAGCGCTCCGATCACTACGATTGATCAATTGAAGAACTCGGATCAGAAGCTGATTGTCGCAAAAGGAACGACGGCTGAGACTTATTTTACGAAAAATTATCCGGACATCAAGCTGCTCAAATTCGATCAGTACACGGAAATTTTCTCAGCTCTCAAAGACAAGCGCGGCGCTGCCATCGCTAACGATAATACAGAGCTGATCGCTTGGGCGAAAGCCAATCCCGGCTTCACCGTAACCATTCCGGCCTTTGGCGGCCAGGATACGATTGCACCCGCAGTAGCGAAGGGAAATAAGGAGCTGTTAGACTGGATCAACAATGAGCTGGCTACATTAGGCAAGGAAAACTTTGTGCATCAAGCCTACAAGGACACACTGACCTCTGTTTACGGAGAAGGCTTTACAGACCAATTGGTCGTAGAGGGCGGCAAAGTGGAATAATCGTTGTTTCATACATGAAGGCATTAAGGAAGCGTTGGGGGGAATGAACCCGGCGCTTTTTATTATTAAGAAAAAATGGGCCTTTTAGCAATTTCAGCAGTACAGTAGAATTAGAGAGTTGTATTTATTGAATCGAGTCATTTTATTTATAAAATAAGTAATAAGGAGTTACGCGAAAGTAAAGTCAGTACCACTATCTGAAAGACATTGCTAAGCCCATTATCGACGCCGATCGCAAGTTAAAAATGGAACTCAAAAAGAGCATGCGCGGGATTCGCGACATCGAACGAAAAATAGAGCAAGTTGAATCCAAAGCGCTTGTAACAGAGAAAACGGAACAGTCTATTACGCAAAAAATTTAATCGCAATAGCGCAGGCTACCTCAACGACTTAGAGCAAAAATGGAATTCACTTATGAGCTAGTTAATTATGCTGTCATAGTTAAAAAACTATTTAGTTAAGGGAAGGTCGGCTTATTTGGAAATGGAAAGGACAGTTAAACCAAGTTCAGACATTGTCATAGAGGGTTATTTAGATACATTCTCCATTGTGAATCGAATATCTGAAGAAGTAATAAAAAGGTTATCTTTACTCAACTAACCGTTTCCTGTTTTGGCCAACACTCGCCCTCCGCGTTCGCGCTGCCATCGTTCCGGTCCCATTCCGTTTCTAAAATTTATTCAAATTTAGGATATATCAAATTTTATAGCGATTTACATCCTTTCAATAAGATTGCATAATGATGTATTATAAAGTATGCATATTTATATCATATACTTACCAAAAGGAGAGTGTAACTTGTGCGCGAAACCTATATTCCAACTGGCGTGAAACTAAAAGAAACTGGCTTTGGATACACGTTGTCCTTAATAGGCGGTAAATATAAAATGATCATTATGTATTGGCTGTCTGAAAATAAGGTAATGCGGTTTAATGAGCTGAATCGATGTATCGGTACCATTTCCTTTAAAACGCAAAGCATCATGTTAAAAGAGCTGGAGGCAGATGGGCTTATCATACGCAAGGAATTTCCCCAAATACCTCCAAAAGTTGAATATTCATTATCTGAAAGTGGTCTTTCTCTCATTCCATTGTTAAATATGATGTGCGAGTGGGGAGAGAAAAACAGTTCGCCAGCTCTGGAGGCTGTACAGCGGTAGGCATAGTTGTCTTGTTTATATTACAAAGAAGTATCTCCTGAACAGGGAAATACTTCTTTTTTATAGCAGTCTTAATAAAGCTAACTATTACAGATTGTCAAGCTTTGGAGTGGGTTACTCGTAAATATACCATAACGGTTATTGCAGCGATGGCAACAACCGCAGCTCCAATCCAGCTAATCGAAGCTAAGGAAACTTGTTCCACGAAAACGCCTCCAATTCCTGCACCAGCACCCATAGCAAGCTGTAAAACTGAACTATTCATACTCACCATAATGCCTGAGGCCGCCGGAGCAAGCGTCATTAAGTGATATTGCTGAGTTGGACTTGTTGACCAAGCAGAGAGAGCCCAAAATATGAGCACAAGGAAAACGATAGCAGGCGATTGGGCTGATAATGACAGTAGAACTAAGGCTACTATATGCAGTACCATACTGACAAATAAAGTACGAGGGAATCCCCATTTATCCGTACTATAGCCGCCAAGCTTTGAGCCGAATAAGCTGGCAATCCCGAAAGCGAATAAAGCAATGATAACTGTTTTACTGTTCATCCCTGTAATCGACAGCAGGAAGGGAGAAATGTAGGTGTAGACCGTAGAATAACCAGAAATCCATAAGAAAGTGATCATTAGGGCTGCAATTATTTTCGGTTGCTTAATTAAAGCAAGCTGTTTGCGCAAGGGAACCGACTCATCGCCATTTGAGCGTGGGATGACTAAGAGTATAACGATCATCGCAAGAATACTAAGTGCACCGATTCCTTCGAAGATCAATCTCCAATCATAAGCGGAAGCAATAACTCTGCCTAGCGGAACACCGATAATCAACGAGGTGCTAAAGCCCATAAGGATTGTTGCAATTGCACTTCCCTGTTTATCAGGTGGAGTCATCTTGGTAGCGACAGTAAAGGAGGTTACAACGAATACTCCCATGCTTAGTGCAAGAATAACGCGTGAGACTAAAAGAAATCCAAAGCCAGGTAAAACTACGGCGATAATATTTCCAATCACAAATACACCAAGTGAATAAACTAAAAGCTTGCGCTGCTCCATTCGTGCTGTAAATGCGATAAGGAAAGGTGTTCCAAAAGCATAGGCGAGTGAAAAAACAGTAATGAGCTGACCAGCAGCAGCGACGGAGACATTAACGTCTCTTGCAACTGTGTCGAGAATCCCTGCTATGATATACTCGGATGTTCCAAGCAAGAAGCTAACAGCGGCTAATAAGTAAACTTTCCAAGCATTAGACATATAATTATCCCTCTTTCTTAAGTTTCTATATTTCCAGGTTATAGAAATTTATTTATTTCCTTCTTTGAGTATAAAGATTGCACTGTAAATATGTAAGTACGCACTTTTAGTACAGGTACTGTCATAAAGGTGAGTGTCACCCTGAGCATATACACTAAATTTTGTTAACACCGTATTATGATTATTAAACTCCCTCGGGGAACTATAGATTCAACATCGAAAGGGCTGCCGCGTGGCAGCCCTTCGCTCAGCTAACGGGCAGCATAGTTTATTAATCTAAGATTGTTGTTGAAGTGATAAAAGTTCTTACCTAAGCACTGACGGTTGCTGTCCCGGCATACCGATTGCTGAATCCATACTTTATGAGTCTCAAAACCAATGAAAAGGGACCCCGGTTCAAAATTGATTTATTCGCGACAAAAAAAGGTGGACACTCATGAGGTGTCCACCTTTCTCATTGGAAATTTTAAAGCACGGATTACTTGGTACTTGGGGTTGATGACTTCAGTTGGTCGATTTGAAGTTGGCCTTTCCAGCTTCCCTCAGTCCCACCGATGCGATTCACATTGATTTGCAATACCATCTCTTGCGGCAGCTTATGACCAACCGTCATGAACGCGATTATCCCCTCTGGCTCGCCTTGATCGGCGATCCCTGTATCCAGTTTATTACCTTTGGAATCCGTAAGGTAGAACGGCAGATTATCAGCGTTAGGAGTACCAAAATTTATGAACGTGCACAAGCCATACAAGCTTCCTTACAAAGATGCTTGAGTAAAAAAAGAGCCTAATTTACTTCAAGGTGTTGTCAGAATATTCAGTAAAATTGAAGAATTAAAACCTAGTTATACAGCCGTTTCGCGGCTAGTGAAACCCTTGGAACATATCGCTAGCATTCTCACTCCTGAGGAAGATAAAAGTAGTGAGACGGCTGGGTGGGAACTGTCCCTGCTACTGGAATGGGTGAAACAAACCTACACGCATCAGAGTGACGAGCTAATGGTTAACAATTTACTTAACTTTTCCAGAGGGTTTTGGAAAGGCTTGTTCACTTGTTATGACCATTACTACATTCCAAGAACGAGCAATGACTTAGAGCAATTCTTTCGACGGACGAAGGCTAGTCACCGTCGTATTACGGGACTTCGTAATTGGAACAGTTACATCATACGCAATGGTGAAATGATCGTATTAGTGAATGATGCACTGCGCCAAGAACATGTCATTTCACGACTGCGCTCAGTTTGCTTTACTCGCTATAAATCTCGAAAAGCACTGTGGGATCAGCGTTTAACCAGCGTTATATTACGCAAAAAATTTAATCGCAATAGCGCAGGCTACCTCAACGACTTAGAGCAAAAATGGAATTCACTTATAAGTTAGTTAATTATGCTGTCGTAGTTTTTTTAGATAGCAAAACAGCGCCAGACGGATATCGAACCTATCTGGCGCTTTATTTTTAGAGATATGAAAAACAATTTTATTTCTTTTGTGCAAACAGCCACTCAATCATATCCTGATTTTGCAAAGCGGGAACCCATGAGAAGTGTCCTACAGGTTTGATAATGCCTGCCTCATATTCAGTAAAATGAATGAGATTTCCGTTTTGCGCTTGAATAGCAGCTACCATTTCTTGCGAGTTTTTAGGGCTTACCGAGGTGTCGTCTACGGCATGGAAGGCCCAAATAGGTACGTTTTTCAATACTTCCACGTGTTTAGGATCAACAGGTGCATACATGTTAACGGCTTTTTCATAGTTGGTCAAACCGGCAATCGGCACACCTGCGGCGAACAAATCAAGATTTTTCTCCAACAATCTCCACGTTCCCATAGCTCCTTGAGAAAGACCAACGATATAGATTCGGTTAGTGTCGATCGGATATTTTAACGCCGTTTCACGTACCAGATCGGCTACAGCGCTGTTGCGCGGCTCATCCGCCCAAATGAATTTATGTTCCAGGTCAATCGGGCTTTGTGGAGCGATTACGAAGGAAGGGTGGTTGGCTTGCTGCTCAGGAGAAGCCCAAGTAACGGCACCAGCATTCGCCAGCAGGTTCACTCCGTTTCCGTCACCACGCTCGCCGTTTCCGTGCAGGAACACAACCAGCGGGTAGGTTTTGCCAGACTCTACTTTAGGCTCAAACGTAAAGTAGTTCAGTTTGAAGCCGTCTTTATTTTCAAAGGTGTTTTTTTGGAAATCGTCCACGATAGGTGTAACTTTATCGGTTGCTTTTACAGTCTGTGCAGTGGCTGGAATGACTGCTTTCTTTTGAGATGCAATGTCTTTCTTTTGACTAATGTAATAATTCAACGTATTGATGCGGTTGACGCCACTCGTTGCATCGTAAGTAAGGGTACTTGCATTTTTATCCTGTGTATCCAGTTCGATCACGACATATTTGCCATGAGTACTGCGGTTGGTGATGATTCCAGAATCGTTGGTATACACACCAGTCACGGTTCTGTCTGTGTATACATCATTGAGTACAGATTGAACCTGAAAGCTGGAAGTGGACAAGGATGCCCCGTCAATATTGGTGCTGTATTTCAGTACAACAGCAGAAACGACTTCACCCAAAGGCTGTACCTGAGTAAGCAGGGTAGCCTGTGGTGCTGGTACATCGGATGCCGCGGCAGAGCTGGAGGACGGGAAAACGATCGTGAGCAGGAACACGAAAGATAGTAAAACAAGGGCGAAACGTCTTCTTTGCATGAAATTGATCTCCTTTGGTGTCATTTTTTTAAAGCGCTTACACATGCTTGGGATGGTTGACTGTATAATGCTGCATCGATATAAAATCAAAAAAAGGCAAACTCCGGGTACACAAATGTACTCGGGTTTTGCCTTTTCAGTAACAATCCCACTTGCAGGATAGCATCTTCATTGGAATTTGACAAGTGAAAGCGCTACAATTTTGGATGTTTTTTGTATTATCTCAACTTTTGCGGCTGTAATGTAATAAGAGCTAAATCTCTTATGTTTTGATGGTTAGCCCCGACAGATAACCCCAAAAACCGGGGCTTCCCAAACGTAATGTTGTGGGTTATAATCCCTTTAACTTAACGGTGTTAATTTAAATAACAATGTTAATAAAGGAGATGAAATCATGAACAAGTATGATGTTATCGTCATCGGCGCAGGTCTTGGCGGTTTGTCCTGTGCAGCAAGGCTCTCCGCGCTCGGTTACCGAACGGCTGTTTTTGAAAGTCATACCCTGGCCGGCGGTTTCGCAACTGAATTCAAAAGAAAGGGTTATACTTTTGACGTATCCCTCCATGGCGTCGGCGGACTCGAAGAAGGCAGCTTCGCTCAGTTGCTGAAAGACTGCAAAGTGGATCGACGGATCGTACCTCTCCGCAAAAAGCACCCTTACTCCATTCGTTGGGAAGGGCAGATCATTGATATCCCGTCCGATGTGCAGGAATATGTGCAGCTTCTCAAAAACATGTTCCCTGCTGAGCAGGCAGCCATCGACAGCCTGTTTGCAGGTATTCGCCGTTTTGAGGAAGGCTTCTCCGCCTTCTCTTCCTCTTCCCTCACTTTCTGGCGCAAGGCAGCTGGCCTGCTCAAAGCAGGAACCTTCTTCCGCTGGACGCAAATGACCACTTGGGAGGCTGTAAGTCAGTTCAGGCTGTCTGAGAGATTCACGGAATTTTTCACTGCGCTTTGGGGCTATTATGGATTGCCCCCGAAGCGGCTTGCCGCCTTGTATTTTTTCATTCCCTGGATCGGCTATCATCTGGAGGGAACGTATTATATTCAGGGAGGCGCACAGGCTTTATCCAATGCGCTGGTTGCCGCCATTGAGTCAGCCGGCGGAGAGGTTCACCTGCGCAGTCAGGTGTCGGAGATTGTGCTCAAAGGCGGCAAAGCAGTTGGTGTACGCCTGAAAAAAGGGGACGTATATGAAGCCAATTGGATTGTGTCCGGTATCAGTCCCCATCATACCTATGGCCGTCTGCTGTCGAACCATGATGCTGCCCGCCGTGAGCTGGAAGCCGTCAGCAGGCTGGAGACCGGCACATCTCTCACCCAATTGTATCTTGGGTTATCTTGCAAGCCGTGTGAGCTGGGCATCACCGAAGAAGACTTAATCCTGCGTAACGAGCCGGATTCGGAGACAGATTATGAAGTCATGATGAGCGGTCAGTATACCAAAGGCAACTGGATGCTCACCAATTATAACGCCATGGATCCCATGCTTAATGAGCCTGGAAAAGGCGTCATCGCAGTTACATTTTTGGACAGATTTGAGAACTGGCCTGCCACACGTCCCGAATATAAAGCCAAAAAAGAAGCCGTAATACGGCAGATACTGGAGCGCCTTGAACAGCTGTATCCGGGTTTTGGCAGTAAAGTGGTGGTGGCCGAGTTGGGCACACCGCGTACGATGCAGCGTTATACTGCCAATCCTGATGGGCCGTCTATGGCTACGCGCAAACTGTCCGGCAGTCCGGTATTAAAAGGCTGAAGCGCAAAACAGCGGTGAACCGTCTGTCATTGGTTGGGGCCTGGACACAACCCGGGGGCGGGTTTCAAGGGGCTATGAACTCGGGTATAATGGAAGCTGATCGTATCGCCGCCAAATTGGGGTCGGCAGAAAGGGCAAGTACATCTACTCATGAAACATATCAAACGCCGAGAACGTGAAAGCAGTGAAATCCGCCGGAAAATAATCGAGGCCGCCCGCTCGCTTTTCCTGAACCAAGGGTATGCCGAAGTTTCTATGCGCAAAATTGCGGATCAGATCGAATATTCGCCAACGACCATTTATCATTATTTTGCCAATAAGGAAGCGATTGTCCGAGAACTGCTGATTGAAGGAAATTCCATGTTTTTGCAGTCTCTTCAGCAGCGTGCGGAAGAAGCACAGGCAGCAGGATTGAATGCCCTGGATGTGCTGAAAACAGTGTCCGACGCTTATGTTCGTTTTGGAACGGCTAACCCGGAATATTACAACATTCTGTTTATCAGCAACCTGGAATCTGTAAGCTTAATCAGCCTTATTGACAGTGGACGCTTTAAAGGCTTTGAGCTGCTTGAATCCGGACTAAAAGCCGCTATGGATGATGGCAGCATAACTCAAGGGGATGATCGCCTGATCGCCACATCCGTGTGGAGCATGTTGCACGGCTTGACTTCTCTGCTCCTGAATTTTGATTTCCCTACGGAAAAATCGAATGACGAATTAATTTCATTTACTATAGATACCTTTTTCAAGGGGGTAAGCCGCTGACGCAGCGGCTCCAAAAGGTTAACAAAGCCCCAAATCAGAAAGCTGCTCCAGCACTGCTTCAATACGGCGTTTATCTTTTTTGAGCATAACAAGCTGCAAAGAAGCATGAAGCAGGTCTGAGATGTTAGCCCAAGTGTCTGCTTCCAGAGTGGGAAGAAGATCCCGTTGAATCATGATATTCAATGCTTCGGTTGTGATTTTCTGATGAAGCTCGCTATCAGATAGCCATTCAAGCAGCTGCTCAGCTGTAGGACGGGAGTGGGCGAAAAGCGCTGCCCAGCCCTCTACGGGATGATTCACCTTATCCCGGATCCAGTCAATGACCTGTGGTGAATGAAAATGCTGTAACTGCCCGTTAGCGGTGTACCCTTCTAATTTACCATCCACCGCTGAATGCTGTAGCAGGTAATTGCACACGTATGCCAAGCCTTCATGCCCAGGCAGACAGCGGGCGGTCAGGTAGGCACGGGTGGATACAAATGTACCTACAGCAATAGAGCCGCTATTGGGAACCGAAGAAGAAGTCCACGCTTGCACGTTGCCCGGCTGCCATAAGGAGCGGACCCAGTCGGCAGCCCCGTCGCCAGCGGTTTCTCCTATAAAAACGGCCCATGTAGCGAGTTGTGTAGGGTTATGCTGAATGAGTTGCTCCCAGGCAAGGAAGATATCCTTCGGATCATAGGGCTGAAAAGCCTGTAATATGGCAGGATTGTCTACACCATGCATCGTGGTGTGTCTAATCAAAGCCTCAAGTGAATGGGCATCCTCCAGCTTCACATTGCAGAACGTATCCAGCCAGCGTACCCACATTTGTAGCGGGGGACTTTTTAGCTGAATGCCATGCTCGTCAATCACTGTCGTCCAATTCCATATCCATAGGCCGTGTAGTGTGAGGATGGTGTCTATATAGGCGGGCAGATTGTCCGCAAGCAAGGTGAACCGATCCTGCTCGTGATCATAGCAGAACACCGCTGGCTCGGCAGATGATGTCGCCAAATCGAGCAGTACCGGATCGCCCGCACCGTTGTAGTTGAAAATCAGATACCGATGTTCGTCCGTCGTCGCTGGTGAGTCTGCATTTTCCCCATAAGATGTGAAATAGCTAATATACTCATGATTCCAGCCAAACTCACCCGTGATATCTTCGAGTATGTTCAGTTCGTAATCAGAGATGGAGCTATGTTCACCTGTACGTCCCGATACATCACTTACAATACAGTGTTGGGGGAGCGACCATAACAGGTATAGGCTGCCACATCGTTGTATCAATTCTGACAGGGAGGCGGGTAAAGGTCTCTGTAGTCGTTCCTCCAGCGCAGTTAGCTCACCTGTGGAGATGCCCTCCGTCCACTTGTATTCCACGTCAGGCATTCCGCTTTGTCTCAGACGTTTTGCGATATCCCCCAGCCTATCAAGGGTTTGCTCAAAATATGCCGTCATTTTCATTCGTCCTCCTTTTACTTTAAAGTCCGGCAATGCTGCTTCTGCAAGAATGACAGAATCTCATTACGAAGCTCCGTTGCTTTCTGCTCATTGAGTCCAAAAGTAAATGAGAGATATGCTATAATCAGGAAATAAAATAGTTATAAATTAGTCTATCTTAATTACGTTAGAACTACAATTTGTAGGGGATGAAGGAGGAACACATCATAATGGCATCAGGGGTACAAGCATACATAGATCCGATTTTCGAGGCAATTGATAAGGCGTACGCTTCTGAGCAAAAGCGCATTGCCGAATTCCAGACAAAAAGTGTCCTTCACGAAGGGATTCATGAATACTTAAAAGTGACCTGTAAGGAGGACGGGCTATGGGTGGATACCTATGAACCGTTTGATTGGGATAACCGTAGACCGGATACGAAAATTTCTGGTTTTACGGAGGGTGTAACGCTCCAGCAGGTGCAGGACGAATGGATGCCTGTGATCAGGGAACGGATAGAGACGCTGTTTAAGTCTGAAAAATTTAGTTCCATGTTCTTTCGTTATCGGCTGGAATTTCATCTGGAAGTGGTCTTGGAGAAGAAATCCAGCCATTTTACATTTTCACTTCTAAACGAAGATAAACGACAGCATTTGTTAGCCTCTATCCAGCAGTTTGTGGAACAGAAGCTCAACCCCTCCAGTAAAGCTGTGCCGAAGGAAAAGGACGATTTTTTCTTTGTGAGGCACTTGCTCGATCCTCATTTGTACCCTATAGATGCCGAACGGGTAGGTGACCTTCTGGATCGAATGGATGCAAAAGTGAAGGTGAGCCGCAATCGTGAGGAAGCATGGAGACATCAGCTTAACGGTGACTTGAAGCGTTGGGCCGAAGATGAATTTTTGGCGAGGTATGCGGATCGTGAAAAAAGCTACGGGCTGGATTATACGGTGAAGCCTGATATTCGTCCTTCAGATATTCCTGCACCAGCCATAGAGATGTTCCTGCTCACCGCGATGCGAGTGGGTTCGACCGATGCCGATGCACGGCAGAAATATTTGGAGATCGCTTCACAGCTAGGCTCGGAGCAGGCCGCCCAGTGGCTCAAGAGCGGATCAGGTAGCATTCCAGCGCTATACACAAGCGAGCGTGTCACCTGTAAAGCGAATGATATTTTGCAAACGCTGGAGGTTCATATTCGTTCGGAGGAAGAAGAGAGCTACAGGGAAGCGCTCGTATATGTATGCGATATTTTACAGAAGGGCTTTACCAAGGAATATCGCCTGAAGCTCAAGAGCAAGGTGAAAAATATCCTGCCTGTGCCCAAGCTGGCTAAATCCACGTTGCATCGTTTTTTTGCCAATGCACTGGAATATCCAGCTCTCTACCCGCTACTGGCTGAATATGCAGATATCGCGATGGAAGAGTTCAAGTGGTACAACGATGTGGAGCCAGGAGAAAAATCGGCGATGCCGGGTACCTATGTGGTGATGGGGCTGGGCCTGAAAGGAACGGACTATTTTTCATTGGTGATTCGCTATATGAAGCTGGTGGATACGGAGCATCAGTCGGTACAGGATGGCTACGCGGCTGTTTTTGCAGATGCGCATGGACTGACACCGGACACGATTCCAGTTTGGACGAAGATTCTTCTGGCAGGCAACCAAAGTGCTAAGCCGTTGAAGTCGTCTGGAATCGAAAGCGTAGAGCAGGCACAGGTGCTGATCGAGGAGCTTGAGAAGCTGGAGGATTACGACAAAGAGCTGCTCGTTTACCGAATTTGGGGCGGCGAGAAAAAGCTGAAAAGCAGCCTGAAACAGGCTGATCCTGAGGTAAAAGTGCGGCTGGAGACGCTTATTCCATAAAAGCATCGTATTCATGGTAATACTGAAGTCCCTGTGCGATGCGGTGGATGTCCGGCTCGTTGCCGCTGCGGTAGCACTTCAATGACATCCTGCACGGTCGCTATCTCCAGCCATGTCTGTGCATGGTGATCGGGAAGGGAAGCGGGAATACTTTCATCGCGGTGATTGGTGACGGTGAGACCTGCATCCTCCAGCTCCCATAGCTCTTCCTCAGGGATGATATAATAGGTGGTATTGACAGGATTGCTCTGAAAACGTTCCAGATTGGTGAATACCCATTCATTCATACCGCTCACGCTCAGAGATTCATCCTTGAAGCGTTTCTGTTCCATCCTCGTCAGGCCAGCTCTTCCTGAATGATTTCTGTTTTCAGACCTTTGGCGCTTGTAATCGTAATACTAATCGCATCAAAGCCGTTCCGCTTCGCCTCTTCAAAATCGCATAGCTTGCCGTTGATCAGCTCAAGCTGCCCATCCTCATCCACATCGTCTGAAAATTCATCATCCCAATCGACATTGTAATAAGCGGTCACGCTCACCTCAAACGTATCCTCACCGTCTTCATCTAAATAGGGTAAAAGGGGAGTGCGGTTGTTCTGCTGTTCCTCCGTATATACTTCGCATAGCAGTGCGTCGTAACCGTGTCGGGTTCCGTCAAATATCACGATCTGTTCGCCCGTGACCGTATCCTCCGCAATCATGAGCTGAGGTGCAAATTCAGTCACGGCGATCAGCTCGTCCATCCACTCTCCATAATAAAAAATATGAAATTTCGTATGTCCGGCCTGAGAACGGAGCTTTCCTGTCCATTCCTGCTCGATCCATGCGTCCGGGTTCTCGGGTACAGCCCATCCCTCCAAATAAGCAGGTCCCAATCGATATTGTTGTGTTTCTGTCATAAGTATCCCCTTCCTTTCTCACGGATATTTTTCATATTATGAATAGAGTAACGATTTTATTGTCCTCGTCCACGTCTACTTTTACGGTAATTCCCAGCTTGTCCTTGAACAGTCTACTGATATTGATGTAGTTATCTTTCACAAGACTGCTTGATCCACCAGAGCTGCGAGTCATACCTGTTGTGATAATGGAGCGAACATATGCCTTGTCAAGCCTGGCTTCGGGATTATAAGTATAGATGACTTGTTCCTGCTGGTTATAATAATGCTGTAACTGACTGTAATCGTTGGCGTTCTTATATTTCTTCTCTTGCCGAACGTAATCGGGATGATCCAGGGTGTAGTGAATCCTTCCGTCCAGAAAAGGATTTTCTTTGGAGGGCTTGAGTTCATATTGTCCATAGGCTAACTGAAACAAGTATTCTAAGCCGGCGCCTTCCGCCTGATAGTAGAGCTGACGGTCGTCGCCTTTTTTGTCTATAGCGGTAAAGCTGCTGATTACAGGCCAGGCATCATACTTTTCACCCTCCAAGTCCACGGCAACCTTGTACTGTACAAGTACCTTTTCATTTTGAAATAACCCGAAGCTGCTCATGATGAAATAGGCGGGAACACATATTACCCCGATAATAAGTATGAATATAAATATTTTGACTCGCATGAGTAGGTTGATTCTCCTTTGGTTGTCGATTATCTTGACAGTTCCCGCTTGGCAGACACGCCGAATTCCTCATGTTGTAACAATTGCTTCAGGGCATGTTGTGCGAAAGGCAGGTGCTTATGTGAGCACAGCAGCGCAAAGGCTGCTTCCTTGACTAATATGTATGCATCACTGTGGATCAGCTTCAGGGCCAATCCGAGTTCTGCTTCCGAGCAGGGCATCCATGCCAAAGTTTGCAAAGCGGCTATTTGCACATCATCATCTTCGTCAGGCGTGACCAGCAGCTCGCAAATTCCCCGTAAAATGGTCGGCTGCTGGTTGCCATCCGTGTACAGTCCGATGACCTTCAGCGCCTCCATACGAATAAGCTCATCCTCGGACGACTGCTGCGCCAACTGCAACAGAAAAAATCCGTTCGTCATTTTGGGATGATCCAGATCATCATGTGTAAAAGAATGACAGCGCAGCAGCTCCCGAGCCTCCTGTTTATTCATTCAACTCTGCAATCTCCGTACGGATGCCTCTGCACAGGAAGCTGCCTGACAGACCGGTTATTGCATCAATATCAATGACCATGTCCGCTTCTTCATAACGGAAATCAAGCTGTAAAATGATATTTTCCGTTTCCATAGCCGTCAACTCATGTTCCTTTGTTTCTAAAAAAGTAAAGGTCACCGCGTAACGGGATACATTTTCCGTTGAAGACATAGTAAGTAAGGGTTGCTCAGCGGAAGGCGTCAGATCGGGTGATTTGGGTATCAGTACGGTAGGTGGTGATAGTTCAATCGTCAATGTTATCTGGTCCTTTGTGATATCGGCTGCTGTAATGTGGTCATAATGAAAGGGAGGGAAATATCCGAGCTTTTCCACGATTTTATCTGCTCCTTGAATGGAGACGGTCGGTGAGAAAGCCAGTTCAAGCCCGATGGAGCCTGCCAACTGGCTCTCATATTGCGGATTGATCCGTACAAGAGCCTGTTCCGCCCCTACCTCCACAATCGTGCCGATAAAATATTGCTTGCCATGAATCAGAACAATATCATGCGGAACGAACGGCAGTGCGCCCCCTGCTTTGTAATGAATGAGATAATCGTTTTCTATTTTTTCAACGTTTTGAACCTGAATATGCATAAGTTTCAACCTCCTGATGTTTAGTATAATGGATTTTTCAAGGTTGTGGTAAAGAAAAACAAGTCCATGACTGGAAACATAATTTATGTCTGGGTGTTCTGTTCGAGCATTTCCTATTTCATAATATCTGACATGGCAACTAAATTCACCTTTTGCATCCGTTCATTAAAATGGTTTGGAAACCCGTTCAACTTCGCGTATACTAGGAAAGTCATATATGGAACGGCCTGAGCCGCATTGCGGCCGTATGTTTGGGTTACATGAACAGAATCAACGATAACGGATAAGCTCCCTTCCTGAAAAGGGTTGAATGAGAACCGATACAAAAATGGGAATTCTGAACTATGGAACGATGGATGTCATATGGCACATGAACCTATTTTACGTGACACATATTGAATACAGATAAGGGAAGTGAATATCACTTGAAGAATTTTGCAGCATTAGGCGTAGAGCAGCATTGGGTAGACGCCTTGAAAGAGCAGGGAATTACAGTACCAACACCTGTGCAACGGGAATCCATTCCGCTGTTGATGGAAGGCCAGGACGTTATTGCCGAGGCGCATACGGGAACAGGTAAAACGCTTGCGTTTTTACTGCCGATTTTGCAAAAAATGAATTTGGACAAGCGCCATCCGCAGGCGCTTGTGATTGCTCCAACGCGTGAGCTGGCGCTCCAGATTACACAGGAAGCGAACGTGTTGGCTGCTACGGAGCCAAGCTTGTCGTTGCTGGCTGTTTATGGAGGCCAGGATGTAGAGCGTCAGCTTCGCAAGCTGAAGGGCGGCGCACAGTTGATTATCGGTACACCCGGACGATTGCTGGATCACCTGAGACGCGGCACGCTGGATCTGAGCGGTGTTAAAATGCTGGTGCTGGATGAAGCCGACCAAATGCTGCACATGGGCTTTCTGAACGATGTAGAGACGATTCTTCAGGAAGTTCCGTACCGGAGACAGACCATGCTGTTCTCCGCTACAATGCCAGCAGGTATCCGCAAACTGGCTCGTGTATATATGAACGAGCCTGTGGATGTAAAAGTGAAGTCTGCTTCTTCCGTTCCGGTGAGCCAAATCCGTCAGGTCGTTGTACAGACGACGGATCGGGGCAAGCAGCAAGCATTAGTGGATATGCTGAATGCAGATCGTCCGTATTTGGCTGTTATTTTCTGCCGTACAAAGCGCCGCGCTGCTGCGTTAAATGAGCAGTTGCAAGAAATGGGCTTCGAGAGCGGCGAGCTTCACGGGGATTTGTCCCAGAACAAGCGTGAACAAGTGATGAAGGCGTTCCGTGAAGCGAAGCTTCAATTGCTTGTAGCGACTGATGTAGCCGCACGCGGCCTGGATGTGGAAGGCGTAACGCATGTCTTCAACTATGACATGCCGCAGGATGCCGAAAGCTACATTCACCGCATCGGGCGTACTGGCCGTGCCGGAGGCAAGGGTGTGGCGGTAACGCTCGCCACGCCACGGGATGTTCCAGAGCTTCGGAACATCCAGAAGGTTGCTGGTGTCACATTCACCAGCAGCGAGGGCGGCGGGCAGCGTAGACCTGCTGCCGGTACAGCTGAGCGGCAGGATGGAGAACGCCGCTCAGGCAGAAACGACCGCCGTTCCTTCGGCGGCAACGGTTCCGGCGGCGGACGCCGGGGCAGCGGCCGTGAACAGGCTGACCGTCGTGACGGCACAGGCCGTGGCCGCACGGAGCGGGAACAGCCGCGCGAAGGACGCGCAGCTTCCGCAGGCGGCGAACGTCGCTCCAGCCGCAGCAGCGAACGCGGCGGGTATGACCGCAGCAGCGGCGGCTCCACTCGCGGAGGCCAAGGTCGCTCCGTAGGGCAAAGCAGCGAACGCGGCGGGTATGACCGCAGCAGCGGCGGCTCCGCTCGGGGAGGCCAAGGTCGCTCGGCAGGGCAAAGCAGCGAACGCGGCGGGTATGACCGCAGCAGCGGCGGCTCCGCTCGCGGAGGCCAAGGTGGTCGCATTGGACAAGCCAAAGGCGGCCCGCGCGGGACTCAAGGACAGGGAGGCCGTCGCGGACGGTCCAGATAAAGCAAGAGCGTTCTCATAGAACGCTCAACTATGGTTATGATAATAGCCCCGGAGAGGCTCATCTTCCGGGGCTATTATCATCTCCACCCATGCCGCCAACGCGGCAGCATCATAGGATGGAATAAGCGGCATTACTATTTTGGGCAAACAAAGAAAACCAGCAGCATAGCTGCCTTAAAAACAACTGATTAACTTGGCGATAACAGTTGTTTTTAAGATAGATACGGAGGTTATACATCATGCACGAACAGGATATGGGCAAACGCGCTATGGTGTCAGCGTGGATCAGCCTGATCAGCAACATCCTATTAACTGGCATTAAAATCATTACAGGCGTCATGTTCAACAGCAAGGTGCTGGTTGCTGATGGTGTGCATAACGCCGGGGACGTAATCGCCTCGGCAACGGCGCTGGGGGCGATGCGTATATCGAGTCTGCCGCCGGATGAGGATCATCCATATGGTCACGGCAAGGCAGAGGTTATTGGAGCCAGCGTGGTAGCGGTCATTTTGTTCGCAGCCGGCATATTTATCGGCTACCATTCCATTATGGCGCTGTTTGAACCGATGCCGAAGGAACATATACTGGCATTGGTGGCGGCGATCATCTCCCTGCTCTGGAAGCAATGGCTGTATATATATACGATCCGTATCGGAAGGGCAGCCAATAGCCAGGGTCTCATTGCTACGGCCAAAGATCATCTGGCGGACGTGTACGCCTCCGCTGCTGCTGTACTGGGTATCGGTTTGGGCTTGATCGGGGAGCACTGGAGCATTCATATTTTATCCTACGGTGACCCGATTGCCGGGTTTGTGGTCGCATTGCTGGTTCTGAGGCTGGCGTGGGAAATGGGCCGTGAATCCATAGATGTACTGATGGAAAAGGCGATTGCAACCGAGGAAATCGAAAGCTATGCCGAAGCAGCCCTAAGTGTAGCCGAGGTTCAGCGAATTGACCGCATCCGTGCCCGTGAGCACGGTCATTACATTATTGTGGATATCCGCGCTTCTGTGGATGCCTCCCTGACGATTCAGCAGGGACATGATATTATCCGGCTGATCAAAGGGGCCGTGATGAAGCAGGAGCCGAGGGTTTACGAGGTGCTTGTGCATCTTAATCCATGGTACGCGGACACTCCTGACAAAGCTAACCTGGCGCCGCAAGAACATAAGAATAACAGCGTGACAGACAAGGAAAACTACCATTAGTCACAGGTCAATCGTGTACG
This sequence comes from Paenibacillus sp. RC73, assembly GCF_044908085.1. NCBI lineage: Bacteria > Bacillati > Bacillota > Bacilli > Caryophanales > Paenibacillaceae > Paenibacillus > Paenibacillus sp. RC73. The sequence continues at coordinate 457,887 of NZ_JBIYCV010000003.1, forward strand.
CTGAACAGACGACGCGAATTGACAGATAACTTGCAGGGAGGGTATGCTTTTATAAGCTGAAAGATGTTGAATAAAAGCGAGGTTACTCGAAAATATGCGAAAAATATTAAAATGGCTGGGCATTTCTGTGACTGCGGCAGTTCTTTTGGTGGGCGGATATTATGCTTACTCTATATATCATTTTACAAATCAAATTTCGGTCGCTACCGGTCAGGATTCGAAATTTAAGCCGCAAGCACAAAGCCAGTCCCCAACGAATGTACAGCCTGTAGAAGTATCTCTTCCCCCAGAGTGGGATGGGAAAGAGAGAGTGAATATTTTGCTGCTGGGCGGCGATTCACGCGGGGAGGATTCAGGACGCTCTGACTCTGTTATGGTTGCTTCTGTTGATCCGGTCACGAAGAAGGCTACGCTCATGTCCATCCTGCGTGATACGTACGTTGATATTCCGGGCCATGGGCAAAGTCGATTGAATGCTGCATTTTCTTACGGCGGGCCTGATCTGACCAGACAAACGGTGAGCGGCCTGCTCGGCATACCGATCCAATACTATGTATACACGGATTTTAACGGCTTTATTGCGCTGGTGGATTCTGTGGGCGGTATTGATTTGGATGTCGAAAAGGATATGTACTACACTTCCAAAGCAGACAAGCACCAGTTTGATATTGATTTGAAAAAGGGAATGCAGCACATGGACGGTAAAACGGCCTTGCAATATGTGCGTTTTCGTCATGATGCCACTTCCGATTTTACGCGTACGGAGCGGCAACGCAAATTTATTACCGAGCTGGGTGGCAAAATCCAGTCGACCTCGTCTCTGATTAAGCTGCCAAGTATTTTAAACAGCATCTCTCCATATATTGAAACGAATCTGAGCACAACGGAAATGCTGCAACTGGCTTCATTGGGCTTTAATATCGACGCCAAAACGATCGCGAAACAGCAAATTCCACCGAATGAGCTGGTGCGAGAGACAACGGTTAAGGGGGCACAGGTGTTGGGTGTGGACCAGAGAAAGCTTAAGAACTTTGTACAAAATATGTTTGAGCAAGAAAACAAACCTGTGACCACAACGACGGATTCCGCTGCAACCAAGACAAACGATACTCCATAACATTCCAAAGCAAGCAAAGTCTGTATGCTGTCGTACAACTTTGTTTGCTTTTGTGTTTATTCGGGTATAACCTTGTATATTTTGATCTAAGAATATATCTTAACGATATGAAGGGTCATTACACTCATTTGCTTAAAGAGAAGGGGAATGTCATGTGGAAACAACTCCGGCATGGAAAGACCGATTCAAAAAGTTTTTTCTGAACAACAAGTTTGTGTTATTCCTGCTGGTACTGCTGCTGATCGGCTTAAATGTATTGGTGCTTACCAAAATTTCGTACATATTTACCCCCGTTATTGTGCTGCTGAAAACGATCATTCTCCCAGTCATTTTGTCCGGAGTTTTGTACTATCTGTTCAATCCGCTGGTTGATGTACTGGAGCGCAACAAGGTCAAGCGGATATACTCCATTATTGTGCTGTATTTGCTCATCATAGGGATCATTACCATCGTGATTACATCGGTAGTGCCCGTGATCCGCGATCAGATTCAGGGATTGATTCAAAATGTGCCTGCATATAGCGAGCAAGTACAACAACAGTTTGAGAAATTAATTGGCAGTGACTTCGTGAACCAGTTCCAAAACACGATTCAAATCAATCCGTCGGAGCTGGCCTCCAAAGCTTCTGAAAAGTTATCTGCCTTCATTAATAATATCTGGGCAAGTTTGGGAAGTTTTTTGGGTGTAGTCACAGAAACGGTGCTTGCGATCGCTACGGTTCCATTTATTCTGTTCTACCTGCTGAAGGATGGACGCAAGCTGCCACAGTCGGTGCTGAAGATGTTCCCGCCTATGTTTCGTAAAGAGACTGATCGCATTATGACCGAAATGAATCATCAGGTCAGCTCATATATCCGGGGGCAGATTATTGTCAGCTTCTGTATCGGGGTGCTGTTGTATATCGGCTACTTGATCATCGGACTGGACTATTCTCTGACGCTTGCCGTCATTGCGTCCTTTACGAGCGTTGTTCCTTATTTGGGACCTGTGATTGCCATTACGCCTGCATTAATTGTAGCTTTGGTAACATCTCCGGTTATGCTGCTCAAAATGGTCATTGTATGGACAGTCGTACAGCTCATTGAGGGTAAATTTATTTCTCCGCAAATTATGGGCAAGTCTCTCCGGGTGCATCCAATCACGATTATCTTTGTCATTCTGACGGCGGGCAATCTGTTTGGAGTGGTAGGGATTATACTGGCGGTTCCGGGCTATGCTGTATTGAAGGTTATCGTCACACATCTGTTTAGTTTCTTTAAAAAGCGTTCTCATCTTTATGAAGCGGATAAAGTGAAGGCGAGCCTCAACGAAAAATAAACATTTCCAATTCCTGTGTGAAATCAATTTTTCAGGGTAAATAAAATTGAGCCCTCTTGGGTAACTGTGGCTTCGCGTGCTATAATTAATGCCTATTCTTATTCCCAAACAGAAAGGTCAGACTTTATATGATAAAACTCAGCATTCTTGACCAATCTCCGGTATCGGAAGGCATGACGCATGCGCAAGCATTACAAAAGACCGCTGAGCTTGCTATAGAGGCGGAGCGCTTGGGGTATCATCGCTTTTGGGTATCAGAGCATCATGCTGCCTCTAATCTTGCTGGTTCCAGCCCGGAGGTATTGATCTCGCATCTGGCCGCTCGTACCCGGGCAATTCGAGTGGGATCAGGGGGTGTGATGCTGCCGCATTACAGCGCCTATAAAGTAGCGGAAAACTTCCGTGTACTGGAGGGCTTGTACCCGGGGCGCATGGATTTGGGCCTGGGACGTGCCCCGGGAGGCATGCCAATCGCTACCAGAGCCTTGCAGGAGGGCAAAATTAGAGGTGGCGTCGATCTGTACCCTGAGCAGTTGGATGACCTGCTAGCTTATTTGCATGATAGTACAGGCAGTGAGCATCGCTTCGGCTCATTACAGGCGATGCCGCTCGTAGAAACCGTGCCAGAAATGTGGCTGCTAGGCTCCAGCGGCGACAGTGCAGGGCTTGCAGCCGAACGTGGCGTGGGCTTTGCATTTGCGCAGTTCATCAACGGCGAAGGCGGCACAGGAGCGATGAAAGAGTATCAGGAGCATTTTAAGCCTTCGCAGCACAGTGATCAGCCGCGTTCACTTGTCGCTGTATTTGCTATCTGTGCGGATACCGAAGAGGAAGCCAACCGATTGGCTTCCAGTATGGACCTGTCCCTGGTGTTGCTGGAGCAGGGAATGCGCTCAGCCGGCACACCTTCCGTAGAAAAGGCATTGGCCTATCCGTATACGCCATATGACCGGATGCGCATCCGCGAGAATCGCAAGCGCATGGTGGTTGGCTCACCCGAGCAGGTGAAGCACCAAATTGAGCAATTGAGTGAGGCTTATCATACACAGGAAATCATGGTGGCAAGTATTATTCATGACTTTGACGCCAAGTTGAAATCCATTCGTCTCATGGCTGAAGCATTTGGGCTGCGTTCTGTACAGTCTTGATGTTGTCTGCCGGATATTAGAAGACCACAGCTTTGAGGAGCTGTGGTCTTTTTTTGTGAATTTTCGGGGTCATTTTCCGTGAAATGATTCCTATGCTAAGGCAATATGCCAATCAATACTTGATAATGATTATCAATATCTTTATTATATAAAGATAGAATGAAGTTTTGATGAATAACGTGCGTTAAGCCCGTGACTATATATTAGATAAGGGAAAGGAATGATTCCGAATGTTTCGTCTGAAAACGGCTAATCTGGATATTGCTTATGAAGATCGGTTGATTGTGGAGGATCTGAACGTTGAGATACCGCAAGGGAAAATCACAGCATTGGTGGGTGCAAATGGCTCCGGCAAGTCCACCATTCTGAAGACGATGGCTCGCATCATGAATCCTAAAGGCGGCAGCGTTCTGCTCGACGGTAAATCCATTCATAAGCAATCCACCCGGGAGGTAGCGAAGCAGTTGGCTATTTTGCCGCAAAATCCGACTGCACCGGAAGGATTGACTGTGACGGAACTGGTATCTTACGGACGTTTCCCCTATCAAAAAGGCTTTGGCTCTATGAAAGCAGATGATCGTAAAATGGTAGAGTGGGCCATTCAGGTGACAGGAATGAGCGAGTTCCACGATCGCCCGATCGACCAGCTTTCTGGCGGGCAGCGCCAGCGTGCATGGATTGCCATGGCGCTTGCGCAGGATACGGATATTTTGTTTCTGGATGAACCGACTACCTTTTTGGATATGGCGCATCAATTGGAAGTGTTGCATTTGTTAGAGTATTTGAACACTTCGGCTGAACGTACCATTGTCATGGTCGTGCATGATTTGAACCATGCAGCCCGGTACGCCCAGCATATGATCGCGATCAAAAAAGGGAAGGCCGAGGCTGTAGGAACGCCAACCGAGGTCATGTCCCCTGACGTGCTGCGCGAGGTGTTCGGTATTGAAGCAGATATCGTAACAGATCCTCGTACAGGTGTACCGCTGTGTCTTCCATATGCTTTGGCCGGACAACCAGCGGTAAGCCAAGCCGCAAAGGGATTGAAACTGGAAGAGAATCAACTGGTGGGCTCCGTTTCCGAGCGGCGTGAAGCCAGACCACAGGTAGCGGCAAGAGGATAAAGGAGACCTAATGAAACCACTGGATTATGATCAGCTTGAGCAATTAGCGCGAATAGTGACAGACACACCTGAAGATGCGGTATACTCCGGGCCCGTGGCAGAATGGCTTGAACCGGATAAGCTTGGCTCTGTGATGGAGTATTATGGTGAGTTGCTGCGTGCGGAAGACGGCTTGACCACAGCCGTTTATTTTGTAAACCAGCTGCGAGGTCTTGTGTTTGCTCAGCATTTTATGGTGTCTTTGTGTGAACGCCGTCTCGATCTGTCCGTTTCCAATCTCAGATTTCATATTTGTTATCAAGGGAAATATCCCGCCATCAGCTTTCAGGTCATCGACCAAACAGAGCTGGACAACAACAGGCAAGACGAGCATCATTCATCCGGTCAAGCGCAGCAGGTGTTGCGTGACTTTTACAGCTTGCAGATCAGACCGATACTGGAGGCGATGGCTTCGGCAGGAGGTGCATCTGTTGGACAGATGTGGGGACAATTTCCGCTGACTTTGCTGTATTTTAAGGATAGAGTCCAGCCATCGCTAACCGATCCACAGGATGTGGAGCATTTTGAACAAGATTATGATTATGTGACACGGGAGCTGGAGGGAGAGGTATTCGGGCGTAAAAGAAACCCGTTTACGGTTCGTCTTGTTGAGCTGGATAACCCTTACCGTCCCGGTGAGAAGGCATATATGAAACCGTCCTGCTGCCAATATTACAAGACAGGTGGAGGTCAGCGGTATTGTTTTGCGTGTCCAAGGATGTCTGTTTCAGAACGTGAAGAACGCAGACTCGAAGTGGTGGCGTCTCGCTAAAGTCGAGGGATGTTGGCGTGTCTGTCTCGTTTTGGGTAAAATAGGTGATGAAACTTAAACCAAGCGAAACAAAGGAGGGTGCTATATGTCTGTCTATTCACATCATGCCGTAACACCAGCGAATCAGGAGGTTCCTCTGGATACCTACACCGGTAAGGTGCTGGTCATCGCGAATACCGCAAGCAAATGCGGACTTACCCCGCAATATGGGGATTTGCAAAAGCTATATGATGAATATAAGGATCGGGGACTGGTTGTATTAGGCTTCCCTTGTAACCAATTTGGCGGTCAAGAGCCGGGCAGCAGCGAGGAAGCGGCTGAATTTTGCCAACTGAATTACGGGGTTAATTTCCCGGTATTCGCTAAAGTGGACGTTAACGGTCCGGATACAGCACCTCTGTTTGAATATTTGAAAAAGCAGCAGCCTGGAGAGCAGGAAGATGGCACGATTCAATGGAATTTCACGAAATTCATTGTGGATCGTGAAGGTGTGCCTGTGGGGCGTTTTGAACCCAAGGAATCACCAGAGGCGATGAAAGCGGCTATCGAGCAACTCCTGTAATAGCTTCCAGCTTAGTCAGAAATATACGTTTAGATAAGGTCGAATCTCCGTTGTTTTCCGAGATTCGGCCTTTTTTTGCTTTCTGTATTTCACATTTGATTGATCGTTGCAGTAGCATTTGGAAGCCTGATAAAAAGGCATAATCAAGCCCCATACGGGAAAAACTGAATGAAGCAAAGAGGTGTTGCAGCAAACGACTGACGTTGTATCTTCCTGACTTTAAAAATGTGGACAAATTGTGAATATCATAAATAGCTATTGTAATGTGAAAAATATCACACTATAATAAGTGCATGAAGTGAAATAAATCACAATCAACAAAGTAGTTACGTGAAACAATTCACAATTATTATACATTTTATGCCCACACCAAGGAGGAATTCAACATGAAAGTAGCAGTTATCGGATGTACACACGCAGGTACGGCAGCCATCGTCAACACAGCCAAATGCTATCCAGATGCAGAAATTACCGTTTACGAGCGTAATGACAATATTTCGTTTTTATCCTGTGGTATTGCACTGTACGTAGGTGGTGTCGTCAAAGATCCGCACGGATTATTTTATTCTTCCCCGAATGAACTGGCTGAGCTGGGTGCCGTGACCAAGATGCTTCATGAGGTAACGAATGTCGATACAGCAGGTAAAACGCTGCAAGCACGCAATCTCCAAACAGGAGAAGAATTCACGGACACCTTTGATAAATTGATTGTAACTACAGGCTCGTGGCCTATTATTCCGAAGCTGGAAGGTATTGAGCTCGATCATATTCTGCTCTGCAAAAACTATAATCATTCCAATGACATCATTGAGAAAGCCAAGCATGTACAGAACATTACAGTTGTCGGAGCCGGATATATTGGTGTTGAGCTGGTGGAAGCTTTTCAAATGAACGGTAAGAACGTTACGCTGATTGACAGCGCGGATCGTATTTTGAATAAATATTTGGACCCGGAATATACAGACCGAATTGAAGGTTCCTTGAAGGAACATGGCATCAAGCTGGTGCTGGGAGAAACAGTGAGCCGTTTTGAAGGAAGTAACGGTAAGGTGAATAAAGTGGTTACATCCAAAGGAGAATATGAAACAGAGCTTGTTATTCTCTGCATCGGCTTCCGTCCTCAAACGGATCTGCTTAAAGGTCAGGTAGACATGCTGCCCAACGGCGCGATCATTGTGGACAATTATATGCAAAGCAGCTGCCCGGACGTATTTGCCGCAGGCGATAGCTGTGCAATACGCTACAACCCGACAGGCAAAACGGCTTATATTCCATTGGCAACCAACGCTGTTCGTATGGGTACGCTGGTGGCACGCAATTTGGTTCAGCCGACCATTGCCTATATGGGAACACAGGGAACTTCGGGTATTAAAATTTATGAAGATAATATTGCAGGAACAGGTTTGACGGAAGCGGCAGCAGCGGACGAAGGCATGGCTGTAGAGGCTGTAACCATTGAGGACAGCTACCGTCCTGAATTTATGCCAACCTCGGAAAAGGTACTGCTGAAGGTTGTATATGAGCAGGAAACACGGAGAATTGTCGGGGCACAAATTATGTCGAAGGTAGATTTGACCCAATCGATTAATACCCTGTCGGTGGCGATCCAAAATCATATGACCATTGATCAACTGGCCTTTGTGGATTTCTTCTTCCAGCCGCATTATAATAAGCCTTGGAATTTCTTGAATGCAGCGGGTTTGCAAGCATTGCCGCTGATATCTGAACGGAAGCCAGTTACCGTATAATTCATTTTGTCTGTGACATTGTTCATAAGTTTGTCAACAATATGAGACGTACAGATGAATCCTTATAGTACAATATAGAGAGCATAAGGATTAGGGGGTAAGTGATTTATGGATTTGTTTTATATCCTTTTTCTTGTAGCCGTGGCGCTGGTAGGACTCGGAGGAGTTATTTGGTTCCTGAGGGCAGTTGAAAAGGAAGAATATAACTAAATCATAGGCACTTAGTGGCGCGGTAGATGCAAGAATACACGAAAAACAGTCCTTTATCCAAGGGCTGTTTTTTTAATATTCATTAAAGTGATTTTTTTCACAAACAAAATCACTGATTTTAAATAAAATATGAGAGAGAACATTCGAGTGAAAAGATGTTAAAGGAGCGGAATATATGGCAAGTTATAAACCGGGGCAGATTGCTGAAAAGACGGTGGAAACAGGAGTGGCCAAAGCGAACAATCCATGGACTGTGGCAGTGGTATTGGGATTTTTGGCAGGTGCATTTATTGCGCTTGGATTTTTGCTGGATATACGTGTTATCGCAAGCGCGCCCAAAGAATGGGGAAGTATTGCTACTTTTATTGGAGCAGCCGTGTTCCCTGTAGGTCTGGTATTGGTATTGATCGGAGGCGGAGAATTGCTGACCGGTAATATGATGGCTGTGCCACTGGCGAGATGGGCAGGACGGATCAAGACCGGGGCGATGTTCCGTAATTTGGCGATTATTACGCTTAGTAATTTTGCGGGCGCGTTGTTTGTTGCCTTTTTCTTTGGTCATGTGCTGGGTTTAACCGAGACAGGACCTTATTTGGACAAAGTGGTGGATATGGCGGGACACAAGCTGCATGAAAGCTTTTTGCAATCGTTTATATCCGGTATTGGATGTAACTGGCTGGTAGCGCTGGCTGTATGGCTGGCGTATAGCACGGATTCGATCGGTGGCAAAATTATGGGGATCTGGTTCCCGACGATGGCCTTTGTAGCTATCGGATTCCAGCACGTTGTAGCCAATATGTTTCTGATTCCGGCGGCTATTTTCGCAGGTCATTTTTCATGGGCAGATTATGTCATGAACTTCATTCCGGTTTGGCTGGGGAATTTGGTGGGAGGAAGCATGTTCGTAGCTGGAGCTTACTGGTTGGCATATTTGAAAAAGCCTCATTCCGCTGTACATTCTGTGAATGATTCATCTCAGGCATCTTCATCTACTGCAACAACTCCGTTGAGTGACCATGCTTGATTAAGCAGCGCTTTGGAAAAATGGGAACAAAGTAAATCCGCCATGACAGGTCCGGGGGAACGAAACCTGTCATGGCGGATTTTTTTGGGAGTGGTCCATGATTTGGCATGGAGGATGAGTGTGCTCTCGTCCATAATGCCTTGATCTCTTTTACCCTTGGTATTCATTACTGAAACAGGTATTGTCAAAAATAATATAGAATATTAGAAATCCGTTTTGCTGTGAGCAGCAAGCGGATTTTTTGAGCTTTGTGGACGGATTTGGGTTGGAAAAATCCTTCTCTTGCCATAGGACATAGCTGTATATATGATAAGAACAGTGTAATTTTTGGAAACGGTAATGGAAAGGAGCATCAACATCATGGATCATCGCAACAGCGCGTCTCCTGAGGCTGTGCTTCAGCAAGACTTGCAAGGGAGGCAGCGAGTGACGGAGCGTACGGACGGTATTTTTCCGGCTGTATGTCCGCTGGATTGCCCGGATACGTGCGGGCTCCTGCTTCACAAGGAAGATGGAAAGATCGTCAAGGTGACCGGTAATCCGGATCATCCTATTACGAAGGGGGCCATTTGCAACAAAGTTCGCAATATGACGGAGCGAGTGTATGACCCCGAACGGCTGCTCTATCCGTTGAAGCGTGTAGGTCCCAAGGGGCAAGGGAAGTTCGAACGAATTAGCTGGGAGGAGGCAGTGGATACCATTACAGGCCGCTTCAAGGAACTGATTCGCACGGACGGACCGGAATCTATTCTCCCCTACAGCTTTTACGGCAATATGGGCGTGTTGAGTGTGGACGGGATGGATCGCCGTTTTTTCAATGCGCTGGGTTCAAGCCAACTGGACCAGACGATTTGCAGTGTGGCTGGGAATGAAGGCTGGGCATCCGTCATGGGTTTTAAGGGTGGCACCAGTCCGGAGGATACAGAGGATGCTGACCTCATTATTGTATGGGGTGGAAATGTCATCAGCACCAATATGCATCAAGTGGTATTGGCTGAGAAGGCACGTAAAAAAGGTGCCAAGGTGATCGTCATTGATGTCCACCGCAATCGGACAGCGCAATGGGCGGATTGGTTCATTCCGCTATACCCGGGAACAGATACCGCGCTCGCGCTGGGTGTTATGCACGTACTGTTCGAGCAAGGGCTGACGGACGATGAATTTTTGCGCCGCTATACGGTCGGTCATGAGGAACTGCGCGAGCATGTGAAGGCATATACTCCACAGCGGGTCTCACGCATTACAGGCGTGCCGGAAGCAGATATTATTCGTCTGGCGGAGATGTACGGACAGGCGCGAGCGGCGTATATCAATATTGGCAACGGACTTCAACATCACGATAATGGCGGTATGAATATACGCGCGGTTACATGCTTGCCAGCGCTCACCGGGCAATGGCTGAAGCACGGCGGGGGAGCATCACGTTCCAATGGGGCTTACGGCAAATTCAACGGTGCCAACCTGGCGCGTCCTGATCTGCGTAAGAACCCGGATGCCCGGGCGATCAACATGAACCAAATCGGCGAAGCGCTGCTACAGAAGGACGAGCCGATCAAGGCGCTGTTCGTGTATTGCAGCAATCCGGTTGTCGTAGCACCTGATGCTGATCGGGTGACGCAGGGGTTTGAACGGGAGGATCTGTTTACGGTCGTTCACGACCTGTTCCTCACCGATACGGCCCGCTATGCGGATATTGTACTGCCTGCGGCGTCTTCTTTTGAAGGCACAGACCTGTATAAATCGTATTGGCATCATTATATCCAGATGCAGGCGCCTGTCATTGCACCACTCGGGGAAAGCAAAAGCAACTATGAGCTGTTTAGCCTGCTTGGACAGGCTATGGGCTTTGATGAGGCTGCTTTCATGGAAAGCGAAGAGGACATGATCGCGGGTGCACTTGATAACCCGACGAATCCTTATCTCAACGGTGTGACTTTGGAAGCCTTAAAAAAGTCACCTTTTGTCAAACTGGACATGACGCCGAAGGCTACCTATCTGGATCGTCTGACTACGCCTTCAGGCAAGATTGAGCTGTATTCGGAAAAGATGAAGCAAGCGGGTCTGCCCGCGATGCCTTCGTATGTGCCGCTGATTGAAGGATACGACGGAGAGCATCGACCGCAAGCGGACGAGCGGTTTCCGCTGATGTTTATTTCGCCGCCGAATCATAATTTTCTGAATTCCACGTTTGCAAATTTACCGAAGCATCAGCGGCTGGAACGGGAGCCTTTGCTGCAAATTCATCCGGAGGATGCTCAGGCAAGAGACATCGCGGACGGTGATCCGGTTACGGTATGGAACGACCGGGGAACGTATGAGCTGAAAGCCAAAGTCACGGATCTGATGCTGCCTGGTACGGTGATTAGCCAAGGGTTATGGTGGGAAGGTAAAGGACGCAGACAGCGTGCCAATGTGTTAACCTCTGACCGACTGTCGGATATGGGGCGGGGGGCTACTTTCTTTTCAACGGTGGTGAATGTGAAGCGTCAATGAGATAATGTCTTTTTATGGTGTCAGATGCTAAAGGAGAAACAGAATATATGAAATGGTTGGATTCTTATCCGAAAGAAGTGAAAGTGTTTCTTGTCGCCAGCCTGATTAATTCCGCCGGAAGCTCTCTAATGTGGCCGTTGGTTAGCATGTATGTGTTTGACGAGCTGCACCGCAGTATGGGAGATGCGGGGATTGCGATTTTGGTGCAGTCCCTGGGCGGGATTTTTGGTCAGGTGCTAGGAGGAGCCCTTTATCACCGCATTGGGGCCAAAAAACTGATTGTCGGCTCGCTGGCAATGAACGCGTTGGGACTTCTCACGCTTCCATTTACCAGCGGTCACTGGGTTGCGTTTGTTATTATGATGGGCTTTATCGGCTTTTTTAATGTCGTATCTGTGCCCGCAATTCAGGCATTTGTAGGTTTTCGCTTTGCTGACCGTCGTGGAGAGCTGTTCAACATTATCTATGTTGCCAATAATATAGGGGTGGCGTTGGGTACGGGACTGAGCGGCGTTCTGGCTGATCTCTCTTATCAGCTCAGCTTTGTCATGAACGGGATTACCTCTGCGGTATTTGCCGGGTTTTTCTGGTCCTATCTGAGCAGGGTCGACCGGGAAGAGGGGGAAGTTCAGCTCAGCAAGTCCGTGAAGAAAAGAACAGAGGAAATACCAGCGCGGCTGCTTTTCCGTGATACCAGGCTGTATCTCTTCGTCGGGTTGGGCTCGCTCTTTTTATGGTTCGGTAATTCGATCTGGAATACGGGCGTATCTCCATATATTATTGAGCAGGGCTTGCCTAAAACGATGTACGGGCTACTATGGACACTGAACGGTGTGCTTATTTTTGCTGCACAGCCGATTATTTTCTGGCTCAAACGTCTTTATGCCCGTCACGCTTCGGCTCAAATGACGTGGGCAGGGGGATTTTATTTGGCAGCTTATATCGTCATGTTAGGCACACAGAACTATACGGGGATGATATTCGCCATGGTTTTGGCGACCCTGGGAGAGATGCTGATCGCACCAGCGGTTCCGGCATTTTTGTCCGACCATGGAGGTCGGGGAGCACCCTTTTACATCGGGTTAGTCGGGGGGATTGGCGCTGCCGGACGGGTGATGGGGCCTTATATTATGGGGAGGCTATATGATGGCGGAGGTCTGCCACCCACACTTTGGCTGGCAGCGGGCGTGGCGGTTTTGTCCATCCTGTTCTTTATTCTGCATAGCGGATTGAACCGTTCCCGCTGTGAAGAGGATGCTTTTGAGACTACTACGTCCAAGGCAGACGTTTCCAGTACTTAAGTCCTAATAAAGACTGTGACAAGCCCGTGATTATGGTACAATAAATGACGAATGGTTGCTGCCTATACTTCAGGAACGCCTTCACAGGAAGGATTGAAAGAAATTGCTTACAAGTCAACCCCTGACGATACGTCATTCGGAGATGAAGGATGCTCCTGATCTGATTGCGCTGGATGAATTGGTATGGAATGAACGAACGGCCCCCGCCTCGCTGTCATGGAAGTCGCGTGGGGAGTTTTTGCGCAATACGCCTCCGGGCTCTCAACTGGTCGCTATCGAACAGGGAGTGCTCTGCGGTTATATCGGATTTCGTTCTCCAACGCTGTTGGCTAGTAATTGCCATGTGTTAGAAATAAATATAGCCGTGCATCCAGCCTATCACCGCAACGGTATTGGGATGGCGCTTATGAACGCCATGAAGGATATTGCAGCCGCTGAGGGCATTCGCAAATTAAGCTTGCGGGTACTCTCGTGCAACACGGAGGCCCTAATGTTTTATGAAAAATGCGGATTCTCGATCGAAGGACGTTTGCATGAGGAGTTTTACATAGCGGGCCAATTCGTGGACGATGTGTTAATGGCCTATTTCTTAAAATAGACATGGATTCTATAGCTCAATCAGCTTCTTATAGCATCCTATAAGCCGTTCATAAGGAACAGCGCCGCAGACCCTAAACGGGTTGCGGCGCTGTTTTATGGTGCAAGGTTACCGAAGCTGTTTCCACTCGCTCTGGAGCATGCCGTACACAGCATGGTTCATATAGCCGTCGGGCAGCAGTTCCGCTTCGCGGATAATACCTTCGAGCACGAAGCCCAGACGCTCCGGGATCCCCCGGCTGCGGCGGTTGGTGGTGGCGCAACGGATTTCGATCCGGTGAAGGTCCAGCTCTATCAGCGCATACTCGATGAATACGCGGCATGCGCTGGTCATAAGACCTTGTCCTTCGTAACCGTGTCCAAGCCAGTATCCAATGCTGACCGAACGGTGAGTCCAATTGACTTCATGGTAGCTGATGATGCCAGCCAACTCATTATCCAGCCAGATTCCGGCGGTCACGCTGCCGTTCTCTGCGGCTTGCTTTAAGGCGCTCTGCACAAACTGCTCTGTGTGGCTGACTTCCGTAGTGGAATCCACCCATGGAAGCCACTGACGCAGGCGGTCACGGGACATTTCGATCAGCTCAAACAGAGGCTGCACATGCTCCTTGGTGAGCGGACGAAGGACGGTGCGTTCGTCCAACGCGTATGTAAACATGATTGATCCCCTCTTTCACTCGGAAAATCGCTAAACCAGCCAGTCTAGCATTTAATCCCATGCTACCTTATTCTGCGAGAGTCGTCAAAATGGAGAGGAAGCTGCAAACTCAATAGGTCCCACCCGGAACCGTCCATGCTCATATACATACTTCAGCTCCAAATCCCCTACAAATTCGGTTGGGGATACGCTGCCCGATACGGTGGCGCGTAGAGGACGTTGTTCGGCATCGTACATGACGACAGAGCTGAAATCGAGGCGGTCTGTAAAATGGGCTGGATCATCGTAAAACGCCGATGCTTTAGGGTCGAGCGTGTGTGTGATGCCATCAATCGTGACTGTAATATGCACCTGCTGGTTGTGGTCACACAATTCTACACTGCTGTGAACCCGCCGGGACACAGCATCTGCCGCCGATTCAACCGGATATTCGTCCATGGTCTGTGCGTTGACGATATGAAGCTCCTGCAATTCGACACCTGTGCCTGAGGCGAGGGTCAGGATGACTACAGCTTCGTGAACGCCATCGCCGTTTACATCCGTATAGTACAACTGTGGTGCGGTGGCGACATCTGCTGAGCCTGACCATGCGAATGTACGACGCTGCTGGCCGATTTTCAGCGTGGCTGTACGGAATAGCCCCTGGGACGGCTCCTCAACATACAATTTTACGGATGAGTCTTCAGGAGCGACGGCTAACGGACGCGATTGTATGGGTTCAGGTGCCGGATCCGGTGAAGGATGACCGGAAATTATACTGGAAGAGGACAAAAGCATAGACAGCAGGATCACGATGAGTAGCTTAAACACGGGTGGGTTCTCCTTTTCCGGGTAAAATAAAAGATATATACACTATAACGAATTTATTTGTCAGAAATGTTAACTCTTTTTCATAACTTGTTACTTTTTGGGCTGAAGAGGGCATAAGGTTTTTCATTTTATTGAGTTATGCGGTGTGAAAGGGTATATTTAAGGGAACAGATTTTGTACAGATTACACGGAAGAAAGGTTGATTAGCGTGGAGAAGCCGATCACTCCCCCCAATTTTATTAAGAGTGTCATTGAAGAGGATTTACGTACCGGTAAGGTAAAGGAAGTTGTTACACGATTTCCACCGGAGCCGAACGGATATTTGCACATTGGACATGCCAAAGCCATCTGGATCAATTTCTCGTTGGGAGATGAATTCGGAGGACGCACCAACCTGCGTTTTGACGATACGAATCCGGCGAAGGAAGACACGGAATACGTAAACTCCATTCAGGAGGACGTGAAGTGGCTGGGTTACGAATGGGAGGAGAAACATTTTGCCTCCAACTATTTTGACGAAATGTACAAGCGCGCCGTTTTGCTGATCCAGAAGGGTAAAGCCTACGTGGACGATCAAAGCGCGGATCAAATCCGCGAAACTCGTGGCACACTGACCGAACCGGGGCAAAACAGTCCTTACCGTGAACGTAGTGTGGAGGAAAATTTCAAGCTGTTCGAAGAAATGCGTGCAGGGAAATACCAAAACGGTGAAAAGGTGCTGCGTGCCAAAATTGATATGGCTTCGGGAAACATTAATTTACGTGATCCGGTGATTTACCGTATTTCGCATACCGAGCATCACAACACGGGTGACAAATGGTGCATTTACCCGATGTATTCCTACGCTCATCCGCTAGAGGATGCCATCGAGGGTGTAACGCACTCGCTCTGTTCGCTGGAGTTTGAGGATCAGCGTCCGTTGTACGATTGGGTTGTAGCCGAATGCGAGATGGAAAAGGTACCGCACCAATACGAATTTGGACGGTTGAACCTGGCTCAAACCGTAACCAGCAAGCGTAAGCTCAAGCTTCTGGTAGATGAGAAGCATGTAGACGGCTGGGATGATCCGCGTATGCCAACGATTTCCGGCTTGCGCCGCCGTGGCTATACGCCGGAAGCGATCCGCAGCTTTGTATATGAGACGGGCATTTCCAAAGCCTATGGCGTGATTGACCTGCAAGTGCTGGAGCATTTTGCACGTGAGGACTTGAAGCTACAGGCACCTCGTACAATGGCGGTCATTGATCCGTTGAAGGTGGTCATTACGAACTATCCTGAAGGACAGGTTGAAATGCTGGAAGCGGAAAACAACACGGAAAATCCGGAGCTGGGCATACGCCAAATTCCGTTTTCGCGTGAGATTTATATCGAGCGTGAGGATTTCATGGAGAATCCGCCGAGCAAATACTTCCGCCTGTTCCCAGGCAATGAAGTACGCCTCAAGCATGCTTATTTCATCAAATGTAACGATGTCATTAAAGATGCGGATGGTCATGTAACGGAAATCCATTGTACCTACGATATAGAAACCAAGAGCGGATCCGGCTTTACCGGACGTAAAGTCAAAGGCACAATCCATTGGGTGGAGGCTACTCAGGCCGTTCCTGCTGAATTCCGCCTGTATGAGCCTTTGATTAACGCAGAAGATCCGGAAGCGATTGAAGAGGATGGAACGGAAAAAACCTTCCTCGACCAATTGAATCCAAACTCTCTGGAAATTGCTCACGGCTTTGTCGAGCCGAATATGAAGGAAGCACAATCGCAGGACAAGTTCCAATTTTTCCGTCATGGTTATTTTAGTGTCGATCCGAAGCTTTCCAAGCCGGGTGAGCCTGTGTTCAACCGTGTGGTATCACTGAAAAGCTCTTTCCAATTGCCCAAGCAATAGGTTATTGGAAAGCATGGGACGGATGGCAGCCTCGTGTGACCAAGTCAAAAAGGAGTCTGCCATCGGCAGACTCCTTTGCTTTACGCTCACGGGCTCCATATATAATGATAGTTGGCGATACTAGACATCCCTGTCTGTAAGGGGCAAGCAAGAGAAGAAAAGGGTGTTATATTCCTCGGGTGTTGTTAAGGGGCTTCTTCTGCTTGTTTGTGGTCTTCGGCATGACAGGGCTTGTAACCGTTCTTGTACAGCATATACCACATGATGGCGAATCCTATAAAGCCGAGCAAGGCAAAGAAGACACCTGCATTGTACATCATTTCGCCACCGAAATTCTGGAACAGCCAGCCTCCTGCAAAGCCTGCTACAATGCCAGATATCCCACTCCACGTCAACGTATATACGGCCTGCCCGGATGAGCGGTAAGCTATCGGTGTGAACAGGACGGTCAACTGGGTGCCTACATAGAAATATCCACCGAAGGTGACGCAATGAAGTGCCTGAATGAATACGATCTGAATCGGGTCCGTGGCCAAGGCCATGAGCTCCCAACGTAAAGCAAACAGCAAACTGACAAGGGCCAGACAGCCGACCATTACTGTCATTTTTTTCTTCAAAAAGCGGTCGAACAGCAAAAAAACAATAATTTCGAATATCGATGACATAAAGACAGCAAAACCCAGCATCAGCTTGGACCCGCCCAGCTCGGTGATATACAGGGACATAAAGGCGCTGTTGATCGAATTCGGAATGGATACCAAGATACCCAACAAAATGAAAGATATAAAGTATCCGTTCATTAAAATGCTGCCAAAGCCACGCAAATGAATGGTTGCCGTTTCAACGCTGCTTTTCAGTGGTGGAATCGCCAGGGTACAGATCAGGGCAGCCAGAAGCAGCACAGTAAAGATGGTGGATATACTGGATATTCCCGTTTGGTCAATGATCAGGCCAGCTACTGCCGCCGTCACAGCCCAGCCGAAGGAACCCCATATGCGGAAGGAGCCGAATTTCCGGTCCGTGCCCTCAATGTAGCTGAGAATGAGACTGTTACTTTGGGCGAACAAAGGACTTTGGAAGAAATAAAAACCGATCATCGACACATAAATCATGACATACGTATGGACATGAAATAAAGCTTGCAGCAGCAGTAATGTACCTGTAATCATAAACAGTAAAATACGCCGAAGGTTACGACTCCGGTCACTGGTATATCCCCAGAAGGGATTCGCGAATACCGATACAAAAGGCCCAATCGCCATCAGGCTCCCGATCTCAAGCTTGTCCATGCCGATCTCTTGAAGATACAACGGGAAGAAGCTGGAGAAAATGACCATGGCTCCATACAGAAAAAAATTGTACAGCTTTAAGGAGTATAGAGGAGTCTCTTGAATTTCTCTATTTTGCAAGGCAAGCCATTCCTTTCTTAGCCCGGTAGAGAATAAAGCATAGGATGCCGATCTATGGGAAGGTTCTCTATCCAATGTATCATGTGTTGAAAGGGTTAACAAACCAATAAATTAACAATTATGTAATATTTATTCGAGGATACTAATTCGATAATAGTTTAAGCAAACTTAATGACTATTGCGTTATTTTGTTGGTTTTTATTTTTGGTGCTCCAAGGGGCGACATGTAGATGAACTGCAGCGTTTGAGTCTATATATTGTTGGTTCAAGCAGATACTTGGTTGGTTACAAAATCCTTATTTAAAAATAGGTTCTTAAGACCTAAAGTTTATACAAAGAATAGCCGATACTTAATCCATAATCAGGGTGATTTAGGATTATTTTTTTCTGATTTAAAATATAATGACGCAGATATTACATAAAACTAGAATACTATTCCTTATAAGGGAATATATGGGTTTATCTGACCTATATCGTTGGTTTTATGAGATATCGGATGGAAAGGAATGAAAAATGGCATCGCAGCATCGTAGAGACAATTCCTTGTACCGCCGTTTTCCTCGGCTTCATCTGCTTCAGGCAGGAGAAGGATATGAGTTGCTGGCTTCTAAAACCAACGAGCCCAACATAGCACTGACTCGTGAGGGGCGATCATATTATTTGCATGATCCTGAGCAGCCTGGGCGGGAAGCAGAGCTATTTGTTTTCGATTTTAAAGAAGTTAAACCTCAAGCGCACGTGATTTTTTTTGGAGTAGGACTAGGGTATCATATCCGCAAATTTTTGCGTAGACACCCAAATACCAGCTTCTCCATCGTCGAGCCGGATACTGGTGTGATGAATATTTTTTTGCAGCACCTGAATGAAAACGACTGGCTGGCTGATGAGATGATCGAAGAAGTTATGGTAGGAGCAATTACTGGGGAGACGCTCGGTACACTGCACAGGTTGATTGATCGTGTATCTGGAGTGCTGGTTGTTCCGTGGCTCCCGTATCGCTCTTTATTTACTGCGGAACTGAAGAAGTTTAATGAAATATTGTACAGGATGGTGTCCAGCAAGAAGGAGAAAATGGCTATCAACCATGTTTATGAGAAAAAGTGGGCACTAAACAGTATGCATAATATTCCCTTTATTTTACATAGTTCGGATTTTCTGTACACGGGATCAGAGCATATTGCAGGCAAGCCAGCCTTAATAATATCAGCTGGTCCTTCCCTTAACGACGAAATTGAGCACCTGCGCTACATTCGGGAGAATAATCTTGCGTACCTGTTTACGGTAGGGTCGGCAGTGAACACGATGGTGGAGCATGGCATATACCCGCATGGCACGTTCAGTTATGATCCGAACGAATACAACGTAAATGTCATTCAAAAGGTGATCGACAAGGGAATTGATTCTATTCCACTCATTTTCGGCAGTACGGTCGGCAAACACACACTCGATGATTATCCAGGTCGTCTTATGCATGTCATCATCTCTCAGGATGAGCTCTCCATGCACATATTGCGCACACCGGAGGGACATAAACCGACGATTATTAACGATGCTCCTTCTGTAGCGGTCATTGCACTCCAATGTATGATCCGGATGAAAGCAGACCCTATTGTGCTGGTGGGGCAAAA
This sequence comes from Paenibacillus sp. RC73, assembly GCF_044908085.1. Taxonomy (NCBI): domain Bacteria; kingdom Bacillati; phylum Bacillota; class Bacilli; order Caryophanales; family Paenibacillaceae; genus Paenibacillus; species Paenibacillus sp. RC73. Next base: position 477,733 of record NZ_JBIYCV010000003.1, read on the forward strand.
TTTAGCTTATCGTGATGAACAATATTATGCTGAGGGGATTACTCATGCCCAAGGTGTTCCAGCTAGTGCGGATTTGCCGCGTGTACAGGGCGTTCATGGCCAGCAGGTGGTTACACGACATTCTTTTATCAAAATGAAAACAGAGATGGAATTTTACATCAGTACAGCGAAGGGAACTGAATTTATTAACACAACATGTGAAGGCGCTGCTATCAAGGGAACATCTTTTCAGAACTTGGAAGAGGTAATCCAGACGCGGTTAAAAGGTCCGATTGAGGATTCGTGGCTGCAAACCAGCAGTAATTCGGAATACGATCTCTTGTATCTGAGGTCACGCATTGAAGAGCTTCAGCGGGCTGAAGAGGCCTTTCAAGCAATTATGGAACAGATTCACCACGCTCTGCTCGATATCAAACATAAGCTCAGTCTGAAGCAGTTTAATATGCTAAACGTGTCCTTTGGGCAGTTTGATAACTTGTTTGCCTCATTAATAGGCAATTGTTTTTTCAAAATATATGTTTTGCCTCGCCAGCGTATGCGGTATGAGTTTTTGTACAGTAAAATGGACGCCATTCGGAGCAGTAGGAATTCTCAGATCAGAGGGGAGCAAATTCTGCTGTACTTCGGGGATTTCATATGGAAATGTCAGCAAGATTATATGGAAATTAAGAGTGAGATCCATGAATTTCACCGTTCCATTCACACCCAAATAAAAGGAGTACGTATATGAGCAAGAAAAAAAGAAATAAGAATCATGTAAATCGAATGATTAAGGCAAGTGTACTGACAACACAGGTACTCAACCTGGCAAACCCTTATATTTCAGCGGCGTTTGCATCAGAGAGTGTAAGTAACAACGCGACGGAGAATGTATCCGTTTCTGACGGGTTCGTCCAAGAAGCTTCTTCATCCAGCGTGGTTTCATCGGTCTATATGAAGGCGCAAATAGACGAGCCCCCATACTATACATGGCTTTCACCTCAGGCAAGCGGCGTTTCTTTTTATGAAAATCTGTTTATGGCATTCAGTGAAGAGGTGCAACTGGGAGCAGGCCATCTGGTGGTGCATCGGCAGGATGGGAGCGAAGTGGGAAGAATAAACGTAAGCGGAGGAACGGTTACAGGGGGAGATATACGTTTCAGTGGCCAAAGTGTGGTGATGAAACTGGATCACCTGCTGACGGATAGTACAGACTACTATGTAGAGGTTAGCTCGGGGATGTTTGTAGACCGTGCAGGCCAGGGAAACAATGCAATTTGGGACAAGAACACGTGGAGCTTCCGGACAGCAGACGCCACAGCGCCGAAGCTGGTAAGGAAAGTATCACCGGAAGGTTCAGAGCTAAGTGGATCGAGCCCAGTTGCAGGCTTTATGATGGAGTTTAATGAGCCGATGAAGTGGGGCCAGGGGTATGTAAGGCTGCACGAAGCCTTGGGAGGAACCGTGGTACGAGAGCTGCGGATAACCGGAGCCGGGAATTCGAATTTTATGCTAAAAGGCGAGGAAAATATAGCGTACATTGAGCTATCAGGTGAACTGGAGGAAGGAAAGTCGTATTATCTGGAAATCACCTCGGGAGCGCTGACGGATTTGGCGATGAACCCGTATGTGGGGATGCATACACCGGAGGATTGGACGTTCCGCGTACGAGATGAGCGCCCATATTCTATCTATACATATCCCCGTGAATATGCACATACGCTCACGCCGGATTTGGGAATAGCCTTTAGCGAAGAAATGCAACTGGGCGCAGGCCGTCTTGTCATGCATCGGCAGGATGGGAGCGAAGTGGGAAGAATAAACGTAAGCGGAGGAACGGTTACAGGGGGAGATATACGTTTCAGTGGCCAAAGTGTGGTGATGAAACTGGATCACCCGCTGACGGATAGTACGGACTACTATGTAGAGGTTAGCTCGGGGATGTTTGTAGACCGTGCAGGCCAGGGAAACAATGCAATTTGGGACAAGAACACGTGGAGCTTCCGGACAGCAGACGTCACAGCGCCGAAGCTGGTAAGGAAAGTATCACCGGAAGGTTCAGAGCTAAGTGGATCGAGCCCAGTTGCAGGCTTTATGATGGAGTTTAATGAGCCGATGAAGTGGGGCCAGGGGTATGTAAGGCTGCACGAAGCCTTGGGAGGAACCGTGGTACGAGAGCTGCGGATAACCGGAGCTGGGAATTCGAATTTTATGCTAAAAGGCGAGGGAAATATAGCGTACATTGAGCTATCAGGTGAACTGGAGGAAGGAAAGTCCTACTATCTGGAAATTACCTCAGGAGCGCTGACGGATTTGGCGATGAACCCGTATGTGGGGATGCATACACCGGAGGATTGGACGTTCCGCGTACGAGATGAGCGCCCATATTCTATCTATACATATCCCCGTGAATATGCACATACGCTCACGCCGGATTTGGGAATAGCCTTTAGCGAAGAAATGCAACTGGGCGCAGGCCGTCTTGTCATGCATCGGCAGGATGGGAGCGAAGTGGGAAGAATAAACGTAAGTGGAGGAACGGTTACAGGGGGAGATATACGTTTCAGTGGCCAAAGTGTGGTGATGAAACTGGATCACCCGCTGACGGATAGTACGGACTACTATGTAGAGGTTAGCTCGGGGATGTTTGTGGACCGTGCAGGCCAGGGAAACAATGCAATTTGGGACAAGAACACGTGGAGCTTCCGGACAGCAGACGTCACAGCGCCGAAGCTGGTAAGGAAAGTATCACCGGAAGGTTCAGAGCTAAGTGGATCGGGCCCAGTTGCAGGCTTTATGATGGAGTTTAATGAGCCGATGAAGTGGGGCCAGGGGTATGTAAGGTTGCACGAAGCCTTGGGAGGAACCGTGGTACGAGAGCTGCGGATAACCGGAGCCGGGAATTCGAATTTTATGCTAAAAGGCGAGGAAAATATAGCGTACATTGAGCTATCAGGTGAACTGGAGGAAGGAAAGTCCTACTATCTGGAAATTACCTCAGGAGCGCTGACGGATTTGGCGATGAACCCGTATGTGGGGATGCATACGCCGGAGGATTGGACGTTCCGCGTCCTAGATACGCGCCCACATCGTTCTAAGGATAAAGAAACGTCTGATCAGGATACTTCGTCTGCTGCTTCCCCAACAGAGAACAAGACTGGTGTTGTAATAGCAGACGCTAAGACAGCATCCGATAAGAGCAGTACTATTCAACTTATCGGTTTGAATGATGGAGACGCGGGTCAAGCTCTAAATGTTACAAATGTTGACCAGAAAGAACTGGTGGTGGATGCTTCTGGCTATAGTGAAGCAGCAAAAGTGAGTATACCTTCCGCCTTTTTACAACAATACGCGAAAGAAAACACAAATCTGCCGATTAGCATACGAACAGCAGCAGCCCAGTTTACTCTTTCTACTGAACTGATCGACAAATTAGTCGCATTATATCCAGAAGATAGTCTGACAGTTGAAATTTCGTCGTTGACAGGCGAAAACGGTGCACAAGTAAGACAAGCTATTACTGACACGGGTTTAGCGGGTGTTGTGGTAAACCCGGTTGATTTCAAGCTTATGGCCGGAAATCAAGAGATCACTGAATTTTTCGGGCACTACGTGGAACGGAAGTTAATTCTGGATCATGAAGTTGATCCTGAGCACGTAGCGGCCGTATGGTTCGATCCTAAAACAGGCGCGTTATCGTCAGTTCCCGTGTTGATTCGGAATGTGAATGGCCAAACAGAGGCAATCATCAAATCAAATCATAACAGTATTTATGCTGTAGTATCAGCAGACAAAAAGTTTAAGGATCTGGAGAATCATTGGGCGCAAAAAGATGTGGAGATGCTGGCAAACAAGCTGATTGTCAAAGGTGTCCAGCCTGATATTTTTGATCCGGATCGACCTGTAACAAGAGCTGAATTTGTTGCATTGCTTGTGCGTGGGCTCGGTATGCAGGAAAAGCCGTTAACGGAACATTTTACGGATGTGAAAGAAAACGCCTGGTATGCTGGTAGTGTGGGAGCTGCAATGGAAGCTGGTCTGATCCGTGGTTACGGGAATCGGTCATTTGGACCAGAAAAATTGATTACCCGTGAGGAGATCGTGGTTATTACCGAAAAGGCAGCACATTATGCCCAAATTCTGAATGCTGGCCCTGCTAGTGAGAAATATAAAGAGATATACAGCGATGCATCCGCTGTTTCTCCTTGGGCTCAAGAGGCTATGGCGAAGGCTACAGAGCAAGGCTTAATTAAAGGCGTCTCCCCCGGCTTGCTTGCCCCTAAACAGCAGGCGACCCGGGTGGAAGCGACTTCCATACTGAAACGGTTTTTGCAACTCATTAAATTCACGAATTAAAAAGCAATGAACTAGATGAAGAGATAAAGAGGTACTTTCTATTTTCAGGCGATCCAGATGGATCGCCATTTTTTATTCTTTATCTGGATGCTATGATTAGAGCTGTCCCTTTTTTTGAAATCCACTTATATAACAGGAAATCCTCGAAGTGATGGCTCTATTCTGTAATCATTCATAATTAATGATAGAATTTATCTGGGAAAAGGAGGTTTAATGGTGATGGTGGAGGTGACTGGAATTATCGTAGCAGGCGGACGATCTAGCAGAATGGGACAGGATAAAGCGATGCTCCAGCTTGGGGGAGTTACAGTACTGGAGAGAATATCTGCTGTGCTAGGGCAAGTAGCGCAACGAGTTATCGTCGTGGCCCGAGATACGCAGCAGTATAGACGGTTTGGTCTGGAAACGACGACAGACCTGTATCCTGGCTTGGGGCCTTTGAGCGGCATCCATGCGGGGCTTTCTGCTTCCAACACGGAGTGGGGGATTGTCGTCGCCTGTGATATGCCCTTCGTGCAGCCAGAGGTACTACGTGCCTTGATTGCCCATACAACGGACTGGGCAGCGGTGCAAAAGACAACCAGTGACCAAAGGAAACAAGAAGCGGAAGGGGAGCAAGCACTGATGGGTGGAAATGGCTTGTTGAACCGGGCAACGGAATCAGCATTACAAGCGGTAATCACTTCTGTGGATGGGCGTATACATCCGTTGCTGGGCATGTATCATCGAAGTGTGCTGCCGTCCGCCGAGCATTGTCTGCGCAATGGTCGTCTTCGTCTGATTGGCTGGCTGGATCTCCTGAACGTTCGTTATGCGACAGCGGATGATGGGCCGGGAGCGAGCTTAGAAATGTGGCAGCAAGCCGTCTTCAATATGAACAACCCTCAGGATTATCAGCTTACAGTAAATCGTTTGGAGCACATGCAAGATTTACCGGATGTGCAGAAAACTCAGAAAATACAGAGCGATAATCACATCAAGGACAGGAAGGAAATATCGAAAGATGAGAGAGAAGGTAGGTAATGATTTTTGGGGGAGTACATAACATGCTAGAAGCTGTTATCCATGCCGTTTTATTGGCATTGGGGCTGATTTTGCCTTTGGGAGTGCAAAATGTATTTGTGTTTAATCAGGGGGCGTCACAGTCGCGGTTTCGCAATGCACTGCCTGCCGTTATTACGGCGGGAGTCTGTGACACGGTCCTGATTGGGCTCGCAGTTGGGGGCGTCTCCCTTATTTTGCAGCGTTTTCTGTGGCTTACGAATGCGCTTTATGCAGCAGGCTGTCTATTTCTGCTTTATATGGCCTGGACCCTGTGGAAATCGAAGGCGGCTTCCTCGGGAGAAAGCCAGCCTATCCCGCCGAAGCGGCAGATGATTTTTGCTGCTTCAGTATCCTTACTGAATCCTCATGCCATTCTGGATACCGTCGGCGTGATTGGAACCAGCTCCCTCCAATATGATGGTGGGGAACGCTGGGCTTTCGGACTGGCCGCCGTGTCGGTATCGTGGATATGGTTTATTGGTTTGGCGACGGCCGGACGTCTTGTAGGACGTATGGATTCAGAAGGAAGATTCGGCATCATGCTCAATAAAATATCGGCCTTGATTATTTTAGGCTTGGCTATTTATATGGCGGTAAATTTTATGAACAGTATGTGATCCAAACCTTGTTACAAGAAAAACTTCAGTAACGCGAATACCCCGCTCAAAGCGAAGGGAATACCGATCAGAAACAGCATAAAGGCAAGGCAGCCTGCACCATTTACACCGCCTGCAATTAGGGCATCACGAGGGTTCGCTGGATTGTATAATACGTTAATCTTTCTGCCAACCCTGTTGAAGCTCAGATTGGTGCTATAAGGATTCCAGAATTCTACGACTTCACCTGAAGTGGTGTAGAAGCGTACCTTCAATCGGCGGGTGTAACTGGTATCTACCGGATCATCACGGTCAAAGGGAACGATATCAACGTCTACCTCGATATGCGCATCCACGATTTGCCCCTTGGTACGAACCCAATGGCGTTTGCGGTAGCGATGGCGGCGGATGGTCCTGAATCCAAAATAGATGAGTACTAGTCCAAGCAAGCAGAAGAACGGCATCAGCAGCTCAGAGCTAAAATGAAACCAATATACATTGAAATCAATTGAAATGATAATCTACTCCTTTGCATAGTTTAATATTAAATATAATTTCGTGACCATCCATGTTGGTGAAAAAGGTAGCTTATCAATATATCGGTCCATTATTAAAATCGTTTTAATTCTTCCGGATTGGTCATAGATCAGGGTTAAGTGAAATATGAAAAAGCCCACTTCCTGGAGAAGCGGACTTTTCAGTAAATTTGAAATCATGAGCTTATAACGATGCTGACTATTTTTTGCTGGACAAGGACATATCAAAATCTACATCCTCGATAAATTCGATGACCTCGCCATTGGGGCTGTAGATCACAGCATTTTTTACCACCAGAGGGGGCTCACCAAGCGTGAGCTGATCCGGTTCTACAAAGGTTCTTGCTCCATGAGCAAGGGCTTTTTGGTATATTTCGTTTACATTATCCACGTAAAATGCGAAGTGCAGCAAAGCACCGTGGGCAATTTCATCCTCCGAGGAAGCTTTTTTTCCTTGAGCGGGAATGACTGCATCGTTATCAAAAATTTCAAGACAGGTCCTTTGATCAGGTGAAATGAGCATGGAAGCTTCCCGAATTTGAAAGGACGGCAGACTCCAATGATGTCCTCTTTTAAAACCCAACACCTCCGTATAAAATGCAATGGTTGCTTGATAATCCTGGGCTTGGATCGCCACATGTGCAAGACCCTTCACGCTCATTCAAAATCTCCCCTTATAAATAAGTTCACCTTATTATATGGATAATAATAAGGTTCATATATATGAAAAGTGAGGATTTTAGCCTATATTAGTTATTAAATAAAAGTTAATTCGTACAAAAAACATTACTTTTTAAGATCGAAGCAGGAGGTGCTTGATATGCATCATCACATAGACGATATTGATTACAAAATTATGCAGTTGCTTCAGCATGACGCCCGGATATCTATTTCCCAGATCAGTAAAGAAATCTCGATGTCTCAACCGTCCGTTAAAGAAAGAATTATCAAGCTGGAGGATCGAGGGATTATTTCCGGTTATAGCACCGTATTTAATTTACGTGAACTGAATCGGGGAACGACCACTTTTATTCTATTAAAGACAGAGCATTGCCAAGAGCTGGTTGATTTTTGTAGAGAAGTGAAGGAGGTCACCGATTTATTTCGCATCAGCGGGGAATTTAATTATCTCATCAAGTTACAAACTGCGTCGGTAGAGGAAATTGCAGAGTTTCAGGATTCACTGGTGAAATTAGGCCCTTCGAAGTCGCATATTTGTATGAAAAATATACTGGAAAACAGAGTTTTGTTGTAAGGCAGTTGGAGAACAGGACATTCAGAGCATCCAATATTCGGAATATCGAATAAAAGAATGTTTGGATTGGATGAAAAAAAGTGACGCTGATTACAACAGCGTCACTGTAATACCCTGCTCCAGACGTTGCACGTCCTGGAGCTCGATCTTTCCGGCGATGGCGTGCAAAGCCGCCGCCGTGCCGCAGGCCGCTCCCCGCCGTAGCATGGCCGGGAGCTCCAGCCCCGCCACCGCGCCGGTGACCAGCCCGGCGACCATGGCGTCACCGCTGCCGAGCGCGCTGACAATGTCCGCGTCCGGCAGGCTCACGCGGTAGCGCGCATCACGCGTCACCGCCAGCGCTCCGCGCGCGCCGAGCGAGATGACGGCCAGCTGCGCTCCGGCCTCAAGCAGCTGCGCTGCCGCCGCTTCAGCGGCACCCGGGCGCGCTGCGTCGATGCCGGCGAAGCGGGCGGCCTCGTCCTCGTTAGGCTTCACGAGGTCGGGCCTGCCGCGTAGCCCCAGGCGCAAGGCCTCGCCGCTCGCGTCCAGCGCCACTCGCGCACCGCGCGCCTTCGCCAGCGTGCACAGCTCGGCGTACAGATCCGGCGGGCAGCCCCGAGGCAGGCTACCCGAGAACACGACCCAAGCCGAGTCCGCGGCAAGGGTCGTGATTTTGCGCCGCAGCGCGGACAGCTCAGACGGCCCGATAGTCGGGCCGCTTTCGATCAGCTCGGTCTGCGTGCGCGTGGACGGGTCGAGCACGGTAATGGCGAGACGGGTTTCCCCGTGCGCCGTTTCGATGAAATCGGCGCTTACGCCTTCCGAGCTCAACCCGTCGATGAGCAGCCGCCCAGTGTGTCCGGCGGCAAACCCGGTCGCCCGCACAGGCTCGCCCAGCGTGCGAATGACACGGGCGGCATTGACGCCTTTGCCGCCCGGCACCGTCAGGCCGCCCTCGATCCGGTGGACGGCATTCAGACCGAAGCCTGCAACCGTGTAGATTTTATCTACAGCCGGGTTAAGCGTTACGGTGGTAATCACAAGGTATCACTCCTTTAAGAAATTAGCTTTAAACCCAGTGCTGCGGCAAGAATCATAGCGATGAACAGGACACGCAATACGCTTTTTTGTTCACCGTACAAGAACATGCCCGTAATCGTGCTGCCGACCGTTCCGATGCCTGTCCATACCGCGTAGGAAGTTCCCATGGGTAAACTCTTCATGGCGTAGCTGAGCAGCGAGAAGCTAATGACAAAAGATAGAACCATGAGCATGAGTGCTTTCCAGCCCTTGCCAACCGTAACTCCTTTCATGCCAATGACTCCAAACACTTCCGAGCATCCCGCGATAACCAATGCAATCCAAGCCATTATGCGCCACTCCCTTCCTGAGCATCCCGGTCAGTAACCAATTTCAGGCCTACGACACCTGCCAGCAAAAGCGCGATCAACAGCGTTTTGGACCATTGAAACGGTTCCCCGAACAGCAGCATTTCACCTACAACGGTTCCGCCTGTTCCTAGTCCGGTAAATACAGCGTATACCGTGCCTACGGGCAAACGGCTGGCCGCTTTTATGATCAAATAAAAGCTGGCTATTATAGCCAGCACGGTTGCAATCCAGGCGAGTGCAGAATCTGCGTGCTTCAGACCCGAGACCCATACGACCTCAATAAGGCCACCTATAAAAACATAAATCCAGCTGCGATTCATGATGAGCGTTCCCCTTTAAATATAGAATAGTTGTAAATTAATCACTCGTTATGTTCTTGTTCTTCACGCTTCATGAGGCGGGGTTAACGTAATCCCGCGCCAAAAAATAGGCCATGCAGCTTTCAATCTTCGGTGGTAGTTGAGGCTACCACTATAGAGCAGTTCCACCATGATTCCGTCCAGCAGTGTTATGAAGGATAGAGCCACATCCACTGGCTCCATATGTCCAAAGGGCTCCCTATCTCGTGCATTCCGGAGGATGCGAGTTAATTTTCGCTCCATATTTTCCAGAAAAGGATTAACAATATCCAGAACCTCGGAATACAAAGACACAGGCGGTAAGAAGGAAAAGCGAAGCATAAACTTGGCTGTGTTGTTGCTCTCATATTCCTGTCCCATCCAAAACAGGAAGTCATGCAGCGTATGCTCCAGCGGCTGATCTCTGCGTTCCGAAAAGTATTCAAAAATACGTAAATTCTGCTCTTGAAAAGCGTACCTCGCCACCTGTAGAAACAGATCCTCCTTGCCTTGAAAATGCGCATATATAGAAGGTTTTCGAATACCTACCTCAGCGGCAATATTGCTTAAGGATGCCCCCTCATACCCATTGGCTGCAAATTGGAAAAGAGCGGCTTTTCGAATGTCTTCCATTCCCATCATTCTCACCTACCTAACGTTCGTTAGTTTATTTTTGCACGAAAAAAAGTAAGTGTCAACCCGGCTTTATCCGGTTTTGTTTTGAGTTTTTCTACGGATTCTTTTTTTCTTCATAAATCTTAACAAAAAAGTGGGAAGAAATAAGGTTCTCATGTACAGTATAATGAAGATGTCTATTTTTTAACGATGAATCATCCAGTTCATATATACATTGTCTGTTTCTTGCTGCTTGATGAGGATGCAGTGCATTGGAAATGAGGTAAATTATGAGGCGAAGCTTACTGGCCGTGTTAATTGCGGCTATGGTTTTTGGTATTTATTATTTTGGCTTGTTTAATTCCATCGGCACAAATGAAGGAACCGTTATCAGTATCTTTTCTACCCTGTCGGTTATCTCCATCAGTCTGATTATTTTTTCGGAGAATCGTAATCCTTCCACCACGATGTCCTGGATTTTGCTGCTGGCCTTGCTGCCAGTGGTTGGACTTCCTCTTTATTTTTTGTTTGGGCAAAATGTGTTCAAACGCCGCAAGTATAACAAAAAGGCATTGCGTGACCAGCAGGCTTACGACCGTATTGAGAAGGATGCCATGCACGTCAAACGCGATCTGACCTGCTTTACAGATGAGCAGCAGCAGTTGATGCGTTTGGCACGCAGGCTGGCCCGTTCCCCGATTTATTTTGCGGCGGAAACCCAAATCTTGAACAACGGAGATGAAACCTTCTCCACACTATTGGCGGAACTACGCAAGGCAGAGCATCATATCCACATGGAATACTACATTTTTCGGTCGGATGATATCGGCACCAGCATTCAGGAAATCTTGATCGAAAAGGCCAAAGCTGGCGTCAAGGTGCGGTTTATGTACGATGCGGTGGGCAGCATTCAGCTGTCGAAGACTTTCTTGAAGGAAATGCGGGATGCGGGGATAGAAGTCGTCGCTTATGGCGGCGCACGGATCTTGTTCTTTTCCAGCCGGGTAAACTACCGTAATCACCGTAAAATTGTGGTTATCGACGGCAATATTGGATTGATCGGCGGTCTGAATGTAGGGGATGAGTACCTCAGCCGCAACAAAGCCTACGGCTTTTGGCGTGACACGCACATGGTCGTAAAGGGCGAGGCTGTGCGGACGCTGCAACTTATATTTTTGCAGGACTGGCTTCATATGACGGGTGAATCGGTGCTGGATAAGGAATATCTGTCCCCCAAAATCGAGCCAATTACGGACGGAGGCGTGCAGATTATTGCCAGCGGCCCGGATAATGAGCGAAGAGTGCTCAAAAATCTGTTCTTCTCCATGATCACATCCGCCCGCAAATCGGTATGGATTGCCACTCCTTACTTTATCCCGGATGAAGATATTTTGACCGCACTGCGGATGGCGGCTCTGTCCGGTTTGGACGTGCGGATTCTGTTTCCTGCGAAACCGGACAAGTGGCTGCCGTTCCTCGCGTCCCATTCGTATTTCCAAACGTTGCTGGAGGTTGGGGTCAAGGTATATGAGTATGAAAAAGGCTTCCTCCATTCCAAACTTCTCATTATTGACGGAGAGGTTGCGACCATCGGGACGGCTAATATGGACATGCGTAGCTTCCACCTGAATTTTGAAGTGAACGCTCTGTTGATCCGAACGCATAGTGTACAGCAGATGGTGGCGGATTACGAGCGGGATTTGCAGTCTGCCAGCCTGATCGTCCGCGAGGAATTTATGAAGAAGCGTCTGTTCAAGCGTTTGATGGAATCACTCGCCCGGCTGCTTTCACCGCTGCTATAGGTTGAATGAAGAAAGCAAGCAAGCACGCAACAGTGCCATCCCAATTTTAAAATGTGGTAAAGCCCAACATATCTTGTAAACGATATAGTATATCTTTCCAAAATGTAGAATTATCCTCGTAAGCTTCCAGATCCAGACTGTATTTAGCTCCCCGGTTATTCCACAATGTATCAAAATAGGCCGCAATCTGTCGGGTCAGCTTACTGTCCGCTGGAGCGGCCACCCGCAATTCATTCTCCAGATTCAGATCGTCCAGATTACGTGGTGTCAAATTCGTGGAGCCGCCCAAAATGATGTGATCTCCCTGTCCCTTGGCAATATAAATTAGCTTGGTATGGTATTGCTCATGGGTCGTATTATACCAGCGGATTTGGATTTTTCCGCCCGATTTATCGGACAGTTCTTTGGCAACCGGACGATTGGGGATACCGATTTTTTCCTGTCCAAACGCGTTTTGATTCGGGTCCAGCAACAATTGGATGTTCACACCGCGTGCAGAGGCATCCAGAAGGCTGTTCAACACTTTACGGTCTGCCAAATAAAACATGCCCATATGAATGCTATCGCCTTTCTTTGTTTGCCCGATGGCATCCAGAACCGATGTGTATACCTTGCCTTCGGTTAGATATTGGATCCGGTATCTGTCTTTTCCCGATTGAGCAGAGGCTTCTGCTTGTGGCGTATAGGCAGGAAGCTGCCCTCCGCCAGAGAAGTCCAGCACCGCCTGCTCGGTTTGTAAAATGTCCCCGATGATGGGTCCCTTCACCTCCAGCGCAACATTGGAGTGATATGCACTCGCATCGTGAACGTTGCCTGTGGAAATGAGCGCTGTCTGCTCGCTGGCAACCAATTTACGATGATTGGCCTTGACGTTCAACAGCTTGAGATAGGAGCGTGCCGTAACGTCAGGTCCGTCACTGGCCATCAGGTTGGGAATCCAGCCCGTGCCCTGCTGTCCGAACCATTGGAAAAAGGTACGCCACACGGCAGAATAGATCGGCGTGGAATCCCGCAGCGGGTCCACATCAGTCTGAACGACCTGAATTCCCGCTCGCTTCATATTCTCCAGCAAATGATTGGGAGATGAATTGTAATTGGTATTGACTTCATCCGTAATGAAAAAGATAGGCATATCGGGACGAGCCTTCTTTTTGGCAATCAGACGCTCGGTCATCTGTGCGCTGACTTGGGGAAAGCGCTGGCCCTTATGTTTATAATCGTTGAACAGAAACAGATCGATGACGATAAATTGTTTGGCTTCATCAATGATCCCAAACATACGGTTTAAAATTTGCCCTTCATGCTGTGCGGTACTTCCATCCCTGGAGGGATAGGTCAAATCCGTCCAGAAGTTCACCTCGTTGGTTGAATACTCCTGACTTTCATAGGAGACGAAGGGGGGCAATGGCTTATGGGTCTGATAGATCATGACGGCAATCAGCCACAGGATGAGTAACAGGATAATGATTTTAATAGTACGGCTTTTTCGATGCAGCCAATTATGTTTAGCCATATGGCGTTCAACTCCTCAATTGAATGCTGCATTCCATTTTATCGTGCCGGAACCTGCAGTTTATGATGGGATACTGTCTAGTTATTAACGCAAGTGTACAGGATTGAAGCGTAATGATCGGAAGGAAAGGTATGGATGGTTGGAGTTGTTTCAGGACATATGTCCTTTATGGTGAGACTAACCTATACTTTAATAAATAGAAAAGTCACTTAGATAGGGAGAATAACGATTCATGAGAGGAATTTTGTTTGCTTTTTTGGGAGGCGCTTGTATTACGCTGCAAGGGGTAGCGAATACACGGATTAGTCAGGATATCGGTACATGGCAGGCGGCTACGGTTACTCAACTGACGGGTGTTATTTTGGCGGCATTGGTCTGGATGTTTACACGAGATGGCAGCTTGGCAGAGATGAAGCAGGTGAAGCCCATGTATCTCTTAGGTGGCGCTTTTGCAGCTATCATCATATTTAGTGAAGTCACCGCTATTCAGCATATTGGGGTTACGTTCACGATCTCGGCGCTGTTGATTGCCCAGTTGTGCCTGACCTTCCTGGTTGATATAAACGGATGGTTCGGTGTAGTGAAGCAGAAGATGAAGCTCCCGCAATTTATAGGCATTGGCATGATGATTGCGGGTGTGATCATTTTGAAGCTCTAAATAGAACTTTATTCGGAGAAGGAACCCAGAACGTAGAAAACGAAGGTGAGCCCAAGCATGAAAGAAATTCAGGATCAAGAGCAACTGAAGCATTTTTTACAATTGCATCAGTTAGAATCGATACTACATGAGCCACTGCGGCCTCATTTGTCGCTGCATCGTTTGGAACAAGGGGAAAAGCTGTGCTCCCAAGGGGATTCCATTGAACATCTGTACATATTGGTACAGGGCAAGGTCAAGATTTATACCAGTTCAACGGAAGGTAAAACACTGGTTCTTTGCTTTAAAACACCGATTGAGATCATAGGAGATGTTGAATATATTCGCAGCAGCAACGTGATCAACACGGTGGAGGCTGTGTCTCCTATATATGTAATCGGTATTCACCACCAGTGGATGAATAAATATGGCAGAGACTACGCTCCAATGCTGCAATTTTTGCTGGATATCGTTACCCGGAAGTTTTGCATGGATTCCGACTTCTCCAGCTTTAACTTAATGTATCCTGTGGAAGTCAGGCTGGCCAGTTACCTGCTATCCGTTTCTTTTGACGAAGGTGATGCTTCTTTTCATGAGGAACTGCGGGCATCCAGTCTCGTAGATGTGGCGAATTTAATCGGAACTAGCTATAGGCATCTCAACCGTGTGATTCGCAAGATGAGCGCAGATGGATTGGTGGAACGAGCACGGGGCTATATTGTAATTCGTGACAGAGAAGGTTTGGGCCAACTGGCAGGCCATAATATTTATGAAGCATAATCATTCGTAAAAGAATTAGCGGGGGAGAGTTGAAATTATGCTATCAGGAATTGTACTGGCGGTTATCGCAGGAGCCTTTGTTAGCCTGCAAACGATATTCAATAATAAGGTGAACGAACGGACAGGTTCATGGGCTACAACCACACTTGTGCTGGGAACGGGGTTTCTGGCCTCCTTGCTCGGCAGTCTTATTTTTGCAGGGAAAAATACATTTACACTACAGCATATGCAGCCGTGGTACTGGTTCAGTGGAATGATTGGTGTTGGCGTGGTGTTCTGTCTGGTACAAGGAGTGAAGCTGCTTGGTCCGACTTATGCGATCTCTATCGTATTAACGGCACAATTGGGCACTGCTTTGCTGTGGGATTCGTTAGGATGGCTGGGACTGGAAAAGATTCCGTTCACCTTCACCAAGCTGATCGGCGTGCTGGTCATTATCGGAGGCATTTTGATATTCAAGTTCGGCAACGGACGTACGAAGGACCAGCAAGAAAGCATTTCACATGTACCTGATTCGATGAAGGGATAACGGATGTTAATATGACCTGACCTTTATCTTGACATCATGAAGCTTATCAAACAGGGAATTGAAGTCTGCTAAAAGGCCAGCCGCATCCGTAGCTGTGTTATTAGGTTGTGCTATTGCAGGCGATGCATTAATGGGTGTTCCCTGCTCTGTTGTTGTGCGAGTTTTGGGATATAAAAAGTCGCCTAGGGTACGACTTCAATGGATGAAAAAATGGAGAAACGTTGGAGATAGAGGGGCGCATCATCCGGGCGACGTTCTGCTGGGTGTAAAAATGCTATCGTTAAGACTATTTCCAAGTATACGAGCCCGTTCTCCATATTGATGCGGAGAACGGGCTCGTTTGCTGCTTCGGGCTACCCTTTGCGGAAGGCCCCTTAATTATCAGGCCGCGGAAGCCGTCCCGCGGCGCTCACGGATGCGGGAACGTCGGCCGAGCAGAAAGCCGACCAGGGAGGCCAGCATCTGCTGGAACACCATGCCGAGCACGACCGGCAGTGCGACCGGAGCAGGGAAATAGGAGACGGCCAGGACGGCCCCTGCGCTGATATTGCGCATGCCGCCGTTGAAGATGAGCGCTACCTGATCCGCTTCGTTCCAGCCCAGCAGCCTGGAGGAGCAGTAGCTCAGCATATATCCAGTGGAAGCCAGTGCAACAATGACGGCGGCAAGACCGGCGAGCCTCAGGTTGAGATGGGTCAGGTAAGGTGCGACAACTGACCCGTTAATGGCTACCACTGTAGCCATCATCAGCTTGGAGAGCGGGTTCAGCCGCGGGCTCCAGTGCGGGGCGACGGTGCCTTTGGTCCATTCGTTGAGGATCATGCCCAGCAGCGAGGGGACGACGATCATCCAGAACAGGCTGCCCATCATGGCCGCCGCGTCCAGCTTCACGCTCGCTCCGATCAAGAGCGAGAGGACACCGGGAACAGCGAAAGGAGCCAGTATCGTGTCGATAAGAATGATCGACAGGGTTAAGGCGATGTTGCCTTTATAAATGCTGACCCAGACAAAGCTGCTGACTCCGGTCGGAATGGCCGCGGCCAGAATCAGTCCGGTAATCGTATAGGCATCCCCGGGAAAAGCTAAATGGCCGAAGGCCATAGCAACGACCGGCATGGCCAGATGCAGAATGAACAGGCAGATAATGAGCGGAGCG
This sequence comes from Paenibacillus sp. RC73, assembly GCF_044908085.1. Lineage (NCBI taxonomy): Bacteria > Bacillati > Bacillota > Bacilli > Caryophanales > Paenibacillaceae > Paenibacillus > Paenibacillus sp. RC73. Next base: position 494,242 of record NZ_JBIYCV010000003.1, read on the forward strand.
GGTTTCTTGAGCACATTCAGGAAATCTCTGAACCCGAGACTGATACTTCCCGCAAAGGTCATGAAGGCAAACAGCCATGGCGACAGATAAGTAAAGGATGACAGGCTGCTGCCGCAAAACACGCCTACGATGATGCTGATCGGAGTGATCAGGGGCATCAACCGGTTCAGCCGCACATTCAAAGAGTGAAGCATGGGCAAATAACTTCCTTTGCAATTATAGGATACTGCTATATATCCCGATCAGTTGGATAACGCTGCAGCTTTTTTCGAAAAATCCGTTTACACCTGCTCGGGGGCGGTAAGGAACAGCTCGCCTTCTATGGTCTGCGGGTTCAGCAGCAGATTCAGTATTGGGCAGGCCTCCTCCACGGCCTTATGCAGCGCGTCAATGGTTTCCTGTGACTCGGAGGATGTAATATGCAGCTTGTAGCGGATATTGTGCGGGAAAATCGGAATATGCTCGTATCCGGGGCTGCCCGCCAGCGGGTGCTGCTGGCCGCTCACCTCAACCTCCAGCGCGTCAAGGCTGACTCCCCTCTGTGAAGCCTGGATCAGCGTAATATGCGTCAGGCAGCTTCCCAACACGCCAAGCTGAAGCTCCGGAGAGCTTGGGCCCAGGCTGTAGCCGGCGTAATCCTCTGGGCTGTCGCTGATGACCTGGAAATCACGGATGCGGATTTCACGCACGCCGCTGCGCCCCTTGGCCTTTACCTTGGCGCTGAAGCGGTTGTATTCCGGCTGTTGCTCGGCCTTTTCTCTGAGAAGCAGACCCGCTTCCCGTTTCTGCTGCAAGTACTCTTTTAATGTACTCATTGCTTTAGCCTCCCTTGGGTAGTTGAATGCCGCAACCTATAGCTGCAGCAGTTGCTCGTCAAATAGAGTAATTAGAGCCGATATTGACCTTGGACAAAAATTGTCTGGTTCTCTCCTGGCGGGGACTCAGGTAAATATCCTGTGGGGTCCCTTGTTCCACAATCTGCCCATTGTCCATGAAGATGACCTTGTCGGCAATTTCATAGACAAAATTCATCTCGTGCGAGACGATAATCATCGTTCTGCCCTCGCGGGCGGCGGTTCGGATCACCTCCAGTACGTCGTTTACCATTTCCGGGTCCAGGGCCGAGGTCGGTTCATCCAGCAAAATGACCTTGGGGTTCAACGCCAGCGCCCTGGCAATCGCTACCCTCTGCTGCTGTCCGCCGGAAAGATGCCGGGGATAATAGCTTTTTCTGTTGCTCAGACCGACCTTGTCCAAATAATGATCAGCGATTTTCCGCGCTTCGGCTTTGCTTTTTTTCTGCACTTCCGTAAGCCCCAGCATGACATTTGCCAGCGCCGTTTTATGCTTGAACAGATTGAACTGCTGGAACACCATTGTTGTATGCTGCCTTAAATAAAGAATGTCATTTTTTTTCGCTTGTCTGGCATCGATTACCCTGCCGTCTAATTCGATAATGCCGTCTTCCGGCTTCTCCAGGTAATTGATGCAGCGCAAAATGGTTGATTTGCCCGAACCGGACGGGCCGATAATGGCCACGACCTGCCCTTCCCCGACATCCAGATCAATGCCTTTGAGAACCTGGTGTTTATGAAATTGCTTATGAAGGCTACGAACTCGTATCATTGAAGTCAACCTGTCTTTCGTTTGCTCTTAGTTTGTTCTCGGCGACCCGGATCAGCCGTGCGGCAACGATGGTAATAATCCAATAGATGATAGCCAGCGCGACATAGGATTCAAAGAAGCGATAGTTTTTTGAGGCCAGCAGCCGGGCTCCGGCAGTCAGCTCCACCACGGCGCAGGTAAACGCCAGCGAAGTGTTTTTAATCATGCCGATAAAGGCATTGCCGAGTGAAGGAAGGGCAACGATCAAAGCCTCGGGCAGCACAATTTTGAAAAAGGTCTGGCTTGCGGTCATTCCGATGGACATGGCGGCTTCGGTCTGGCCCTTGTCCACGGCTTCCAGGCCGGCGCGGATCGTCTCCGAACAGTAGGCGCCCTCATTAAGCGCAAACGCGACGACGACAAACACTATCGGGTTGATCCCGTTCACGCTGTACTCCACCCCCTGGGCATGGCTCCAGTATTGCAGCAGCAGCGGTATGCCGAAGTAGGCAATGTACAGTTGTATGATCAGCGGGGTGCCCCGCATGAAGGAAACATACAAGCCGGACAGGGGGTAGAGCACAGGCACCTTGTTTATTTTGACCAGAGCCACGACGAATCCGATCAGCCAACTGAAAACAACGGATAACAGCACGATTTCGAATGTGATTGGAATGTACTTGATGAGTTGCGGAATCATATCCATAACCACACCAAAATCAAATAGATTTGGCATAAAATAGACCCCTTTCGTACTGCCTGATCAGTTATTCGGCCGTGCCCTTACTGATATCCGTATCAAAATATTGAACGGCCAGCCTGGAAAGCGTTCCGTCCGCTCTTAATGTGGCCAGTGCGCCGTCCACCGCAGTGCGGATTTCCGCTCCTTTGTCCGTTTTTGGGAAAATAAAATATACGCCGGGATCGCTGATCCGTTTGGCCTGCTCCAGCGGGAGCGTCACTTTGTCCAGATTTTTGAATCCGAACTCGTCCACGATTTCTTTGTATGAGGACAAGCCGTGCAGCTTGAAATCAAGCTCATTGTTTTCAATTTTCTGATAGACCTGGACATCCTCCAGATCGGCATAGGTAATTTGGATCGGATTGTCGGGATGCTCTTTATTGAACGCTTCGATGAAGTTGTCGTTCGCGCTGCCATCGGTGGTGACTATGGCTCTTTTTCCGCCGAGATCATCTAGGCTTTTCAGCGTGTCCTCATTCTTCCGTTTCACAATAACTGTGCTGGCATAGCCGTAAGGCTCCGAGCTGAAAAGATATTTTTCTTCCCGCTCCGGCTTTTTGGAAATACTGTTGGCTCCGATCTGGTAACGCCCCGCATCAATTCCAGAAAAAATTCCGTCGAACTTCACCCGCTCAAACTTGATTTCGTATTGTGGCAGCAACTCGTCCACCGCTTTCAACAGGGCGATGTCGTAGCCATCCAGCTCATCTTGGTCATTTGAGAAGGTAAAAGGCTTTGTCGTTCCGCCTGTGCCTACCAGCAAAGTGGTCACCGTTTCCGGCTGTGTCGCCGCTTCCCTGCCTGCTTTCGCATTCGTGCTCTGAGCCGTTGTGTTTTGACCGCATGCTGTCAACAGCACCAACAATAACAGGCCTGCCATTTTTACCGTGTGCATAGATGTGTTCAACTTCATTGCGAAAGCTCCTCTCTAAAAACATATAATTCACATCGTTTTTGTCTGCTTTTACGTTATTTTAGCCAGATCACTTTTTTCAGTCAAAGCTTTTGCTTGGAAAAAGTGTTTCGTTTTGAAACAATTTGAAGCGGTGAGGCTTATCAATATTGATCGATATTTTCTTTGATAGTTAAGGCCAGTTGAAGCAATTCCCGGTTGTAGGCTTCGTTGACGGCATCGTAATAAGCGGTTTCGCGGGTAAGATGGGTTGTGAACACGCCGGTGGCCTGCAAATACCGTTTGTGAAAAGCGCGGTTGATCGTGCCGTCCTGGCGCGTGTAGGCAATAATCGGAAGTGCCGCATAAAATAACCGCTTGGCGCTTTCCCGGTTGCCTGCCGCATAACGTTGATAGATTCCGTTGAAAATTTCAAACAACCCCGACGGCATCACGACCTGCACGCCCCTGTCCAGCAGCTCGATGAGCTGCTCGTTCCCTTTTCCGCTGGAAATATTGATCGCCCCGTCCGTTGCCTGCAGTAGCCTGGAGTATTTCGGATTGTTGTTCTTCACCTCCACCTTCACCCCGACCACGCTGGCAAATTCATGAAAGCAACGGAGCAGCAGCTCATCCTTTAATCCGTCGCCTTGGCCGTCCACATCCTGGAGGATCAGGAAAGGGGGCCGCGCCTTGTCAATCTCCTGAATATCCTGCCAATATTGGCTGTCCGTCGTGTAATCCAGCATGATATTGGCGCCATCTGCTCCATATTTCAGGAAGTCGTCCAGCAGTCCAAGTCGCTCTTTGCCTGTCGGCGCATTGATGCTGGCGATGATCAAGGCTTTGCCTTTGCTGACCTCGGCGGTGGCTTTCACGATTTCGCGCCGCTCGTCCAGCGTCAAATGCGCGATTTCACTGGCAAGACAGGGAACCAGGAAACCGGACGAACCGGCATCGAGCGCAGCCTGGATTTGCTTTTGCAATGAGGGATAATCAATTTTCAAATCAGCGGTGAACGGGGTGAGCACAGTGGTGACGATTCCGTGTAGTGAAAAGGATGGATTTGACATCGGGTTACCTCCATAACAGATCAAATTTTGTAGGTTCAGCATTTTTCAAAATGCTTGGTTGTATGATTGTATACTTTATATTAGTATTCCTATATGTTCAATGCGATTTAAAAGGTGAAATGATTCAATTTGAAACAATTGCAAAAATGATCGAAAAAGGAGGACAACATGTGAGAAAGAAGCATCTAAATGCGAATGCCTCCACAAAACACAGTCTGGTTGTGGTGTACGGGGATGACGGAAGTGTATTCCATTCCACCTTGCAGGACAATATCCGCGCTGAAGCGGATGCGGAGTTGCGCAGCAGGTTGCCCTTGCTGCGGCACAGGCAAGACGTGCAGTTCAGAAAAAAAATAAGCAGAAGCATCTGGGAAATCAAAGGAATACGGATGAATATTCAGGGGATCAGCATGAATCTGTTCCTCTTCGAGAAGCTTGGACCCGGTGGGGAGCACAATGATTATGCCATCCGGTTCGAGGACGAGCAGGACTGGGACAGGGATCATATCTGGTTTGACCAAAGCGCAGCCATTGAGGAAATCATCGCCCAAATTCATAAATACGGCCAGAGCATGAGCCCCGTGATCATTATCGGCGAGGTCGGCACCGGCAAAAATATAGTTGCCAACGAGCTCTATAAAACCTGCTTTCTGAATAAAGATCATTTCATCAGGCAAAAGCCGCTGATGATTATCGACTGCATTCTAATGACAAGTAAAAAATGGAAGTGGATACTGGAGCACAGCAACTCGCCGTTTATGGAGATCGGACACATCATTTATATTAAAAATGTGGAGGTACTGTCAGTTTCTTTTATCAAGCAAATGCATGAGTATTTTAAAGACGGGGCCGTCTATTCGCACAACAAAATTATCTTTTCCTATTCCTGCCGCAACTCGGATGATGAACCGGATGAAATATGCCGGCTGTTCGCCAACAACCTGGGCTGTCTAAAATTGCAGCTGCCCACGCTGCGCAGCCGAAAAGAAAGTATTCCGAACTTGATCCGTCTGTGCCGCCATGAGATGAATGAAACCCCGGAGAAGGCACGGATTGATTTTGAAGCGGAGGCGGTGGAGCTGATGCGGGATTTTTATTGGGAGGATAACCTGGAGCAGTTAAAAAGGGTGGTCGAGGAACTGGCCCTGAATGCAATGGGAAGCTGCATTACCAAAGCAGAGGTGGCGGCGACTTTAAAAAAAGAATCGCAGCGCCCGCAGCGCTCCATCTCCAGCATCAATATGAACCAGACACTCGATGATATCATGAAGGATATCATTTTGCTGGTTTTGCAGGAGGAAAACATGAATCAGTCTAAGGCGGCCAAACGGCTCGGAATCGGGCGTAGTACTATGTGGAGGAAGCTGAACGGGAACTGACGGGCAGGGGAAAACTATTAATATTTCAATTTATAAATATACAAAATGGAATGAAAAGCTCCCTGGACTTTCTCTCAAGCTGAAAGCCTTGATATTCAAGGCTTTTTTTGTCTTTTATTAAGATATGAGGCTATGTTAAATCGTTATTAGGACACTTTAAATGAGTTTCTTTGGAATCTATTGGCTTGGCAGCGTTTGATAGAAGGCCGGCAATGATAACACCAATAAGTACCGCGATCATGGCGTGTAAGAGACCGAAAGACTCCCCCAGAAACCCTAATGCGGGAGGGCCTACTAAAAAGGCAATGTATCCGGTGGTCGCCACTGCACCCACTCTGGCGGCTGCCCCTTGGGGTTCATCTCCCGCAGCAGATAATCCTACGGGAAAGCCAAGCGAGGCTCCAAGACCCCATAGCAGCACACCGAATGCGGCTACCCCATAATGCGGTCCCCAAATCACAAGAACAATGCCGACAGCTGCCATGAGCGCACTTCCTTTTAAAACAGGCACCCTTCCGTACTTATCCAATACGAATCCGCCAGTAAAACGCCCAATCGTCATCGCTGCGACAAATAAACCATAAATGTAAGAGCCGGTTAAAGAATCCACTCCGTACCCGTCTATCATGGTTAAAGGCAGCCAATCATTCGCTGATCCTTCCGCAAAGGCCATACCCAGTACGATAATACCAATGAGCAGAACCCGTCGTTCCTTCCAAACAGCAAGCTGCTGCGATAAGACGGATCTGGCTTGAGGAGAATGCTCCAAAGCTTCTTTACCTGTATGGGAGGGCAGGAATCGATACAAATAAATAGATGTGGTGGCAATAAGAACAGCCAGAGTGGTATAAGCACAGGGACGTGGGCTGCGGCAGCTCCTGAGCCGATGGCTGCGCCTATAAGTGTACCAGCGCTGAACGATCCGTGGAAAGCAGGCAGCAGGGTTTTGCTTAAACGGTTTTCAACAGCGGACCCTTCCACATTCAAAGCGACTTCTGCCGACCCGTAGCCGCATCCGAAAATAGCAAGTCCGACGAATACCATACCCGTTAATGAAAAGACAGTCCCTACACCTATAATTATAAAACCTATTAAAAACAACAGCGAGCTGCCGAGGATAACCAGTCGCGCACCTGTACGTGCAATGATGTGGCCTGTACTCAGTAGTCCCAGTATAGAGCCTGCCGCCATTCCGAAAATAATAACTCCCATCTCCGCAGTTGAAGCACCCAGTGTATCCCGGACTGTAGGTGTTCGGGAGACCCAAGATGCAAAAGCCACACCTGGAAGAGCAAATAATAAGAATAGCATATTGCGAACGAACTTTGGATCTTTGGAAAGCTGTGCTGTCATACAAAGAACTCCTTACCGCCGCTTATCTAAAAGCCGCAAAGAATAGACAAAGCTTTAAGTGGACATGTCGTTTTATATATCCTTCCATGCTTTTGACAATACTTATTAAAAGCATGATAATAAACTGTACTATAATTTAGTATCAGGCATTTGTCCAACTTCATGGAGTGAAATGAAAACCTTTTAAACAGGAAGGAAAGTGTACATGGCAACGAATAAAGAAAATATGTTAGAAGGCAAACTATATATGGCTGGCGGAAAAGAATTGGCAAAGGATAGCAAGAAATCGAGAATGCTTACCCGTTTGTTCAATTACAGTACGGAAGAGCAACAGGAGTACCGGGTAGAGCTACTTAAACAACTGTTCGAGTCTACAGGTCAGGAGATATATATCGAACCCCCATTTCGCTGTGACTATGGCTGTCACATTACAGTGGGCAATCAGTTCTATGCCAATTATGACTGCATCATTATTGACGTAGCGAAAGTAACAATAGGGGATCATGTTTTTTTCGGCCCCAGGGTAGGCGTATATACGGCTGGGCATCCGATAGATTCAGATGTGCGCAACACCTTGCTGGAATTTGGTAAACCGATAACGATTGGAAACAGTGTATGGATTGGCGCAAATACCGTAATCACTCCAGGAGTGAATATTGGAAATAATGTAGTTATTGGGGCTGGATCTATCGTTACCAAAGACATTCCTGATAATGTGGTTGCCGTAGGAAATCCATGTAAAGTGCTAAGGGAAATTACAGATGGAGACAGACGGTACTGGGAAAAGCAAAAAAATGATTATTACGAAGACATTGAGGACTAAGGCACAAACAAAACTCACCTGAACGGTTTATATAAGCAAAGGAAAGGCTCGCGATTGTGTATATATTTTTCCATCCATGCTACAATGAAGGTATCTAAATGATTGCCTGTAATAATACATAAAAGATCGGTTACCATGTTCGGGAACGGTCTTATTTGTGTTTTCAGACCAGTGTAAATACATGAAGTGACCTGAATGAGGTGGGACATAGATGAGTAATGTGGAAAATAAACCCGAAGCACCTGAGGGTTCTGGCAGATCCGGCTCTTTGCTGCCTGCTGCACGGACAGGTGAACGGAAGATAGAGCATGTCCGCCTTTGTTTGCAAGAGGACGTGGCAGGTCAAGGCATCACGAATGGATTGGAGCGCTATGCCTTTAAACACTGTGCGCTGCCTGAGCTGCATTTTGATGAGATACGTCTGGACACTACTTTTTTGGGACGAGCTGTGCGAACGCCACTGTTGATTAGTTCCATGACAGGTGGCAGCGCCGAGACGGGAGCGATTAATGAGCGCTTGGCAGAAACAGCGGAGAAACGCGGCTGGGCGCTGGGGGTAGGCTCGGTGCGGGCTGCGGTGGAAAAAGAAGAATTGGCTCCGACCTTTGCGGTTCGCCGTCTGGCACCAAGTATTCCAATCCTTGCCAATCTGGGAGCGGTGCAGTTGAAATACGGGTTTGGTGTGGACGACTGTCGCCGTGCGGTGGAGATTGCCGGAGCGGACATGCTGGTACTTCATTTGAACGGATTGCAGGAGGTTTTCCAACCCGAAGGGAACCTGGATTTTAGCGGATTGCTTGGACGTATTGAGGAGTTGTGCCGCCAGCTTTCAGTGCCTGTAGGCGTGAAGGAAGTAGGCTGGGGTATAGATGGTGAGACAGCTTCGAGACTGTACGATGCGGGGGCAGCTTTTATTGATGTCGCGGGCGCAGGCGGTACAAGCTGGAGTCAGGTGGAAAAATTCCGTAATCCCGATCCTGTACGCCGTGCAGCGGCGGAAGCATTTGCGGATTGGGGAAACTCCACTGCAGATTGTATCGTAGAAGTCAGAGCCGCTCAGCCCATTGGTGCTCTGATAGGCAGCGGTGGATTGAGAGACGGTGTCGATGCAGCCAAGGCACTTGCCTTGGGCGCTGATATGGCTGGCTTCGGACGTTCCTTGCTTGGCTCGGCGGTTGCTTCCAGAGAGGCGTTGGAGGCGCGATTGGAGCAGGTGGAGCTGGAATTGCGCACAGTCATGTTCGGAATTGGAGTAGCTGGCATTAAAGGACTTAAAGACACGACTCGGTTGAGAAAGAAGGTGAACGCATGAGCAGCACTACAACCTTGGTACCGATGAACGCAGAGCAATATGAATGGTTTGAGCAGCGCTCGCTCGCAGACTACGCGGACGAAAAAATCCAGGCAGGCACATGGACGGTGGAAGAAGCGCCGGAACGCGCGGCAGAAAGCTTTGCCCGATACCTGCCACAGAGACTGGACACTCCCCATGCTCACCTTTACATGCTGATGTATTCGGATACTGATGATGTGGAGAGCCAAGAGGAAGCGGGCTATATCTGGTTCAATATTACGGATAGCGTGCAAGGAAAAGAAGCTTTTCTGCTGGATATTCTCGTCTACGATTCATATCAGGGGCGGGGGTTAGGTACAATGGCGATGGGGGCTTTGGAACAGGAAGCTCGCAGGCTGGGAGCTGTTCGCATCGGTTTGCATGTATTTGGGCATAATGAGCGGGCTTTGCATGTGTATCGCAAGTCCGGCTATCGGGTTACAGATATTCAGATGAGCAAAGAGATTTAAATGAAGAAGTAGAGGTTGTAGCAAAATCCTGAAAGTCACAGCCATATGCTTGCCGCATGTATGGGTTCTCATATATAATGTGGGTTGGTAAACTAACGGATGGCATAACGCACATTTTATATAAACGGGAGTTGTTCTGATTATGGCTTTAAAAGCGGGGATCGTGGGCTTGCCGAACGTGGGCAAATCAACACTGTTTAACGCAATAACGCAGGCGGGTGCGGAATCCGCAAACTATCCATTTTGTACGATTGACCCTAATGTGGGTGTCGTTGAAGTACCGGATGAGCGGCTGGATAAGCTGACTGAACTGGTTGTGCCGAACAAAACGGTACCGACGGCTTTTGAATTTGTTGATATTGCAGGACTTGTACGCGGTGCGAGCAAGGGTGAGGGTTTGGGTAACAAGTTTCTGGCTCATATTCGTGAAGTGGATGCGATTGTGCATGTAGTACGTTGTTTTGAAGATGAGAACATCACCCATGTGGACGGCAAAATCGACCCGATCAGTGACATTCAGACCATTAATCTGGAACTGATTCTGGCGGATATCGAAAGCGTAGACAAGCGCATTGAGCGTTCCCGCAAAAACATGAAGGGTGGCAACAAGCAATACACCCAGGAAGTTGAAGTGCTGGAGCGGATCAAGGAATCACTGTATGCTGATAAGCCTGCGCGCAGCGTGGAATTGTCGGATGAAGAACAGTTGATTGTACGTGATCTTCATTTGCTTACGATGAAGCCTGTACTGTACGCAGCTAATGTCAGCGAAGACGGTGTAACGGAAGCCGACAGCAATCCTTATGTGCAAAAGGTACGTGATTTTGCTGTAGCGGAAAATGCAGAAGTGGTGCCGATTAGCGCCAAAGTAGAATCTGAAATTGCCGAGCTGGAAGGCGAAGACAAGGCAATGTTCCTGGAGGAACTGGGACTGGCTGAATCCGGTCTGAATCGTCTGATTAAAGCAGCTTACCGCTTGTTGGGTCTGTATACGTATTTCACAGCGGGTGTGCAGGAAGTACGCGCATGGACCATTCACAAAGGAACAAAGGCACCGGGCGCTGCAGGCGTAATCCATACGGATTTTGAACGCGGATTTATTCGTGCCGAGGTTGTATCCTACAACGATTTGGTTGCTGCTGGTTCTATGAACGGGGCTAAGGAACGTGGTCAGCTTCGTTTGGAAGGTAAGGAATATGTGGTACAAGACGGAGACGTTATGCATTTCCGTTTTAATGTATAACATTAGGTTTGCAGTATAAAACATTGTGCTAAATAAAGTAGTCGCTGCCTGTATTGGGTGGCGGCTTTTTATTATTAAATTATGGTTGTTATTCAATTCATGAATTAGAAGTATTTTTAGTAGCTAATTAATTAATTAGTTGGTATAATAAAGAGCTGTAGCCAGTGAATTTGAATCTGGCTTCATATTAATTTAACTGAAGAGGTGAATCGCTTGTTGGACCGATTGCAATCATTGGCGGACCGCTACGATAAACTGAGCGAACTGCTCTGCGATCCGGATGTAGCGAACGATAGCAAGAAACTTAGAGATTATTCCAAAGAACAGTCTGATTTACAGCCTGCTTATGAAGCATATACTGAATATAAAACTGTCGTTGAAGAGCTGGACGCTGCTAAAGCTATGCAGGCCGAAAAGCTGGACGACGAGATGCGTGAAATGGTAAAAATGGAGATTGATGAGCTCAGTGCCCGCAAACGGGAGCTGGACGAGAAAATCCGCATTTTGCTGCTGCCGAAGGACCCGAACGATGATAAGAATGTGATTATCGAGATTCGTGGTGCAGCGGGTGGTGACGAAGCGGCATTGTTCGCGGCGGATCTGTACCGGATGTACACTCGTTATGCCGATACCCAAGGCTGGCGTGTAGAGCTGATGGACGCGAACATGAATGACCTCGGAGGTTTCAAAGAGGTTATTTTCATGATTAACGGACGCGGTGCATACAGCAAAATGAAATTCGAAAGCGGAGCACACCGCGTACAGCGGATTCCGACGACGGAATCCGGCGGACGTATTCATACATCTACATCTACGGTATCCGTTATGCCTGAGGCCGAAGAAGTGGATGTTGAAATTTCCGACAAGGATATCCGCGTAGATACGTTCTGCTCCAGCGGTGCTGGCGGTCAGTCCGTTAATACGACCAAGTCGGCGGTGCGTGTAACGCATATGCCAACAGGCATTATGGCAACCTGTCAGGACGGTAAATCCCAAAACTCCAACAAGGAGAAGGCACTCCAGGTTTTGCGTGCCCGTATTTCGGATATGCTTCGTCAGGAAGAGGAAGCCAAATATGCAGGCGAGCGTAAGAGCAAAGTAGGTACCGGGGATCGCAGTGAGCGTATTCGTACCTACAACTTCCCGCAAAGCCGTGTAACAGATCATCGCATCGGGCTGACCATGCACAAGCTGGATCAGGTGATGAACGGGGAGATCGAAGAAATCGTATCGGCGCTCACGATTGCAGAGCAGGCTGATTTGATGGAACAAGAGGTTTAAGTTTTGGGACACGAACGCGATCTTGTGTATCGGATGTCGCCGGAGCGGAGCATGAGTATCAGAGAAGCCTTAGTTGAGGCTTCTTCTTTTTTAGGAAGCTGCGGCGTGCTGGAGCCGCAGCATAACGCTCGTCTGCTGCTGGAGCATGTGCTCGGGCTGGAAGGCACGGCGTTCTACGCTGCGCTGGGCGATCCGTTCCCAGCCTCGGGTAAAGAGGCGTGGGAAGCGGTCATAGCCCGCAAAGCAGCAGGTGAACCGGCGCAGTATATTATCGGACGGCAGGAGTTTTATGGCCGTCCGTTCGCGGTTTCGCCGTCGGTGCTGATTCCGCGCCCTGAGACAGAGCTGCTCGTCGAGGCTATACTTCAGCACGGCGACCGATTGTGGCCGGACGGCGCTCCGCAGGCGCTCGATATCGGCGCGGGCAGCGGGGCGATTGCCGTCACGCTGGCGGCTGAGCGGCCCCGCTGGCGCGTGGCGGCGGGGGATATCTCCGCCGCAGCGCTGGAGATGGCGGCGCATAACGCCACTGTCAACGGCGCAGCCGTGGAGCTGCGCGAAGGCGACCTGCTGGCGCCGTTCGCGGGAGAGGCGGTGGACATCCTGGTGTCCAATCCGCCGTATATCCCGGCCGCCGACATCGCAGGCTTGCAGCCGGAGGTGCGCGACCATGAGCCGCGCATGGCACTGGATGGCGGGCCTGACGGACTTGGCCCGTATCGGGCGATGCTGGAGCAGCTTGGGCTGCTTCAGGCTCCGCCGCGGTTGATCGGGTTTGAGCTGGGCATGGGACAGGCCAGAGACGTGGCTGGACTGCTGGAGCAGGCAGGTCATTGGAATACGATTCTAATCGTTCCAGACCTTGCTGGAATCGAACGTCATGTCCTGGGCGTTGCGGAATAATGCTGCATTTTCTTTTTGCGAGTCTTTCCTTTAGAATAAAAGGAGTATGACCGAGAAACGGCTCAGGGGGAAATCATGCTTCAGAAATTGAAAAAAATTGACGGTCCGGTGATCTTCATTCTGGTTTTGCTGATGGCAATCAGCATCATAACGGTATATAGCGCGGGCAGAGGCCCTACCAACTTGGCGGAGCACGGCAATGACTACCAGAAGATGATCGGGTATTATATATTGGGTTTTGTGGTGATCTTGGGTATAGCGGTAGTCGATTTTCGAATATTTATTAAAAAAGCACTGTATGTATATGGAGGCGGAATATTCCTGCTTGCTCTCGGCTTTTTTGGCGGGACGGTTAACAACTCTCAGGGCTTTTTGAAAATTGGTGGCTTGAACCTTCAGCCTGCTGAGGTATTCAAGCTGGTTCTTATCATTTTTCTGACTTATATGCTGATTAAGAAGCGCAAGAGCAAGCTGTATTTTGTTCAGGATGTACTTCCAGTCGCTCTGGTGAGCTTTGTCCCTTTTGCTATGGTCATGGTGCAAAATGACTTGGGGAATGCGCTCGGATACATCGTCATCGTCCTTGGTATGCTATGGATTGGTAATGTGAAGGCATCCCATGCACTGATCGGATTTACCATATTTGTAGTTGCCGTTGGTGGCGGGCTCAAAGCCTATATTTCGTTTCATGATGAGATCGATTCTTTTATGAAGGGGATTGGCCGTAGTCACTGGGTAGAGCGACTGGACCCTTGGCTGGTACCGGAAAAAGCGACCGCAAAGGCATCTTACCATACCAAAAATGCCAAGCTGGCGATTGCCTCTGGCGGGATGATGGGCAAAGGCTTTTTGCAGGGGACTTCGGTTCAATCCGGTCGTGTGCCTTACACGTATGCGGATTCTATTTTTGTGGTCGTAGCGGAGGAATTTGGCTTTGTTGGCTCGTCGGTGCTGTTGTTGCTATATTTTATTTTGATTCATCGAATGATCCTGATCTCGCTGGAATGCCGTGACCGTGCCGGACCATATCTTATCGTCGGTATTGTATCCATGTTGCTGTATCAGATTTTTGAAAATATCGGCGCGTTTTTGGGCATCATGCCACTGACGGGAATTACGCTCCCTTTTATAAGCTATGGGGGGACGTCTTTGCTTATTAACATGGCTAGCATTGGCTTGGTTATGAGTATTAAGGTCCACGGTCAGGAGCTGGAGGACGATCTGCCACAGCCATCCAGAGTGAGTTTGGCGAAGGAGAAGAAGGCTTAATGCTATGCTTCTAAATGGATGTCACTTGATGCTTAGGGTGAGGGGAAATAGTGAGATACGAAGGGTCCAGATTGTGAAATCTGGGCTTTTTCGTATTCGCGGACTGCTCCGAAGCTTCGGCCCAGATCCATGTGCTTGATGTAGGGTGTATTGGGTGTTTTTAAAATGGTCTTGAACATTTTACGAGATTCATAGGTTTAGCCTCTCCCAAACCGGACAGACTGATAGACATGATAGAGTTTGGGGGGATTGGGATGAGAAGCTGGACCAAGCAAGCTGCAATGATACTATTTTGTATTTCAATATTATTGATGTCGTGGGAAGGTCAAAAAACAGATGCCGCCATGACAACAGGGACAAGAGGGCCTGTAGTGGCAGGGATGGCAACGACAGGAGCGGGCGTCATTCCTCATGATTCCATCCGATTGCGCATTTTGGCCAATTCGGATCGTCCAGAGGATCAGCTGGTAAAACGTGAAATTAGGGATACCATCGTACAACAGATGGATGCGTGGGTTGGCAAGCTGGAAAACCCGCAAAGTTTGGATCAGGCCAGAGTGCTGATTGCTGCTCATTTACCCGAAATTGACCGTTTAGTAGGTGCGGAACTGGCTCGACGGGGCATCTCGTACGATCATCAGGTAGAATTGGCAAACGTACCTTTTCCGACGAAGATGTACGGTGGGCTTGTCTATCCGGCAGGGGATTATGAAGCGCTTCGGGTCACGCTGGGACAAGGCAAAGGGCAAAATTGGTGGTGCGTGCTGTTTCCTCCGTTGTGCTTCATTGATGCGGGCAGCGGGGAAGCGGCAGCTCAAACGGTCTCGGCAAAAGCGGACCAAGGAGGCGGACGGACGAATGCCGCTGACAAGGAGCCGGAAGTACGGTTTTTTCTATGGGATGCATTGACGGGGTTGTGGGGATGGGTGAGTGGTCTTTTTGCCTAATCGTCGTAAGTTGTAGAAAAGAGAACAACGGGTGCATGACCCCGGTATGTTATAATGGGATATAGGGTTTACAGCTATGAGACATGGACAGATTTGGTTCAGATAAGCCGCCCAAGTAAGTTCTTTAGGGATAGAGCTAACTGAACCAGGACTGTATGACAATAAGATATGGGATGATCTAATATGAGTGATAAATCGAACCAAATACAAGGTTTGCGCGGAGAGTCTTTGCAGAAGGAAATATGTGAGCGGGTATTGGACGAACAGGGGCTTCATGGGCTAAAGCCGCCGTTGGCCGATTCCCATACGAAATGGTGGGACGTAAGAGAATTGGTTGTTGAAGGGGAATCATCTGGTGAAATGTTATCCAGACAAGACCGTATTGCGGCGGAAAAAGGCATTCGTGAGGCCGCTGTGCTGCTGCAAGCAGGAGAGACGGTAGCGTTCCCTACCGAGACGGTGTACGGCTTGGGCGCTGATGCGCGTAGCACGGAAGCGGTAGAATCGGTATTCTCCGCCAAAGGGCGTCCTTCCGATAATCCGCTGATCGTGCATGTTTCCGACCCTGCCCAGCTGGACGGCATGGTAACGGAAGTGAATGATACGGCGCGGGCGCTGATGGATGCGTTCTGGCCGGGACCGCTGACGCTGGTGTTGCCCGTGATGCCTCAAGCACTGTCGCCTCGTGTGACGGCGGGGCTGGACACGGTCGGCGTGCGCATGCCGGATCATCCGGTAGCGCTGCGTCTGATCGCAGAAGCAGGCTGTCCGCTGGCTGCGCCAAGCGCCAATCGCTCGGGCAGGCCCAGTCCGACCCTTGCACACCATGTGCGTGAGGACCTGGAGGGCCGCATCGGCGGCATTTTGGACGGTGGCCCCACGGGTGTGGGGTTGGAGTCCACGGTGGTGCAGGCCGGTGACGACGGAACCGTCACCATCCTGCGCCCCGGCGGCGTGACGGCCGAGCAGCTCGCTGCGGTCGCTCGCGCCGTCGAGCTGGACCCTGCGTTGGTCGCCGCTTCGTCCGGCGAGGACGCCGATAGCCCGGCACCACGTTCGCCGGGCATGAAGTACACGCACTACGCGCCGCGAGGCCGCTTGAGCGTAGTGCATGGCTCGTCATCCGCTGAGGTGACGGGCTGGATTCGCGCCGCGCTGGCGGAGGCGTCCGCGCGGGGGGAGCGCACGGCAGTGCTCGCGTTCGACGAGCATGCCGCCGGCTATGCCGGAGAGCGCGTTTACACGCTGGGCAAGCTGGACGCACTCCATGAGGCAGCGCAGCGCCTGTACGGCGTGCTGCGCCGCTGCGATGAGGAAGGCGTCACCTTTATTTTGGCGGAAGCCTGTCCGCCGAAAGGGCTGGGAGACGCCGTTATGAACCGCCTGCTCAAAGCGGCGGGCCATCGGATCGTCCGTCTCTAGGACGGCGCCGATATTTGTCCAATGATGTAGAGGCTTTAGATGGATTAACTTTTCAGCATTGTTTCCTCTCAACTTATCCCGGTACAGGCACGTTCACCGTATGCTTGTACTGTTTTGCCTCTTGTCCGCATAACGTGTACAAGAGCGGACGGATATTTGGGGGGATGGAGTATGCTGGCAGCCTCTGCCCATGCCGGGCAGATTGTAACGATTCTGGTCATGGCTGTAGCGCTGGGGACGGATGCGTTATCGTTGGGCGTAGGGATCGGCATGAAAGGAATACGCCTGCGGGACGTGCTGCGGATCAGCACGGTCATTGGCTTTTTTCACATTCTGATGCCATTGCTGGGTATGTTCACAGGCCATTATATGAGTTCTTTACTGGGCCATGTGACGACCTACTTTGCAGGGGGATTACTCATCCTTTTGGGCGGGCATATGGTTTATAATTCCTTCAAAGGGGACGGAGTACAGGTGTTGGACCATCGTTCGTCCTTGGGCCTTTTGCTATTTGCGCTTGGAGTGAGCGTTGACTCCTTTTCTGTTGGGGTGTCACTTGGCATGTTCCAGAGTGATTTGGTACTAACCGTTCTGGCGTTTGGCTTTTGCGGGGGAGCGATGGCGATGCTGGGACTGCTGTTAGGCCGAAAGGTCAGCCGCAATCTGGGAGACTATGGAGAAGCGGTGGGCGGTGCCATTCTACTGGCGTTCGGCTTTATGTTTATGTTTTAATTATATATTATTTCAACATACGGGGGGTGAAGACGTTGAAACATATCTTATTCGTATGCACAGGGAACACCTGTCGCAGTCCGATGGCTGAAGGGATGCTGCGCAAGCTGGCTACTGAGCACGGACTAGGGTTGGAAGTGCGTTCGGCGGGAGTAGCTGCGATGGAAGGCACACCCATTTCCCGACATGCAGAGGCGGTGCTACGTGACCACAATATCTCGGATCAAATCACCTCAACTCCTTTGAACGGTGGGCTTGCCGAGTGGGCGCATCTGATTTTAACCTTGACCCAAGGGCATAAGCAGCACGTAATTCAGCGCTTTCCCCAAACGGCGGGCAAAGTGTTTACGCTCAAGGAATATGTGGAGGACCGGGATTCGGTGCTGAATGATGTACAGGAGCTGGATGGTCTGTACGCTTCACAACAACTGATGGGTTCGCTGGGGCAGGAGCTTTCGGCACGGGAGCGTGAGCGGATGATTGAACTGCATCAACGTATTCCGGGCTTTGATATTTCTGATCCGTTCGGCGGTCCGCGTGAAGATTACGATGTCACGGCTGGGGAAATCCGAACGGCGCTGCATAAGCTGGTGGACAAGCTAAAGGCATTGTCCGAATAAAGTTTGTATCACTCATCTATTTTGTACGGGATCTGTTGATTTTCGACGGTTAATCCGTTAAGATAAGGTGGAAAAACAAGAATCCGGTGTAACTGGCGACAAAAGTGGGATTAACCACGATGGAGCACCGGATATACGGCCGGTCGCCTGGGCAAAAGAGCAAATCCACATTGGCTGTGGACTGCTCTTTTTTCGTATATGAGCTAGGTCCGGCCTCCGGTGGCCTTCTGTCCAGACAAATGACAATGATTCTTCCGTGTGCTGTTACTTCGAGTATTCGAACCGAGAGAGGGTCCTTTTTTTAGTTGGGTCTTCCATTTTTCCTGCTCGAAATCCGATTCATCGGCTATAATATAGTCAGATTGTGATTCAGGAGAGAGTGTGTTGAACATGGGGCATAAGCCCGTGCCCAGTCTCTGTGGGGCTGTTCAACCAAAGGAGGTTCCAATGGCAGGACAATTGGATCATGAGGTTACGCTTGAAGCACAGACCGCTTCTGTCGTGAAGGAAATAGCAGAAGCAGCCAGTCTCAAGGCTGGTCGTTTGCTGGTTATCGGGGTAAGCACCAGTGAGGTGGCTGGAAGCAGGATTGGCACGGCGGGAGCGCTCGATGTAGCGCAGCAATTGCTGGCTGGAGTGGAATCCGTTAGCAGGGCGTATGGTTTTGACGTGGCATTTCAATGCTGCGAGCATTTGAACCGTGCGCTAGTCGTTGAGCGAGCCGTGCTGGAGCGGCTGGGACTGACGGAGGTTGCCGCCGTTCCCGTTCGTACGGCAGGCGGATCTATGGCTACCGTCGCCTATCGTGCGCTGGAAGATGCATGTCTGACGGCGAATGTACAAGCACATGCGGGGATAGACATTGGTGAGACGCTGATCGGTATGCATTTGCAACCGATTGCTGTTCCGTTTCGTCCAGGCCTTCGCTGGATTGGCGAAGCGCGTGTGACGGCGGCGTTCACTCGTCCCCCGCTCATCGGTGGACAACGAGCGGTGTATAGTCTGGAGCAAGAAGCCGGCGGAAGCTGTGACTAGCATTTGCAATTTGGTTTGGACAGCATGTTTGTATCTTTTTTGTATTGATGATGAGGTACCCAACAGAGGAGCAGGCGCTTGCCTGTATACCTGACAATTGACCATGGAGAGGGAGTAATCAATCATGATGGAACATTTGCGTAAAAGTGACCCGGCAGTGCTGGAAGCAATGGGACTTGAACTGAAACGACAACGCCACAATATCGAGCTGATCGCATCCGAAAATATCGTCAGCGAAGCGGTAATGGAAGCAATGGGCTCTGTACTGACAAATAAATATGCTGAAGGCTATCCGGGTAAACGCTATTACGGTGGCTGTGAGCATGTAGATATCGTTGAGGACATTGCACGCGACCGTGCCAAAGAACTGTTCGGTGCAGAGCATGCTAACGTACAAGCTCACTCTGGAGCGCAAGCGAACATGGCAGTATATCTGGCAGCTCTTAAACCTGGAGATACCGTACTGGGTATGAACCTAGCGCACGGCGGCCATCTTACACATGGAAGCCCGGTTAACGCCTCCGGCTTGTTGTATAACTTTGCCGCTTACGGTGTACGTGAAGACAACTTCCGCATCGACTATGATGAAGTGCGCAAGGCAGCCTTCAAGCATCGCCCTCGTCTGATTGTAGCCGGCGCGAGCGCATATCCGCGCACCATTGATTTTGAAGCCTTCGCTTCCATTGCCAACGATGTGGGCGCTCTGTTCATGGTCGATATGGCACATATCGCGGGTCTTGTGGCAGCGGGTATTCATCCAAGCCCGGTTCCGCATGCTCAATTTGTAACAACAACGACACACAAAACGCTGCGTGGTCCGCGTGGAGGTCTGATTTTGACTCGCAAAGCGTGGGCGCAAGCGATTGATAAAGCTATTTTCCCAGGTACTCAAGGGGGGCCGTTGATGCATGTGATCGCATCCAAAGCCGTTGCCTTGGGTGAAGCGCTCCAGCCTTCCTTCAAAACCTATGCACAAAACGTAGTTCGCAACGCTCAGGTGCTGGCTGAGACATTGCTGGCTGAAGGCATTAACATTGTATCCGGTGGTACGGATAATCACCTGATGCTGCTGGACACGCGTAGCTTGAACATCACTGGAAAAGAAGCGGAGCATGTGCTGGATTCCGTGGGCATTACAGTGAACAAAAACGCGATTCCTTTCGACCCGACCAGTCCGTTCGTTACCAGCGGAATCCGCATTGGTACACCTGCTGCAACGTCCCGTGGTATGGATGAAGAGGCTATGGTCAAAATCGGTAAAATCATTGCCGAAACTCTTAAAAATCCGAAGGATGATACGGTATTGTCCAAAGCCAGCCAAGCTGTTGGCGAACTGACAGACAAATTCCCGATCTACCCAAGTATTCAATACTAATCAATCGGCTTGTTCATGCTCCCCCTCAGCCTCAGGTTGTCAGCCTTGGTATCTGGGGGGGGGCCATGACTACACATATGATGTGACTGATAAGGCTGTTTTTCTTCCGTAAGCCGGAGGGGGAACAGCCTTTTTTTGATTTCTAGCGATTCTGCCTGTTTCTGGCGATATCCTGGTCCTTTAAAGTATTTGAGTTGAATTTGGCGCTGACAAAGGGTGGACCCTTCAAGTCGACGGAGTCTGTTGCGTTTGGACATATATAATGAAGCGTTTACAAATAACCGTCTTGGATTGGGTACTGCCAAAGCCATTATTTTCTTTGTCATCGTTGCAATCATTACCAGCATCCAGGTGTGTCTGACGAAGAAAAAGGAGGTCGAAATGTAATGGGAAAAACAAGCGACATTTTGGCTCATTTCGCTTCGTGGCCGATGACCTTCCATTTTGAGAACTACGCGAATGCCTGGAATAAAATAAAACAGCGACAAGATATGGAGTTGGAACTTTCAACGTTTCCCTAAGGGACTGAATCAGGATCTGAGTAGTAGCATGCAGGCCTATATTGCGGGAGTCATTACGAAGGATGAAATGCTCCAGCAATTTCAGGAGGCATGGGACAATTTGAAGTACAGATAAAAGACTGATGCTGTATTAGGACACAAAGCCTGTAGGTTAGGCAGGAAGTCCAAAATTCAAAAGGCTCTGACGGTCAAGTGCCGTCAGAGCCTTTTTTATGCACTTTTTGTATGACAAAAGTCACTCTTGAAGTGGCGAAGTATGCATTTTACCTGTCATATCTTCCTCTTGACAAAAGGTTGCGGTGGCAGGTGTTAAATCAATCAAGGGAATGTTATAATAAACAGGATTTACAGGCACGCATTGCATCTGTGCTTATTTGGTTTGTACAAATAGGTTACATAGATCCTTTCCATACAGGATGTTCGATATTCTGGTGCGAAAGAACGTGACGATAATACCGGAGGGAATATATCATGGCAAAACTGGTGGTTTGTGATCACCCTTTGATCCAACACAAACTTACATTTATCCGCGATGTGCGGACCAACACCAAGGATTTCCGCGAACTGGTGGATGAAGTAGCAACATTGATGGCTTATGAAATTACGCGGGATATCCCGCTGGAGAGCATTACGGTGCAGACACCGGTTGCTGAGACAGAAGGCAAGGTTATTTCCGGTCGCATGCTGGGTCTCATTCCAATCTTGCGTGCAGGCTTGGGGATGCTGGATGGCGTTGTCAAACTGCTGCCGGCAGCAAAGGTAGGGCATGTGGGACTGTTCCGTGATCCCGAGACATTGCAGCCTGTGGAATACTATACGAAGTTGCCTACAGACGTGACTGAGCGTGAATTGATCGTGATTGATCCGATGCTTGCAACGGGCGGCTCGGCGATCGCGGCTATTGATGTGTTGAAAAAGAGAGGCTGTACCCAAATTAAGATGATGAATTTGATTGCCGCTCCTGAGGGAGTCAAGGCCGTTCAGGATGCCCATCCTGATGTAGATATTTATGTTGCTGCACTGGACGAGCGTCTGGATGATCACGGCTACATTATTCCGGGTCTTGGTGATGCGGGAGACCGTCTGTACGGAACCAAGTAAAGGGCCTCTGGTTCGGCATAATATATGGGCGTTACGGACAAGTCGTTTTTCATAGGAGAACGGTCTTGGAACCGGACGTTTATCTTGAAAAGGGGTTCAACAGAAAATGTCCAAAATCAAAGTGATGACTATTTTTGGCGTGCGTCCGGAAGCGATTAAGATGGCTCCTCTTATTTTGGAGCTTCAACGTCACCCCGAGCATATCGAGTCCTTAGTATGCGTAACGGCTCAACATCGCCAAATGCTCGATCAGGTTCTGGAAGTGTTTAATATCCACCCTGACTATGATCTGGATGTGATGAAGGATCGTCAGACGCTTAATGAAATTTCCATTCGTGTACTTCAAGGATTGGAACCTGTGTTACGTGAGGCAAAGCCTGATATCGTGCTCGTTCACGGGGATACGCTGACGACTTTCCTGGCCAGCTATGCGGCCTTTATGCAACAGATCGAAGTAGGGCATGTGGAAGCGGGCTTGCGGACGTGGAACAAGCTTTCTCCGTACCCTGAGGAAATGAACCGTCAACTGACAGGAGTGCTGTCTGATCTTCATTTTTCTCCTACATCTTTATCTGCTGGGAATTTGCGGAAGGAAAATAAACCTGAATCGCGAATATATGTAACAGGCAATACCGTGACTGACGTATTTCAGTATACGGTTCGCCAGGATTACGAGCATCCGGTGCTGGAATGGGCTGAAGGCAAACGCCTGATTCTGATGACGGCACACCGCCGGGAGTCCCAGGGCGAACCACATCGCCAAATTTTTAGTGCGGTCAAACGGATCGCAGACGAGTTTGAGGATATCGCTATCGTGTATCCAGTTCATCCGAGTCCGGCTGTGAAGGAGCCTGCATTTGAGATTTTAGGCAACCATCCGCGTATTAAGCTGATTGATCCGCTGGATGTGGTGGATTTACACAACTTTTATCCGCACACTCATCTCATACTTACTGATTCGGGTGGTCTTCAGGAGGAAGCACCTTCATTCGGCGTGCCTGTACTGGTACTGCGTGATACGACTGAAAGACCGGAAGGAATTGAAGCTGGCACACTGGAACTGGTGGGTACGAGTGAAGAGAACGTCTACAATCGGACCAAGGCTCTTTTGACGGATTCTGCATTATATGAGTCTATGAGTCAGGCAGCAAACCCTTATGGCGATGGACGAGCTTCGGTAAGAATTGTCAATGCTATTTTGCACCATTATGGTGTTCAATCCGAACGTCCTGAAGAATTTCACACAATGTTCACAAAAGGTGTCCGCACCACATAATCATCCTTACAGGGTAAGCATACAGTTAAACTGTACGGTTACCAAGGGGTACGGCATTTTAGGATGCTTTGTCGACTGATTTTATACTTTAGGGCACTAAAATATCTCAATTGACAAAGCATCTTATATTTAAGTAAAATGGACTGGAATTGCAGGGGTGACATGGAAAAGTGGTCAAACCTTCCAAGCAAAACAACAACCGAAATAACACCGGAAATGCCTTCAAGGCAATTGGACTGGTGAGCGCTATCGGCATTGATTTGGCCGTGTGCACACTGGGTGGTTTTTATGCCGGAAAGTGGCTAGACACCAAACTTGGTGGTTCCGGAATTTGGATTGGCGTAAGCGTTCTCGCAGGCTTGGTTGTAGGCGCATTGAGTATTGCCCTTGTGATCGGAAAGGTATTGAGGGATAACCATGAGTGAGATGACCCGAATGCAAAAAATGTTATGGATCGTAGCGCTTTGTATTATGGCTCTGTGTTTCCTGGTCTCCGCCTTCATGCCCCAACATCGTGACATTGCTCACGGAATCATTCTGGGAACGGGAGTAAGCTGTCTTAATGTGCTGTATATGGCCTACAAAATTCGACAGGTTGCGAGTGCGGCCGCCGGTGAAGGTAAGAAGAAAAGGGTGGGCATCGGCTTTGGAGTTCGTGTAGCGACCTCTATTTTGGCGGTAGTGCTGGCGATAGAATTTCCGGCCTATTTCCATGAGATCGCTGTAATGGCAAGCCTGGTAACTGGACAGTTTCTTCTTTTAATTATAGGCATCATATTCGCGCTACAGGAAAAATGATGGCTCAACTGAGAAAGGGGTGAGAAAACATGTTGCATGAATCACCGATTATCCAATTGGGCGGGTTCAACATTGACTTGTCCATCATTATTATGCTTATAGTAACCTGTGCTATTGTGTTTGGACTGGCTTTTGCCGCAACACGCAATTTGTCTGTAGACAATCCTGGCAAGCTGCAAAACTTTATGGAATGGGTTGTAGAATTCGTTCAAGGGCTTATATCCAGTACGATGGATTTGAAGAAAGGGAAGCCATTCCTATCATTGGGGATGACGCTGATCATGTTCATTTTCGTCGGGAATATGCTTGGTTTGCCGTTCGGAATCGTGACTGAATTCGATAATGTACAAAGCGCACAAGTATTTGGGCATGAAATCGTTCCAGTCAAGGAAGCATTGGAGCAAGCACAGGCGGCTCATCCGGGCGAACCTGCCCACGTGGGTGTCAACTGGTGGAAATCACCTACCGCAGATGCAGGGGTATCCATTGGTCTGGCATTGATGATCTTTGTGCTGGTTCATTTCCTGGGAATCTTCCGTAACACCAAAGCTTATTTCAAGCATTACATTCAGCCATTCCCTTTCTTTTTGCCAATTAACCTGATTGAGCAGTTCTCGAAACTTTTGACACATGGTATGCGTCTATTCGGTAATATCTTTGCCGGCGAGGTTTTGATTAGTGTGCTGCTGAAATTGACAGCAATTGGTGTTGGAGGGTGGATTGCCTCCGTACTGGGGCTGGTTGTATGGCAAGGATTCAGTATCTTTGTCGGCAGTATTCAGGCGTTCGTCTTTACCATTTTGACGTTCGTGTATATTTCACAGGCAATTGATACGCACGAAGAAGAGCATTAGGTCATTTCAGTTTCCGGTTTTTAGTTAAGTTCAGGAGTGCGCTTCGCTCTTAACTGCAAATACATGTACAACACAAATACACATCTCTAAGGAGGATTTTTAAAATGGGAGCTTGGGCATTAATAGCAGCAGCTATCGCAGTAGGTTTGGGTGCGCTCGGCGCAGGTATTGGTAACGGTCTGATCGTAAGTAAAACAGTTGAAGGTATCGCTCGTCAGCCAGAAGCAAAAGCTTCATTGCAAACTGTCATGTTTATCGGTGTAGGTCTGGTCGAAGCACTGCCAATCATCGGTGTCGTCCTGGCATTCATTTTCTACGCAGCAGCTTAATTGAATGGAAGCAAGGTTTGGCGGGGAAGGCACAGCCATCCGCGCCTTCTTTGTTCGTTTGAGATATGAAAGATCTAGGACTGACGTTCACCGGAAAGGAGTGACTTCAATTGCATTTTAATTGGACAAGTATCGTTTTTACTGTAATTGCATTTTTGATCTTGTACTGGTTGCTGACCCGTTATGCATTCGGCCCCCTCTTTTCAGTTATGGAGAAGCGGCGTGAGCTTGTTTTGAAGCAAATGAATGAAGCGGCACAGACGCGTGAACAGGCTGCTGCTTATGTTGAGGAGCAAAAGCAGGCTCTCCAACAGGCACGCAAAGAAGCCTACGATATTATTGAGCAGTCGAAACAAACAGGTAGCAAGCAAGCGGAGCAAATTATCGTTCAGGCTAAGGACGAAGCTGTCCGCCTGAAAGACGAAGCTGTTCGTGAGATCACAAGCGAGCGCAATAAGGCAGTTGCCGAGCTGCGCAGCGAAGTGGGCCGTGCTTCGGTACAAATCGCTTCCAAGCTGATTCAAAAAGAAATCAAGGAAGACCAAGTCCAGGGAGAGCTTGTCGACCAGTACCTTAAAGAGGTAGGAGGCAAAGCATGAGCCGGGATACGGTAGTTGCCAAACGGTATGCGAAAGCTTTGTTTGAAGTGGCGGAGCAAGAGCAAACCATTATGGAGACCGAGCAAGAGCTGCGTGCTTTTGTAGAAGCTGTCTCTGGGGATGCTGAAATCCGTAAGTTCATCAACTCTCCTAACATTACGGAAGCGGTCAAGCTTCAGGTTCTGGCTAACAGTTTTGAGAGCAAGCTGTCTGCCCCACTGATCAACACGATTAAGCTGTTGATCCAGCGTAGCAGAGCGGATTTGTTTGAATCTCTTCTCGCCGGATACCTCGATATTCAGGAGTACAAGCTGGGACTTGCCCATGCAAAGGTGTATTCCACTTATGCGCTCAGTGAGCAGGAAAAAACAGCGGTAGCCGAGCAATTCGGAGCCCGTGAACATAAAACAATCCGTGTGGAAAACATAGTGGACCCGAGTCTGCTGGGCGGATTGAAAGTGGTTATCGGCGATACGCTGTACGACGGTAGTCTGGCCGGCAAGCTGGATCGTCTTGAGAAATCCTTTAACAGACGAGTATAGAAGATAGGGGTGAACACACTTGAGTATCAAACCTGAAGAAATCAGTTCATTGATTAAAAGTCAGATTGAACAATATAAAAATGATATTGAGGTCGTTGAAGTCGGCACTGTTGTTGAAGTCGGCGACGGTATTGCCCGCGTCTACGGACTGGAAAAAGTCATGTCCGGTGAATTGGTTGAATTCGAAAACGGCGTTTTGGGCTTGGCGCTCAATGTGGAAGAAAGCAATGTCGGTGTTGTTATTCTCGGTCAATTCTCCGATATCCGTGAAGGCGGTCAAGTGAAACGTACAGGTCAGATCATGCAGGTTCCTGTAGGGGAAGCATTGATCGGACGTGTTGTTAATCCGCTGGGACAACCAGTTGACGGTAAAGGCCCGATTGCTACAACGGAATTCCGTCCGGTAGAAAGCCAAGCTCCAGGCGTTATGGCCCGTAAATCGGTACATGAGCCAATGCAAACGGGGATTAAAGCTATTGATGCGATGGTTCCGATTGGTCGCGGTCAACGCGAGCTGATCATCGGTGACCGTCAAACAGGTAAAACCTCTATTGCGATTGACGCGATTTTGAATCAAAAAGGCAGCGGCATGAAATGTATTTATGTTGCCATCGGCCAAAAGCAATCTACGGTAGCTCAAGTCGTTGAAACCTTGCGTCGTCATGGTGCTTTGGAATATACGATTGTCGTTACAGCGGCAGCTTCCGACCCATCACCATTGCTCTATATCGCACCTTACTCTGGCTGCGCTATGGGTGAGTACTTTATGTACAAAGGCGAGCACGTATTGGTTGTATACGATGACTTGACCAAACAAGCGTCAGCTTACCGGGAACTTTCCCTGTTGCTGCGTCGTCCACCGGGCCGTGAGGCATACCCAGGAGACGTTTTCTATCTGCATTCCCGCTTGCTGGAACGTGCAGCGAAGCTGAATGACGAGTTAGGCGGCGGATCGCTAACTGCGTTGCCATTCATTGAAACACAGGCTTCCGACGTATCTGCCTATATTCCAACGAACGTTATTTCCATCACAGACGGACAAATCTTCCTCGAAGCTGACTTGTTCTATGCAGGACAACGTCCGGCGATTAACGTAGGTATTTCTGTATCCCGTGTAGGTGGTTCGGCTCAGATCAAAGCGATGAAAAAGGTTGCAGGTTCCCTGCGTCTGGATCTCGCCCAATATCGTGAGCTTCAAGCGTTCTCCCAATTCGGTTCCGATTTGGACAAGTCCACCAAAGCTCGTCTGGATCGCGGCGCGCGTATGATGGAGATTTTGAAACAGGGTGTTAACCAGCCTCTGGCTGTAGAGCAACAGGTTGTGAGCTTGTACACTGCGGTAAAAGGCTTCCTGGATGATATTCCTGTAGCAGACGTGAAACGTTTTGAGAAAGACTTCCTTTCTTATATAGAGTCTGATCATCAAGATATTCTTCAATCTATTCGTGATACAAAAGACTTGGTTCCTGATAACGATGCGGCTCTCAAAGCAGCTATCGAGAAATTCAAAAAATCATTTGCCACGTCGGTTTAATACATTGGAATTTGCCAGTTTATGACGAGAAGTGTCCTAAGGAAGCGTGCCCTCCGGGCTGTGGCTTCCTTGGCATGTTTTATACTCAATAACAGGCCCTTTATGATTAGTCCGGCTGGACTGTCCTTCATCATGGACGGCCGGATATCCAGAACCGGTTTACGAAGTTAGCTTTGACTTTGTCAAAGCTAAGTGAATGCTTACGAAGTAGCTTTGGCTTTGCCAAAGCTTGAAGGTGGTGAAATCATGGCAAAAGGTATGCGCGAGATTAAACGTCAGATCAAAAGTGTGCAGAGTACGAAGCAGATTACGAAAGCGATGGAGATGGTAGCTGCATCCAAGCTTAGAAAAGCTCAGGAGAAGGCTGAGGCGGCTCGTCCTTATTCGGAAAAGCTTAGGGAAGTTGTGACCAGTATTGCTGCGGGGTCAAACAACGTTAAGCACCCGATGCTGGAATCGCGTCCGGTCAAAAAGACGGCATATCTCATCATTACATCTGATCGTGGTCTGGCTGGTGGTTATAATGCCAACATTTTGCGGCAGGTTACACAGACAATTGCGGAACGTCACCGTTCACAGGATGAATTTACAATTTTCATTATTGGACGAAAAGGACGGGACTATTTCAGACGCCGCGAGTTTCCTATTGCCGAGTCGGTAACAGATCTGTCGGATACACCTGCTTTTGCAGATATCAAGACGATTGCCAACAAAGCTGTGCAGGGTTTTGAGCTCAAAGAATTTGATGAGCTGTATCTATGCTATAACCGCTTTGTTAATGCATTGACTCAGATTCCAACCGTTGACCGTCTGTTGCCTATGGCGACGCCGGATTCCGCTGCTGCTGCATCCTCGATTAACTATGAGTATGAGCCGTCACCGGAAGGAGTGCTGGAAGTGCTGTTGCCGCGATACGCGGAAACACTCATCTACGGTGCTTTGCTGAACGGTAAGGCGAGTGAACTGGGAGCAAAAATGACAGCAATGGGATCTGCCACTAAAAATGCTACGAAGCTGATTGGTGAGCTGTCGCTGACCTATAACCGTGCTCGTCAAGCGGCTATTACCCAGGAAATTACGGAAATCGTGGCAGGGGCAAGTGCCCAGTCTTAATGGTTTTTTTTTGCGGACTGCTGTATAGCTGGTCCTATACTAATATGATAATTTGCGGGCGCAAAACAAATCGTGTAGTTCGGATTTGCGGCTGTGCAAGCTTGTAGGAGGGAAACCAAAAGATGAACAAAGGACGCGTAGTGAGCATCATGGGTCCGGTTGTCGACGTTGAGTTTGAACGCGGACAGCTTCCGGAAATCCTGAATGCCATTCATATTGGGACTGTGCTGGAGAACGGAGTCAAAGTTGACCTGACGCTCGAAGCATCGAAACACCTTGGTGACAACCGTGTGCGTTGTATTGCCATGTCTTCCACAGATGGTCTGGTTCGTGGAGTTGAAGCAATCGATCAGGGAGCACCTATTTCGGTACCTGTCGGTGAAGCAACTCTGGGACGCGTATTTAACGTACTTGGAACGCCAATTGATAATGGTACTGATTTGAGTGAAGCAGCTAGAAATCCGATTCACCGTCAGGCTCCTGCCTTCGATGAATTGACAACTCAAGCAGAAATGCTCGAAACCGGCATTAAAGTTATCGACCTGCTGGCTCCGTACGCCAAAGGCGGTAAAGTCGGATTGTTTGGTGGTGCCGGTGTAGGTAAGACCGTAACCATCCAGGAATTGATTAACAATATCGCTCAGGAACATGGTGGTATTTCCGTATTCGCAGGCGTTGGTGAACGTACGCGTGAGGGAAATGACTTGTACCATGAAATGAGAGATTCCGGCGTTATCAATAAAACAGCGATGGTGTTCGGACAAATGAACGAGCCTCCAGGCGCACGTTTGCGTGTTGCCCTTACCGGTCTGACGATGGCGGAGTATTTCCGTGATCAAGAAGGCCGTGACGTGTTGCTCTTTATTGATAACATCTTCCGCTTTACCCAAGCGGGTTCTGAGGTTTCCGCCCTGTTGGGACGTATGCCTTCGGCAGTAGGTTACCAGCCTACACTGGCAACTGAGATGGGTCAATTGCAAGAACGGATCACTTCTACTAAAAAGGGTTCTGTTACTTCCATTCAGGCCATCTATGTGCCTGCGGATGACTACACTGACCCGGCTCCTGCTACAACGTTTGCCCACTTGGATGCAACGACAAACCTGGAGCGCAAAATTTCCGAAATGGGTATTTACCCGGCGGTTGATCCACTAGCATCAAGCTCCCGGATTTTGGCTCCAGAAGTTGTAGGTGAAGAGCACTACAATGTAGCACAAGGCGTAAAACAAATTTTGGCCCGCTATAACGAGCTTCAGGATATCATTGCCATCCTGGGTATGGACGAGCTGAGTGAAGAAGACAAAATGCTGGTAGCCCGTGCGCGCAAAATCCAGCGTTTCCTGTCCCAACCTTTCCACGTTGCCGAAACGTTCAACGGCTTCCCGGGTAAATATGTACCGGTTAAAGAAACTGTACGAAGCTTCAAAGAAATTCTGGAAGGCAAGTATGATCATCTTCCAGAAGCGGCCTTCCTTTTTGTAGGGGCCATCGAGGAAGCGGTAGAAAAAGCCAAAACGCTGTAGCATACAGGCGAAGAATAGCCGAGCCTTACGAAGTGAGCTGTCTGCGGGCAGCTTTCAGGAGGGATTCAAGTGAGCACATATTTGTTGGAGATTGTGACGCCGGAGCGCCTGGTCTTTGCAGAACAGGTAAACAGCATCAGTGTTCGCGGCTCGGAAGGCGATCTCGGGATTTTACCCGGACACCTTCCCTTGGTCACTCCCTTGAAGATTGCGCCGGTACGTATTAAAACTGGCGGTCAGACAGAAGTGATTGCGGTCAATGGGGGCTTTGTCGAAGTCCGCAAGGATAAAGTGGTCATTTTGGCTGAAAGTGCGGAGCGTTCCGAGAATATTGATGTGGAGCGTGCCCGTGCGGCAAGGGAGCGGGCAGAGCTGCGGCTCCAGAGCAAACAGGAGAAAGTAGACCATCATCGGGCGGAGGTAGCCCTGCAACGGGCACTTAATCGTCTGAATGCAACGAGCATCAGAACCAATAAGAATTAACATTGGGTTTTTAACTGGATTGTAAAAGGGTTCGGCATGGTATACGGATGGGATGACAAGGAGACCGCTTCATAGTTTCTGCCAAATGATGTTCCGGCAGAAGAAGATGAGGTAGACTTTTCCTTCCTTCGATCACTGTGATCGAGCCCTTTTTTTGATATGATTTCCAAAAATACTGTCCCATTTCTTGCTTAATAGCTAGGTACATAGTACCTTTTAAATTCACGAAACAGAAGGAAATGTTCGTATTTTGTCGAAATAATTGTCCTGAAAGTAGAAATAGCACTGGCATATTAGGCGTTCGCCGAGTATTATAAAGAAGTCTGTGACGCAGATGGGAGGGATTACGGATGAACGGGAAGCAGCAATTGGCTGAACAGTTAAGTCAATCGGCGAGTATGACCGCGCTGGTCTCCATGATCGTGTCGCTCATTTGTATAGCGCTAGCTTGGTGGGCTTTACAGAGCTTAAAGCTGGATTTATTCATCAGGCATCCTAAGGGGCCACAGGGCAGATTGCTGCACTTGTTTCTTGCCATTATGTTGGGACAGCTGGTGTCCGGCTTTCTTTTAAGCTATATCTCATGGAGCCAGATGCTTTAGAATGTGTTTTAATATGAAGTGGGCGGGTTATATGACTTTATGGCCCTGTATCTGCGGGAATTGTCGAATAACATCGCGCCATATTGTTAACAATGGTAAACAAAAGAACTATACGTGTATAGCTGGCCCGACAGGCTGGAAACACAATAGTCGTCATGTTTAAAAAACGCTTGTATACTTGATTTAATCAGTGTTATGATGGCAGTTAGTGTATTAGTAAAATCTTGTTTTTTTATGTAATGAAAAAGCAAGGCATGAAAATAGCGGAATATGTTCTTTTTTTCCATGATGGAAAAGGGAAATGACGCGCGGAGGGAACCATAGATGAGCAAATTTATCGTCCGCGGTGGCAACAGATTGACCGGGAGTGTCAAAGTCAGCGGAGCCAAAAACTCAGTTCTGCCGATCATCGCCGCATCTCTTTTAGGAGAAGAAGGAGAAAGTGTTATCATTGATGCACCTCCTCTAGACGATGTGATGACCATTAGCAAAGTGCTGGAGTCCTTAGGAGCAGGCGTTACATACCAAGACGAGGTCATTCGTGTTGACGCACGGAAGATAATTTCCTGTGAAGCCCCTTACGAGTGGGTTAGGAAAATGCGCGCATCGTTTTTGGTTATGGGGCCGTTGCTTACACGTTTGGGACACACAAGAATTTCGCTTCCAGGCGGATGTGCAATTGGTACGCGACCGATTGATCAGCATTTGAAGGGTTTTGAAGCATTGGGTGCCGAGATTAGTCTGGGCCAAGGGTTTATTGAAGCTAAAATTAACGGGCGTCTGCGTGGAGCCAAAGTTTATTTGGATGTAGCCAGCGTAGGTGCGACCGAAAATATTATGATGGCCGCTACTCTTGCGGAGGGCATTACCACCATTGAAAATGCTGCGAAGGAACCTGAGATCGTCGATCTTGCGAATTTCCTGAACGGTATGGGTGCCAAGGTGCGCGGTGCAGGTACAGGCGTTATTCGCATTGAAGGCGTTGAAAAGCTGCACGGTGTGAAGCATACGGTCATTCCCGACCGGGTAGAAGCAGGTACTTACATGGTTGCTGCTGCGATCACAGGCGGGAACGTATATGTAGAAGGCGCGATATCGGACCATTTGGGACCGGTTATCTCTAAGATGGAAGAAATGGGTGTAATCATTCAACCGGATGAAAATGGAATTCGCGTGATTTCGGATAAACCGTTAAAGGCCGTTGATGTTAAAACGTTGCCTTATCCTGGTTTCCCTACGGATATGCAGTCCCAGATGATGGCACTTCAACTTGCCGCTGAAGGCACCAGCATTATCACGGAAACCGTGTTTGAAAATCGTTTTATGCATGTGGATGAATTTCATCTGATGAATGCGGAGATTAAAGTTGAAGGCCGTTCCGCAATTGTAACCGGCAATGCTAAATTGACAGGTGCAAAAGTGACCTCGACAGATCTGCGTGCAGGTGCTGCTTTGATTCTGACTGGACTGATTGCGGAAGGTACAACGGAGGTATCCGGCGTACATCACATCGACCGTGGTTATGTTCATCTGGCCGAGAAGCTGACCGGGTTAGGCGCGGACATTTACAGAGTAACGGTAGAAGAGCCCAAGCTGGATGTCTCCAGTGCTGAGCGCGTCATACCAGAACCGGCATCAGGGAATCTGTTTAAGATCCAGCCTTCCCTGGCCTAAGCTTTAGCGTATATAGCCTCATGCGGCTACATGCTGTAACATTTACGAACAAGTGAGAAACCAAGTCCATAAAGGGCTTGGTTTTTTTATGTTTTCAGCCTGTCTTTTTCATTCTTTCAGTTCTCTTAAAAGGGTTCTATCAAAGTGGACGACCTCATATGATTGAAAGTATCTGCTGGAGCATATCACTGCTTCCAGCCGGACTCAAGCCCTTTGATGGAGGTTTCAGCTTATGAAAGATTCACAGGTTCGTATTCGTATACCGATTCATCATTCCAAGGAACATCGCCGGGCTTCACCTGAGGGAGACAGTCACGGCTCTATAGCTGTTGTACAGGCAGGGCGTCCTGTGCCACAGCAGATCGTTCCGCCGGGCGCGTCAGCTCCTGACAGAGTGACCTTCACCGCCCGGCGTACGGCGGCGGCGGTCACTCCCGCGCAGCGCCCTATCCCCGCGTCGCCGCCCGTCTCTGGGGCAGCTACGACCCGCGGCAGCCTGCCGCCCGCGCTGCTGCCGCATCTGCGGCCTTCTGCTGGGCGTGTCCCGCGCTGGGGCAGCCGCCGCCCATGGCTGCCCGCCGCGGCTATGGCGGGCCTGCTGGCGCTAGCGCTGGCCGTGCCCACACTGCTGGCATGGCCTAGCCACACGGCGCAGCCGTTGCCGCCTAGCAACCGCACGGCCACGTCTGCGGTTGCGAAGGGCGAGACGCCTGTTACACGCCTGCCGGGCGTCCCGCCCATTCCTGCGGTGCCCGCCGCGCCAGCGCGCAGTGTACCAGCGGCGGCAGAGCCGGACGTGCGCGTGTACGTCACGTCCACCGGTCGCACGGAGACGCTGCCGCTAGAGCAATACATTGTCGGCGTAGTAGCAGCCGAAATGCCGCCCAGCTTCGAGGGCGAGGCGCTGAAGGCGCAGGCTATTGCCGCGCGTACCTTCATTGCCCGGCGTTTGCTGGCTGATGACACCAGCGGCGCTCCGGCGGGGGCGGATGTGACCGATACGGTTAAGCACCAGGCCTACATTTCCAAAGCCAAACTTAATAGAGAGTGGGGGCATTCTGGCAAATCCGCAGAACTGGCCAAAATCCGGCAGGCTGTACGCGACACCAAGGATACGATCATGGTATATGAGGGTAAACCGATTACCGCTTCCTTTTTTTCTACCAGTAACGGTTATACTGAAAATTCAGAGGATGTATGGGCCAAGGCTGTGCCTTATTTACGGAGTGTGTCAAGTCCATGGGACAAGCAGCTTGCGCCCCGTTATACAGAAACCATCACGCTGAGCCGTCAGAATGTGCTTGATAGATTGGGATTGAGCCGTACAGCGATAGCCGCTTCTACTGGAGGAGGGAGTATACCGGAAATTCGGGTACTTTCCAAGACAAAGGGGCATCGGATCAAGCAGATCGAGGTAGGAGGCACTATTTTTACAGGACCGGAAATCCGAAACAAGCTGGGGCTGCGTTCTGCTGAATTTACGTGGAAGGCCGAAGGAGATCAGATCGCCATTACAACCTACGGCTACGGACATGGTGTCGGTATGAGCCAATGGGGAGCTAACGGAATGGCCAAGGAAGGACATACAGCCACTCAAATTCTCCTTCACTATTACACGGGCGTTTCCTTTGCCCAAGCCTCTCGTATTCTAAGTTAGTAAATTTTTCAAAACTTTGAAGTATAAAAGAGTTGCACCCGGTAACACTGGTTACTGAGGTGATGAGCAAATGAGTGAACAAAATAAAAACCAGAACCAAAATCATGAAGAAACACCCAAAACCTTTCAGGGTGGAAGGGCTTCACGGCCGTCTTCGTGGAAAAAGCTGTTGTCCAAAAGGTGGGCATACCCGGCAGCCTACATTGCCGCAGCAGCCATTATACTAACTTTAGTGTGGGTCTATCAGGATGCCAACCAGAAGTCTTTCAAACCTGACCCAGCTAATTCATCGGTACAGAATACATCAACGGTCAATACCGATGTCACCGGACAACAGCCTGAAAGTATGGAAGTCGTTGCCCAGTCGGAAAATCTCGCATGGCCGGTGGCGGATGCTGCCGCAGTACAGGTCGTAAAGCCATTCTTTGACGAAAACGCGACAGCTGACGAACAGGCGGCTGCGATGGTAGAGTACGATAGAACCTTTACCGCCAACACTGGCATTGATCTTTCTCGCGCCGATGATCAAACGTTCGAAGTGAGAGCCGCCCTCAGTGGTAAGGTGACCCGTGTGGAACAACACCCGCTGGCAGGCAATGTTGTGGAAATTACGCATGATAACAATCTCAGAACCGTTTACCAAAGCTTGAACGATCTGAAAGTAAAAGAAGGCGATCAAGTAAAACAGAACGATGTCATCGCTTCGGCGGGTCGTAATGAACTTGAAAAGGATTTGAAAACACATCTGCATTTTGAAGTGTATCAGGATGCCAAGCCAGTGAATCCAACCGGTCTGCTTCCTAAAAAATAAATTCGGCATAGCTTTTCATGCAAAGCGGGGGATCATCATCCCTCGCTTTTTCTTGTGCTTTTGTAGTTCATTGGGTAAACATAAGTTGCTTTTGCCAAATAAATAGGCCTTCCGAAGCATGTCTTCCCGCCATACCGCGAATATATAGGCATACTCCTCATATAATGTACCAAACTATCCACAGTGGGGAGGCGGGAGCGTGCACGATTACATCAAGGAACGGACCATCAAAATCGGTCGCTGTATCGTGGAAACAAGGAATACGGTCCGTACGATTGCCAAGGAATTTGGTGTCTCCAAGAGCACGGTGCATAAAGATCTGACCGAACGGCTGCCTGAAATCAACCCAGACCTTGCAGATCAGGTGAAGCACATTCTCGAATACCATAAATCCATTCGTCATCTGCGGGGAGGGGAAGCGACGAAAATCAAGTACAAAAAAACGAGCGGAAAAAGAAGGGAGATCCTCGTTTCAGGCAAGTCTTAAAAATATATAGTGAATTGGCTGGCAAAGCCATTGAATCAACCCCCTGAAGTATGATATGTTAAAAGATGGTACAAGATCGAAAAATGACATGTAACCGTAGGTTTATACATATATTTGCCGCTTCTTGTCGAATCTTAGCTTTTTAAAATATCACTTTGGGGGCCTTTTTAATATGTTCAGTAATGATATCGGTATCGACCTCGGTACGGCCAACGTGCTTATCCACGTCAAAGGGAAGGGGGTTGTTCTTGACGAACCTTCCGTTGTTGCAATAGAAAGCGATACAAAAAGAGTTCTGGCTGTCGGAGAGGAAGCACGCCGTATGGTTGGACGTACTCCCGGTAATATCATAGCCATCCGTCCACTGCGCGACGGTGTCATCGCCGATTTTGAAGTGACTGAAGCCATGCTAAAATATTTTATCAATCGTGTAGGGGGAAAAAGCTGGTATAGCCACCCTCGTATTCTGATCTGTGCGCCGACGAACATTACCTCAGTGGAACAAAAAGCGATTCGTGAAGCGGCGGAGCGTAGCGGGGCTAAAGAAGTATTTTTGGAGGAAGAGCCAAAAGCAGCTGCCATCGGGGCAGGAATGGATATTTTTGAGCCTAGTGGCAACATGGTTGTGGATATTGGTGGTGGAACAACAGACGTTGCGGTTCTCTCTATGGGGGATGTAGTAACGGCTTCTTCCATTAAAATGGCAGGAGACAAGTTTGATTCCGCCATCATGAAATATGTGAAAACAAAGTACAAGCTTTTGATCGGGGAACGTACGGCGGAAGATATTAAAATCGCCATCGGCACCGTGCATCCGAGCGGACGACAGGCAGAGATGGACATTCGGGGACGAGATATGGTATCCGGGTTGCCTAAAACGTTAAGTATTTCTGCGGCTGAAGTGCAGGATGCGCTCAGAGATCCTGTGTCAGCGATTGTTGCTGCGGCCAAGTTTGTATTGGAGCAGACCCCACCGGAACTGTCAGCCGACATTATTGACCGCGGTGTTATTTTGACAGGCGGCGGCGCGTTGCTGAGCGGATTGGACGAGCTGCTTGCCGAGGAACTGCGTGTTCCGGTGCTGGTTGCTGAAGATCCGATGCATTGTGTCGTTAAGGGCACAGGAATTATGCTGGATAATTTGGATCATGTCGTTAAGAAAAAGTTCTAATCTGCCGATAGTGATTATAAAAGACTCGTATACGGTCAGGCAGGCTATCTAGGTTTTGGCTTCCATGCCTCCGTACGAGCAGATGTTTGACCAGGAGAGTATAGGATTGGGGTGCACGATACATGTTGAGAGGTTTATATACTGCGGCCGCCGGAATGACAACGCAACAACGACGCCATGACACTGTGACGCAAAATATTGCCAATATGAACACAACGGGATACAAGCAGGAAAATAGTGTTCAGCGTTCTTTTCCCGAAATGCTTATTTCGATGACCGGGGGCAATCCAAATAACCCGGACCGTACGGTCGGCAAGCTCAATACTGGCGTTTTTGCTGAGGAAAGCCTCTCCCCTTACATTCAGGGGGCATTGAAGGATAGCGGACAAGCTACGGATTTCGCGATACAGTCCAATATTAACGTGAATGACCCGGCAACCGGTCGGCCAATGGCTTTTGATCGGGCGGGGAAATTCATCAATGCTAACGGTGAAGTCACCTATCGTCCGGAAGCGTTTTTTACGGTTCAAGACAGCAACGGTAATGTACGCTACACACGTGATGGGCATTTTCAGGTAAATGGAACGGGTGCGTTGCTCTCGTCGACGGGTTCAGCAGTGCTGGATACGAATGGTAAGCCGATTCAATTGACGGGGGCTGTTTCAGCGCTTAAAGTAAATGAGCGGGGCGAATTGGTGGACAAAGCCTCCAATCAGACGTTGGGAACGACGCTCGGAATCAGTGTCATTGACCGTCCATACCAGCTCGTTCGTGAAGGTAACGGGAATTTTCGTCTGAATGATACAGACGGTGCTACGGCCAGAACGATGACTGCAAATGATGTGGTATCTGTCCGTCAAGGCTATCTGGAAGTATCTAATGTGGACGCTTCGCAGTCGATGGTGGATATGATGGCTGCGTTAAGAGCGTATGAAGCGAATCAGAAGGTCATTCAATTTTATGATAAAAGCTTGGACAAGGCCGTTAATGAAGTAGGCCGTGTATAACAGGGGGTAAGTGATGAACAACTCCATGATCGGCGCAATGGTATCTATGGCCAGTGTGCAGCAACGCTTGGATTTGATTGCCGATAATATCGCCAATGTCAATACGGTTGGTTATAAGAGTAAACAGGGTTCTTTTGAAGATGTGCTGGCCAATGTGCAGCAGCAGCCTTCGACGTATCTCCAAAATGGACGGGCTATGCCGCTCGGCTATAATTTGGGCTACGGTGTGAAATTAGCTTCGGCTATGAAAAATATGGAGCAGGGACCGCTTAAAGAGACGGGGCTTCCTACCGATCTGGCGATCCAGGGCAATGCCATGTTCGAAGTTCAGGGAAATGGACAGAAGGCTTGGACGCGTGACGGCAGCTTTCATTTTGTTCCAGATCCGAATGACGGCAAAACGATGTTCCTGACAACTGCTGAAGGCTATCAAGTGCTGGATAACAATGATGTTCCTGTAACTGCTCCGTCTGGCTCCAAGGTAGCGATTAACCCGGACGGTGAATTGCTCATTCGCCCAGACGGAACGGGAAATCCAATAGTTGGTCAGCGGATCAAGCTGATGGATGTGCAACGTCCAGAAGGATTGGAACAGCGGGACGATAACCTGTTCGTGTTAGCATATGGTGTGACAGAAGCGAATGTATTTGGTGCAGCAGGTGTAGCGGGCGCTGTTCCAGCGGACGTATCTGTACGTTCCGGCTATTTGGAACAGTCTAATGTGGATTTAGCGGGTGAAATGACGGACATGATGCAAGTTCAGCGAATGTATCAATTGGCGGCACGGGCGCTGACTTCTAGCGATACAATGTTGAACCTGGCTAACAATCTGAGGGCATAGGGATTTGGTGATGAAAGAAGAACAACCCGATTCTCGTCCGGTGCCTGAAAAGGCGAAGTCTCGCTGGAGTACTGCCCGTTATTTCGTAATCCCGTTGCTGTTCCTATTCTCGCTGCTGGGTGGTTTGATTGCAGGATATGTGATCGTAGGCAAGCAAGGGCTGGCAGGCGTATTTGAATGGAAAACCTGGCAGCATGTCATTGATCTTATATTTGCGCCTTAGTTTACTTTAAAAATAGTGGGGCAGGGAGAAGGTCGCTCCGCGAATGATTTGATCTTACGATCGCTGTTGCAACCGGATTTTCTTTTTTTATAAGTTATTCAGATGTGAAAATCCCGTTGAAAAGGCGAACGCTTACGCTTCTCCAGATTCAAATCCTTCGCTCCGCTGGCTACCCGCAATCGACCCCACTCTTGTTAAGGTAAACCACTCGCAATTTGTGTTGGGTAGCATATAAAAACAACAAAACCCTGTGCCAAGCGGCGCAGGGTTTTGTTATGCCCAAACGTAACTGGCCCAACGCAGCACGTCGTTGGAGGGCCAATGAAGGCCATCGCATGGGCCTTCGGTGTTGTTCCGCCCTTCACGCCAAGCGAGTATTATTGAAGCGAGGCTTTCTTTTTTTGAGCCAAAAGTAACTTGGCGGAGAGGTTTATTTGAATCTGGAGAAGCGGCAGCGTTCGCCTTTGCCCCTGAATTTTAGCCTTATCGGGTTTTATATAATGAAAAAATTAAGGGGCAACAGCGATCGGAAGATCAAATAAATCGCGCAGCCCATCCCCCTTGACTCAAATTGAAGCTCCGCTTCACCCCATAATAGGAGCACCCAATATGGTACTTCCGCGTAATTTTCTTTTTACATCTGATAACTGTATAATGATGGGGAAGTTTAAACACTGCGGGGTAAGACCAAGCACGGGCAAAAGGGCCTCTTCGCGCCTCTGGTTGCATAACCGGCGGAAAAAGCCCCTTATCTCAACCTTCACTTCTGCAGTAGGTGAAGGATATCTAACATTGTTACCGCTTTGAACTGTTATTATGCAGCGCAGGCGGGGTAATATTATGCTTGCAGCGGCTCTATTTTGTTAAGGGCCTGAACCCTGCAAGCGGGAGGAGTTATTAAAGTAAATGGACAAATTGCAATTGGATGTTAATCAAATTCAGGAGATTATCCCGCATCGGCCGCCGTTTTTGTTGGTGGACCGCATTATTGAGCTGGAGGAAGGGAAAAGAGCAGTAGGTATTAAAAATGTAACGATGAATGAGCCTCATTTCATTGGACACTTTCCTGGTTATCCGGTTATGCCGGGTGTGCTGATTACTGAAGCCTTGGCTCAGGTAGGGGCATTCGCACTGCTGCATCTGGAAAGCAATCGCGGCAAAATTGGTTTCTTGGCAGGGCTGGATGGCTTCCGTTTTCGCGGACAGGTGGTTCCTGGGGATACGCTGACGCTTGAAGTGGAAATAACCCGTTCCAAAGGAGCATTCGGCAAAGGGAAGGCTACGGCTAAGGTAGGCGATACAGTAGTAGCTGAGGGCGAGATTATGTTTGCATTGTCCGATCCTCCCCAATAAGCAAGCTCTGCTGACATAAGCACGACGTCTGAACCGAGTGGATGTGTACATAGAAATCCTGTTTTGACCAACCAAAAACGGAGAGGGGAAATTGGCATGACGCAGTTGAGTAAAAAAGCATTGGAAAGCATTGAGAGCTGGCTGCATGACCCTTATATTGATGAAGAGACCAAACAGGAGTTGCGCGCATTGGAAGGCAACGAGCAGGAGTTGGAGGATCGCTTTTACAAAGAGCTGGAATTCGGTACAGGTGGTCTGCGCGGAGTGATCGGGGCGGGCAGCAACCGGATGAATCGTTACGTCATTGGACGTGCGACTCAGGGACTGGCTCGTTATATTTTGGAGCAGCATGCGGGGAAAGAAGGGAAGCCTTCGGTTGTAATCGCGCATGACTCGCGTCATTTCTCGCCAGAGTTTGCTTTGGATGCGGCTTTGGTGCTGGCAGGCAACGGCATCGTTGCCAAGCTATTCCCGTCCTTGCGTCCAACGCCACAGCTTTCTTTTAGCGTACGACATTTGGGAGCCAGTGGCGGGATTGTCGTAACAGCAAGCCATAACCCTCCTGAATATAATGGATACAAGGTATACAACGATGAAGGTGGTCAGCTTGTTCCCGATCAGGCCGAGCAGGTAATTGGTTATATCCATGAGGTTCCTTCTTTTGCTGATATTCACCGTCTGACACGTGAAGAAGCAGAGGCACAGGGCCTGCTGGTTTGGCTTGGAGAGCAAGAAGATGAAGCGTTTGTGGATACGGTAGCCAGTGTGAGTGTTAATCGTGAGCTGATTGCAGCTGGACCGGGCAAAAACTTCAAGGTTGTGTTTACACCTCTTCATGGCTCAGGCAACGTACCGATTCGCCATGTGTTGGAGAAAATCGGTTTCGAGCAGGTGCATATTGTGCCTGAACAAGAACAGCCAGATGCTGAATTTTCCACTGTCAAATCTCCAAACCCGGAAGAACGCGATGCCTTCAAGCTGGCGATTGCGCTGGGTGAAAAGATTGGTGCGGACTTGTTGATCGGTACAGACCCGGATGCAGATCGCATGGGAGCGGTTGTGAAAAACCGTGACGGCGAGTATGTAGTATTGTCCGGTAATCAGTCTGGCGCGATCATGGTCTACTACTTGTTGAACCAGCTAAAAGAAACGGGTAAGCTTCCAAGTAACGGAGCGGTCATTAAAACCATCGTAACGAGTGAAATGGGCGCAGTGATTGCTGAGCATTTTGGAGCAACCGTATTTAACACGCTTACGGGCTTCAAGTACATTGGTGAGAAAATGAATCAGTTTGACCAAACAGGCGATTATACCTACCTGTTTGGCTATGAGGAGAGCTACGGATATTTGGCAGGTAATTATGCCCGTGACAAGGATGCGGTCTTGGCGGCTATGCTGATCGCTGAAGCGGCTGCTTATTACAGTACCCAAGGCAAGACGCTGTATGATGTTTTAGAGGAGCTGTACGAGCAGTTTGGTTACTTTCTGGAAAAGCTGGAGTCCCGCACACTCAAGGGCAAGGATGGAGTGGCGCAGATTCAAGGCAAAATGACGGATTGGCGTACTACCCCGCCTCTGGAAATTGCAGGCGTGAAGGTGGAAAAAGTGCTGGATTACTCACAGGGGTTGGACGGACTTCCGCAAGAGAATGTGCTTAAGTTCTTACTG
The DNA here is from genome assembly GCF_044908085.1 of Paenibacillus sp. RC73. NCBI lineage: Bacteria > Bacillati > Bacillota > Bacilli > Caryophanales > Paenibacillaceae > Paenibacillus > Paenibacillus sp. RC73. The sequence continues at coordinate 536,906 of NZ_JBIYCV010000003.1, forward strand.
GAAGACGGTTCGTGGTTCTGCTTGCGTCCTTCCGGTACCGAGCCGAAGATTAAAGTATACTTTGCCGTACGAGGTTCCTCTCTGGCGGATGCTGAGCGAAGAATCAGCCGTCTGGTGGAAGCTGTTATGGCACGCGTAGACGCTTGAGCTAAATCCATTTATAATAGAATAGGGTTAAGGTAATTGGATACGAACTAAGAAATCGGTGACCTCTCACGGCAAAGGGCAGTACGCCGTGGAGGTTATTTCTGTGTTGTAGAATAAACTGGAAGAGGCTTTGGGAAAATAAGCTTGTTCCGGTAACGGAGGATTTTGCAAAATCCAATGAGTGCCTACCAACAACTGAGTAAGGACAAGGTGAGCAGCATTGGATTTTGCAAAATCCCGAATATTAAGGAGGTTCTTTAGTGTATCAGAAATGGCAGTATTGGAATACGGCTTCTCGAAAATGGTTATGGATTCTGGTTGCACTTGGTTTGCTGGCTTCAATTCCTATAATTGCCGATCGTCTGCAGACAGAATCATCAAGTAAAAAAGTAGAGATCGTATTCGACTATCGGGATTTGACGGAGGCAGCTTCGTATCAGGCTCACCCGCAGGATTACCTGAATGAGCAGCTTGACCGCTTAAAGCAGGCCGGTGTGAACAGTATGGCAATGTATGAAAGCACGCTGGATGATTTCCGCAAAGCAGGCCATGTTGTAACCTATACGACTCAGAACATTGCAGATATGGAAAAGCGGGTATCACCCGCCAACGAGAATTTTACTTACGTTGTTTTCACTAATCAGGAAAACGCTTCGGCATTGAAGCCGTTAATTGAACGTACTTTTAACAGTCTGGACATTAACGTAAAACCATGGACTTATCAGGGCCATGAAGGGCTCGTTGTAGAAACTTCTCCAGAGGATGCGTATCTCAAACCCATGCAGCCTGATCCGATTGCCGTGAAACAGCTTCGGAGTAAAGGATTTTTTATCGTTCCTCGGATGAGCGACAGTCTTCCTTACAATCAGGAATTGACGGAAGAGACGTTGGCTTCTTTTCAGGAGAATGGCGTAAAACGCATTTTGTTTGAAGGAGATTCTGTCAAAGGGTTTACAGATAATGAGAAAGAAAACAGTCTGGCGGCATTCGCTCAACTACTGAACAAATACAATATTGGCCTGGCCGCTATTGAAAACTTGAAAAAACCGCAGGCAGGCTTCAACAAGCTGGCTTACGCTATAAAATATAACGTTGTGCGCCTGTACTCACTGAGCGACAAAGATTCAACGCTTGATGTGGAGACGTTGGCTGATCGTTTTGCATTGGCGACCAAGGACCGCAACATTCGCATGCTGTATCTTAATACAGCTCCGACCCGCAGTGTGGCTGAGGCCAAAGTGAAGGATTCTGTAGATAACCTGATCCATAGTTTGGACAAACCGGGTAATGCTGTTCAACGGATGGAGAAAAAGGGATTTGAGCTTGGACAGGCTGAATCATTTCAAGTGGTTGATTCGTCGTACCAGCGTTACCTGAAATTGGTGGTTGTGCTGGGGGCACTGGCTTTCTTTTCCATTATGGTGTCGTATTTTGTTCCAGCGTTGACCTTGCTAGCATTTGGGTTGGGATTGATTGGCTCAGCAGGTCTTTACGTTCTGAACTCCAGCTTGATGGAGCAGGGCTTGGCACTACTTGCAGCGATTAGCGGACCCACAGTTGCAATGGTTATTGCTGTGCGTACGATTAGAATCAAACGTGAACAGGAGCCTGAGCTTTCAGTAGGTCGTCGTCTCGTTCAAACACTTGTATTGTACGTTCAGACAGCAGTCTTGTCGTTGGCTGCTGTACCGTTTGTTATTGCGTTGTTGAATAGTATTGCTTACAGCCTTGTGCTGAACCAATTTAGAGGCGTAAGTTTGCTTCACATTTTGCCGATTTTTTTGGCGGCAATATATATTTTCTTTTATCGGGGCGTTTCTATACGCGAAGAAATCTCAAAGCTGCTGCGCACGCCGATTACCGTACTATGGGTCATCGTACTGGCTGTTATTGGAGCTGCAGGAGTGTACTATTTGAGCCGTACAGGGAATGCGGGTACCGTGTCTAACACAGAGCTGGTTTTCCGAAATTTCCTTGAGAATGCATTTGGTGTGCGTCCGCGTAATAAGGAATTTTTGATGGCACACCCACTGTTTATTGCAGGTGCATTCCTTGCGTTGAAATATCGCAAAGCGATCTATTTGCTGATTATAGCTGTTATTGGTCAAGCCTCTATGGTCGATACCTTTGCTCACATTCATTCTCCAGCGGCACTCTCGCTTAGTCGTGGGCTGCTAGGATTGGGATTTGGTCTGATTCTGGGAATTATCGCAATTGTCGTGTGGCAAGTGCTGGAAGGATGTTGGAAGAAATGGTCACCACCGTTCAAACGATAATAATCTCGGGTTATTACGGCTTTCGCAATAGTGGAGACGAGGCAGTGCTCAAGTCGATTTTGACAGCATTAGAGGAGGAAAGCCGTCATGCGGGTATTACGGTTAAGCCTGTTGTGCTGTCTTCGGACCCCGATTGGACGCAGAAGATGTACGGAGTAGAAGCCGTACCACGTATGAGTCTGGGAGAAGTTCGGAGAGCGATTAAAAACAGTGACGGGTTAATCAGCGGCGGCGGAAGTTTGCTTCAGGACGCAACAAGTCCCAAAAGCATTCCTTATTATCTTGCGATTCTCAAGCTGGCTCAGTGGGCCGGAAAGCCGACGTTTGTGTATGCTCAAGGCATTGGTCCGGTGCAACGGAAGATATTCTACCCTATGATCCGGTCTGTGTTTCAGCGCTGCGAATATGTATCTGTAAGAGATGAACAGTCTGCGGCGCTACTGGGCACCATGAAATTAAAACGCCCTGCTGTAGAGGTTGTTCCCGATCCCGTAATGGGGCTTCCAATGCCCTCCCATTCTGAAGGTTTGCACAAAGCGGCTGTTGAAGGGGAGGATGAACTTCCGATTGTTGGTGTGTCGGTACGTTACTGGGACAAGGAGCGTCGTGAATTAATGGCGATTGCGGAAGGTTTGAAGAAATTAGTTGCTGAACGCCGTGTGCATTTGCGCTTTTTCCCTTTTCATCTGCCGGACGATGAGCAGGCTTCAAGGATGGTAATGGATTTATTAGGGGATGTTAGGGAAACGGGCAGTCGTGTCAGCATGTGTGAGCAGGTTACCGATCCTCAGCAGATGCTGCTGGAAGTCAGCCGTTGCAGTTTGATGATCGGGATGAGATTGCATAGTCTGATTTATGCAGCATCCCATCATGTGCCCCCGTTGGGGATATCCTATGATCCGAAAATTGACCATTTTCTTGATCGTGTCGGTAGCCAGCCTGTAGGTACCACAGAAGCGCTGAATGGTCAAAAGCTGGCTGCTGAGGCTGTACGACTGCTGGATCAGCGAAGTCAATGGATCGAGAGCCAGGGAGCGGCAATTGCTTTGTTAAAAAGCGAGGCTCGCTTACCGGCACAGCATATCGTTAATTACTTGTGTCGCAAAGGATGATGGATACAGTGACAGTTGATAAGGTTACGAATGTGCCTACCGTCCCGATTTTCGGTGTTCCGGTATCAAGGCTTAATATGAAAGATACATTAAATGTATTGATCCAAGCGGTAGAGTCTCGCCGTCCGCATCAAGTAATTACTGCTAATCCAATTATGGTTATGGCTGCATTGGAAAATCCAATGTACATGTCCGTGATGAAGCAGGCGGAACTCATCGTCCCGGATGGGACTGGCGTGGTTTGGGCCGCAAATTATGTAGGGCATCCAGTACCAGAACGTGTGGCGGGTTTTGATTTGTTACATGAATTGCTTGGAGCTGGAGAAAACTATCATTGGAAGGTTTATTTGCTCGGATCGACATCCGAGGTGATTCAAGCGACTGCACAACGGGTACATGAGCTTTATCCTGGAATTACGGTTTGCGGCAAGCGTGACGGATTTTTTGGACCGAAAGAGGATGAAGCAGTGATTGCAGCTATTCGTGAAGCAAATCCCGATTTGCTGTTTGTAGCACGTGGAGCAGACACGCAGGAACCCTGGATTGGTAAATATAAAGAAGAATTAGGAGTTCCCGTGATGATGGGGGTGGGCGGCAGCTTCGATGTCATATCCGGTAAAGCTAAACGCGCTCCTAAATTGTTCCAAAAGCTCAGAGCTGAGTGGCTGTATAGGCTACTGAAAGAGCCAAGTCGCTACAAAAGAATGCTTGCGCTGCCGAAATTCGCCGTGAAAGTGATGCGTGAAAAAGAAAACGTCACAAAAGTGTGATAAATAGCTTGAATCTGCCTTCAAAACCCACTAATTTGCCAGAATATGAAGCTTGGTATTTATTTTCGATCAGAGTATAATTCAATGCGGTTACATCTGAAAAGGGATTGCTTTAAAATTGGGGGTCGAATGATCAAATGCTATTGATCTATATTATTGGTTTCATCATGGCACTGGGACTTGCGCTGTTATTGACACCGCTCGTCAAGAAATTTGCTGTGAAGGTTGGAGCCGTCGATGTGCCGAATGCCCGAAAGGTACATACCCGAATTATGCCGCGTCTTGGCGGTCTGGGGATTTTCCTGGCATTTCTTTTGTCCTTATTGGCGATTTTACCTTTTGTGCCTGAAGGAATGTTGTCCTCACGGGATATTAATTTTATCGCAGCCTTTCTGATTGGCGGAACGCTGATTACACTGATTGGTGCTCTCGATGATCGTTTTGATCTTAATGCAAAATTGAAATTTTTGGCTCAAATTGCCGTTGCGTGTATGGTTGTATTTGCTTTTGATATTCGTGTTGATTTTGTGAATGTGCCTTTTCAGGATGCATATTCTTCTTTGGAAAGCTGGATCTCCATCCCGCTTACGATTTTCTGGATTGTAGGTGTAACGAATGCCATCAATTTGATTGATGGTCTGGATGGACTGGCTGCTGGTGTTTCGGGAATCGCAATCGGAACGATTTTTGTAATGTCTCTTCTGATGGGCAACTATATGGTTGCTATGCTTTGTCTGGTGCTGCTGGGCAGCATTATCGGATTTCTGTTTTTTAACTTTCATCCTGCAAAAATATTTATGGGTGATACAGGATCTCTATTTTTGGGCTTCTGCCTGGCGATGCTGTCGATGCTTGGATTCAAACAGATCGCTATTGTATCGTTTATTACGCCATTGATCATTATCGGCGTACCTTTGTCAGATACATTTTTTGCAATCATTCGTCGCAAGTTGCAGAAAAAACCGATTTTCTCACCAGATAAAGGTCATTTACATCACTGCCTGCGTGAATTGGGCTTTAGCCACAGACAGACCGTATTGATTATTTACGCTATTGCTGCATTTTTCGGTGTATTAGCCGTGATTCAATCATATGCTGCGCTTAATGAAGCGAACTGGGTTATCTTTGTCGTGATATGTATTATGATGTTCTTCTTGCAGATCGGCGCCGAGGTTATTGGTCTTGTCGGTAAAACCAAACGTCCGGTGATTAACACCTTGATTCGGTTGCTGGCTAAGCCAGATTCTCAGACTCGTTCGAAATTATAATTTTTTATTTTAAAAAGTAAGCCTTCAAGCTTGGCGGTATACCGCGGGTTTGAGGGCTTTTTTGTTCTTCGCTATGAAAAAACTCCCTCCTTTTTTGCGTATTTACTAATTTTTTGTATGTTCGCTACCGATAAAAAAGATATTGAATGATTACGTACCCCAAGGTGCGACAGAATCTAAGGAGGACAATGATTTGAAACGATTGCTATCTATGTTGCTGACGGTTGGTCTCATCATTGGCTTGGTGCCGGCGGCCCTGGTAGGTACGGCTCATGCTGCGACGGGAACTTATTTTATTTTTCCAAATGAAAAATATGACGTGGATTCAGCCAGGTCGGTAAACACGGACCGTATTACAGTTAACGGAACGATTAACGGAGTGAACGGAAGCACGATATCATATAGTGTATTCCAGCTCTCCAAAAATGGAACGACCCTTAACGTGGTAAATAAAAATGAGAGCCAAAAGGGCGGAATTACAGTCACTGGCTCCACGCTTAAAGTTACAGACATTAAACTGTTTCCTGGTTTGAACCGAATCACATTCCAAAGCAGCCAAAACTCGGCGGATATGAAGGATTCTATTTACGTAGAGTACCAGGATGGACCAAAGGTTTATGATCTGTCTGCTACGCTGAACGGTAAAACTGAGCAGTTAGTAGAGAACCAGACAGCTGTGCTGACAGACGCTGGTAATAGCGGTTCGGATGACGTTAAAGTGGTCATTCAAGGTACGGCGCCTAATGCTGACAGTGTAACACTCACGTCTGCAAAAAGCAGTAATACGTATACTGTTAACTCTTATACCGGCTACAAACTAACAGGAAGCGTTGTACTCAGTCCGGGTAAAAATATAGTGACTCTTAAAGTGGGTAACGGAACTCAGGCTCTTACGGTTACACGTGAAATTACGATCTATACGGGCAAGCCTGAATTTTCCGATTTGAACCTGAACATGGACGGGAATGTGTCGGCCGATCTGACCACTTCGCCTGACTTTACCGTATCATCTACGAGTGGAGTTGTTTTGAAGGGTAAGGTTTTGGTTCCAGGCGGTGCATCCGATCCGGGAGTGGCTACAATCAATGCACGGTTTACAGATGTGAGTAACAATGGCAGTGCTGTGGGTAGTGCTAGTGGGATTGATGCCACGATTGATACTGCTAATGTGGTTACATCCAATGGTTATAAGGTATATCCATTTCAGGTGACTGTACCTTCAGAGGTTGTGGTGGATCATTTGACCAGAGTATCCTTGGGTCTAACTTATAGTGATACCAGTACCCCGCCTTCTCCATCGGCTGTCCAATTTACATTGCGCAGCAGCACTCAGCCGTATATTGATGATGTAAACTATCTTCCTGATTTTAACAATCAATTGTTGAGTAGAATTAATGGAAGCGGGTCTGATCAGGCGACTGCCATAGATGAAGCTATGAAGTTAACTGGAAGCTCTATGAAGAACAAGACTACAGATGCTCCATCTGTTCCTGTAGGTATGGAGTTCATCGTTGTTAACGGTGCACCTTCTTCAATCAGTGAGCTTTCTGGGGTATCGGTTCATACTGTAGGATCACCTCAAGATGTGATTCGGACAATCAATGGCAAGTCAACACAAGTGAAGAAAATCGTTGCTTATGTAGACACTTTGCCTAAAGAAGGACAGAACGTACTGAATTTTTACCTGAATGGTGACTCGACCAAGTTAATTAAAGCCACAGTGAATCTGTTGCAGGGTCCATTCATGAAATATGATACGATTTATGACGGACAACAAATTCCGTTAAATACCTCCAGCTCAAACTTGAATACCTATAAGCTGACTCAATTGGGCTACTTTAAAGGTAAATTGCTTGATGTGAGCAACACAGCAGATATTCATTACACTGGAAGTAACCGAAATGTATTCCTGTATATTAATAATGTATTGGTTGATTTGGATGGCTCAGGGGCGGACTTTAAGCTTGCTTCTTCCTCGGAAACAGCCGCAGCCAACGCACTGGCAAGCGGGAATAATGAAATCAAATTTGTGTACAAGCCAGGTATTGAATATAGCAATACGGTAAAAGTAAACTTTACACAGACCAATATTCCAGTAATTCCAGTTCCAAACACACAGGGGATTATTCCTTTTACACCTGTTAGTGGCTTGAGCAGTACTCCGAAATATAGCGAAATTGCACCGAAAACAAAAGATGCTAATTTCACTAAAGTGGATGATACCAATTACAATACATCCCTGAAAAATATCAATGTATTTGGTACATTCAGTATTGCTGATTTGGGTAAAGCGGATCAGGTCAATGGTTCGTTAAGCGATATTGCCAATAAAGATCAATATATTTTGGAGATTAAGGGATCGGACGACAGCGAGGTTAATTGGACGCTGAATAATGAGTTTTACTCAGCAGAAGATGCTAAGACAGCATACAACTCTGGTTCCACTACAGATAAATTTACAAATAAAGAATTAAAAGACCTGCTTGTGTACTATCACCCGGACAAAAAGTATTTCAGCTTTGTGTTGAAAAACCAAACCGTTCCGCAAGATGGAACACCAGTAGCCTATAACATTACCTTGTACAACAGTGGCAAGAGCGGACCATTTGCAACGTTCCGACTGCAAGTATCTGGTCAATCCACATCTTTTGATATTTTGCGTCCGCTTCCTGAAAAGAGAATCGTGAATCAAAACTTTGTGCAAGTGGTTGTGAACGCAGGTAATGCAGATAGTGTTATGGTAGGTAAGGAAACAGCAATTCAAGAGGGATTCGATTCTGATTATGATGGCACTGTTGATTACCCTTCAACCTACAAAGCTATCGTCACAGGTCTAAAGGCCAACAAAGATAATAAAATTGACGTAGTGGTTACAAAAGGTAAAGATAAACTGAAACAGACCATTACGGTTAAATATGTGCCTACTAATATTCCTGGTGAGCAGTACATGGAAGCGATGAAAACATCGCACAAAGTGTTTGATGGTAATCTTACACTTGCTTTTGCTAAGGGAACTAGTCTGATTCGTCGGGATTATGATCAACCGCAGCAATTCAAAAATCAGGTTTTCTCTGGTCATACATTGTACTTTGCGATAGCAAATAGCGAAGATGGTGTGGTGGACCGTCATGAATTTGAAACTGAAAAAGCATTGTCGGATATGCAGAGCTTGATTGCAGATGGAAGTAGATACTTCAACAGAGAATTCCCAACTCGTTTTACCAAGTCAAGTCCGGTATTCTGGATTGACCCAGGTACAGCAGATGATATCAAAACGGATGCTTACGATCCGGTAACTTATGGTACTGATCCTTATCAACTGGCTAATAAGTCACAAAATGACAGTAGTAAGATCAAAAACTTCTACTGGCGTGATCCTTCTAATGAATTAGTACCATCCAAGCGTGCAACATTAACCTTGACGTATGATAGCAGTATCGCGCAGGATGCAGGGAAACAAATGACAGTGTTCTATTTTGATTCGGATCTTAAAGATTGGCAGAACATTGGCGGTGTGGTGGATCCGAAGAAACATACCATTAAAGTACCGTTTGATCGTTTCGGCTACTATGTTGTAGCTAAGGTTGGAGAAACGTATAGTGATGTCATTAAGCACAAGTATGCCAGAGATTACATTGAGGCCACTTTGGCTAAGGGTGTCATGAACCCAATGGATCCAATTAATAGCTTTGGACCTGACAGCTACATTAAAAGAGGCGAATTTACGTCTATGATTGTCAAAGGTCTGCAAATTCCTCTTAATTTCAGCGGAGCGAAGCATTTTGATGACGTGTCTATTCCAAATACGATATCGGCAGATGCTCTCTATGATTATCGTTATATTGAAACAGCCGCACGTGCCGGTATTGTAAAAGGTTCGCAACCGAGAATCTTTATGCCGGAAGATGTAATTACACGTCAGGATGTAGCAGTCATTATCGCCAAGGCATTGAATTTGAAGCTGGAGACAGATCACGACAAGATCATGAAGAATCTGTCTAAAACCTTTAAAGATGCAGACAAGATTGATTACTATGCACAAGCATCTGTGCTTGCGATTGCCAAGAAGGGCTTTATCACGGGTTCACCTGTTGATGCTAGTGATCTGAAAAAAGGGTATATGTTTAATCCTACATCTCTGACCTTGCGTGGAGATGCGGCCATTATTATAGCTAAAGTTATGGCTGATAAAAAGTTGCTTCCTAAAATCTAGATCCTAAAAAAACTGAATTTATTGAACATCCCTCCATGCGAACTTGGAATTCCCTTTCATATACATGAGAGGGATGTTTTTTAAAAATCAGCTATTTGACTGGGATTAAGGGCCTATGCCATAATAACAATGAGCAGATAACTGATGGGTAAGTTTACAGCGTTTTTGTTCTTGAACTACCATAAATGCATTTAAATTAACTACTTTTTTTTAAGTATTTATCTCAAAATGTGTTTATTATTTGCTTATATGTTTTTTTGCACATTTATCTGAAACTTTACGCCTATTTCATCGTAGTAGAGGATTAGTGTGCTTAAATGCTACATAAAGAAGTGAGTGGGGAGTGATGAGATGTCTCAGTTTTCAATACGCCGTCCTGTAACAGTATTTATGTTAATTGTTACTTTGTTGATCGGGGGCGGTATTTTTGCGTTAAGACTTCCTGTCGAGCAGATGCCGGATATGAAGCTGCCTATTGCTATGGTAGTGACCAGTATTCCAAACTCGACACCGACAGAAGTTGAGGAATTGGTTACCAAGCCTATTGAAAAAGGTCTATCGTCCATTCAGGATGTGGATACGATTAGCTCTCAGTCTTCTGAGGGGACCTCTATGGTCATGATTCAGTTTAACTGGGGAGTAGATCTAAATCAGGCTACATTGGATATGCGAGATAAATTGGATGGTGTTCGGGGTTCACTTCCCAAAGCTGCCAATTCACCGCGTGTTTTGAAACTGGATCTCAATGCTACACCTGTAATTAATTTGGCATTTACTGGTGATCAGGATGTTAACAAACTGAAGCCTATTGCAGAGGATATCATCGAACCACAGCTCGAAAGAATCTCAGGGGTCGCTTCAGTCGGTTTGTCTGGGGGACAAGAGCGGTTGGTTCGAATTACTGTAGACCAAGCCAAACTGCAAAGTTATGGTATTACGTTAGATCAGATCAGCCAGGCATTATCAGCTAATAATGTGGCCGGCTCTGCAGGTTCTGTTGATCGTGGTAATACGGAGATTCAAATCAGGGTTCAAGGTGAATATCAGGCTGTTTCGGAAATGGGAGAGACTCCGATCACTGTGGGCAAAGGCAGTGTGAAATTAAAGGATGTCGCAACCATTGAAGATTCCTTGGATGATGTCACCACCATTTCCACATACAATGGTAAGCCAAGTATTAATATTTCAGTCACAAAGGCTACCGGAGGGAATACACTTGCCATTGCTAATTCTGTGAAGGAAAGCCTGGATTCAATCCGTAAGAACTTGCCTGCGGGGACTCAGCTTGAGATGGTCACAGACGCTTCCAAACCTATTAGCGATTCTGTACATTCACTAGTAGAGCATGCTGTATTAGGACTTATTATTGCAGCTATCGTGTTACTGTTATTTCTTAATAGCGCACGTTCTACAATTATTGCAAGTATCGTTATTCCAATTTCTTTTGTAGCAACGTTTATGATGATGTATTTCAGTGGACAAACCATTAACATTATTTCATTGAGTGGATTGCTACTGGGGCTAGGATCCTTTGTTGACTTTGCTGTCGTTATTATCGAGAATATTTTTAGACAACGACATGAAGGCAAAAGCATGCTGCAGGGCGCTATTGATGGCTCCAAGCAAGTGGGTAATGCGGTAATGGCATCTGCACTTGCACAAATAGTAGTGTTTTTACCAGTTGTATTTGTAGATGGAATTGCGGGCGTGCTGTTTAAGCCGTTAGCCTTGACCGTAATTTTCTCTCATATTGCTGCTTTGCTAGTATCGCTTTTGCTTGTACCTATGCTTAGTTCACGTTGGTTGCCTACTGTACCAGATGAGTCAATATATTCTTCGGGTACCTATAAAGGGATTAACCCGATTATCTGGTTTAATATCGCCTTTGAGAAATTTAAAGGCGGATACAGCCGTATTCTCAAGTGGGGGATTAACCACCGTAAAAGTGTTTTGACTATTACTTTGCTTATGTTTGTAGCTGCGGCAGCTTTGATTCCTATGGTTAAAACGGAATTTATTCCTGAATCGGACCAAGGTGAGTTTACGCTCTCTGTAACGATGCCTAATGGAACCATGTTGGAAGAAACAGAGAAGGTTGTTCGAGGAATTGAAAAGGAAATTTTAAAGATTCCTGAACTTGATAAAATGTCAGTAACTATAGGCTCTGGAGGCGGTGTATCAAGTGTATCCGGTTCAACATCTGCTAATGCTGCGCAGATTAGCGTTACGCTGAAGGATGGGCATGTCCGGCCTACTGACGACGTGGTAAATGAGCTCCGAAAAAAAGTCGAAAATATCCCTGATGCGGAAATCATTCTTCAATCCTCAACCGGGTTATCAAGTGGATCAGCCGTAAACATCAACTTGAAGGGTGATGATGTAGAAGTATTGCGCGAGCTTTCGGATAATCTCGTAGCTGAGGTTAAGAATATACCGGGAGCGGTGAATGTTAAGAGTACGTTGAATGCTACTCGTGAGGAATATGAGATTACGATTAATCGAGAGCTTGCCAGCCGATATGGTTTGTCAGCATCTCAAATTTTGTCTGTTGTGAGTACCTCCTTTAACGGCTCGGTTGCTACAAGCTATCGTACCGGAGAAGACCAGATTGATGTGAAAATATCGTTGCCGAATGAGTATCGCCATGATCTGGCCTATCTGCAAACATTGCGGATTACAACTGCACAAGGGATCGATGTGCCTCTGTCATCGGTGGCCAGTATCGATAAGCGTGAGGTTCCCGAGACTATTACACGCGAGAATCAAACACGTCAAGTACAGATTACTGCTGACATAGACGGAACAGGAGACATTCTTACAGTTAATCAAAAAATAGATGCTCTCCTGAAAGGTACTCATTTCCCTGAGGGATATAGTGCAGATACGGGTGGTGGACAAAATGAGCAAATGATGGAGTCCTTTACAAATCTGGCAGTAGCTATATTACTATCTGTAGTGCTGATTTATATGGTCATGGCAGGGCAGTTTGAATCCTTGCTTACGCCGTTTGTTATTATGTTCTCGATTCCACCTACATTAATAGGTGTGCTTATTGGTTTGGTTGTAACAGGATCTAGTCTTAGTGTGTCGGCTCTAACCGGTTATATTATGCTCGTCGGCCTGGTTGTGAATAACGCTATCGTCATGATTGATTTCATCATTCAGCTCCGAAAAGAAGGACAAGATCGGGATGAAGCTATTATTCATGGAGCGTCTGAGCGGTTGCGTCCGATTTTGATGACAACGCTGGCTACTGTACTAGCTTTGCTCCCAATGGCATTTGCTACAGGCAGTGGTAACGAGTCACAAGCGCCGATGGCAGTTGTTGTTGTATTCGGGTTATCCTTCGCAGCTGTTATTACATTGGTTCTTATTCCGGTAGTCTACGTTATCATGGATAATAGGATACAAAAGCGTAAAGAACGGAAATTGAAAAGACAGCTCAAAAAAGAAGCAAAGATGCAACAAAAGAGTGTTCACATTTAATAATGAGGTGAAGAGATATAATGAATAAAAAAAGTGCTCTGATTGCCACGACATTGCTTTTGTCAGTTGCATTGGCAGGCTGCGGTGGGGGGGAAGCCCCCGCCGCTCCGGCCGCGGTGCAGAAAACGATTCCGATCCAGGTAGCAAAAGTGGCTAAAGGCAGTATTGAGGATTCATCAGGTATTGTAGGCAGCTTTGCGCCCAAAGACACGGCTCAGGTTGCCCCGAAAATTAGCGGAAAAATACTGAACATTAATTTGACGGTGGGACAAAAGGTAAACAAAGGCGATATTTTGTTTACGATTGATCAGAAAGACCTTCACGACACGATTACGCAGTCTCAGGAATCTTACCAGGTTGCCCTTGCTAGTTTGAAGCAAGCTGAAAGCGGAGCAGCGCAATCTGTTCAGCAGGGAGAGTCTGCTGTGGACCAGGCTAAGAGCGCACTGGTACAGCAAGACAATGCCATTACCCAAGCGCAGACTGCTGTGGTAGATGCCCAGAGTTCTGTGCGTGATGCTCAGAATACGCTAAATCGTAACCAGCAGTTGTTTAGTGCTGGTGCTGTTTCGCAATCTGACCTGGAACAGTCTCAAATAGCTCATAGAAGAGCTCAAACTGCATTGGAAAACGCCCAGCTCTCACTTCATAATGCGCAAACATCCAAGGAAAGTGCCCAGACAACATATACTAATGCCCAGAAGTCATTGCGTCTTGCACAACAGAAAACGGGTATTGATGTAGCACGTGCTTCGGCCAATCAGTCCAAGGCTGCTTTGGACACTGCACGTAGTCAGCTTGTCAATGCTGTAGTCAGAGCACCTATGTCTGGCACCATTTCAGTTGTGACTGGTACAACAGGACAAATGGTCAGTCCTCAGGCGACCGTTGTTACGATTGCAAATACAAATCCTATCCTCGCCAAAGTGAACGTTTCTGAGGAAGAGTTGCTTAAGCTAAAAGTAGGATCTATTGTAACCGTAGGGGTGGACTCTTTGGATAAGCGCATTGAAGCCAAAGTGACAGCTGTCAATCCGGTTATGGATAATGATCTCAAGGCATATCCTGTCGAAATTTCAGTACCCAATCCATCTGGCGAGTTCAAATCCGGTATGGTTGTGTATGTTTATATGAAATCCGAAGCTGCACAAAACATTCTGGTATCACAGGATGCCATTACGGAGCAGGCTGGGAAAAAGTATGCTTATGTAGTTGAGGGTACTACTGCTAAACGGGTAGAAGTGCAAACAGGTCAGGAAAGCGCCAAGGAGGTTGAAATAACCAAGGGGCTCACCGAGGGTCAGACCATTGCCGTTAAGGGGATAAGCCTGCTTACTGACGGTGCTAAGGTTAATATAGTGAAGTAATTTGTTTTGTTCTGGGTGTGCAGGCTATAAAAATTGCTGATCCTCCGTCATTACCTGCTACTTTAAGTGTTCAATCTGGGCGTATCCTTGGGATTTATGTATCCTTTATATTCTATGGATAATGTACAGTGAATATACTCATTAAGGGACTACCATAAATGCGCAAGAGAACTCTTGTACATTAAGGTTGAACAGGTAAAAGTTGTAGGATGACGGAGGAACAGGTTCAATAGTATAATTATGACTGTAGGAAAGCGGAATACATATTCAAAAAAAATAAAAATTTTTTTTGAAACGGACGCAACTTTTCGAACCCATGCTACGTCTAATTGGGTGAGTATGAAACAAAGGGGTACAAAAGCGTAAAGACATAATTCGCTAAAAAAATTCTTTACGACATTGTTATCACATTGTATAATACTGGAGTACGTCATAAATGGACGCTTTCTTTCAACTAGATTCCAAGCTTCTGTGATATTGTCACAGATATCATTTTATAAGGGTTCTCATAAAGCTCGGAAAGGAGGTGTAACGACTGATGAGTGACAAGATCCGACAAAAAGACAAAAATAATATTTCTGGTTATATTCAAGGAGGAGAAAAAAAGGTTATGACAAAGTTTAATAAAAAAATGATCAACGTGCTGGCAACAGCAACATTGGTTGCTGGTGTTGCAGCTCCAATCGCAGCACTGACTTCCCCAACTGCAGTTCATGCAGCTTCTAGCTATACTGCTGTTAATACTCCTAGCATTGGTTCAAGCCAATCTACTACACCTCTTACTTTGGGTAGAGTAAAAGTTAACGTAAGCCAAGCTTCTGTTGGTAAAGGTGAATCTTTCACTGTTACATTGCCTAAAGGCTTTGAATTTGCTACTAACCCTGGAGTTGTTCCTACTGCTATTGATTCTACTTATGGTTTGGGCGTTTACATTGATCCAGGCGATAACAATGATGATGCTGCTGCTCGTGCAGAAACTGGATATGTTCCGGGTGAAGGTTTGACTGTAGAGAAGCTCACTACTAACTCTGCAAGAGTGACTTTCAACTTTACTAACTCTAAAGATAGCGTTGATCTTTATATGAACTTTGGTAAAATCAATGTTAACGGACCTAGCAATGGACCTGTAAAAGCTACTATTGATGCAGCTTCTGCAAGTGGTTTTACTAGCGGCGAAGCGACAATTGCAAACGTAGTTTCTTCTGGTCAAGTATCTTTGTCTGCTGCTGATACAGTTTCCAGTGAAGAAAACTTTACTGCAACTTTGAAAGTTAAAGAAGAAACTGCTGGTTCCTTGGGTACCAACAACATTAAATTGAAATTGCCTAGCGGTTTCAAATGGGACTCCGCTCCTAAAGCCCCAGCCACTATTTTGTATACTTCTAAGACAGACAAAGCAATTAAGCCAGATGATGTGAAGTATTCTACTGATGGCGATACACTTACTTTGTCTTTGAGAACAGTAAGTGACGACCAAACATCTTTCCAATTGCCTGTAGGATTCTATGTTGATGATGAAAACAGTGCTAAAGAGGGCGATGTTACTGTTAGTATCTCTGGTAACGCAACGACTGACGTTAGCTCCCTTGTAGTTGGTAGCTATGGTCAAATCGGTGGTGGCGTTTCCGTTGCTACTCCAACAACAATTCTTGCTGGTCATGATGAGCAAAAAATTGGTGATATCGTAATTAAAGAAACTGTTGCTAATTCCTTTGTAAAAGGACGTACTGTAACTTTGCGTCTGCCTGAAGGTGCTCGTTGGCAGTCAACTTTTGAAAGCAACAACCCTGGAAGCAACTTCTCCGGTTCTATGGAGAACACTAACGGCTTGGGTGGAGCAGAGGTTTCCTATACTGACTCTGACAAACGTACTTTGAAATTGACCTTCAAGAACGCTAACAGCACTACTGACGCTGGTACTTTGAAACTGAAAAACGTTGAAGTTGCTACACAACCAGGTTTCTCCGGTGACCTGAACGTTGATGTTGCTGGTAGCCAAGGTCTGAGCGGTACTGTTAAGGTTGCAGCTGTGAAGCAAGCTGTTACTTTGGCTGCTGCATCCAAACCAACTCTGACAATCGGTCTGGGCGACCAACAAGTTGGCGACATCACAATTACTGAAGCAGCTAAAGAAGCTTTCGTTAAGAAAGATGGTAGCCGTGAAGTAATCTTGGAATTGCCAACAGGCGTACGCTTTGCTGCTACTCCAGAAGTGAAAGTTACAGCTGGTGACGTTAAAGTGAAGAGCGTATCTACTGATACTTACGGCGAAAGCAACAAAGGCCGTCTGAGCTTCTACATCGATAGCGAAAGTGCTACTCCAAGTACAATCACAATCTCGGCTCCTAAGCTGACTGTTGACCGTACTGTAGCTCAAGGCGACATCGTTGCTAAGCTGAAAGGTAGCGCTGTTTCTTACACTGCATACAAAGGCGCAACTGACAACACTCAAAACTGGAAAGACAACAACACTGCAGCTGCTGAAGTAGCAATCGCAACTGTTGGAACTCCAGCTCCAGGTGCTACTAAATCCAAAGCTGTATTCACACTGGGAAGCACTGCTTACACAGTGAACGGCGAATCTAAAACAGCTGATGTAGCTGCTTATGCTGAAAACGGACGCACTTACTTGCCAGTACGTTATGCAGCTGAAGCTCTGGGTGTATCCCAACAAAACATCCTGTTTGACAAAGCAACTTCCACAGTTACCCTGATTAAAGGTGACCGCGTTGCTCAAATCAAACTGAACACTAACCTGTTGACAATTAACGGTTCTGTGGTTCGTATGGACGTTAAAGCTGTAACTAACAAAAACCGTACTGTACTGCCTATCTTCTGGGTAAGCAGAGCGTTGGATGCATCCATCAACTATGATGCAACTGCGAAAACAGTAACTGTTGAAAACAACAACTAATTTAAGAGCAGCTCTTTTGAGTTAACTGAATTAGATGAGAAAAGGGTTCCTTTTGGAGCCCTTTTCTTTTATTAGCCTTATTGACAAAGGAGAGAAATTATGAAACGTTTTGGAGTGGCGGTACTTTCCACATTGGTTCTTTCTTCTGCATTTGCCAATCTTGCAGGGGCTCAAACAGGTAATATAAAGGTTATTATTAACGGTGTAACTCAGCAATATACACAGTCCCCAGTGATTAGTCAAAGTACAACCTTAGTGCCTCTTCGCGGGGTTTTTGAAAGCCTGGGAGCACAAGTGGAGTGGGATAGCAAAGCTAAAAAAGTAATTGCATCCAAAAATGATGATACCTTAACTTTGAATGTTGGTTCTAAACTTGCTTATAAGAATAGTGCTCCTGTACAACTCGATGCAGCTACTCAAATTCAAAAGGGTCAAGTGTTCGTTCCTCTGCGCTTTGTGAGCCAATCATTAGGCGCCAAAGTAAATTGGGATAAGACTACTCGGACGGTAACTATTTTAAATCAAGCTGATGGAAGCACTGCTGGTGATCAAGCCAACAGCTTATCCAGTAAGCCTTTCACAGCTCCTGTGACTAAAGTTACGTATGATACCTACTATAATGATTCTTTGAGCTACGATGATGCAGTTAAACTGGCTATAGCTGATAGTACCTCAGTTAAATCAGGAGAAACCAGTATTGATCAAGCTGGGAAAATCATGAAAGAAGCAGGCAAAAATATTGACTTTGTTCCTGCTGAAGCCGGTGTTGAAGCCTCTGATAAAGCCTTCAAAGGTTATGCTCAAACAAATCTTAACTATGAGACTACAAAGAAAAACTTAGAGATGACTAAGGAAGGCATTCAATACAACGTGAAGGATCTTTATAACAAGCTTCTTCAAAAGCAAAATGCAGTTAAGCTAACTGCATTGAATATTGAAGATGCCGAGCGCAAGCTGAAAGTCGCACAAATTAAAAGAGACAATCAAATGTCAAGTGACTATGAGGTCACTCAAGCAACCAACCAGTTGACTCAAAATCAAGCTGCTTTAGATAAGGCTAAAAAAGATCTGGACAGTGCGTATATATCTTTGAATCAAGCGATTGGCTATAAACCGGAGCAACGTTATGAATTAAAGGATAAGCCTGTCTATTCTGAATTTAAAGATAATGTGGAAACTAAGGTAAGCCAGGTACTTACTAGCAGCACTGCTATTTGGTTAAGTGAGCAACAAGTGGATTTAGCTGAATTAAGCCTAAAGCTTTATAATTTTAATGCTTCTGGAAATACGCCTTACGAAGCTGAACAGCTTAACGTTGAAAAAGCTCAGTATGCTACTGAGGGAACAAAGAAACAGCTCGAAGGACTTGTAAGATCAATTTATAACAACATTAAAGGTTTGGAAAGTCAGTATTCTCAAATTCAAGCTGGTTTAGTGAGCGCTAGAAGTGCGGCCGATATGGCTAAAAAGCAATTTGATGTAGGTTTGGCGACCGAGCTCCAGGTTTATGAAGCCAATCTGAAAGTGACTACCGCAGAACAACAAGCTGAGGATTTAGTTACAAGTATTGATACGTTGAAGCTGGCTTATGACAAGCCTTGGGCTATGCAAGGCGGTTCTTCTGGAGCAAGCCAATAATAATGCTAATATAATTTTTTTTTACAGATGCATTAACCTGCTGTAGGAGGATTTACATGAAATCACGCTACAAAGTATCGCTGGCAGCAGTTTTGCTTGGAGGAGGGATAGTTGCAGGCTCCTTAATGAACAACTCAGTTAATGGAGCCTCCAGCTCCGGACAACCAGGTACAGCTGATGATCCAGTCGTAACCAAAAGCTATGTTGACCAGAAAATCGCTGCGGCAATCAAAGGTGGAGCATCAGCAAGTAGCACTAATAGTAAAACGACTAGCTCAGCAGCCCCCACCACAAATGCTACTTCTAACGCCACGACAGCTGGAGCTTCTAGCTCAGGTAAAGCTTCCACAGCTGTGGAACAGACCGAGGAATTGAAGGTTGTTGATGTAAAGCCTGGTCAAAAGCTGATTGCCAAAGTTGGAGCGGAATTTATTTTACGTAACGGGAATGCTGTTGTTTATACTATGGATGCCAGCGGAGCTATTGATATCACTTCTGGAACAGAAATTGTCCATAATCAGGCGGTTGAGAAAAATCATTTACTATCCTTTCCTAGAGAAGGAAGAGGTATTCAGGTAAAAGAAGGCCAGAAGTTTGGCCTGGTCGTCATGGTACGTGGCGGTTATACTCTCCAATAGGTTGTATGTTGGAATGTTCTTTTTCGTAAATACTTCTTAGGATAGAAAATTGTTCTTGGCTAAGCTGACTCCAAACGCTGCACACTAACCTCATGAAAGAAAATACAATTGATGGAGGTGTGTACGATGGCATCAAGAGGTCAAAGACGATTGATTCCCGAAAGCCGTACCAGATTACATGATTTGAAGTATGAAATTGCTGCTGAGTTTGGGCTTCCTGTTTATAATCCCCAATATGCGCATATACATCCGAGTGCAGACAGTGAGTTTGCTGCGGAGTTGGGCGAGTTTAAAGGAAACGCAAATGTGGAGTGGCGCGATTTGACATCAAGACAGAATGGCTCTGTAGGTGGTGAAATTACCAAGCGATTGGTACAATCTGCCGAACGCAGCTTATCTGAATTTGGTACCTTGTAAGTTGCAATAATTTTTACTGATTTTGACGTGCAATCGTTTTTAAAATAAGGCTATCCTCATGTGGATCAGAAATTTATTTCTTGTCAATTTGCCTTAGTTTTGCCCTTTGTAATTGAGTGATATGAATTGACACCTTGTTTTAAATAGGATATCATGGCATTTGAGGCTTGTACGCAACCTTTTCCTACCGGAAAAGGTTCATTTTTTGTTAATCAGGTATAGAAGTCATTTTCCAGCCACATGTTGGCGTGAGAGTGTCTGGCTAATGCCATTGCCATGTCAGGATTTTATATAAGTCCTCATGTATTTTAATTGTGGGAGGTTGAAATTCATGTCTGTAAAAGGCCGTCATTTGTTTACGTCTGAATCTGTAACAGAAGGTCATCCGGATAAAATCTGTGATCAGATTTCCGACGCCGTATTGGACGCCTTTTTGGCTAACGACCCTAATGCACGGGTAGCGTGTGAAGTATCAGTAGCTACTGGTCTCGTTCTCGTCATTGGTGAAATCAGCTCCAAATCGGAATACGTGGATATTCCATCCATTGTACGCAATACGATTAAGGAAATTGGCTATACACGTGCGAAATACGGCTTTGATTATAATACTTGCGCTGTATTGACTTCTTTGAATGAACAATCGCCGGACATCGCTCAAGGGGTTAACGCTGCTCTGGAAAGCCGTGATCCTGCTGAAGTAGATAAAGAAACGGAAAACATTGGAGCAGGCGATCAAGGGTTGATGTTCGGTTTTGCTACGAATGAAACACCTGAGTTGATGCCGTTGCCTATCGCCATGTCTCACCGTATTGCACGCCGCTTGGCCGAAGTGCGCAAGGATGGAACATTAAAGTACCTTCGCCCGGATGGTAAAACCCAGGTAACGGTAGAGTATGAAAATGGCAAGCCAATTCGTATTGATGCCATTGTAGTTTCTACGCAGCATGCAGAAGATACTACGTTGGAGCAAATTCAAGCAGACATCAAGGAAAAGGTTATTTTGCCAGTTGTTCCTGCGGAATTGCTGGATGAGCAAACCAAGTATTACATTAATCCAACAGGTCGCTTTGTTATTGGCGGACCTCAAGGGGATGCAGGTCTAACAGGCCGCAAAATTATTGTAGATACGTATGGTGGTTATGCGCGTCATGGCGGGGGAGCATTCTCTGGTAAGGATCCGACCAAAGTGGACCGTTCCGCAGCTTACGCTGCCCGTTATGTAGCGAAAAACCTAGTTGCAGCCGGATTGGCAGATAAAGTGGAAATTCAGCTTGCTTATGCCATTGGTGTAGCTACACCAGTTTCGATTAGCGTCGATACATACGGTACTGGGAAAGTAAGCGACGAGAAGCTCGTTGAACTGATTCGTAACAATTTTGATCTTCGCCCCACAGGTATCATTCGAATGCTGAATCTGCGTCGTCCAATTTACAAGCAAACGGCTGCTTACGGTCACTTTGGTCGTACAGATCTGGATGTGCCATGGGAGAGCATAGACAAAGCTGACGCTCTGAGAGTGCAAGCCGGTCTGTAATTTCTCATATGCTATCAAATATAAGCAATAACCAAAAAAAGACTGTCTCATGATTTACATGAGCAGTCTTTTTTTGATGTATTCTACAAGCTAAGTTGTGAATAGCTGTGATGAATTTCTAGCGCCTACTACTCTGTTGGGGGTGTAAGATTCAACAGCTTTTGGAGCAAATGACAAACTTTTTTCAGCTCCTTACGCTGCTCCAAATATGAGAAAAGAGCTTTTAAAAGACCCATTTGGGGATTCGCTTTCAAAGCTTCTTCCTTTAATAGAGTCGCAATTTGCTGGTACTCCTGCTTTTCCCTCGAACTCCATGAAGACAGCAGAATACTGTCCTCCAGAGAGTAGAGAAGGCCGTTAATCTGGCGGCCCTGATCAAAGGGATTGCTTAGAATGCTTTCAGGTAACCAACCCTGATTGCTCCACAAATGAGAGGCCGAATCGGTACTCTTCAGGCTGGCAACCAAGGAATTGGATAAGAAGATGATGAATTGCGCAAGCTGCTCAATCGTTTCATCATTCATCCGATCGGCAAAGAAGCGAATATATTCAAATACAACACTTTTTAGCACAAAGGTCATATCCCATGCATGATCTTCAATCTCCGGTCCGAAAACATCAATCAGACAGTCACGTACCCATTTGTACAGCTTGTACTCATGTTGTTCAAAGGCGCCATTGAGTTGCTCATTTTGAAAAATAAGCATGGACGGCTCAGGAAGATCCATCATGAGATACACTTTGTTTTCAACGAGGTTTTTCAAATAAAGAACGGCAAAACCGTGCAGTTTATCATGATTAGTGAGATCAGGTTTACTGTAAAGTGCCCGGATATCCTGTTCAATATTTTTCTCTAGGATAATGCACATTTCTAGAGGCAGTTCTTCTTTTCCCTGAAAATATTTATAAAAGGATGCCTTTGCCATCCCACTTTCTTTTGCGATCTCTTCAACAGATGTTGAATAGTAGCCTTTTCTGGAAAACAGCCGAATGGCTGCCTGTAAGATATCATTTTTTTTGCTTTCCATACTTACTTCCCCCTAGGGTTCAATCCGACAGTATATACTTCACTACATGCAACTACAAAGGTTGATCGGGTGTGATAGCCGTGTGTTGCTGTTTTTTGAGCTGACGGTGCATCTTGAACTTGGCCATGATCATATACAATGATGGTACTACAAACAGGGTTAAAAAAGTCGAGAATAACAATCCGAAAATGACGGTAAACGCCAGTGGTTTAAAGAGCAGGCTTCCCAATAGGGCTAACGGAATCATACCTACTATTGCAGCCAGAGAAGTCAATAAAATGGGTCTAAAACGGGCAGCGGCTGCTCTTATCACAGCTTCTTTCAACTCCATTCCCTCATGCCGGGCATCCTCGATGAACTCAATTAACACAATTCCGTTTCGCACTACAATTCCCGCCAGCGCGATAATTCCCATGATGCTCATAAATCCGATAGGCATACCTGTCAGGAAAATACCAATAATGCCGCCGGCTGCTGCCAAGTACACTGTCGTCATAATGATAATAGGAATGGAGAGAGAATAAAATTGCATAGTGATCAAGAGTAAAATAAGCAAGACTACAACAATCGCCAGCTTCCCTAAATCCCCGAATATGGTGGACTGATCGGAGGTTTCACCGCCCACTTCCCATTTATATCCTTCAGGGAACTTCATTTGTGCCAGTTTGCTTTCTACATCCACCATCGCTTCGCTTGCAGTTCGCCCGTTCAAGTCGGCTTCCACCGTAATCGTCCGCTCCATATTGTAATGCTTGATTTGCTGAATAGCAAATGATGGCTTAAGCAGTACGAGCTGGTTTAACGGAATCTGCACACCGGCTGAATTGACTACACTTAATTGTTGGAAAAGCGCGCTGGGCTCCTCGTTGCTATGATTCAAATACAATTTAATATCCACCAGATCGTTACCTGTATCAAATTGGCTAACTTTAGCCCCTTCTTTTAATAGAAGCAGAGTACGGGTCAGATCTGTGTAGCTTACCAGATATTGATCCATGGCTTGCTTGTTAACCTGCAAATCCAGTGCATATCTTTCAATTCCTATATC
Organism: Paenibacillus sp. RC73; assembly: GCF_044908085.1. NCBI lineage: Bacteria > Bacillati > Bacillota > Bacilli > Caryophanales > Paenibacillaceae > Paenibacillus > Paenibacillus sp. RC73. The sequence goes on from NZ_JBIYCV010000003.1 coordinate 560,762, forward strand.
ATCCACGATGCCGGTTGTACCCTCTACTGTGGCGATCTGCTCTTTTACTTTTTGGGAAAGGGTTTGCAGCTGATTCAGATTCTGACCTGAAATCCGGATAGAAACGGGCTTACCCACCGGGACTCCCAGACGTGGAACATACGTCGTAACTGTAGTTCCAGGGTAGGACTTTTTAACATGCTGTTCCCAAGCATCAACTGTCGTATCGAGATCAAAAATATTTTGTTTGCCGACGACGGCAATTTGTCCTACGGTCTCATCATATCTAATATCTCCACCCGAACTATTAATGTCACTATATAACTGCGGTGCAGTTCCTCCGGCACTGTAGACGACCTTGGAGGTTTCGGGTTGCTTCTTTATCCAGCCTGCAATGTCTTTGACGATCTGGTCTGTTTCTATAACGGAGGTGCCTATAGGCATCTTTATATTTAATGCGACATGAGGGTCCTCCGATTCAGGAAAGAGTTCAACTGAGGTAAAAGGAACCAATCCATAAGCGGCTGTTCCGAGCATGAGTCCTGCCATTGCAGTCAGCAAGGGACGCTTAATGACTTTGGGCATCAACTTTTGTGAATACAGCTTGTTTAAAGACTGAATCTGTTGGCCCAACAAGCCTGCCGGTTTAGTTTTACCCTTAGGGTGACGAGTCTGTCTGCGTTTCTCATACCATTCTCGGAAAATAGGGATGATGGTGAGTGACATGATCATGGAGGCAAGCATGGTCAGAGAAACAATGGTGGGAATGGGCTTGATGAATGCCCCTACATTTCCGGGTAGAAACAACAGTGGAGCAAAGGCCGAGATGGTAGCCAGTGTGGCAACCAAAATAGAAAGCATCACCTCTTTGGTTCCTTTTATAGCTGCATCTGTAGGCGATTCTCCTAATTCCGTAAGTCTCCGCTCAATATTATCATTGACCACTACGGCGTCATCGACGAGTATGCCAAGTACAATGATCAGACCGACAACGGAAATTTGATTGAGTGTAATACCGAGCATAGGCAAAAAGATAATAGCAATCGCAACCGAAATCGGAATCGCTAGTGCGACAAAAGCAGAGGTAAGCAAATTCAAGCCCAGCATACAAACGAGAATAACAGCCACAATCGCAAGAATCGTTTCACGTTTTAAGTCCTCGAAGATATGATCTACCTGATCCTTTTGTGCAAAAAGAGTTTCAAGGCGAACACCTTCGGGAAGTGTTTTCTCCAGCTCTTTGAGCTTGGTATTGACCTTTTCGCTCATAGGCGGGACGTCTGTACCTTTTTCTGCTCCAATGTTTAGCGTAATGGCTGGTTTACCCCCAACATAGGCAAAGTATTCTGCTTGGGGATGTGTCAGCTCCGTTGTAGCGACATCTCGCAAATACACAGGAGCCCCTTCCTCTGTACGTGTCAGAATGGCCTGATTTAATTCTTCGGCTTTTTGGGTTTCTCTGACAATGAGTTGAAAGGTGCGTCCGTTGTATTCAATATCACCGGTAGGAACCCGATCAATTTGTGACTGGATTGCTTGTGCGACCTGCCCCCACGACAGATGGTACTGCTGAAGCTTCTGATTGTCGATTTGGACACGTACTTCCTGGTCAGGAAGACCATTGAACTTGACACTTGATATACCTGATAATGTATTGAGCTGATCTTTCCACGTTGTGGTCAAATCATTTAGTTTATACAGCGGTGCAGGAGAGTCAGCGACCAGGGCATAGGAGCCGATAAACGAGCTGGTCAGCTTATCATTCACAACAGGTGTTTCAGCACCTTGGGGAAGATCAGCTTGCGCATCCTGTACTTTTTTTCGCATATTATCCCAAACCGTTTGAGGATCAACTCCATTTTTGGATTCGATTAAAATAGAGGAGAATCCGTTACCAGAAGTCGAATTAATCGTTTTAACGCCTTCCACTTCCTTGATGCGTTTTTCCAGTTCTTTGGTTACGGTTTGTTCTACTTTTTGTGGTGAAGCGCCAGGGTAGACTGTTGTTACCATAGCATTCTGGATCGTGACATCTGGCATTTCCTGCTTCGGCAACTGGAAAAATCCGAAAGCCCCAATTAAAATCAGCATGACAAAAAACAGCAACGTAATTTTCCGTTTTTTTACGATATACTCAATCATGGGCGCCTGCCTTCCTCCGACTGAATCGCATTTCCATCAAACAGGTTTTCCGACCCTTTAATGACAATACGTTCGCCTTCACGAAGGCCGGATACGATTTGCAATTGATTTTCTACAACCTGATCGCCAAGCTCTACGGGTGTTTTAACAGCTTTCCCTTTAACATCTTTGAAAATAAAAGGCTTGCTTCCCGTGTTAATGACCGCTTCGGCGGGAACGAGAATGCCGTTCTTGTCTGTCACCTGCTGAGCAGCTTTAATGACCTGACCGGGTAACCAGTCTCGCTGCAGATTGTTTATAACGACCTCTACGTTAACTCTTCCCGTATCGGTACTGGTTGAAGGATAGATGTTGGACACCGTACCTTGGCGGCTTTCTTCATATAGCACCACATTCACCGGATGCCCTTTTTTCCAATCCCTGATTTCACTGTCCGGTACCGGAAGTAGTACCTTGAGACGATCAATGGAGCCTATGCGATAGATGGCCTGGCCTGAAGCGACCAAGTCACCTGTATTCACGCTTTTGCCTAAAATAACGCCGTTCACAGGAGAAATTAGACGGGTACGTGAAAGTGCGAGTTCTGCTTGCCCCTTGGCGACAAGGGCTTTTTCGTAGTTGGCACTGGCTTGTTTTTTGGAAGCCTCCGCCTGTTCAATGGCAGCATAAGCTTTGCTTTTACCTGCAAGCGCATCCTGAAAGGAAGCCTGGGCGGATTGATGATCTTCGGCTGTAGCCCCTTCCAGCAAAAGGGACAGGGATTCCTTGACTTGCTCCAGATCTTTCTGGGCTGCCGTAGCATTCAGGCGGGCATTCTCGTTATCCGACGCGGTAGCAGCGCCTGCCTCAAACATCTTCTGTGTACGCTCGCTATCCGTCTTGGCCTTGTTATAAGCGCTTTGCGCCTTATCTACAGCGGCTTGCGCTTGCTGCTTCTCTTGAGCACGTGCACCTTTATTGACCTTGTTGACATTCGCGCGAGCACCTGTGATACCAGCATCGGCGGATTGAATCGCAGAGGCAGCAGCCTGTAGGTTAGCCTGTGCGTTATCTATCCCAGCCTGCGCCTCCAGGATGGAGGCTGTCGCCTGCGCTACCTGAAGCTTGTAGTCAGCGTCATCCAAACGAGCAATAATGCCGCCCTTCTGTACAGCAGTGCCGACAGTGAGATATGCACTGGCTACAGTACCTCCATTTTGAAAAGCCAGTGTGTGCTCCTCATAAGCCTGAAGAGTGCCTGACAAGTTATAGGCAGTATAGAGCGGAGAGGATTTGACAACTGCAGTACGCACAACGGTTGGCTGTGCAGCTGAGCTTAGAGTGGCATCTTTCTCCACGCTGGAACATCCAGCGGTCGCTATGCTCAGGGATAAAGTAAGTACGATGAGTGCCCGTTGTTTATTCATGATTTCAAACCTCCACGATAGGTCACAAAAATTAGACCTGAACTGATTAGTATTATTTGAACTTGTTAGTTCATGTGTATTATAGTGTGCTGATTATGCATTCGTCAATTTATAGTTTGTGTTTTATGAAATAGTTAACGGGATTTTCGTAACTTTTGCCTTTATAATAAGTCTATTAACATAAGAGGCTTTTTTTGTTTATTTGATAGAGTTTAGAGTACATGATCGGAAAAGTCCGTTTGAATACAATGAAGATGGGAGAGCTATCATCCATATGGTTTTAGGTAATAGGAAACAAGGCAATGAGAAGGTAGATGGCAGAGGGATCGCTAAAAGATGGGCTGTTTTGACACTGGCGGGAGTATTGTGGGTTGGACCCGTAGCCGGAACAGGCGCCCTGATTCCGTTAAACGACTGGATATCTGCGCCGATTGCGAGTGCAGCTTCCGGTTCAACTGTAAAGTTGGGGGAAGAAATAATTACTTCTGGTGCAACATTGATGAATTATCGTTTTAAAGGCTCCAAAGGAACAGCGTTAGCTGATATCGTCCGGGTAGACTTGCAAAATCCGTATGTCAAGCTGGATGTTATGACCGGGAAAAATGGACAGTTCACAACCCGTCAAAGCACAGGTGGTATGGCAAAAGAGACTGGAGCAGTCGCTGGTGTGAACGGAGATTATTTTAATACCTCCAGCGAGGGTGCCCCGATTGGTGGACAAGTATCGAAGGGGGTATTGATGTCTACTCCGTCCGATTTAACGGGGATGTATGCTTTTGCAGTAACCAAGGACGGTTCCCCAATGGTAGAGCAGTTTACCTTTGAAGGCACAGTAAAAGCCGGGGATGGATCAACTTTCCCTTTAACGGGGATGAATAAGGCTTCGTATTCGCCTGAAACAAGTGGAAGCAGCTATAGTCATTCCAACGCAATGTATATTTATACATCTGCCTGGAAAGCAATTGAGCGGCCGAAAAACAGCTCAACAACGCCTACCGAGGTGTTGGTGCAAAATGGTGTGGTTACACAAATTTCCAACAATGCTACGTTGAATATGACTGTGCCACAGGACGGCTATATTTTACGTACTCACGGCAAAGCGGCCGATTATGTCAAAGCCCATCTGACAGTGGGAGAAACGGTAGAAACCAGCTATCATCTTCGTGTCAAATCGACAGGGAGTGAGGTGGATCCTTCCAATCTCCAGATGATGATTGGCGGACACACCATATTGGTGAATGACGGTCAGAAAACTTCGTTTTCCCGCAGTACAACGAGCATAGGCGGGACGCGGGCGCGGACGGCTTTGGGATATTCCCGTGACAAGCGTTACGCTTACGTCATTGCCGTTGAGAAGAACGGGAACAGCGTGGGTGTATCCCTGAGTGAGTTGCAAACGCTGATGAAAGATATTGGTGTCTGGAAGGGTATGAACCTGGATGGGGGAGGCTCCACCACGATGGTAACCCGTGATTTGGGAGATACGACAGCAGGACTTACGTTCAATACGGAATACGGTACGGAGCAACGGAGCGTAGTAAACGGTGTGGGTGTGTACACCAGTGCGCCTAAAGGGACGCTCAAAGGCTTCACGATTAAAGGCAATAAAACGCTGCTTATTGGTCAGACCGGAAGCTATTCTTTTAAAGGCTATGATACCTACTACAATCCGTTCGATACCTCGAATGTACAAGTGACGTGGAAATCGAGCAACCCGTCCGTCGTGTCGGTGAGTGGCGGGGTTGTGAAGGGAGCCAAACCAGGGACAGCTACGTTGACGGCGTCCAGTGGCTCAGCCAGTGCTACAACCAAGGTTACTGTGCTGGGAGCAGATGAAATTTCATCACTTACAGCAGGCAGTGGCACAGGATCGCTTACGGCAGGAGCTAAAATTGCGGTTCCGGTAACTGCAAAGACGAAAGACGGCCAGAGCGTCAGCATTTCGTCAGATGCGCTCAAATGGGAGTTCATCGGCTTTAAGGGAAGTGTTAAGGACAATCAACTTACGGTAAATACGGTAGATGCGGGTGTGAAAACGGGCTATGCCATCGGTCGCTACGATGGTTTCAGCGCTGTCGTCTTCCTGTCTGCTGACGGGGCGAGCACAAACAACTGGGAGAACTTCGAAAATGTTTCGTATCCGGTTGACTTTACTTCGAATGTGGAAGGCGTTACTGGCACAGCGGCTGTTGCACAAGGAGATGGCGACCATGCCAATTCCAAAGTGCTTGAGCTGAATTATGACATGACGAACGGCAGTGGTAACATGTATGCTTACGCCCAGCTGAACGGTACAACTGGCAAAACGCTTGAACAAGCGGCTACATCCATCTCGATTGATGTTAGAGGAGATAAGAGCCTGAACTGGTTGCGGGCGGAGCTGGAAGATGCCCAAGGCAAAACGGCATATATAGACCTGGCCAAAGTGATCGACTGGAACGGCTGGAAAACAATTAACGCAGACATGAGCGGTTTGAATATCTCATATCCGGCGAAGCTCAAGCGCCTGTATGTAGTCAATGTCGCTGAAGGTCAGGATGAGCGTGCTAAAACAGGTAATATTGCTTTTGATAATATTTCTTTTAATACACCGGGAACGGTCGGAACCGAAGGACTCAAAAAAGGAACGGCTCAAATGGCAATCGGACAAAAGTCAATGACCGTGAACGGGACGCTAACAACAATTGATGCGGCTCCGATGACCCGCAACGGTTCAACGTATGTACCGATCAAGTACGTGCTGGACGCTTTTGGCGGGCAAGCCAAGTGGAACGCAGGCGATCAGCGGATTACGATTATGCGTGGCGGTGTGCTGATGGATTTGACGGTGGGTAAAAAAGAAGTCGTCATGAACGGCAAGCGTCAGAGCACTGATGTAGCGCCCATTGTGTTAGGTGGCAGGACTTTAGTCCCATTAAGACTCGTGTCAGAGCAGTTAGGAATGACTGTAAAATGGGAACAAGAAACGAAGACCATCACCCTCCAGTCATGATATGGTATGATATATACTTGAAATGCTAGGATTGGAGTAGAACATTTGTGGACTTTCAAGCCGATATCATAGACCGAGTCATTAAGAATGCCATTCAGGTGATGGAGAACAGTAAATATCAGATGTTCGAAATTTTGGACACGGCCCGGACCGAGCTGATCACATTAAATCAGGAACTCCAGAGCGTCCTGAAGGAAACGGCAGAAACGATTGAAAAGGTGGACCAGTTGGAAATGAACTATCGGCGGTCCCGTATTCGGCTGACTGAGGTCAGCCGTGACTTTGTCCGCTATTCGGAAGAGGATATCAAGCAGGCTTACGAGAAAGCAACACAGCTTCAGCTCGATGTGATGATCTTTCGCGAGAAGGAAATGTACCTCAAGGCCAGAAGAGATGATCTTCAAAAGCGGGCTAAAAGTGTCGAGGCCTCTGTCGAGCGGGCCGAAACCATCGGTTCGCAGATGGGCGTCGTGCTGGAATACTTGTCGGGTGAGTTGGGACAAGTAACGCGGATCATCGAATCGGCCAAAAACCGGCAGTTTATTGGTCTGAAAATTATTTTAGCCCAGGAAGAGGAGCGCAAGCGGATATCCCGTGAAATTCACGATGGACCTGCACAGCTTCTTGCGCATCTAGTGCTTAGGACGGAAATTGTGGAAAGAATGATCGCCAAGCAGGAATTTAAGATGGTTCAGGACGAAATAGTAGACTTGAAGAAACAGGTTCGCTCCAGTCTTGAGGAAATGCGAAAGGTTATTTTCAATCTGCGTCCTATGGCCCTGGATGACTTGGGACTTGTTCCGACGCTCCGGAAATATGTGCAGGATTTTGAAGAGAAAACGAAGATTAGATCGCTTTTTGAAACAAGGGGCAAGGAACACCGTCTCTCTTCCGCGATGGAAGCAGCCATTTACCGTCTGATCCAAGAAGCTTTGACCAACGCTGCCAAGCATGCTTATCCTACCTATGTGCTTGTTGAGATTACTTATCAGGCGCAGCTTGTAAAAATCGTGGTGCAGGATAACGGTCTGGGCTTTAAGCCAGAGCTTTTTCAGCAGAAAAGCAAAGATCATGGGCATTTTGGTCTGATTGGTATGCGGGAAAGGGTTGAACTGCTCGAGGGGAGAATGGAGATCGAATCAGCTGAGAATCAAGGCACCAAGATAGTGATTCATATCCCAACCAACGTGGAAAAGGGAAAGGAGTAACAACATGGAAAATCAGGAAATTAGTAACGCACCCATTAAAGTACTCTTGGCGGACGATCATCAGTTGTTCCGTGAAGGGCTTAAACGTATTTTGAATATGGAGGACGACATTGAGGTCATCGGCGAATGTGGCGATGGTATTCAGGTGTTGGAGTTCTGTAATGTAGAGAAGCCGGATATCGTTCTGATGGACATTAATATGCCTATTGAAAACGGTGTAGAGGCAACTGAAAAACTGCGTGAGATGTTCCCGGATGTCAAAGTTATCATTCTGTCCATTCATGATGATGAAAGCTATGTATTCGAGACGTTGCGCAAGGGAGCTAACGGCTACCTGTTAAAAGATATGGAGGCCGAGTCCCTCATTAACGCGATTCGCTCTGTACATGAAGGGTATGCGTTTATTCATCCGAAGGTAACGGGTAAACTCATTCAGCAGCTCCGTCGGATGACGTACCTGAATGAAACCGGGGCTATGGCTGAAGGTCATACCAAGGAAGCTGGCGTGAAGTTCGTCGCAGGCGAAAATAACCCACTGACCCGTCGTGAGGCTGAAGTGTTGCGCTTAATGGCAGAAGGCAAGAGCAACAAGATGATCGGTGAATATTTATTCATTAGTGAAAAAACGGTCAAAAACCATGTCAGCAGTATTTTGCAAAAAATGGAGGTTGATGACCGGACACAAGCGGTTATTAACTCAATCAAATACGGATGGGTTACGCTGTAAAGTGTAGTCTTTGAAACCCAGTACATAACCGTGACACCTCTTCCTGTTATACGGCATATATTGTCGCTATAGGAGGAGGTGGAACCTTCGTGATGGCTCATTTGGTTTGGATATTGCTTATATATGGTCTGGGAGCCGCAGTCGTGCATCTTATGTATATACGGCAAGCGGTTCAAGCCTATCGCAATGGCGACGATGTGCGTGCGTTATCTTCGGATCAATGGCCGACCCGTTATATTGTCATTACTTCTAATGACGGAGAACGTGTGGAGTGGGTGATGCGTTCATTGAGCATACTTGCCTGGTTACGTCGTAAGCCGCTGCATGTGACGGTACTGGATGATGAATCCGTGGACGATACGCTGCCGATCCTTACACGGATGATAGGTTACAGCCATATGGATGTTTCGGTCATTTCATATCGTTTTTCACCGGGAAACCCGGTTTTACCGAGGTCAGGCGGTGAAAAGCAGGTTGTTATTGACCTCAGAACAGTCAACCCGTTGGTGGATGCTCCACTTGTTCGTTAATGACAAAGTATTGTGGACATTACGGTCGAAACCGGATATAAATGTTATAAGGAATTGCATATGCAAGATAAAAGGGATTTCGCTGAAATCCGAATGATGTGAAGTACACTTCAGGCTATGAGCCATGGAAGTGTGCTTTTTTTGTTGTATGGGTAGGAGGAAAAACAAACACTTGAGGAGTGGGAGGGGGGCCAAATGAAAATTTCGGTATATGTGGTCAATTATAGGGGGAAATGGGATATCCGCTTATCCGTGGATATTCGAGTAGATATGACATGGTGGTTGAAAGCGAGCGATGGACAGGAGAATGCTGTCGAAAAATGGGTGATACTGGGGCGAGGTCTTCCGTTGCCTTGGGGCGTAAAGCTGTGTGAAGTGTTCAGGGGATCAACGGACATGGAGCGATGGACAAGGGAGCAATGGTGGCAATACGTTCTCGCACAGCTAAAGGATGAGCTGAATTCAGAGCCTTTTGACGCAGATCAGTATTTGGCCAAAGGAATCGATGCTATATGCATTTGGGATGGGCAGATACTCCATCCAAGCAGCATGATGTTTGGGAGAGGGAGTGAGGAACGGAGAATGGCAGGAGTAACGTACCTCAGTCAAACAAGGCATTTTAACAGTGAAATCGAAAAACTGGATATGGAGTGTGTGGCACGACAAGCGGATGTGCTGGCTGATTTGCTGTCAGGACGCCAGTTGCTCGTTCCGGAAGCTGAAGCGCTGCTGGCTGAGGCGGCGCCAGGTTTGGAGCGCGTTTGGCGCTCAGCTGCGCAGCTCGCGTACCTGCAAGGCCGGCTCAGCTTTGCTGCTGGCCTTGCACCATATACGCGCCGGTCCGCCGCGCGTGATCTCCGCTGCAATCGTTGCGGCAGCGGGGCGATGTACCGCACGGGCTGTGCATCGTGCGGACGCAAGGCGTGCGCCTACTGCGAGACGTGTCTCGCGCTGGGGCGCAGCCGTGAGTGCTCGCTGCTGCTGCGCGGTGCAGCGAAACCCGCCGTGCCGCGCACGGCGGACACAGCCCCGGCCGCGGAGCTTGACCGCTGGGGGCTGAGCCCTGCGCAACGCGCCGCCGCCGAAGCGGCGCTGCGCTTTTTGGCCGCACCGCCCGGTGGGGTGCGGGGGCCAGTCCGCCCGCAAAGCCTCTGGCTCCGGGCGTGCGAGCTGCTGCGGCGTGGCATGGCTACACGCCGGGGGCCAAGCCCTGCTGCTGCGCCGCAGGGCAATGTCCTTGCCCGCGACAGCAGCAGCAGGCATTCTTCGCCAACAACTGGCGAAGGCGTATGGCACATGCCTGGCGTCGGCGGTAAGGCCGATGTCGCGGCAGAGCGGTTTTTACTCTGGGCCGTGACTGGCGCAGGCAAGACAGAAATGATGTTTCCACTCCTGCAACATGTGCTGGAGCATGGAGGAACGGCGCTTGTAGCGACACCGCGTCGGGATGTGGTACTGGAATTGGCCCCCCGTTTGGCTATCGCCTTTCCCCATGTAAGCATGGTGACGCTCTATGGAGGCAGTGATGAACGCTGGCAAAGGGGACAGCTGACACTTGCGACAACTCATCAGCTTCTGCGTTATCGTCAGGCCTTTGATCTGGTTGTCATTGACGAGATTGACGCGTTTCCTTATCACAATGATCCTATGCTCGCCTTTGCCGCACAGGCTGTGTGTAAGCCGGAGGGGAAATTCATTTATTTGTCTGCTACTCCACCGATACTATTGCAAAAAGAGGCTGCACGCGGCCTATTACCGCACGCCAAGGTTCCCGTTCGTTTTCATCGTCATCCACTGCCTGTCCCACTCCGTTTGGAGACTACTCCGGTGAAGCATTGGCTGCAAAAAGGGCGGCTTCCTGCATCCCTGATTCAACGCTTGTCCGCATCCATACATCGCGGCGCTCAGGTCTTCCTGTTTGTAACACGAATCTCACATATTCAATCTCTAGTAGAATTGTTGATCAAACGCCTGCCTCATATCCCAATTGCGGGCACCTCATCCCAGGATGAAGAGCGAAGCGCTAAGGTACGTTCCTTTCGGGCAACTGAAATACGTGTACTGGTCACAACCACTATTTTGGAACGCGGTGTGACGGTTCCACGGAGTGATGTATATGTACTGGACGCGGATAGCAGTCTTTTTGATGAAGCCTCTCTGGTACAAATGGCTGGTCGAGCAGGAAGGTCGAAGGATGACCCGCGTGGAAGCGTCGTTTTCACATCTCCCCAATGGACTCGCGGCCAAAAGAGGGCGATTAGACAAATTAAGCGTATGAATACACTAGCGCGAAAAAAGGGCTATCTACAGGAGGTAAAACATTAAATGCGCAAAATAAAAAAAGTTTTTTTGGAAATGTGAAACCTGATGCAATGTTGACACGTAAACTACCAAGAGAGGTGCATTTTGTATGAAAATGATGCGCAGAACTCAACTTTTTTTGAATTGGCTACTTCAGCGTCAGTCGGAAACATGTATCGCTTGTGGAATTCACGCTGGGAGTTTTTCCAAGTTTCCCGGGATTTGTACTTCTTGTTCGGCTCAAATTCCCTGGATTCACAACATTCGATGTGTTCATTGTGGACGCTCGACATTTTGTCCTGATTGTGTAAGGTCTGACCGGACAGCACGCTACTATGTGTGTAATCGGAGTGCGGCTAGCTATACGCCTATCATGAGAGAATGGATTGGGCAGTTTAAGTATCGCGGAAATGAAAAGTACGGTCCTCCGCTCGGCGAAATGATGCATCGGGCTTATCAGGCTATGAGGCATGAGTTTACTGGTCGGGAATATTTTCGTTTCAATCAGTCTCTGCGGAACGTGAATTTGGTGACATGTGTTCCGGTAAGTGAGACACGACTGACAGAGCGAGGTTTCAATCAGGCTCAAATTTTGGCAGAGGAGCTTGCCAAGCGGAATAAGCTGCTCTTTTTACCTTTACTTGCTCGTCCGCAAGATACTGGCAAACAAAGCTTCAAAACAAAAAAAGAACGCACACACACGATGTATAATGCGTTCTCTGTTGTGCCAGGTATGACGGAGTTAATTAAGCATTTTGTTTTAAATGCTGAGTTTCAACGCAAAATGGAGTATCATAAATATGTTACTGTTTTGCTGGTGGACGATATTTATACAACTGGAAGTACTTTACAAGCGTGTGCGCGTGTTTTAGGGGAAAAGGCATCCGAAGAGGGTATACATATGACCATTTTTTGTCTGACTTTGGCAAGGTCATAAGCCTGAATTTCATGTCCCCTTTACGAGAGTTTTGGTTTGGAGCCAGGGAAAAAAGTTCATACCGTTCCGAGAAAAGCCCAAATGCTAGAGCAGAGAAGCCTTTTAAACCGCACAATAAGCAAGATTTGACAACGAGATAGAGAGAGGTATATAATAAAAATATAGACACACACAAAAAGTAAGGAAGTGAGGGATGAAAACAGAATATTTCAATTTAGAGGTTGATTTATTTGGAAAATAGGAGTACAATTTCTATCTGTTGATAGCTAACATGGTTTGGTAATAAATGATTAGCTAACGACAACAGAGCGGACATTGGGAGTGTCTCGCTCAGTAGTAAAGCAGTTAATTAAAATTTGACTTAAAAAAGAGGAGAGAAAAAATCATGAAAAACGTAATGAAAAAAGTAGCAGTATCTAGCATGTTGGCAATCAGTTTAGGTGCAGTATCTCTGTTGAGTCCACTTGCTACAGGTCAAGTATCCGCAAAGTCTAACTCGGATTACAACAAGGATCAGGCAGAACTACAACTGATTATTGAACAACAAGAAGCAGCACAGAAAGCACTGGAAGCTAGACTCTTCGGAACTGAAAATGCTACGACTACAACACCGGCTCAACCAGCTGCCGAGAACAATAATCAAACAACAACACCAGCTACTACAACTGTAACACCGGCTACTGTAAATACAATCACAGTAAGTGTTCAAGATGGCGATACGCTGACTTCCATTGCTGAAAAATACGGTGTAACTGTTGAAGAACTGCTTAAAATCAACAACCTGATTAAAGCAGGCCAAGAACTGCAAGTTCCACAAACAAACACTAATAAATAATCCATTATAAATTCATAATAAAATGTTTTTATTAAACCAAGTGTTTGACTACAGTATACGGGAAGGCCTCTATTAAAACAATGCTTTTTTGAATAATTATTTGTGAAATAGCATGTTTTTTTGGACTGCAAATTTTCAATGGTGCGTCTACACCTATCTTCAGATAGATTTTAAGCTGGGATGATGTTAGTCGCATTGATATAATGAATACCCACACTCCATGTGCGGAGCATTCGTATGGGCGCCGTTCCCCCGGATTTGTATCAGTTACTTGGTGGCATTCGGGGCACAGGTGAACATGAATTCTTCTGAGGATTGTTTCGCCCGGTTTTTCCCTCATCTTGATTCGTATATCTACATCCAATTATAATCATATACAGCTATTTTAATTATAGTGAAGCGCTATTCCCGAAATAACCGGAATGGCGCTTATTTTATTTTCATCTAAAAACCTGAGCGTTGTATGACGATAAATAGACACATGCATTAGATTGATCTGGGAGAAATCATTTGTCTCCTTAGGTTACATGCGATTTGCATATCATTATATAGATGTAAGTAAAGATTTGATATTAGGTTATGGCCCCGTTAGCTGGTGTAGGATTTAAATGCTTAGATTTCTCGTTGCACTTCCTAATACAGAGTACGTTAAGCATTTTGTACCTTTATTATGATATCGTACAAAATGTGCAATTGTGTAAAATCTATCACACTTTTTTTAAAAATATTCGCTAGACGAGGCTCTTAGGTGTAAGGTAATGTAAGGATACACCAATACAAGACCGGAAACAGGAAAGGGGCGCTGCAGAGGATGAACTTGGATAACTGTCCTCGCTGTGGAAAGCTGTTTATTATGAATGTTAGGGGAATCTGCCCAAACTGTATTAAAGAAATTGAGCTTGAATACGAGCAATGCGTCAAATATATACGTGAAAATAAGGGCTGTCATATGCAGGAGCTTTCGGAGGCTACCGGGATATCCGTTAAGCAAGTTACGACCTTTATACGTGAGGGACGTATTTCCATTGCTAATGCGCCTAATATGACGTATCCTTGCGAGGTATGCGGGACACCGATACGGGAAGGGCATATGTGCGATTCTTGTCGAACACGCCTGACCAAAGACCTGCATCAGGCCGCCAGCGAAAGCAGCAAGCAGGATCAGAGTAATGGTATGGGTTCAGGTACCTACAGTGCGATTGATAAACTTCGCGGAAAGTAGTACAAGGGAATTAAAAACGAATTCAGCTATTCAAAAAGTTTCAAATACCGCCGATAATCTTTATAGAGCTTATCGGTTTTTTTATTTTTAGCAAACATGCACAAAATAAAGAAGTAAGACATAATACGAACCATGTTCGACGCTATGTCGTCTGATACATTCTGACCATTTCAAATAAATAAGGAAGGTGGAAGTTATGAAAATTAACGAGACCAACCGCATCGGAGCCATTAACCCATATCAACGAAATATTGAAGCAGGACGCCAGGAGGAACAAAAGAAATCCCGTCGCAAGGACGAGGTCTCGATTTCCCCGGAAGCGATGGAAATGCTGAACCGCAGCAGTGACGCAGACCGCGTTAAAAAGATTCAGGAGCTTAAGCAGCAAGTAGCTTCTGGAACCTACCGTGTGGATGCTGACAAAATTGCAGAGAAGCTGTTACCTTACTTCAAACAGTCTTCCGAAAGCTAGGTGAAGGGTATGCCTTTAGAGCGCCTGATTGATGTGTTGGAGGAACTCAGAGTGTCACATCAGCAATTAATTTCATTGGGAGAGCAGAAAAAAGATGCGCTGATCTCCAATCGGGTGGAACAACTTATCGCTGTCATGAATCAGGAATCGAAGCTTTCCAGATACATTGAGCAGTTGGATGAACAACGTATGCAGGCTGCATATGCATTTTTGCAGGAACGTGGTATTAAGTCCAGGTTGAACCTCAATATTACGGAATTGTCCCGTCTCGTTTTTGATCTAGAAGACAAGCAGCGGCTCCTTCATATTCAAAAAAATTTGGCGAATACTCTTCAGGAATTGAAGAAACTAAATGAGTTGAATCAACAGCTTATACAGCAGGCGATTTCCTATATCGATTTTTCCATTGAGAGTATGTCATATTATGCGGAATCGGAAGCGACTTACCAGCGCCCGGCCGATAAAAGTATATCAACTGTGACGGCGGGCCTATTTGATACACGCGCCTAATAGAAGGAGGAAAACATGGTCTCAACATTTCATGGTATAGAAACAGCCAAAAGAAGCTTAAACACACAAACGGCAGCATTAAATACAACCGGACACAATATTTCCAATGCCAACACAGCCGGTTATTCCAGACAAGTGGTCAGTATGAAAGCCTCTGAATCTATGGAGGCGTATGGTTTGAACCGTTCTGTTGTAAGAGGTCAGATGGGTACAGGGGTCGAATTTACCGCTATTGAGCGTGTTCGTCAGACATTTCTGGATGACCAGTACCGCAACGAAAGTTCTTCTCAAGGTGGCTGGGATATCCGCTATGATACGTTGAATAAGCTGGAAACGATTATGAACGAGCCCTCGGATACGGGGATCCGCAAAGTCATGGATAACTTTTGGGATGCATGGTCCGATCTGAGCCAAGATCCTCAGGATGTTACGAATCGCAAAATTGTAAAAGAGACTACGCTTGCTCTGACAGATGCTATGAATCAGGCCAGCAAACAGTTGGATGCACTCAGTTCTGATTTGACTAGTAACGTTACATTAAAAACAACTGAGATGAACTCATTATTGCAGTCTGTAGCGGATCTGAACGGTAATATTTATAAACTGGAGCAAATTGGAGATAACCCGAATGATTTGCGGGATCAGCGGGATTATGCGATTGACCAGTTGTCCAAACTTGCGAATGTGCAGGTAACTCAGTTGGATAACGGCTATCAGGTAACGGTGGCCGGACAAGTAGCTGTTGCGGGTACAGAGGTAACCGCTATTACGGCGGCTGGTCTTGAGGCTGCATATCAGGGGGGGACATTAACCGGCGGAGAAGTGTACGGTATGATTCTATCCCGGGATAAATATGTAGCGGATTACAAGAGTCAGATGGACCAGTTGGCTAATACCCTGGCAAATGGCAACATTGAAATTACTTTACCCGCAGGTACAGTTCTACCCGAGGGAACGGTACTGAATTCGGGTGCCAATAACACAGCAGTCACTTACTCGAATGCGAATAACAATAGAACCTTGACGGCCGATTTAAAAGTAACCGTACAAGGGATTAATGGCCTTCACCAGCTAGGATACACGCTTAGTGGCACGACACCGCAAAAAGGTGGGGCGTTCTTTACCTCCAAAGATGGGGCTGCCATTACAGCAGGTAATATTACGCTGAATAAGGATATTCAAGATGATCCCAACAAAATTTCCAGCTCTTTGCGGGTAGATGGAACGGGTACGGCGAATGAGAAGGTAACCGTAGGTAACAATGCTTTGGCATTGACAATGGCGAACCTGAAAAATGTGAAGTTTGGCTTTAATACCACTCAAGCCCAGACAACCACTGTAGATGACTTCTTCAGTTCAATCGTAGGACAATTGGGCGTCCAAACCAAGGAAGCAGAGCGCCAATCACAAAATGCACAGCTGTTGACCGAGCAAGTGGACATGAACCGTCAGTCGGTCAGTGGGGTGTCATTGGATGAAGAAATGTCCAATATGATCAAATTTCAGCATGCTTATAGTGCAGCCTCACGGTTCATGACTACATTTGACCAACTGTTGGACAAGCTGATTAATGGTACAGGCCGCGTAGGTCTCTAGTATAATGAGAAGGTGGAGTAAGTTATGCCAATTCGAGTAACCTCAGGGATGACCAATATGCAACTGCTCAGTAACCTGAATCGGAATAACAATAATATGGGCAAAATGGAGAACCAGATTTCTACAGGTCGTAAGTTGAATAAGCCTTCAGACGACCCTGTAGGAGTAACCTATGCACTACGTTACAGAGCTGAGCTAGCTTCTAATGAACAATACAAAACCAATTCAGACGCAGCAGTTAGCTGGTTGGATTTTACTGATACGACTATGCAACAGGCCGGTGATGTAATGAAGCGGCTTAAAGAGCTGACAGTTCAGGCTTCAAGTGAAACACTTCCTCAATCCGCCCTGGATTCGATTAAACTGGAAGTTGACCAACTAAAAGAGCAAATGATGAATATTGGTAACAGTCAGCTTCGTGGGAAGTATGTTTTCAATGGGCAAAATTATGATCAGGCACCGTATCAGCTATCAGCTACGGTCACGAGTTATGATCAGATTAATCCGGATCAAGGTGCAGTTAGTTATGCGATCGGGGATCAAGATGCATTTCGGGTAAACACGTCAGGCAGCGATTTTTTCGGGAAATCGACAGATGCAGATAATGTTTTTAAGGTCATGGATGCATTATCCACCGCATTAACCAGTGGGAATAGTACAGCAATATCAAGTCAACTTTCAAGCATTGAATCCCGTTTTACCAAAATGCAAACAAGTTTGTCTGAAGTAGGTGCACGCACGAACCGGGTTGAATTGGTACAAGCCCGTTTAGATGATCGTAATTTGAATTTGACGACACTTCAAGCCAAAACAGAGGATGCAGACGTTGCCAGTCTGATGATTCAAGCTACATCTGCCCAAACTATCTATGAGGCTGCCTTGAAATCATCTGCCAAGATCATGCAGCCATCTCTGATGGACTTTATGAGTTGATTTTTATCTTTGACATTGTTACTTGAAGCTATGGACGAGTGGTCCGTAGCTTTTTTGTTACTATTTATAGGAGGAGTTACTAATGACCCCAAAACAGAAAATAGAAGAAGAAAACCAAGATACCAACACCGTTCTTTATGTGTTTCCAAAAGGAATACCGGGCTTTGAACAACTTCGGGAATTTCAACTACAGGAGCATAATGAATTATTTAGTCTTTTCAGTGCAGTAGAGCAACCTGCTACTATTTTTATTACTGTAAATCCCTTTGATTTTTTTGAAGATTATGAATTTGAGCTATCTGATGATGCTCTTGAGGATATTGGAATTACCAGTCAAGAACAGATAGCAGTACGATGTATCTGCACATGGAACAGCGATCAATCCAAAACAACGGTGAATTTGCTTGCACCTTTAATTTTTAACGTTGAACAGCATACAGGAAAGCAAATCGTTTTGCAGAATACAGACTATACAATTAAGCATCCATTATGGAATGGAATAGAGCCCGATAAAGGCGGTGAGTCCTGATGCTCGTATTGACGCGTAAAAAGGGTGAATCCATTGTGATTCAGAATGATATCGTCATTACTGTTCTTTCCGTTGAAGGGGATAATGTGAAAATTGGTATTTCTGCTCCTAAGGATATCGATATTTACCGAAAAGAAGTCTTTGATGCTATTCAGCAAAACAATCAATGTGCAGTTATGGATTCCAATGCCATTCAAAGTGCAATGTTGGAGATGGAAGAGAGAAAGTCCTGATTCGCTAATCTTAGAGGTGCACATACATTGAGGAAGGCCGACACAAGTAAAGTGTCGGTCTTTGTTTGACTAGATTTTATGCTTAATTATCTGGAACAATAATTTTGATATAACCATGTTCTCCACCGTTTATCGTAATATCGAAAATCTCCACTTGGGTGAGTTTGAAAGTTTCGAAAACTACTAAGAAAATATTTCAAAAAAAAGCTGGAATGCTATAAACAATTCTCATCATAGGGTCGATATATATTTTAGAGCGGTAATTCTTCAGGGCGGCCGACCTGTGAAGACGCTTATACCACAAGGACGTGGGAATTAAACCATTTCAGGGAGGAAATATAAAATGATTATCAATCACAACTTACCAGCAGTAAATACACACCGTAACATGCAATTGAACAACACAGCAGCAAGTAAAAACATGGAAAAATTGTCTTCAGGTCTGCGTATCAACCGTGCAGCTGACGATGCTGCTGGTCTCTCCATTTCCGAAAAAATGCGCGGTCAAATCCGTGGTCTGGAACAAGCACAACGTAACGTTCAAGACGGTATCTCTTTCGCACAAACAGCTGAGGGTGCAATGAACGAAGTATCCTCCATGTTGACTCGTATGAAAGAACTGGGCGTTCAACAACTTAATGATACTTACAGCGCTGGCGATAAATCCAACATCAAAGCAGAACTTGGTCAATTGGGCGGTCAAATTGATGCAATCCTGTCCAACACTAAATTCAACGGTATTGCGATTTCTGGTGGAACCGTTAAAATCCAAGCTGATGATAACGTGTTCGTTCTCAGTATTAAAGGTATCAGTTCCACTGGTTTCCGTGGCCTCAAATCTGATGTAAAACTTTCTGCTACAACAGCTGCAATTGAAGCTGTTGCTAAGCAACGTGCGAACCTCGGTGCTATGCAAAACCGTATGGAATACACTTCCAACAACTTGGGCACAACTGTAGAAAACCTGACAGCTTCCGAATCCCGTATTCGTGATACTGACATGGCAAAAGAAATGGTTACTCTGTCCAAAAACAACATCTTGCTGCAAGCTTCCCAATCTATGCTTTCACAAGCAAACTCCGCGCCACAAGGCGTATTGTCGTTGCTGCGTTAATTTTAAACGACATAAGTTTACAAAAAAAAGATCCTGTGTATCGCAGGATCTTTTTTTTTGTTTTTTATTTTATTTTTTTCATAAATATTTGCACTCATTTACCGATATATAATGTATTGGCATTTCAAATACAGAACGGTTTTATTGTGTCTAATATTATTAATGGAGGTTATTCTATGGACTCGATGATCCCCCCTAGCACTGGGAGTTTGTTGCCGATTCAGCCATCAGCAGGAATACAACGTGAAGCCCCTTCAGATGCCGAAACCAATTATGCTACTGTACAAGATGCTGTCCAGACAGCCAATAGAAGTGGTACCGCGCAGAAACAGCAGACACATGAGGAAGCAGTTTTGGAGCTACAGAAAGCAATTGATGCTATTCAAGGCCCACAGAAGACGTTTGAAATATCGGTACATGAAAAGACACATGCAATCATGATAAAAGTGATGAACAAGGAAACGGGAGATTTGATTCGTGAGGTACCTCCTGAGAAAATTCTGGATATAGCGGCTATGATGATGGAAATTTCTGGAATAATTATCGATAAAAAAGTATAGGGGGACATATAATTATGGTAACCAGAATAAGTGGCCTTGCCTCTGGGATGGATATTGATGCAATGGTCAAAAAGTTGATGACTGCTGAACGTGTACCGCTAGATAAGCTGAATCAACAAAAACAACTGATGGAATGGAAACGGGAAAACTATCGTGAGTCCAGTACTAAAGTTGTTTCATTTCTACAAGATAAACTAGGTACATTAAGTCGTACTGCTTCAATGAATCCGCAGAAAGTAACAGTAACGGGAAATAGTGACGCGTTGACTGCATCGGCTTCATCGTCTGCCAGTGGGGTATTGGATATCTCGGTAATAAATCTCGCTACTGCCGCAAGATCTGTCTCAGACAGCTCATGGTCTGAAAAGGCAAGCACTGAGCTTGCCTTTTCAGATGGGGCAGCTCGTACGGTTCAGGTTGGTGGGGCCACCATTGATGTGGATGCCAACGAAACGATTGAATCGTTTGTCAAAAAAATTAATGAGAACAGTAAGACAGGAGTAACTGCTCTATATGATGCCAAATCCGGTTTGTCATTAACAAGTAAAACCACCGGTTCCCAAGCATTCAATATTGATTCTCAAATTAGTAGTGAGTTTAAACTATCTTCAACGAACGGAACCGATGCTTTGCTAAAGGTAAATGGACTTGAAGTCAAAAAATCTTCTAATAATTTTACCATTAATGGTATTGATATTACGCTTAAGACAGCAGGTGGTGCTGCGACAAGAATAGAAGCTACCAAAGATACGGATAAGATCGTCGAAAATATTCAAAGCTTTGTTGATGCTTATAATGATGTTCTTGCTACACTCAACAGCAAGGTTAGTGAGGAGAGATATAAAAAATACGCTCCGCTTACGACGGAACAAAAAGCCGGTATGAGCGATGATGAAGTCAAGCTCTGGACAACCAAGGCCAAGAGTGGGATGCTTAGAAACGATCCTATCCTGCAGGATACATTATCTGAAATGCGTAATGCCATGATTCAAGGTGTAGATATCGGCAGAGTTGATGCAAATGGTAAGAATAAGCCTTTAATGATGTCTGAGCTTGGGATCACTACGGGGACGTATGATACGAAAGGCAAGCTAATTTTGGATGCAGACAAATTGCGTGCAGCGGTTGAAAAAGACCCGGATATTATCACGAATTTTTTTGGGAAACAGGATCCAAGTACCGCGCTAACCAATAAATACACACAGCAAGATGGTGTTATTGCTAAACTTAAAAAGATTTCGAATACTTCACTGCAAAGAATGGCCGATACAGCCGGTACTTCAAAAGTTAGTAAGGATCTAACGGCTTCATTTCTTTCTACGAGCACAATGGGAGAGCAATTAACGAGTCTGGACCGTCGAATTAGTGACATGACCAGCCGTCTAACGATGATTGAAACTAACTATTACAAAAAATTCACCGCCATGGAAACGGCAATAAGCAAGTATAATAATACATCTTCGAGTCTTACAGGCATGTCGTCATAAAGGAGGTTTTACAATTGATCAATACACCCTATCAGAAATACCGGCAGACTCAAGCACAAACTGCATCCAAGCCTAAACTGCTGATTATGCTGTACGATGGGGCTATTCGTTTCGTTCGTGCGGGGATTGAGGGGATAGAGAATAGGGATAACGAGAAAGCAAATAATAATTTGTGTAAAGCACAAGCTATTGTACACGAGTTGATATCTGCGTTGAATTTTGAGTATCCAATATCCCATGACTTATTGCGGGTGTATGAATATATGCTGCATGAGCTGATCGAGGCGAATGTTCACAAAATAGCCGCTCCGGCACAAGAGGTGCTGGAACATTTGACTGACCTACGGGAAGCTTGGTTGGAAGCCATGAAAATGCCTGGTGTAGTTGGTAGTGTGTAATGGCAGATCCTAATATGCAAGTACTCCTTGAAGAACTGCAACATAGGACAGAAGCAGTGTTATCTAACCTTATGAATTTAAGTGAGGAAGAGTTTGAACAGTTTGCAGATCAAAGGCAGCGCATTGTAGAACAGATGCAGTCCTTTCAGCCGTCGATAACGGAAAATAATAAGCAGAAAATTCGTGATATACTAAGTCACGATTCGGTAATTTTACAGCGTATGCATGCACTTAAGGATGAAGCGGGTCACTGGATGGAGAAACGTGGAGCCATTCGTGTGCAGCAGCATGCATACCAGCAGGCTTATTCTGTAGACAGTTTGTTTATTGATCATCGCAAATAAAAATGCTTTATGGAGCGTACCCCATTCGATTTAAGAATGGGGGTATTTTCTGTGAAAAGCTTCATTCCATTAAGAGTAAATCCGATATACTAGTTAACAAATATTAATGCGAAACGGTGGTATTACCTTGTCTCAACTACAAATAAACCATACAATTCTAGAGCAGAGGTTTCCTCATGTTGCAACCCAAATAAATAGTTTGCCGAATGATGACTTATCTATACCTTTGTTTACGGAGCCCTTTGAAAGGGATATCGCTTGGCTTAATGCTGTTCAGGGAGCAATTGGAAACGGAAAGATCCTTTTTGTATATGGATTTGAAAGGGGACTCAGCATTGTTGATCTCCTCGAATTGTACCCGAATCACTGGCTGTTTGTATACGAGCCGGATGAGCGGCTTTTTCGGAAGGCTGTGACGGAGTATGACCTCAGTCTTTTGCTGGGGCATCCCAATTTGTACTGGCTATCTGTTGGTGATTCTCAGCTCAATATGATGTTTCATATGCTGAATAGTTACATGATGGAAGATTTAGTGTTTATTGCGCTGCGTAAGTATCTATCAGATGATATGAGTATGCTACGTGAAGTAAAGGGAAAATTTCAGGAGTACCGCCAGAGCTTTATGATAGATAAACATACAGAGCATCGTTTTCGAGAAGAATGGACTCGAAATTTTCTATATCATCTATCTGATGTACTATACACTCCTTCCATTGAGCGGCTTTTTCACGCTTTTGAGGGTGTGACGGTGATTGTTGTATCATCAGGCCCATCTTTACAGGAAGATATCGAATGGCTGAAAAAATTACGTCCTCACGCACTGATTATTTCAGCAGGCTCCAGCATTCAGGCATTAATAAAGCATGGAATACAGCCTCACCTTGCTGTAATAATGGATGGCCATTCAGTCAATAAGAAAATCTTTGCTTCCTCTGAAACGAGAGAGCAGCCTTTATTGTTTACTTCCTCTTCTTATTATGAAATCTCTGACCAGAACTGTGCAGAGAAAATCCATAGTATTATGAAAAGTGATGCTATATCTCAGTATTTCTTTGGACTCAGTAAAGAGGAACTCTTTATATCCCCTACAGAGACGGTCGCAGGAACAGTTATTCAAGTAGCAGCATGTCTAGGGGCTAAACGGATCATACTTGCAGGTCAGGATTTGTCGTTCCCTGATAACAAATTCTACGCAGATGGAATTGAACATTTTGCAGCCGAAACTACAGATAAGAAAGTGCAGGAAGCACCTAAAAAAGTGCTAAATGTAAAGGGGACATACAATACTACAGACGAAAGTTTCTCCCAGATGAAGGATGGACTCGAAAATCTGATTAAGGCACTTCCAAGGATTGAATTTATCAATTCAACTCGAAATGGTGCAGTGATTGAGGGAGCCCCATACGAACCGATGGAAGAGATGTATAAATTGTTAGCATCAGAATCTGTTGATCATGATGCAATTGCCGATTTGATAAACAAAATAAATATTGCTGCTGATATGAATAAGGTGCAGGATGTCAGAGATAAGCTGATAGCGACACTCGGAGATCTTTCCAATGTACGTTCTGAGATTGCAGCAATTCATAAGCTGATGAAAAAAATACGCGAATTTAGCCGGACTAAACCAGCAAAGGCCCAAAGTATGGTGGAGTCTATAGAGCAGATGTGGGGATTGATTGCCAACAGGGATTGGTTCTCACCTATATTTGAGTCCATTATGCCTATCGAAATTGCGCGTTTTGATCAGGTGCTCCCTGTGATTGTGACAGAACATCAGTTGACTCGTAAGTCTGATCTAATCTATGAGCATCTGGGTAAGCTGCTAGAGGATATCACAGCACAAATCCCAATACTTGAAGAAATGTTTTCAGAATCGATTCGCCGTTTAGATAAAAAAACAGATAGCGATCCATTGGTCCATAAAGATATATAAATTAATCGTTTTACACTCCGGAGGTCATTATGTTTACCAACAAGATTGTACTGGTTACGGGCGGCACAGGCTCGATTGGAAGCGAAATTGTACGTAATATTTTATCCTATAATCCTAAAGCTCTGCGAATTTTTAGCCGGGATGAGAGTAAGCAGTTTGATCTGCAGCAGGAATTAAAAGAATATACGAATGTCCGTTATCTGATCGGTGATATCAGGGACAAGCAGAGGCTCAGCTATGCCATGGAGGATGTAGATTACATTTTTCATGCCGCTGCTCTTAAACATGTGCCTGCATGCGAGTACAACCCCATGGAGGCAGTGAAAACGAATGTCATAGGTGTACAAAATTTAATAGAGGCAGCTATTGAGCATAATGTAGAAAAAGTGGTAGCCATCAGCACAGATAAAGTGGTAAATCCAACAAATACAATGGGTGCTACAAAGTTACTATCAGAACGTTTGATTTCAGCGGCCAACTTGTACAAAGGTAGCAAACGTACCGTCTTCTCATGTGTCCGCTTTGGGAATGTTATGGGCTCAAGGGGGTCTGTTATTCCGTTATTCCGGGATCAGATTGCTAAGGGAATCCCGGTGACTGTCACACATGCAGAGATGACCCGATTTATGATGTCTATTCCTCAAGCAGCTCAACTGGTAATAGATGCAGCGCATCACTCACAAGGCGGAGAAGTATTTGTACTTAAAATGCCGATTCTTAAAATCACAGACTTGGCCCAATGTTTGATTGATTCGTTTGAACAGGCAACTGGCAATATCTATTCGGGTGAAGTCATCGAGTCTGGAATACGGCCGGGAGAAAAACTGTATGAAGAACTGATGTCACTTGAGGAATCTGAAAGAGCATTGGAGAATGGACAAATGTATATTATCCCTTCGTCATTTCATACAGCAGAGCAGGAATATGAAGGTTTTCAAAAGGCGATTCCTCAAGAGTATTCTTCGAAGACTGCACCGCAGATCTTCCAGACAGCCATTCGGGAACTGATTGAAAAAAATGGATTGGGTTTTACAATTGGTACTGTATGATGGGCAATCACAAATGCCTGGCGATTATTCCTGCGCGCGGTGGATCAAAAGGTTTACCTGGTAAGAACATTAGATTGTTACATGATAAACCGCTCATTCAATATAGTATTGAGGCAGCGTTGAACAGTAGCTGTGTAGATGAAGTTGTAGTTACAACGGATAGTGCAGAAATTGCTCGTGTGTCAGGCCAAGCTGGCGCAGCAGTTCCATTTATAAGGCCCGCTGAGCTGGCTACCGATGAGGCCAAAAGCATTGATGTATTAAAGCATGCTGTTGAATTTTATGAACAGACACTGGATCAATTTTTTGATGTTATTATGCTGCTGCAGCCCACATCTCCATTGCGAAATGCTATGGATATTGAAGAGGCGTATACAATATTTTCAAGTAATCAGGCTGATTCACTACAAAGTGTCGCTTTATCAGAAGTTCAACCCTACCTGCTAAGAGAAATGGATAACGGACGGCTTACGTCCTACCTGAAAGGTGAAAGGGAGCATTTGAGGAGACAGGATCTCAAGGAATTGTATGTTCTAAACGGAGCCATCTATATCGTAAAAAGAGATTTGTTGATGAACAGTGGCACTCTGATAGGACCTAATAATTGTGGCTACATTATGCCCAAAGAGCGATCTGTTGACATAGATGACGAGTTTGATTTAAAAATGGCAGAGTTTCTTTGGAGAGAATCCAATCACAAGTGATCCTCGCAATAGGAGGGAGTAGTGTAACATGCAAAGTTTTTTATCGAATAACGACAGCCACTCCATCTACATTATTGCAGAGGTGGGCGTAAATCATAACGGATCATTGGATCTCGCATTTGAGTGTATTGATCAGGCGATTTTGTGCGGTGCCGATGCGGTGAAGTTCCAGACCTTTAAAAGCGAAAAACTGGTAACCAAGTACGCCCAAAAGGCTAATTACCAGACAGAAAATACGAACTCCACCGAGAGCCAACTGGACATGTTAAAACAGCTGGAATTAAGCTTTGATGATTTTGTTCTGTTGAAAAAGTATTGTGAGGTTAAAGGAATAGACTTTCTTTCTACACCCTTTGATGAAGAAAGTGCCGATTTTCTGAATTCAATTGATATCGATGCATTCAAGGTTGGATCGGGAGATATGAACAATATTCCCTTTCTTCAGAAGCTCGATCGCTATGAGCGTCCAATTATTTTATCTACCGGAATGTCTAATCTGGATGAAATTGGAGAATCGTTACAAGCATTCAAAAAAAGTGACGTATTATTGCTACACTGTACTTCCGACTATCCGGCACCTTTGGAAGATGTTAACTTGTTGGCTCTGAATACCATTTCTAAAGCTTTTGGGAAGGTCACAGGATATTCGGATCATACTGCTGGGATTGAGATTGCTGTAGCGGCTTCAGCATTGGGAGCGAGAATTATTGAAAAGCATTTTACGTTGGATCGATCACTTCCAGGTCCTGACCATAAGGCTTCACTGGAGCCTGTTGATTTCTCCAGAATGGTTGTTGCGATTCGTAATGTAGAGCAGGCTTTGGGGGATGGGGTTAAAAGGTGTATGCCCTCTGAGGAAAGCACCAGAGCTGTTGCAAGAAAAAGTGTTGTGATGGCAGCACCTAAAAAGGCAGGCCAGACGATAACTCAAGAAGACCTAGTCATCAAACGCCCTGGAACGGGAATAGCGCCTAAATATTATGCTGATTTAGTTGGCAAGCAGCTTTTAAAGGATGTACATGAAGACTATTTGTTGTCATGGGATGATGTGCAATGAAGAAAGTATTGGT
This sequence comes from Paenibacillus sp. RC73, assembly GCF_044908085.1. Lineage (NCBI taxonomy): Bacteria > Bacillati > Bacillota > Bacilli > Caryophanales > Paenibacillaceae > Paenibacillus > Paenibacillus sp. RC73. The sequence continues at coordinate 587,976 of NZ_JBIYCV010000003.1, forward strand.
GATTACCGGAACACGGGCTGATTATGGGATATATTACCCGGTTTTGCGGGCTATTGAGGATGAAAATGCTCTGGAGCTCCATCTGTTGGTGACAGGAATGCATTTATCTCCACAGTACGGATATACATTGGACGCTATTCAAAAGGACGGATTTCGTGTATCCGCTAAGGTAGACTGTCTGCTGCAAGGGTCAACTCATGCCAACATGTCTCGCTCTATCGGAATAGCAATCATGGGCATGACGCAATCCATCGAGGCTTTGGAGCCAGACTTCGTCGTTGTTCTGGGAGATCGGGGAGAAATGCTTGCAGCCGCGATTGTGTCTTCTCACATGAACATTCCGCTTGTTCACTTACATGGTGGCGAAGTGTCCGGCACGATTGATGAGTCTGTTCGGCATGCGATCAGTAAGTTGGCTCACATTCACTTCGTGGCTACAAATGGAAGTAGAGAGCGCCTAATCAGGCTTGGTGAAGAACCGCGGAGAATTCATGTAGTCGGTGCCCCGAGAATTGAAACGATGATGAAGACATCCTTGCCTGAGCTAGAGGAGACAAAACGTAAATACGATCTGGATTTAGATAACGATTATGTGTTATTTGCTTACCATCCTGTCACAACGGAAGAGGCCGATATGAGCATGCTTGGTAAGATGCTAGAAGTTCTTTTGACTGGAGAGAATGAGGTTATTTGTGTGATGCCTAATTCGGATGCTGGAGCCGATGCGATCGTGGACGTGTATAATCGCTTTGCTACAAGAGAGGGGATATACTTTGTAGCCAGTTTTGAGCAGCTTGATTATCTGACGATGTTGAAGAATGCAAAAATATTAATTGGAAATTCTTCATCGGGGATTATTGAGGCTGCTTCTTTTCATGTTCCAGTCATTAATATCGGAACTCGGCAGACAGGCAGAGAGCGTTCTGTGAACACCATAGATATTGCTCAGAATGAAAAGGAACTCTCCATTGCACTGGAATATGCGCTATCCGCTTTGTTTCAACAAACGGTTGCCAATTCAAGTAATGTGTACAGTAAGAAGGGTACAAGTGCACGTATCGTTGATGTATTAAAAAGTACGGTTAAAACAGATGAGCTTATCCAAAAAACGATTACCTATTAGGGAGATGATGGCATTTGAGCTACATCGTTTTCGGAGCAGGCGGGCATGGCAAGGTAGTTGTAGATATTTTGCGTTCCTGTCAAGAAACAATCGTTGGTGTGATGGATGACGGCTGTCCGATAGAAGAATGGAATGGCATACTGAATCTTGGCGGTATGGGGCAATTACACCAGGTCACATTAAAGTACCCGGAAGCTTTGTACATTGTAGCAATCGGGAACAATTCCATTCGTATGAATATTGTGGAGCGTTTAAAACAGATGCAGGTTCAATTTGGTACTGCTATCCATTCAAGTGCTGTCATTGGCTCCAATGTCTCCATAGGTGAAGGAACGGTAGTGATGCCTAACGCAGTTATTAATGCAGATACCCATATCGGAGAGCATGTCATCATTAACACGGCAGCTACCATAGACCATGATTGCTGTGTCGAACACTTTGCACATATCTCACCAGGGGTGCATGTGGCTGGAGGGGTTACTATCGGTTGTCGGAGTCATGTAGGTATAAGTGCGAGCCTTATTCCGGGCGTGAGTATAGGGAATGACACAATAATAGGAGCGGCTTCATGCGTAATCCGTAATCTGCCGGATCATGTTGTTGCCGTAGGGTGTCCAGCGAGAGTTATCAAAAACTTATAGGATAAGGGATGAAGTGAAATGTCCAGTGACAAAAGAATTTATTTATCATCACCGCATATGGGCGGGGCGGAGCAGCAGTATATTGCCGAGGCTTTTGAGACGAACTGGATTGCGCCTTTGGGTAAGAATGTTGACCTCTTCGAATCGGAAGTGGCAAATTACGTAGGTAGCAAAGGAGCGGTAGCCCTGAGTTCCGGTACAGCAGCTATTCACTTAGCCTTAATTTTGCTGAATGTTCAACAAGATGATATCGTTTTTTGTTCGTCACTCACCTTTGTTGCTAGTGCTAACCCTATACTATATCAAGGGGCTATTCCCGTCTTTATTGATTCTGAGCCCGACAGCTGGAATATGTCCCCAGAGGCATTAGAGAGAGCGCTTAAAACATATGCAGATAAAGGGCAGAAGCCTAAGGCTGTCATTGTGGTTAATCTATATGGGCAAAGTGCTGATTATGATCGGTTGAAGAAGTTATGCGATGAATATGAAGTCCCTATCATAGAGGATGCCGCAGAGTCACTAGGAGCTACATATGGTAAGCAAATGAGTGGGGTAATAGGTAAATTCGGTATATTTTCCTTTAATGGAAATAAAATAATCACAACGTCAGGTGGAGGAATGCTGGTTTCTGAAGATGTGATTCTGTTAGAGAAGGCAAGATTTTACGCCACACAAGCCAGAGACCGTGCCAAGCATTATCAGCATAGTCAGATCGGATATAACTACCGTCTGAGTAACGTCTTAGCAGGAATTGGGCGCGGTCAACTACAGGTTTTGGACAAAAGGATTTCTCAAAAGAGGGGAATATTTAAAAACTATTATGACGCTTTATCTGCCATAGATGGTATAGAGTTTATGCCAGAAGCATCATTTGGAAAGTCGACTCGATGGTTAACTACTATGTTAATTGATTCAAAAAAAATTAGAAAGACCGTTACCGATATCATTGATGGTCTGGAAGAGTTTAATATTGAATCACGTCCGGTATGGAAACCGCTGCATATACAGCCTCTGTTTGCGGAGGCAGATTACTTTAAACATGATGTAGAAAAAGATGTGAGTAAGGAATTGTTTTTGAATGGAATTTGTTTACCATCGGATACCAATATGACTTTCGAAGATCAAAAGTTTGTCATTGAACAGTTAACAAAAATAATTAGTAGCAGGGTTTAGAGGTATTTTTAATAACTAATATTTAGAGCAACACGAATGGGAGAGAAGAACATGAAAATTGTACTATTCAGGAGAAACGGTGTTATTGCTCCTTATATCACCGACGATTATGCTGTTGCATTTGAACAATTGGGACATGAAATACTGTATGTTAGATTAGAAGAGGGATTCGGGCTTTCAGAAATTCAAAATATAAGGGATTTTAATCCAGATATGGCTGTTGCTTATGGGGGTGTTGGAATCTTTCAAGATGGAAAACAATTCCTGTTGCGCCAAATGGGCATTCCACTCGTTTCTTTACATTATGACAATCCTCTTTTTTCAATAGATGAAGGATTGGAAGCAGAATTTCAAGAGCATGCTTCGTATTATTATCATTTTGTGTGGGATAAATATTGTTTGCAGTTGCTTATTGAACGAAATATTAAGAATGTACATCCAATAATGCTTGCTACAAATCCTCTGAAGTTTTATCCGAATCCCGAAATTAGAGCTAAAGAAGGCGAAATGGCGTTCGTTGGTAACATAGCCAAAGTTGATAATAACGTTGTAGAAGAACATCTTGAACAAAAGTTCATTAATTTCATCATTAATGAAAAAGTGAAGAATATAAATATCCCCACTTATGATTTATGTAGGGAAGCATTTTTATTAAAGGATTTTGAACCTATTCGATATCTCTATGAAAAACATCCATATGCATTTTGGAGAAATATTTATGCGCCGATTCATATCCGTGGAAGTGCTATTTTACGTCAGCATGTTTTGAATAGTATTAGTGGGATTGATATTCATGTATATGGATCAAAGGAATTATCGAGTACCCATCTTATTCATCATCCGTCAGTAGCTAATAGTGAACTTAGTTCGTTATATCAAAGCTATGCGATAAATCTTAATATTTCTTCTCTCCAGCTTGAGACTTCAGTCAATAACAGAGTTTTCGACGTTTTTGCTTCTAAATCCTTTGTTCTCAGTGACTATAAAGATGACATGAAGCTGTTATTCCCTGATGTATGGAACGAAATCTCTTTTGGGAGTCTTGAAGAGCTTGTCACTAAGGGGGATTATTTCTTAACTCATCCTAAAGAAAGAATAGAGCTTGTGGAAGAATTATATGAGCATGTTATTACGAAACATACCTATAAGGAACGGGCTATGGAAGTGATCGAGATCGTAACTGCTTCAAAATTAAATTATGCGAGAGAAAAAGAACTAAACTCCTACAAAGCAGATAAAAGTAAGGAAGTATCGAAACAATGTCCTGTTTGTAGTGGAACTAGTTTCTCACCGTTGTATTCTATTGAAGGACATGATGGTTTTGAAACCAATCTACACCGCTGTGCTGAATGCTGTACAGTGTTTATGAATCCTCAACCGACAGAGGGCTATTTAGACTGGTTTTATAACAATGTCTATTATTCTAACGAGCATCGGACAAAAATGGGTTGGTCTACAGATTTGGAACAAATTACTCCAGGCCTATTAGCTGTATTAGAAGCTAGAATGGATTTGGTTGAGACATATGTAGATCAGACTAAGTATCCTAGAGGTAAGCTACTTGATTTGGGATGCTCAACAGGTAATTTTGTACTAGAGGCTCAACTTCGCTACTGGGATGTAAAAGGAGTGGAGATATCAGAAAAAGCAGCTCAATTAGGTAGACAAAAACATGGACTAAATATTACAACGGGTTCATTGGATGAGCATTTATTTGATAATGAATCGTTTGATGTTGTAACAGCTTTTGATGTATTGGAGCATATCCCTAATCCGCATCATTTCATGGAGAATATAAGACGGGTGCTAAAAGCCGGAGGATTATTTATTGTAAATACACCTAATGTCAGTTCGACAGCCAGCTATCATTCTGGAAGCGGTTGGCGACATCTAGACCCACCATTACATGTTATTCTATATGATCATATTTCCTTGAGAATACTTATGAGAATGCATAATTTCAAAATTCTTAAAATATCTGGTGGCTCGGAGTATTTAGGCCAGATGCAAATCGTAGCTATGAAAGAAGATTAAATTTTATCTATTCAGCTTGTCTAGGCACCCCGCTATTAAAAAGAGACCACTTAAAATTAAATTTTGTGAGAGAAAGTAAATAAACGTATAAAAAGACGATTCCCTAAATAAAATAGAGGCGTATGAAAAAAGGTACAATCTTCTCAAGTTTTAGCGAGAAGATTGTACCTTCTCTCTATATAATTAAGGTATTAAACCAAGTAGGTGAATGAGATGACTCAAAAACACAATCTATGACTTTAAGTCCTTATTTGGAACTTTATAACTTGGTAGTACCGAAAGACAATATGTTACAACAAATCAACGAACTGGTTGGCTTCTCTGTTGTTTATGAAGACTTGAAAGACTTGAATTTACTTGACATGCTAGTGGGCAAAACCGTTGAAATTGCATTGGAAAAGGGCATTATTAAAAGCAAAGTCATCATTGTCGATGCCACTCATACAAAAGCTCGTTACAACCAGAAATCTCCCCGGAAAATCTTGCTGGATCGTTCCCGCAAGTTGAGAAAAGCGGTCTATAAGGCAGATGAATCACTCAAGGCCAAGTTCCCTGTCAAGAATGTAATGTACTTGAGGAAGAGATCGGCTACTGTCAAAAACTCATTGCCGTACTTGAAGCTGAAGGCGGTATTTGCGAATGGCCGAAAATTAAAGAACCTTTGAATTTCTTGAAAGAAATGGTCGCCGATGACCTGCAACAATTACGTATCTCAGAAGACCAAGATGCAAAAGTCGGCCACAAGAGCGCGGATTCCTCGTTTTTTGGCTATAAGACCCATCTTGCCATGACCGAGGAACGAATCATAACGGCAACCGTTGTCACAACGGGTGAAAAGAATGACAGCAAGCAACTGCAATTGCTGATTGAAAAAAGTAAAGCAACGGGTATGGAAATCAAATCGGTCATCGGAGATACAGCTTACTCTGAAAAAGACAACATCGTTTACGCTAAAAGCAATGAAATTGAACTGATCGGCAAACTCAATCCGCTCATTACACAAGGGGCACGTAAGAAAGAAAATGAATTTCAATTCAATAAAGATGCAGGCATGTACGTGTGTAAGGCCGGCCATATGGCGATTCAGAGAGCACGGACAGGAGAAAAGGGCGTTAACAATAACCAAAAGAATACCTATAACTTCGATGTAGAAGTATGTAAGAGGTGTTCTTTTAAAGGAGGATGCTACAATGAAGGAGCAAAAAGCAAGTCCTACTCAGTGAGTATTAAATCTGGCGAACACACGGAACAAATGTCGTTCCAGGAAAGCGAGTACTTCAAAGCGAAGTCAAGAGAACGCTACAAAATTGAAGCGAAGAATAGTGAACTCAAACACAGACAAGGGTATGATGTAGCGTCATCTTCGGTTCTAACTGGCATGCAGTTACAAGGTGCAATGGCGATCTTTACTGTAAACTTGAAGAGAATATTGAAGCTGATGAAGTAAGAAATAAGGCATAAAGACCTGAATTTATAACAAAAAGACGGCCTTCATTCCCTATTACTACGAAATTGAGATCGTCTTTTGTTTCATGCTCTTAACTACTCCGTCAACTTTTTCAAATTGTCCATAAATACGGTCACAGTTCAGTAGCCGGATAGTCTTTTTTTGTTATTTAGTTGAATACTCGCTTACTTCAAACGTGAGTATTTTATTGAATATTACGTAGTCTTTACGGTTGCTGAATGGACCTTTGTTATTATTGTGCTTATCAATGGCAAAGAATGAAGCACCTCTACCAGCATCTTTTGCATCATACCAAGCGATGAAGGCATTCAGTTCTTTTTTGCTTAAATCGAATTCTTTATCAAATCCATTATCCATTGTTACAGTCAGAATTGCACGGTCACCAGTAGGCTGGGAGGTACCATCTGTATCCGACGGATCAGGCTTAGTAGACGGATCCGGTGTTGTAGATGGGTCAGGCTTAGCAGACGGATCCGGTGTTGTAGATGGATCAGGCTTAGTAGACGGATCTGGTGTTGTAGATGGATCGGGCTTAGTAGATGGATCCGGTGTAACTACTCCAATGGAAGTTGCTGATGCTTCTTTTGAATTTGGACTTTCACCCCCATCAGAAATGGCTGAAACGACATAATAATAGGGTAATCCGTTTGTAACTGAAGTATCTATGAAAGAGGTATCTTTTATTGATACGCTAATATTCGTGTACGGTCCACCTAAGGTTGTCGATCTTTTAACTGTATAAGTTTTAGCATCCGTAACTGCGTCCCAATTCAAGGTTACTTTTGAATCGCCACCAACAGCAACTAAGTTCTGAGGTGCACTAGGTAATATACTTCCTGTAAAAACATCTAATTCATTAATGGTTCCAGTTCCATCCATAACTAGGTATCTAACACCAGAAGCATGACCTACAAATGGGTTGCCGTTCATGGGATATGCTGAAGTTTCAAACCCGCCAATGTATGTTTTATTGTCATTGTATAATTTCCATCTAAATGTTCCAGTAGCATCCAGACGATAGGAGTTAATAGTGTGAGTTTCTCCTAAATCTATAACTAGAGTCTGTGATTTCAAGGATACCGATGTTTTATTATTATCATCAGTTGCTAATAAGGTTGTTTCACCTCCGCTGAATGTGCCATATGTTATAGTTCCTGGTTTCCCATTGGCAAGACCACCTGGATAGGCGTTTACTGAAGATAATGGAATCAATAATAAAATCAGTAGCAAGATTGGTGTAATTAATCCGAATTTTTTTCTCATTTAATGTAGAACCCCTTTGACATATTTATTTTGCTTCATGAGAATATAAAAATAACAAAGGGATGTCTAAACATTAATGTCTATATATTCAAATATAAGTTTAATTGTGGATTAATTTTTTTAGAGTGACGGATTGTAATATGAAGTGCGACACACTCACTGGAAATAAGTAAATAAAGGGCCAATGGCCGGATTCGTGTAGAATGCAGTCACCACAACACCCTCTACACAAGGAGAATCCACCACGAGCTACACTCATCTTAGCAAAGTCGAACGCAGCAAGCTAGAAATCCTCCACCAGCAAGGGAAAAGCGCACGAGCCATTGCCTGGGAACTCGGAAGACATCCTGCGACCATTAGCCGAGAGCTTCGTCGTAATGCAAAGCAGGAGCTGTATGAAGCTAAATGTTCTCATGAAGCTTACAAGCAGCTCCGTAGGGCTTCCGTACCTGTCGGGCAAGTGGACACCAGAACAAGCTGCGGTCATCGAAAAGAAGCTTCAGGCCACCTGGTCTCCTGAGCAGATCGTGGAGCGACTGCGTCAGGAAGGACAACGTATCGTGTGCTTTAAAACCATCTCGCTGGCTGTATACGAGTCGCTTGGTGAAGGGCGTGTTAACGGCCCTTCGGCACAAAGGCAAAAGACAGAAGCCTGCTGAAACCCGTGGCAAGTTTGCCGTAGGCAGACCGATTTCCCAGCGTCCGAAAGAAGTCCGTTCTCGTCAGACGTTTGGACACTGGGAGCTGGACACCGTGGTTTTGGGACGTGGGAAAAGTAAAGGCTGTGTAGCTACATTTGTGGAACGCAAGACACGTCTGTACACCGCCAGTCAGATGTCTGATCGCACGGCGTATCTATGGAGAATGCCTTTGGCGTTGCCGCTTCCCAGTACCCTGTCGGCGCCTTCCAGACCGCAACCGCCGACCGAGGCAAGGAGTTTGCCTGTTATACCAGTCTGGAAGCTACGCATGGAGTGCAGGTCTACTTTGCTGACCCTTACTCGTCCTGGCAGCGCGTCTCCAACGAGAACGCCAATGGGCTCTTGCGCGAATTTTTCCCCAAAGGGACCGATTTCGCCCAAGTGAGGGACGATGAATGGCGCGTGCACTAGACCTCATCAACCACAGACCACGAAAATGTTTGGGCTGGAAAACTGCTCACGAATCCTTTTCAGAAGAACTGTCGTACTTGGCTTGACAATCCGTCGAGTAATATCTCTTACATTATATAATTTTGCTGCTATTTGTTTGTTTTGTGACAGCATGCTCGATACTTTGACACGTCCCACAATATATCATTGAGAGGATTTAAAGTACTATGGAGATGTCATATGGTGAAAGGATTTGTGAGAGGATTAATTGTGTTTTTACTGGCGGCTATTTTCTGAACAAGGTGTCTATGCCGAACCATCGGTAGCCAACCAACAAGCAGTTTCTGAGTACACTTTGGAATTTCCAAGCTCACGCTATCCAGAAACGGGGGCACACATTAAGGATGCGATTGCAGCCGGACATTCTGTATACGATTGATCGGGATGGAGCTGAGGAAAACCACAAGGAGTCCTTAAAAGGGGTTCCGACTAAAAAGGGATATGACCACGACGAATGGCCTATGGCAATGTGCGTGGAAGGTGGCGCAGGTGCTGATATCCAATACATAAGTCCAAAGAATAATCGTTAGTTGGTTCGTGAGTAGACTAAGTACCCAAATGGAACCCGAGTGATTTTATAATAAACGAGGCTCTGCCAATTAAAGTCTCATACCAACTATATATTTTTACTGACTGGCTTTGGAGGAAAGTCCTCTAGATTTGAGTATACAAACGGAGACATTAAGGTGAACGGGACGCAAATTTCCAATACAACCCTGTGAAATATACCTCGAATTATGCAAGCTCGGATAATGCGGTTTTAATTGTTCTAAATGAAGGGACGCTTTTCACCTATTTTGAATCAGCATATAGTTCTGGCAACCCTCCCTATCACAGTTCCTCTTTCGTTGACACCAACGGCAGAACTACTCCAAGACGTCTGGATTTTATTGATATGGCTGGAGATCCAGATATTCTTGTATATGATCTTGATAAAAAGAAAGTCATTGATTTTGCAAGTAGCTTGAATTACTACTATGCCAAAGGGATTGAGCCGCATCCAACAGTGGTTTACTATAATTAAGCAAAATGGGACGCAACAAAAAATTTAATTGAATTTATTTTATGAGTTTCGAACGCTCACGAAGAGTTTACTATATGAATATAGTAGGCTCTTTTGCTTATTATACCATGCCAATCTATAGGAATAGAGTGCTTTACAAATAAAAATTGGAATAACTATGTATGAAAACATTATCAATTCCAATTGACAATGGATAACTTTGGATGGTATAGTCGGAAATGTGGGCGAGAGCTTCACTTCATTTGATGACGAAGGGAATGTTAGTGCATGCAAGGTAAAGTAAAATGGTTTAACGCAGAAAAAGGTTATGGTTTCATTGAAACTGCTGATGGCGGCGACGTATTCGTTCATTTTTCCGCAATTCAAACAGAAGGCTTCAAAACACTTGAAGAAGGACAAGACGTGGAGTTCGACATTGTCGAAGGCGCACGTGGACCACAAGCCGCTAACGTAACCAAATTATAATCATCCCCGGCATAGCCGACCTACATAATTGGTAAGATGGTTAGCAATGGATAACGCGCTAGCAACTGCCCTGGAATGTATTCCAGGGCTTTTTTATGTTTTCTGGGTATATAAAAAGGCCCCTTACACGATGTAAGGAGCTGCACAATGAAAAACTACTCGACAGAACCGTCGAAGTCAGCCATCTCCACAACTGCTTCTCTAAGCGTCCGTCTGGAAAGCGGAATTAATAGCGCAGGATGACTTGAGTGATTAGATAAGCACGGAGTGCGGATCCAATGTCCAAGGAAAAGACGATGACGGCCCTAGGGTGGGTCAAGACGGCCAACGGGATACCTTGGAGCAGCTTAGGAAATGGAAGCGACACAGAGCTCACAGTGACCGTTCACAGCAAAAGGAAATCTTAGGCTGCAAATGGAGCGGTGAGCAATAGCTCCTCCAGCGGAGTGTTGCCGATGTTTTCTACGTTGACGGTAAAGGACAAAGTATCTTCCTGCCCGACACGCAGAGCGCTGGAGCTAAGTGTGAGTTTAGGAAAGCCGTGCATACCACCACAGGCCTGCATCGGATTCAGTGTGTAAAGGCCACCCCTCCTTTTTCGTTAAAGCAGCTGAACGTAAAGCCGGGAATACATAAATGTCACGATGCAGCAGAGCAACTATTTTTATATGTGCTCATTATTCACATGTGTATGTGTGTCTCTTTAAAACATGATCTTTTTCAAAAAATGAGGTTTGAGGAAGCGTTTTAGCGAAAAAAGAAGAATTTTGTAAAATAGCTTCGAAATGTCGGGTGCTTTTTTTACTTGGCGTTAACATATGTGTTATACTGAAGGGGCAAAGGAGGCGTGCCCTATGAACTTAACAGTACGAGGTCAACAGATCGAGGTTACCGACGCTTTGAAGGAATACGTTGATAAGAAATTCAGCAGACTTGAGAAGTATTTCGATGCACCCCCGACGTCTGACGGAAGTGTAACGTTAAGCACAACCAGAGATTTGCACACTGTAGAAGTAACCATTCCTTTGCCGGGGCTTGTACTCCGTGCCGAAGACGAAAGCGACGACATGTATGCGTCCATTGATGCCGTGGTAGACAAGCTTGAGCGGCAGATTCGCAAGCATAAAACCAAGCTGAACCGTAAATTTCGTCAGGAGGGCAGCTTGAAAACCCTTTTTGTAGAAGATACGGCAGGTGGCGTGGCTGTTGCTGAAGATGCAGAATTGGATGAGCTGGAAGTCGTCCGCACCAAGCGTTTCTTATTGAAACCGATGGATGTGGAAGAGGCCATTCTTCAAATGAACATGGTTGGACATAATTTCTTTGTATTTGCCAATATTGATAACGAAGAAGTCAGCGTGGTTTACAAGCGCAATGATGGTAAATACGGCCTGATCGAACGGGAATAATCTGTAAGACAGGAACTTATCATGTTTTAAAATGAATAGAGGGTTCCCGATTGAAAGCATGCTTCATTGGAGATTGGGAAGAATGAAACTAACGACGAGCCTTATCCTTGCGAACCTGGCGGGGTAGGGCTCTTTTATATGTTTTTCTGAAAATGAAATGAAATTTTAAGCAAATAAACGTAACTAAATGTGTATTTCATGCGTGAATTGTTTTGGTATCTTTAACCGGATGCAAATCAGGGAGCGGCTTGTGTTGCGGCATGTCCTACAAACTGTTACAATTTATGCAAAGAACATCGCACGATGGGCTGGTATAGCCGGGCCTGTCAAACATATCGGGATCAATTTCATCATGGACCCTTTCTTATTGTGAAATTGATTCTATTAATTGTTTTGCGTGAAAGGGGTAAACCATGTTAGGAATTGTAAAGAAAATTTTTGGAGATACAAACGAACGTGACGTCAAGCGTTTAATGAAGACGGTTGAGCTGATCAATAAATTAGAGCCGGATTTCGAGAAGCTATCGGATGAGGAACTGCAAGCGAAAACGGCGGAGTTTAAAGCCCGGATTGAGCAGGGAACTACGGCGGAAGAGATTTTGCCGGATGCTTTCGCAACCGTTCGTGAGGCGTCCAAGCGGGTATTGGGCAAACGTCATTATGACGTGCAGATGCTTGGTGGTATTGCGCTGCATGAAGGTAGAATTGCCGAAATGAAAACTGGCGAAGGTAAAACACTAGTGGGAACACTGCCGGTTTATTTGAATGCACTGTTGGGTAAAGGCGTGCACGTGGTTACGGTCAATGACTATTTGGCGCAACGTGACAGCGGAGAAATGGGACAAATCTATAACTTCCTGGGCATGTCGGTCGGGCTGAATTTGTCTGGTCTGGGTCATGGAGAAAAGCAAGCTGCATATGCTTGCGACATCACATACGGCACGAACAATGAGTTTGGATTCGATTACCTGCGTGACAACATGGTGCTCTACAAAGAACAGATGGTACAACGTCCGTTGTATTTCTGTATCATTGATGAAGTGGATTCGATTCTCGTCGATGAAGCCCGTACGCCGTTGATTATCTCTGGACAAGCTCAGAAATCCACAGAGCTGTATTTTGCGGCTGACCGTTTTGTGAAGAGTCTGAATGTTGAAGAAGATTACACCTTGGATATCAAGGTGAAGTCGGTTGCTTTGACCGAGAACGGTGTATCCAAAGCTGAGAATTTCTTCGGACTGGAGAACCTGTACGATCAGGAAAGTGTTACAATCAATCACCACATCGTACAGGCCTTGAAGGCTAACGCTATTATGCGTCTGGATGTGGATTATGTCGTAGCTGACGGCGAAGTTCTGATTGTCGATGAGTTCACAGGCCGTCTGATGGCCGGACGTCGCTACAGCGATGGTTTGCATCAGGCGATTGAAGCGAAGGAAAACATTGTTGTACAGAACGAGAGCATGACGCTGGCGACGATTACTTTCCAAAACTATTTCCGTATGTATCGCAAATTGGCAGGTATGACGGGTACAGCTAAAACAGAAGAAGAAGAATTCAAAAAAATATATGGTCTGGAAGTTCTCCAGATCCCTACGAACCGGGCAAATCAGCGTGTGGATATGCCTGACGTAGTATACAAGAGCGTAAAAGGTAAATTCCATGCGGTAGTGGATGAAATTGTGGAGCGCCACAAAAACAACCAGCCGATATTGGTAGGTACGATTTCTATTGAAAATTCGGAGCTTCTTTCCGAAATGCTGAAACGCAAAGGAGTACGGCATAAAGTGCTTAACGCCAAGTATCATGCCGAGGAAGCTGAAATCATTTCCCGCGCAGGTGAAGCGGGTTCAGTAACCATTGCCACGAACATGGCAGGGCGGGGTACAGACATCGTGTTGGGCGAAGGCGTATCGGGTATTGGCGGCTTACACATCATCGGTACAGAGCGTCATGAATCACGTCGTATTGATAATCAGCTTCGTGGCCGTGCAGGACGCCAAGGTGATCCGGGGTCTACACAGTTTTACTTATCGCTGGGCGATGAGTTGATGAAGCGTTTTGGTGCGGACAACGTACTCAATATGATGGAGCGCTTGGGCTTCGAGGAAGACCAACCAATCGAGAGTCGTATGATTACACGTGCTATCGAATCGGCGCAAAAACGCGTTGAGGGCAACAACTTTGACCAGCGCAAAGTCGTTCTCCAGTATGATGACGTGATGAACCAGCAGCGTACTATTATTTACAAACAGCGTCGTGAAGTGCTGGAATCCGAGAACATTAAAGAAGTCGTGTTCGACATGATCAAGCCTGTCATTGAGCGTGTGGTGGAAGCACATTGCGGCGATGACATCCCTGAAAACTGGGAACTTGAAGAAGTGGCAGAATATGTGAATAACAATCTGCTTGATGAAAATGCAATCAGTCGTGATGACCTGTGGGGTAAAGAAAAAGAAGAGATCGTTGAACTGGTCTTCGAGAAAGTTAACGAAAGATACCACAGACGTGAAGAGACGATTGGCGAAGACATGGTACGCGAGTTCGAGAAAGTTATTGTACTGCGTGCAGTGGATAGCAAATGGATGGATCATATCGATGCTATGGATCAGCTGCGTCAAGGTATTCACTTGCGTGCTTATGGTGGTACCGATCCGTTGCGTGAATACCAGTTTGAAGGTTTTGAAATGTTCCATGCCATGATCGCCAGCATCCAGGAGGAAGTAGCGACTTACATCATGAAGGCGCAAATTGAATCCAACCAAGAGCGTCAGGCTGTCATCGACGAAGACAAAATCTCGACGAGTGGCGAACCTGCTGCTCCTAAAAAGAAATCTGCCCCTTCGCGTCCGCGCAGAAGATAACGGATTTAGGGAAGCATTCATTTCCTGTACTGCATATAATGGCAGGCGGCAGTTTATCCAACTGACCGTCGGCCATTTTGTGCCATACAGGGGAGCACCCGGTTATTTAAAAGCCGTTTGACTTTACGGCGGTCGGTAGCGAAGCGAAGGATTTGAATCTGGAGAAGTGTCAGCGATCATAAGATCAAATCATTCGCGTAGCGTCTCCTCACCCAGCCGTACTCATAACAGTTTTAAACCCTTAACCCATCGCCAAAAGGAGAATGACATAATGATTGATCCAAATGTTAAGCATGATTTAAGAGAAATAGGCAAGAAACTAACAAACCTTAGGGGGTCTCTTTGACTTAGATCTCAAACAGGAAATGATCGCAAACTTTGAGGAAAAGATGGCTGCGCCTGATTTTTGGGATGATAACGATAAAGCCCAAGCTGTGATCGCGGAAATGAACGCGGTTAAGTCTTCGGTAGACAGCTATGAACAGCTCCGTCAGGAATATGAGGATGCGGGGATGATGGCTGAGCTGGCTGATGAGGAAGGCGACGAAACACTGGCTGGAGAAATTGAGAACAGTATCAGATCCTTGCTGAGCAAGCTTGAGGAGTTCGAACTGCAATTGCTTTTAAATCAGCCATATGACAAGCTTAATGCTATTTTGGAGTTGCATCCGGGGGCAGGCGGAACCGAGTCGCAGGACTGGGGTCAAATGCTGCTACGGATGTATACACGCTGGGCAGAAAAACGCGGCTTTAAGGTAGAAACGCTGGATTACCTTGCGGGTGATGAAGCAGGGATCAAAAGTGTAACGCTGCTGATCAAGGGCTATAATGCTTACGGCTACCTCAAAGCAGAAAAAGGCGTGCATCGTCTCGTGCGCATTTCTCCATTTGATTCCTCGGGTCGTCGGCATACGTCGTTCGTATCCTGTGATGTCGTGCCGGAAATTGCGGATGATGTGGACGTGGAAATCCGGACAGAGGATCTTAAAATTGATACGTACCGCGCCAGCGGCGCAGGCGGTCAGCATATTAACACGACCGATTCAGCAGTTCGGATTACGCATCTTCCTTCCGGCATTGTTGTAACTTGTCAAAATGAGCGCTCCCAGATCAAGAACCGTGAGCAGGCTATGACGATGCTTCGTTCCAAGCTCTACGAGCGCAAAATTGAAGAGCAGCGTCAACAATTGGACGAAATCCGTGGGGAACAGTCCGATATTGCATGGGGCAGCCAAATTCGTTCTTACGTGTTCCACCCATACAGCATGGTGAAGGATCATCGTACCAGTGTGGAAACAGGCAATGTAGGGGCTGTCATGGATGGCGATCTGGACCCGTTCATCGACGGTTACCTGCGCAGTCAGATCAAGCTGGACGCAGAATAATAGCCTGTATGTTTTCCTACAGACCCATAGGCCATGTGCCTATGGACTGTAGGAATTTTTGTGTACACGGTATTTTTAAATTAAAGGAGAATACGAAAGATGTCTCAAATGAATCTCCCCGCTGCTCGGCGAAGACGCCGTAGGCCTCTGATTGCCGCCAGCGGCCCCGCTCGCAATGTGATGGATGTTCTGCTCATTGTGCTCGGCTCCTTCATTACGGCGCTGACCTTCAATATGTTCCTGCTTCCTAACCGAATTGCATCCGGGGGTGTGTCGGGTTTATCTATTTTGGGCCAGGATCTGTTTGGTCTGGAACCAGCTTATACGCAGTGGGGAATGAATATTCCGTTATTTATAGCGGGGGTGCTGCTGTTAGGAAAGAAATACGGTTTGCGTTCCCTGCTGGGAAGTATCATGTTACCTTTATTCGTTTATCTAACTAAGGATTGGGCAGTTCCGACAACGAATCCGTTGCTGGCTTCGCTGTATGGTGGAATCGGAGTAGGGTTGGGATTGGGCACTGTATTCCGGGGCAGAGGCTCGACGGGTGGGCTGGCTATTTTGGCGCAGATCATTCAAAAATATACCGGCCTCAGCCTATCACTCTGCGTCATGCTTATGGACGGTACAGTCATCACACTGGCTGGCTTTGCTCTATCGCCGGAGCGGGCGCTGTATGCACTAATTGGTTTGTTTGTAACTGGCAAGGTCATTGATGCCGTGGAAATGGGGTTAAGCTACTCCAAAGTGGCCTATATCATATCCAATCAGAAGGAAAAGATCACACAGGCTATTTTACATGACTTGGATCGGGGATTGACGGAGTTGGCTGGACGAGGCGGTTATACGAACGAAGAACGTCCTGTGCTAATGGTTGTGGTAGGCCAAAATGAGGTGACCCGTCTCAAAACGCTTGTTCGCTTGGTAGATCCGGATGCTTTCGTGATCATTAGTAATACGCGTGAAGTATTGGGTGAAGGTTTTAAGAAGGAAGGCTGAAACAAAGTGGCCTGCCGAAAGGCTTGTTTTAGCTAATAAATAAGGGGAACTCCGTTTTTGCAAAACGTGGTTTCCCTTTTTGTATTTATACAGGTTCTGATAGGAACTTCAACATCAGATGCAGAAATGAGCAATCTAAATAAATACCAATGCATGAGACAATCACTTCAAATTTGGGTGAATAACTTTACATGAGTATGTTGTATTTATATGAATAGAGTCGTATAATAATACATATTTCATAGGAACGGAATGGAGGAAGGTCTGTGAGCAGCAAGCTAAAAGTGGCAATTGTCGGTTCCACCGGGTATGGCGGGGTGGAGCTCATTCGTTTTTTGGTTCATCATCCGCAGGTAGAGATCGTATCTGTTATTTCTTCGTCCAGCGCGGGTGTCCCGATCAGTGACGGGTTTCCACATCTGACGGACATTGTGGTTCAGGATTTGGACGGTGTCGATGTTCAAGAGACGGCTGCCAAGGCTGATCTGGTTTTCACAGCTACACCTTCTGGTGTCAGCACCAAGCTGGTGCCGCAGCTTCTTGATGCCGGATTGAAGGTCATTGACCTCTCTGGGGATTTCAGACTGCGAAGCGGGGAAACGTACGAAGCATGGTATAAAAAGCCTGCGGCTTCACCCGAATATCTCAAGCAAGCCGTATACGGACTCAGCGAGGTGTATGCAGAAAAGCTTGCTGGCGTCTCTTTTATTTCTAATCCGGGCTGCTACCCAACGGCAACATTGCTGGGAATTATCCCTGCGTTGAAGGCAGATTGGATCGACCATCGGACGCTGATTGTAGATGCCAAATCCGGAGTATCCGGCTCCGGCCGGGGAACAAGTCTCGTTTCGCATTATGCGGAGATGAACGAGAATTTTAAAGCCTACAAGATTAACAAGCACCAGCATATCCCTGAAATCGAACAGGTTTTGGGCGATATTGCGGGTGAGGACGTTACGATTACGTTTACAACACAACTGGTTCCGATGACCCGAGGAATTATGAGTACGATTTATGTCACGTTGAAGGGTGATTACACAGATCAGGATCTCATCGGGCTATACCGGGATTATTATAAAGACCAACCTTTTGTCCGTGTGCGCGGTGAAGGTGTATGGCCAGCAACGAAGGAAGTATTTGGCTCCAATTACTGCGATATCGGTTTTGCAGCAGATGCACGGACTGGGCGCCTTACGATTATTTCGGTCATTGATAACGTCGTGAAGGGTGCTGCCGGACAGGCGATTCAGAACTTAAACTTGATGATGGGATGGGAGGAGAACCTCGGACTGGGCTTCATACCGGTATATCCGTAAAGCAGCAAGCAGCCACAACATGGAACGGGAAACGTAAGCGGGCGGGAATGGATTCGCAAATAGAACCGTTACTTATAGAAAGCGTTGCGGACGAGGGCACACAATTATGAGCAAATCAGGGTTTACGGTAGTAAACGGGGGGAATATCGTAACCCCGCGCGGCTTTACAGCCGGAGGATTGCATTGCGGACTTAAAAATACTGACCGCAACGATATCGGCGCGATTCGCTGCGAGGTTGAGGCTACAGCCGCTGCGGTATACACCACCAATGTATTTCAGGCTGCACCGCTCAAAGTGACTCGCGAGAGCCTCGTGGATGGTCGGCTGCAAGCGGTCGTGGTGAACAGCGGGAACGCCAATGCCTGCACTGGACAGCAAGGAGAGCAAGATGCTTACGCCATGCGCTCGGCTGCTGCTCGTGAGCTGGGTGTTGCGGAGAGCAATGTAGCGGTTGCATCGACGGGCGTGATTGGTGAGCATTTGAAAATGGACCGTGTGCTTGGCGGCATATCTGCATTACCTGGCCGTGTGAACGGGGAAAGCGATGGAGCGGAGCAATTTACCCAAGCCATTCTGACGACGGACTTGGTTAAGAAGGAAGCATGCGTGGCGGTTGAAGTGGATGGCGTGACCATACACATTGCCGGAGCAGCGAAGGGCTCGGGCATGATTCATCCGAACATGGCGACGATGCTGGCTTTTATGACCTGTGATGCTGCGATTGGGCAGACTGCACTTCATCAGCTATTGAAGCAGGCAACGGATACCAGCTTTAATATGATTACGGTAGATGGCGATACGAGCACGAACGATATGCTGATTGCGATGGCAAGCGGGCTGGCGGGTAACCGTGAGCTGCACGCAGGACATCCCGATTGGGATGCTTTTGCCGAAGCGTTCACCTATATCTGCCGTGAGCTGGCGAAGGCAATTGCCCGCGATGGGGAAGGCGCTACGAAGCTGGTAGAGGTGTCCGTGAGCGGCGCGGTAAGCGATGCATCTGCTCAAGCGATCGCGAAGACAGTGATCGGGTCTAGTCTGGTGAAGTCGGCCGTTTTTGGAGCTGATGCGAACTGGGGCCGGATTATTGCAGCTGTCGGACGGGCCGGAGAGCCGGTCAACCCGGATACGGTAGACATCCGCTTGGGTGATATTGTTGTGCTGAGCGCGTCCAGTCCGGTCTCTTTTGATGAAGATGAGGCGCTCTCCTACCTTCGGGGAGATACGGTGCGGATTATTGTAGATTTGCATCACGGGAACGGAACCGCCACAGCATGGGGCTGTGACTTAACCTACGATTACGTGCGGATTAACGCTGCATATCGGACATAGACAACGGAATAAGCACGGATGGAATGCTGGCATTATTGTAAAATGGCACGGACTGTGCAGAGGAGAAAAGGGGAGATTATATGCAATCGGCAGTGGAAAACGCGGATCAAGCAAATCATGCGGGATTGGCACGTCGTAATTTTGTGATGAAATGCGGAGGAAGTACGCTGGCTGCGTTGCCTGATTCCTTCTTTGACGATCTGGCCCGCTTGCAGTCGGAAGGCCTTCAACCTGTTATTGTACATGGCGGCGGCCCTGCGATCTCCGACAATTTGGCGAAGCTGGGCATCGAAACGGAATTCATCAACGGGTTGCGCAAAACAACCGAACCCGTGCTGGATGTCGTGGAAATGGTGCTGGCGGGCAGCATTAACAAGCAGATTGTACGCAGAATCGGAATACACGGAGGTCGAGCACTGGGTTTGTCAGGCAGTGATGGCTATTTAATCGAGGCAAAGCCTGTGTCGAATGCCGCAGAGGTCGGCTGGGTCGGAGAAGTAACGTCTGTTCAGGCTTCGATTATTACAGGTGTGCTGGATATGAACTACATGCCCGTTATTGCGCCCATCGGGATTGATAGATCTGGTCAGCGCTACAACATTAATGCAGATACAGCGGCGGGTGCAGTAGCCTCTCATCTTGGAGTCAGCCGGATGATCGTCGTTACGGATGTGCCGGGCATATTGAAAAAGATTGGCGGAGAAAAGAAGGTGCTGGACTCCATCACCGTACAGGAGATTGAGGATATGATCAGCACAGGTGAAATATACGGCGGCATGATTCCTAAGGTGAGAGCGGCTATTGCCTGCATCCACGGCAAGGTGAAGGAAGTTGTCATTGTGAACGGCAGTGAACCGCAGATATTAAGCCGTGTGCTGGGTGGAGAAGCCATTGGAACGCGCATCATGCGTATGCAGTAGTCATCCTATACAAACCAGTCTATAAAACAAAGCGAAAAGGGAGCGTGAACATAATGAGTAAGGAAGCAAATACGCTGGTGAGCGTCGAAACGCCAGGTACGAACGGAACCGTTGCCGGAGCAGAAACGGAAAAGGCATCCGCAGCTGTGCAGACAAACAGCTCTCTTTTTCCAACCTACGCAAGATACCCGCTCACACTGGTCAAAGGACAAGGAAGCTGGCTGTGGGATGATCAGGGCAAGCGTTATCTGGATTTCATGTCAGGCATTGCTGTTACCAATCTTGGACATGCGCCACAGGCTGTAGCTGAACGCTTGAAAAAGCAGATTGATGAACTATGGCATGTATCCAATCTGTTTCATATTCCGGGGCAGGAACGGGCCGCCGCTCTACTGACTGCCAATAGCAGCGCAGATGCTGTGTTCTTCTGCAACAGCGGCGCAGAAGCGAATGAAGCTGCGATCAAGCTGGCGCGTCGTTATCACCAGAAGGTGAAGCAGACTGGACGCTACGAGATCATTACGTTCACGCAATCCTTCCACGGACGGACGCTGGCAACCTTGACCGCTACGGGTCAGGATAAAGTAAAAGAAGGCTTTTTACCGCTTCCAGCCGGGTTCAAAAGTGTTCCGCTCCACGATCAGGCTGCGCTCGAAGAGGCAATCAGCGAGAATACGGCCGCAATCATGCTGGAAATGGTGCAGGCAGAAGGCGGAATGTATCCGGTCGAACCTGCTTTTGTAGACGTGATTACAAAGCTTTGCAACGAGCATGGATTGCTTTTGATCATTGATGAGGTACAGACGGGCATGGGACGTACAGGCAAGTTGTTTTCCTTTGAGCACTACGGCATAGAGCCGGATATCTTTACGTTGGCGAAGGGGTTGGGCAGTGGTTTTTCCGTTGGTGCGATGCTGGGCAAAGGATATTTGCGCGAAGCGTTCACGGCGGGCAGTCACGGCTCCACCTTTGGCGGTACTCCGCTTGCTATGGCAGCGGTTCAGGCGACCATTGAAACGATTATTGACGAAAAACTTCCAGAGCGTGCGGCTGAGCTGGGCGAGTATTTGTTCCAAAGTCTGCAAAAGCAGCTTGGAGAGATTCCTTTTGTGAAGGATATCCGTGGAAAAGGCCTGATGGTCGGCATCGAGTGTGCTGAGCCTGTGGCGGAACTTGTTTTGGCAGGACAAAAGAAGGGCATTCTGTTCATTACCGCAGGACCGAACGTGGTTCGCCTGTTGCCTAACCTGTATGTAACGAAGGACGAGATAGATCAGGCTGTAGAACTTATTACTGAGTTGATTCAGGAGCATATTGCTTAGGTGGTTAAACTGCCTAGATTAGAGTGTAAAAGGAGACGATAGCATGAGCCAGGGCGGGGCATTGCAGCAAATTAACTTGAAGGGGCGGGACTTCCTTGAGTTGGACGACTACTCGACCGAAGAAATTCAATATTTAATTGATCTCGCCATCGAAATCAAGCGCAAGCATAAAAATGGAGAAACCTATCAGCCGCTGAAGGGGAAAACGATCGGACTGATTTTTGAAAAATCCTCTACACGTACGCGGGTGTCTTTTGAAGTCGGCATGTTTCAATTGGGCGGTCATGCCCTTTTTCTCAGTAAAAACGACATTCAACTAGGACGCGGTGAGCCTATTAGCGATATGGCACAGGTGATGTCTCGTTATCTGGATGGCATTATGATCCGCACTTTCGGACACGATAATGTTGTAGAGTTGGCGCGTTATGCATCTGTTCCTGTGATCAACGGCTTGAGCGATTTGGCGCATCCGTGTCAGGTGCTGGCTGATTATCAGACCTTGTATGAGCAAAAGGGCAAGCTTAAAGGACTTAAATTGGCCTACATCGGGGACGGCAACAATATGGCGCATTCCCTGTTGATTGGTGGAGCGAAGCTTGGCGTGCATGTATCGATTGCAAGTCCTGCTGGATATGAGCCTGATCCGAGTGTTGTGGCAGCTTCCCGTGAGATTGCCAAGCAAACCGGCAGTGAGATTGTGATTACCCAAAGTCCGCAAGAAGCAGTAAAGGATGCAGATGCAATCTACACGGATGTATGGGCGAGCATGGGCTTTGAGGAAGAGCAGAAGGAACGGGAGCTTGCTTTTGCCGACTTCCAGGTGAATGAGGAGCTGGTTAAGCTGGCGAAGCCGGATTATCTGTTCCTGCACTGTCTACCTGCGCATCGTGGCGAAGAAGTGAGCGCAGGTGTAATCGACGGACCGAATTCAGTGATTTTTGATGAGGCTGAGAACCGTCTGCATGCACAAAAAGCATTGATGGTTGCTTTGATGGGATAAAGAAGTTATGTTTTATGGTTAGAAAGATTGCATTTGTGGAAGATGATCTGTAGATTTAGATGCAGATGTGAATGAAAGATAGTGGCTAGAAGCATTCGGGGAGGACTTTCAATCATGGCAAAAGAAAAAATCGTACTCGCATATTCCGGCGGTCTGGATACGTCGGTCATTTTGAAATGGCTTAAAGAAACCTACGACGCTGAAATTATAGCGTTTACCGCAGATATCGGACAGAAGGAAGAGCTGGATGGTTTGGAGGAAAAAGCGCTCGCTACGGGAGCCTCCAAAGTGTATATTGATGATCTGCGTGATGAATTCGCCAAGGATTTTATTTATCCGATGTTTCAGGCGGGTGCTTTGTATGAAGGACAATATTTGCTCGGAACGAGTATTGCACGTCCATTGATCGCTAAACGGATGGTGGATATTGCGATTGCAGAGGGTGCAACAGCTATCGCTCACGGCGCGACAGGCAAAGGCAACGATCAGGTGCGCTTCGAGCTGAACGCGGCGGCGTTGACGCCCGATATCAAGGTGATCGCACCTTGGCGGCTGGAAGAGTTCCGCAATCAGTTCCCGGGCCGGGCAGAAATGATTGCCTATGCGGAGAAACACGATATTCCGGTAACCGCTTCTGCGGCCAAGCCGTACTCCATGGACCGTAATCTGCTGCATATTAGTTATGAAAGCGGCGTGCTGGAGGACCCTTGGTTTGATCCGAGCGCTCCTGAAAATAAAGAAATGTTCTTGCTCAGCAATGCACCTGAGGATGCTCCTGATGAAGCGGAATATTTGGAGCTGGAGTTTGAAGCAGGAAACTGTGTCGCTTTGAACGGAGAGCAGCTAAACCCGTTGCAGGTTATGGAAAAGCTGAATGAGTTGGGCGGCAAGCATGGCATCGGACGTGTGGACATGGTGGAAAACCGTTTTGTCGGTATGAAGAGCCGCGGAGTGTACGAGACGCCGGGCGGTACGATCCTGTTCACAGCTCATCGCAAAATGGAGTCCATCACGATGGATCGCGAGGTTATGAATCTGCGCGACAGTCTGATTACCCGATATGCTACGCTGGTCTACAACGGTTTCTGGTTCGCGCCGGAGCGTGTGGCTTTGCAGGCACTGGTTCATGAGAGCCAAAAGAATGTCAGTGGTACCGTGCGCGTGAAGCTGTACAAAGGCAATATTATTGGCGCAGGTGTCAAAAGTCCGGTCAGCTTGTACAACCCGGATATTGCGACGATGGAAGCTGATCCAACACAAGCTTACGATCAAGGGGATGCAACAGGTTTTATCCGCTTGAATGCCCTGCGCTTGAAGGTCAATGCAGGGGTAGCCAAAAATAATAAATAAATGAATTACCTAAAAATGTACGGGATGCGGGCCGTCCTTGTCCAAGTGACGAGGGCGGCTTGTATTGCAGAGAGGGGATCTTGCAAAAATGAGTAAGCTATGGGGCGGACGTTTTACGAAGCAGACCAACAAGCTGGTAGAGGAATACACGGCTTCCATCGGGTTTGATCAGGCGTTGGCGGAAGAAGATATTCAGGGCAGTTTGGCTCATGTAGCCATGCTGGGCAAATGCGGGATTATTCCGCAGGCCGATGCGGATACGATCAGGGAAGGACTACACACGGTATTGGAGCGTATCCGCCGTGGGGAGATTGAATTTTCGGTTTCGGACGAGGATATTCATATGAATATCGAAAAAAATCTGATCGAAGCGATTGGTCCGGTTGGCGGGAAGCTGCACACCGGGCGCAGCCGTAATGATCAGGTGGCAACGGATATGCACTTGTATTTGCGCGGACGTGTGGTGGCGCTGGTCGGTATGCTGCATGATGTACAAGCCGCACTGATTGGGCAGGCGAAGGATAATCTGGATACGATTGTACCCGGATATACGCATTTGCAGCGGGCGCAGCCTATTTTGTTCGCGCATCATTTGCTCGCATATGTATCTATGCTGGAGCGCGATATTGACCGACTCAAAGACAGCTACAAGCGCATTAATGTATTACCGCTCGGTGCGGGTGCTTTAGCTGGAACGACCTTTCCGATAGACCGTCATTTTGTAGCCGAGCAACTGGGTTTTGATGGCGTGTATGAAAATAGTCTGGACGCCGTTAGCGACCGGGACTTTATCGTAGAGTTTCTGGCTGGAGCTTCGCTGATCATGGCGCATTTGTCGCGTCTAAGCGAAGAGCTGGTGCTGTGGAGCAGCACGGAGTTTGGCTTCGTGGAGCTGGATGATGCTTTTTGCACAGGCAGCAGCATTATGCCGCAGAAGAAAAACCCGGACGTACCGGAGCTGGTACGCGGTAAAACTGGACGCGTCTATGGCAATCTCGTTGGACTGCTGACCGTATTGAAATCCTTGCCGCTGGCGTACAACAAGGATATGCAGGAGGACAAGGAAGGCATGTTCGATACTGTTGCTACGCTGGAAGGGGCTTTGCAGTTGTTCGCGCCAATGATCGCAACGATGAAGGTGAACAAGGATCGCATGCGTCAAGCGGTCAATCAGGACTTCTCCAATGCGACAGATATTGCAGATTTCCTCGTCGGCAAGGGACTTCCTTTCCGTCAGGCGCATGAGGTCATCGGCAAAACGGTACTGTATTGCATCCAGCATGGCAAGTATTTGCTTGATCTGACACTGGAGGAATTCCAGCAGTTTTCCGACTTGTTCGACGACCGCATCTATGAGGTGCTTCAACCGGAAGCGGTGGTTAATGCCCGGAATGTATACGGTGGAACTGCAACCGGACAGGTACAGGCAGCCATCGGACGCAGTGAACAGCTTCTGAGCAGCACGTCTACATGGTTTGAAGGGCACAAACGGAGTAACTAATGAGGCTAAAAGAATTCTTGCACAGCAGCGGGACGCTGTGTAGAATTTAATAGTTTAGCACATAAGCAGGATATCAAGATAGCAAGGGCACCGTTCGCGGTGCTTTTTGTGCTTTTTAAAGTATTAGAGGGGAATTGGCTTTAATGGTGATCTGAACAATGATAGATTGCGTAAGGTTTCTTAGACAGGTGCAATCACAGGAATCATAAAATAGTTCTATATACCTATGTATGCATTAGTGTGAAAGTTTCTAGAATTTACATTATTGTATACCTACTCCTACTACGAGTATGGTAGAATAGCACTAAGTTTTTAATTGTATTACCAATTCATCAGGACAGAACTGGTATCAAATGAATAAATGTCAGGTTTTTACGGGTCTCTCTTGACTGGAAGACTTGCATCAATGTGTAAACGAAGGGTTTAAATGAGAATAAGAAAATGTCCTGCTTTCAGGAAGACGTAAGACCATGGATGCAGGGACAGATCAAGAGGCAGAGTCCGGACGGTTCAGGGAGGTATTATGAGAAGCAAAAGAACGGCGCGGCAGTTAAAGAGCGCATGGATCGGTTATCGCGCTTCTGACGCCGATCAGCTGGTGTCTTCGTTGCACGAAGAGCGGATGAAGGACGAGGAGTTGCTGCGCGAGGAACGGGAGCTTTTCCACGCGGCGCTGGAACGGAAGAAGCAACGGGATGCAGAGTTGAAGCAGTTACTTGCGGATGCGCTCGCAGAAGAGCGGCGTTGGATTGAAAGGGCGGGAATCCATGGGTGACAGGCTGAGGTGGCAGATTGGGGGAGTTTCAATTCCCCAAACCAAGAGAAGAATAAAAGAAGAGCGTCAGCAGATCGCTCGACTGGAGCAGCAACTGGAGGCCCAGCGGACGGAGCAGGCCCCGGTGTTATACAAGCTGGATTTTCATATTGAGGAGCTGGAACGGCGGCTTCAGGATACGGAACTGCGAATCCTTGCATTACAGAGCGCGGCGGATACGGCAGCAGCGGTGGAGCAATTGCTGGATGAAAGTGTGCAGGATGGACAAGCGCAGGAGGCGCAAGTCCAATATCTTAGCGGCCAACAGGAACAGGCTGCGGCAGGAGCCGCCTTGGGAGTAGTCTCCAGCGCTCCTGGTTCCGCAGGCGGAGAGGCCGCCACGGGAATGCAGAACGGACGGAACGGCAAGGCCCGCCTTGGAGACCAATTGGTGGACAACGGCATAATTACCCGCGACCAGCTTACCGACGCCATCCGAAACCAAAAACGTTACGGTGGCAGGCTGGGCGACATTTTGGTAGAAATGGGCTTCATTACCGCAGAGCAGTTGCAGGAGCAGGTGGATAGTGATAAATCCAAAGAGCGACTGGGCGACATGCTGGTACGTTCCGGCTATATTTCACCAGAGCAGCTAGAGCGCGCACTGGAGTTCCAAGCGAAGAGCGGCGGGCTGCTCGGCGATATTTTGCTGTCATTGCAAATGCTGGAGCCTGCGGATTTGTACCGCGCGATTGCTACACAGAACCGGATCGGCCGTATTGGTGAAGAGCTGGCACTGGATGCAGCCTATAAGTTACCCGAGCAGGTGGCCATGGCTTACGGCGTGGTCGTCATTCATGAATATATGAACCGCTATATTGTGGCGGTCAGTGATCCGTTGCTGGAAGAGCGGCGCTTGAAGCTGGAGGACATTCTCGGCATGCCGGTGGAGCAGGTGCTGGCGACCAAGGAAGAGATGGAGCAGCTCTGGGGTAAAATCTACGGTGAAGAAATGATGCAGGAGAGCACGACCGGATTGTTGGAAAAAGAGCCGCATAATTCGGCGCGCACGACCTTTACGAAGGGACAACTGTGGGTGTTCGCGGCGATGGGCGTGATTACGCTGCTCGGTCTTTTCTGGAACAGCTGGAATACTGTGCTGATCATCAATATGCTGATTCAGCTGTTTTATTTTGCCATGACGCTATTTAAATTTGGTATTATTTATCTCGGTTCCCGGCGTGGGGCGCAGCTTCGCTTCACGAAGGAAGAGGTCGACGCCATGGATGAGAAAAAGCTGCCGATCTATACGATTCTCGTACCGATGTACAAGGAGGCGGGCGTGCTTCCGATGCTGCTGCGGAATTTGGAGCAGCTTGATTATCCAAAATCCAAGCTGGATGTGCGGCTGCTGATTGAAGAGGACGATATTGAGACCATTGAGCTGCTTCGTGAAATGAAGCTGCCCGCCTATTATACGACACTGGTCGTCCCTGACGGCTTGCCCAAAACCAAGCCGAAGGCGTGTAACTACGGACTTATTCGGGCGCGCGGCGAATTTGTGGTTATTTATGATGCCGAGGATCGTCCCGACTCCGACCAGCTAAAAAAGGTCATTGCGGCGTTCGACTCGCTCCCTGAGCATTATGCGTGTATTCAAGCGAAGCTCAACTATTTTAACAGTACGCAAAATTTGCTGACCCGCTGGTTCACGCAGGAATACAGTATGTGGTTCGAACTGCTGCTGCCGGGTATTATGCAGTTAGATACGCCTATTCCTTTGGGCGGAACATCCAATCATTTTCGGGTATCCGTGCTCAAAGATATCAATGCGTGGGACCCCTACAATGTAACCGAGGATGCCGATCTGGGTATACGTCTGTATAAAGGCGGTTACAAAACCGCCATTGTCGATTCCCGTACATGGGAGGAAGCGAACAGTCGCGTAGGGAACTGGATTCGTCAGCGGTCACGCTGGATCAAGGGATATATGCAGACATGGCTGGTTCATATGCGCAATCCGGTGAAGTTGGTGCGTGAGGTGGGCTGGAAAGGCTTTTTCGGCTTTCAGGTAATGATTTTGGCGACACCGATGCTGCCTTTGTTGAATCCAATTTTTTGGGGATTGCTGATTTTATGGTTTGGTTGGGAAATGGCCTTTATTCCCAAGCTGTTCCCGGGTTATGTGTATTACCTGGCCAGCGCGGAATTTTATATCGGTAATTTTTTGTTCGTATTCAGTAATGTGGCCGGAATGTATTGGGTCATCGGGGAACTGGAAGAGCGCGGTGAACGTACATTTTCATACGCGATGGTCAAATATGGGCTACTCTCGCCGCTGTATTGGGTACTTATGAGTATTGCTGCGGTGAAGGCAGCCTGGCAGCTCATTACCAAGCCGTTCTATTGGGAGAAGACGACGCATGGTCTGACCGATATGCATGACCTGGATGAAGCCCCGGCACAGTCCTCCTGAATATGAAGAAAGAAGGAGCAAGAATGGAGACAAAAACACCTTTTTTATCTGTTGTCATTCCCATGTATAATGAAAGCTCACATCTGGAGCGTTCACTCAAGGTGATTGATGGGGTGCTGTCTGTGGTCACTTCACGCTATGAGCTGATTGTCATAGATGACGGTTCCAGAGACGATACGTGGCTCAAGCTGTCCGAATTGTCCCGTCGTATGCCTTCTCTGCTCGCACTTCGGCTCAGCCGGAACTTCGGCAAGGAGCTAGCGCTATGCGCAGGTCTGGAAAACGCCTCCGGCGATGCCATCATCGTCATGGACGGAGATTTGCAGCATCCTCCTGAGATGATTGGGGAAATGGTGCGTTTATGGCAGGATGAGGGTTACGATCTGGTCGAATGTGTGAAGGAATTCCGTGGAGAAGAGTCGGTAGGCAAAAAGTTTGGGGCTTCATTGTTCTACGCGACCTTGAACCGTTTGACGGGCTTTAACCTCAAAGATGCCTCGGATTATAAGCTGCTGGATCGCCGGGTGGTGGATGCCTGGATGGCGATGCCTGAACGGATTCCATTTTTTCGCGGGATGACGGCCTGGCTTGGTTTCCGCAAAACCCAGATTTCGTTCCGGGTGGCTCCTCGGGAGGAGGGCCCCAGTCGCTGGAGTCCGTTGGGACTGGTTCGGCTGGCAGCGGAAGCAATAGTTTCGTTTTCAACCGTGCCGTTGCGGGTAGTAAGTTTAATGGGACTCATTTTTATGCTGATTTCAGTTATATTGGGAATTCAAACCTTGGCGCACAAATTAACGGGTACCGCTGTGACCGGTTTTACAACTGTTATTTTGCTGCTCTTGATTATCGGCAGTGTATTGATGCTGTCCATCGGAGTGGTAGGAGAATATATCGCCGCCATATATCACGAAGTCAAAGCCAGACCTCGTTATCTGATTGCAGACAAACGAGCGAACGCTGACCGATTGTGGGTGGACAGGGAGTTTAATCAACATGATCAGACGTTCATATCTAAAGTATCCAATCATTAAATATGGCATTGTGGGGCTGCTGGGTACAGGTATCCATGTCGGTGTACTTGTACTGCTGGTGGAACTGTTCAGGGTGCCTGCGGTAACGGCTACTACGATCGGATTCGTAGTCACGCTGCTTGTATCGTATGTGCTGAACCGGAACTGGACATTCGAGCCTACCGGGGAGGGGAGTCGCACCCAGTTTCTTAAATATTTGTTGGTCTGCTCCTGTGGCCTGCTCTTGAATGCAGGTCTGATGTACGCAACCATTCACTGGATCGGCTGGTCGTATCTGATCGGTGAGGTACTGACCACCATCATCGTGCCCGTTCACAATTATATCTGGAATCGCTATTGGATTTTCTCCGTTCCACAACAGCGTCAGAAAGAGACTTCATAATTTTGAGAAAAAAACACCGTAACAAGTTTGAGGGGGAACGAGAGGAATGTCCTTTCGCAAATGGTCAGCAAACAGATGGATGGTTATAGGTCTGTTTGTGTTTATACTTGCGCTGGAGCTGTTCGCAGGCATTTATTTCAGTTATGTTCTGGGATACATGCATACGGACGCGCTCAGTCGCGTAGCCAATGCATTTTATGTGCTATATAGCCGTGATCCGCATTTGGGTGCCATCGGATTCATCTGGAATCCGTTGCCCAGTCTTTTGGAAATGGTGATATTACTGCTGTACCCATTATTTCCGGCATTAGCATCCTACGGATTGGCGGCTGTCATCCTGAGTGCTACCTTTGCCGCTTTGACAGCTGTGCTGCTGTATCGGGCGGGTGTCAGAACAGGGCTTAGCTCGGGAATGAGCTTGATGCTGGCGCTGTTCTATGCGCTGAATCCGTTTATTTTATTGTTCGGTGCCAACGGGCTGAGCGATTCGCTATACATATATTTTATTATGATGACGGTGATTGAATTTGCGCTGTGGCTCAAGGACCGCATGACGGCGAGTCTGATCGTATCCGGATTAGCGCTTGCCATGGCGTTCTGGACTCGATATGAGGCAGTCCCCCTCGGGGTGGCGATGGCGGGCGGCGTGGTCGTGGCCATTCTGTTTCTTCACCGGAACATGGGCAGACGTGAGCTGCCTTTTCGGGAAAAGCTACATAAGGTCGAGGCGACCTGGCTGCTTCTCCTGCTGCCTGTTGTTTTTTCCGGTCTGTTGTGGATTTTCTTTAACTATCTCATTATGGGAAATGCCTTCTATTTCCTTAATTCGGAGTATTCCAACACGGCGCAATCGGCAGAATTGCTAAATGATGATAAATTCGTGGAAATCTTTAATCATCCGTTGGTTGCCTTGAAATTTATCGCTTCTAAAACCCTCTGGTATTCCGTGCCGTTGTTCGCTATTCTGTTCATTCGACTGTTAAGCGGGCGGTTGTTGCGGTGGGGAACGCTGGTTATTTTACTGTTGTTCCTGTCTGTGCCGGGTTTACAATTTTTACTCATGATGAAGCAATCCTCATATGGATGGTTCCGCTATTTTATGTACGTGTTTCCGATTACCGTTGCCTGGCTGCCGTATGAGCTGAGTCAGCTCCAGGATAGAGCGCGGCGGGCGGCCTTTGGTCTGGTGTCCGTCAGTCTGGTGCTTACAGCCGGATTACTCTCCTATGCACTGACTCGCCCGGATATCGCGCCGGATGAGAACAGCTTCCTCACACGAACAGGGAATGTGAACTATGTAAGACAGGAATCGGACCGGAAAATTGCAGTCTGGCTGGATGAGCATTTGCCAAAGTCAACCATTATGACCGATTCGGCCTCAGCCTACACCATGATTGTATATAGCCAGTATCCGAAGCGCTTCCTGATCACAAGTGATTATACGTTTAATAGGGCATTAAGCTATCCGCAGGAAAGTCATGTGGATTATATCCTTGTACCTCAGATCAAGTCGGGCATGCCACTGAGTAAAATCAACATGGTGTATCCGAATTTGTATGAAAAAGGAGCACCCTGGGTTCAGCTCGAAGGCGAGTTTAACGGGGAATGGCGCTTGTACAAAGTGCTACCCAAGTCACAATCCGATTCTCCATCTACGGCTGCGACGACAGCTCCTTGATGTGTGGCAAGACCCTGAATCTTGATTGGCATATAGCTTCATAATGAATACCCGCAGCTTTACCACTTCGCCATGATACGGCGAGGGAAGCTGCGGGTATTTTTTACACTTATTTATCGCCCCTTGAGCGGCAACCAGGCGAGTACATCCTGTATTTTCGCGTCCCAGTATCCCCATTCATGAGTCCCTGGACCCTCTTCGTAGGTCAGTGGAATCCCGGCAGTATCGCACGCTTTACGAAAGGTCTGGTTTCCCTCATACAGAAAATCCTCCGTACCACAGCATTGGTAGAGCAGGGGGAGTGAAGTTCCCAAGGTAGCATGACGTTGTAGCAACTCCAGCAAGTCGTGATCTGTTCCGCGTATTTCATCTGGACCAAAAATGTGACTCCATTCCGCCGAACTCATCGCTTTATGTATAGGGTCGATGCGTGCCGCGTGTAAATCCATTACCCCCGAGAGACTGGCAGCGGCCGCAAAGCGCTCTGGATGCTGGAGTGCCAGTTTGAAGGCACCATACCCGCCCATGGAAAGACCCGCCACAAAATTGTCTTCCCGCTTGGCGGACAAGGGAAAGAAAGAACGTGCCAAAGTCGGCAATTCTTCACTGATAAAGGTCCCGTAAGCCCCTCCCTGCTCCATATCGGTATAAAAACTCCGGTGAATCTGCGGCATTACAACAGCAATCCCCAGTGAAGCAACGTAGCGTTCAATGGAGGTTCTGCGTAACCAGATCGAATCATCGTCCGACAGGCCGTGCAGCAAATACAGTGTTGGGTGTGGTCCGGTTCCTTGCTTGCCTTCGAGTCCTATCTGCGAACGGGTTTCCTGAGGGAGAATAACATGCATGGATGTGCTCAAGCCAAGGACTTCTGAATAAAACTGACATTGAATAAGAGCCATAGGAAAACCTCTTTTACTAGGGATTTTGTGATTTCAGTATAACGTAGTCTGTCCAAATATACATATCCCAGTGAATAACTAGGTATTAAGTCCTGAGTCCCATTTATGCTACATAAGGACGGGTTATGGTTATATGGGACGATTTTTTTAATTTGGGGGTTTTTTGGGTTTGATTTCTGGTAAAGTGTTTAAAAAAAGAATGGTGAAGCCAATCATAAGGAGGAATTCAGAGTATGGGAAATAAGTTCAGAAACACAGTTACTAGTGTATTGAGTACAGGTCTTATTCTTAGCGCATTCAGCGCAGCAGCAGCCGCTCCTCAGAATACAAGCGGTCATTGGGCAGGAGACCAGGTACAACGTTGGTCGGCTACAGGAAAATTAGACGGTGCGGTGAAAACGGATGCGGCCATCACACGTGCAGAATTTATCGTTCTCTTGAACCGTAGTCTCGGTACGTTCACGCAGGATACTCCAGCCGTGACGGACGTAACGTATGCGGACAGTGTTCAGGTAAACGGTAATGGAAACAGAACGTTCA
This sequence comes from Paenibacillus sp. RC73, assembly GCF_044908085.1. Taxonomy (NCBI): domain Bacteria; kingdom Bacillati; phylum Bacillota; class Bacilli; order Caryophanales; family Paenibacillaceae; genus Paenibacillus; species Paenibacillus sp. RC73. Next base: position 621,480 of record NZ_JBIYCV010000003.1, read on the forward strand.
CAGATGTACCAGCTTCGCACTGGGCATTCAATGAACTGACAAATGCCGTGAATGCAGGTTACATAAGCGGCTATGCAGATAACAAGCTCAAACCGAATGGAAAAGTAACGCGTCAGGAAGCTGCCGCTATTGTGGGCAAAGCCATTGGACTGACAGCAGGTAACGCGGCAGATGTTACCAAGTTCATAGACTCCGACAAAATCGGATCATGGGCGAAAAAAAGTGTAGCCGCTGCTGCGGAGCAAAAAATCATCAACGGTTATCCTGATGGTAAATTCCAGCCATTGAAGTCGCTGACACGTGCAGAAGCAGTTGCTATTCTGGATGCAGCTTCCGGTTACAACCTGAGCGCGGTTGATAATCTCACATCGACTCCTGGTGGAACGGTAACAGATTCCACATACGGTAACGTTACGGATTCGACGTATGGTAACACGTCTACTGCTCCTGGAAGCGAAACAGAAGATAGCAGCACCAGCACAGACAGCACGACAACGAATACAGACAGCACAACGAACAACAGCACGGATACGACTACGGACAGCTCCACAGCGACAGACACAAGCACTGATACAACTACAGATTCAAACACTGATGCGGTAGCTTCCAGTGATACACTTAAAGTAAACGAAGTGCATGACGGCGAAGGTACGATTACGGGGACAGCTAAAGCAGGTTCCACAGTAACCGTCTATTCCAACGATCTGCCAATCGGTAGTGAAGTAGCCAAGGACGATGGTACGTTTAGCATTAGCGTGCTTACTCAAAAAGCCACTGTTAGGCTGGTTGTCAAAGCAGTGGATGAAGACGGAAGCGAAAGTGCGCCTGTAGAAATTTCTGTTTCAGGCAAACGCAGCGAGTAAAACCATCCCGTCACTTGAAATCCCCCTTTAACTCCGCTGGTACCAATTCAGGCGGTAGTCGAAGGGGATTTTTTGTTATGATTGTATGCATGCTTTATTCACTTATGCCGTCTTCTACAATAGGCTCCTGCTGTTCGCGTGTTTGCGGCTCAGGCGATGTGCTTCCGCTGTGAACAGCCACAATACGCTGCTGCGCACGGTAGGTATCACGGCTGATTCGGGTGCGCTCCACGGTCTTGCCATCTACGATCTTCATTCGGTACGTTTCCACCACGTATCCTGCCTTGCCCTGCCGAAGCACCTGATAGAAGCCGGGGGAAAGTGAGTCATTACGGATTGTTTTCTCTGGAATGGGTAATACACGAACCGTACGCGATTCCAGCTCATAGGACACATTGGACGGGAATGTGCCGAAAAATTTGACGGTAAGCGTCCGGTTTTGGACAGCGGCACGAAGGAGCAAATGCTTGCCTGTATTGTTTTTGAAGCGGAAATTGATAGATCCTGTAGCAAAAGTTGCATCCTGACCTTTGGGTAGGTAGCTGACCGGCAAGGAATGGTTGCGGCGCTCAACAATGTCCAGACCGACTCGCAGCGCCGCATTATAGACGGTGCTGGATACCTGACAAATCCCGCCGCCAATGCCCGGTTCCAGCTGCCCGTTTACGATCACGGGAGCTTCACGAAAGCCATGTGTGCGCTCAGCCTTGGCAATGATCTGACCATAATCGAATATCTCGCCCGGCTTGAGAATCAAACCGTCAACGGTGCTTGCCGCTGAATTGACGTTGTACACACGTCCTTCCGAGCTGCTGCTGAGGCTGGTGGAAAACTGGACAATTTTGCGCTCAATCCCTTCGCTCCGCAGACTGTCCACCATAATGTCCGGCTCTAGTTGACGAAACGGCAGCTCTACCCGCACTGGCTCCCCGGAAGCGGTAAAATCCTTGGGCAGCTCCTTATCCAGCGCTACGCCCAGCTTGGGCCAATCCAGGCGCCTGGCAGAGCGGCCGGGAATATAGCGAATCTGATCGTCCCCGTCGATCTGGCGCACGGCATTGACAGGCTTGCCGTAACGCTGTTCCTCCCAATTAGCTCCGAACCTGGCCTGCAAGGCTGACTCCTGCCGGGAAGGTGTGATGGTCCATACTTTTCCAAAGGAAAACCGCGTCTGCGCACGAGTCCAAAGATGCTCCGAGACGAGCGCATTCACGGCATCACGGAATGCCTTCGCTTCATAGTGGATACCCGCTTCCCCGAGCGTAAGCTTGATATCCTGCGCGCTACTGTCGCTGTCCGTCAGGATCAGGGGGCGTTGCTTCAATGTATTCAGCTTTGTGTCCAGCAGTCGGAGCGCGGCTGTTTTATCCATATTTCCCACATTGACTCCTCCGACTGTTACGCCTTTCGGCAGCGTTTGCCTGTCGGCGTACAGATGCAGTCCTCCCCACAACATGGCCAACGCCAGAATTACAGTCCATATCCAGATGAAGGATAAATGAATTTTTTTCATAATGCGGCTGTCTCCTGTCTCGTAAGCTTGGCAGCGTGTTCATGTGCCATAATATTCATATATATGTGCCAAAAGCAGAAAACTTTCGGTACTATTTAGGTAACAAATTTGTTACAATGATAAACGGTATGATGAAATACAGGACTTTTTAAAGGAAATGCATGGAATATGTCGAATGGATATTAAGTTATACGTATTATGATTAAGCAGCGGGAAGTGATCGAGTGATTGAAATGCAGGATGTGTGGAAGACCTATACTAATGGAACCCACGCACTTCAGGGAGTATCGGTCAAAATTGACCGTAATGAATTCGTATACGTAGTCGGCCCGTCCGGGGCGGGTAAATCGACTTTTATGAAGCTTATTTATAGAGAAGAAGTACCGACCAAGGGGCAAATTTCAGTTAATGGATTTAATATCGGGAAGCTCAAGCAGCGTAAAATTCCCTACGTTCGTCGTAACATCGGAGTCATTTTTCAGGATTTCCGGCTTTTGCCGCGTTTGACGGCCTATGAGAATGTCGCTTTTGCGATGGAAGTCATTGAGGCTCCCAAGAAGCTGATTCGCAAACGGGTGCCGGAAGTGCTCGAATTGGTTGGCTTGAAAACGAAAATGAATCGCGAGCCTGCCCAGCTTTCCGGTGGGGAGCAGCAGCGCGTAGCTATTGCACGGGCTATTGTCAACAATCCGTCCGTGATCATTGCCGATGAACCCACAGGTAATTTGGACCCCGAAACATCGTGGGAGATCATGCAGTTGCTGGACGAAATTAATTTTCGCGGCACGACCATTGTTATGGCGACACACAATAAGGACATCGTAAACTCCATGCGTAAACGCGTCATTGCCATCGAAAATGGTAACATCGTAAGGGATCAGGTGAGAGGGGAGTACGGATATGACTTTTAATACCTTCTTGCGTCATCTGCGGGAAGGCTTCAAAAACATATTCCGCAATGGCTGGATGTCCGTGGCATCCGTCACCTCGATTGTTGTGTCACTGCTTATACTGGGTGTGTTTATTATGCTGGTGCTTAACGTCAACTCCTTGGCTGATCAGGCGGATAGCCAGGTGGAGGTTAACGTATTTTTGGAGCTGAATGTAGAACAAAACATGCGTGAAACGCTGCAAAAGGAAATCGCGGCGATGCCGGAAATTAGCAAAACCACCTTTATCACCAAAGCTCAAGGCTTGGAGGAGCTGCGAAAAGATTTGGGAGACAGCGGCAAGGAGCTGCTGGAAGGTTTTGATAAGGACAGCAATCCGCTTCCAGACAAAATCGTTGTAGAGGTCATTGAACCGACAACGGTCCCATTTGTGGCTGAGAAGATTGAGAAGCTGAACACGATACATCCGGAGAAACCGATTTTAAAGGTCCGTTACGGAAAAGGTACCGTGGAGACGCTCTTCACCATTACCAAGCTCATCCGTAATGTGGGCTTTATATTCGTAGCTGGATTGGGACTTATGTCCATGTTCCTGATTTCGAATACGATCCGCGTGACCATTTTGGCACGACGCAGAGAGATTGGCATTATGAAACTGGTTGGTGCGACCAACTTTTTTATACGATGGCCGTTTTTTATTGAAGGTGCGCTTATTGGCCTGATGGGTTCTGTGATTACGGTAGGTATTTTGTTTGCTGGTTATCAGCGTTTGCTTACAGCCGTTCAAGGCGATATTGCACTGAATATGTTGAAGCTTATGCCGCTTCAGGGCGTTTGGATTCAATTGAGTGCCCTGCTAATCATTTTGGGAATGCTCGTCGGGATTGTAGGCAGTACCCTATCCATGCGCAAGTTCTTGAAAGTATAAAGATTCATTGGTGGACGTCACAGTCGGTATTCTTTAGAACGGGGAAGCCGGTGTTATTTTGCGATAAAGGATGGGGAGTGCAAGTTGAAAAAAACAGGATCTGTGTTGGCCGCTACTTTGGTAGCCGCATTGCTAATCCAGCCTTCTGACGGATATGCCAAAAGCATGCATGAAATCAATTCGCAACTGAATCAATTGGAAAAGCAGGCCCAATCTGCCAAGCAACAGCAGGAAAAGGCGGCTCAAGATAAACAGTATGCCCAACATTACAAAAATAAAACCGTGCAAAACCTGAAAATTGTACTCGACCAGATTAACAGCGTCAGCGACCAGTTGACTCGTGTAGCGGTTCAGATTGATCAAACCGAAGATAATCTGCGTGCAACCAAAAAAGATTTATCTGAAGCGATTGACCGCATTCAGGCACGTGAAAAGATGCTGGAGACCCGTGTGCGCTTGATGTATACGGACGGAACGGTCTCGTATATGGACGTGCTTATGTCTTCGGCCAGCTTTAGCGATTTCCTCAGCCGGGTGGATTCCCTGAAAACGATCGTGGAGCAGGATCAAATCTTGTTGGACGAGCATAAAAAGGACAAGGCTCTGGTCGTAAGCAAGAAGAAGCAGCTCGACACAGAATATAAAAATGCCAAGAAGCTGTATGCGCTTAAGCAGGACGCCAAAGTAGAACTGAATTCGAAGGAAAAAGAGAAGCAAAGACTGATTGCCAATTATGATCATGATATTGCTGAGTCGGATGAAATCAGTGAAGAGCAAAATGATATGCTGGTAGCCCTCGCTAACAAACGTGTGGGTCTGTTGCAGGAGAAAAATAAGCTCAGAGCGGAGCAGGCGGCTAAAGCGGCACGTGCTAGAGCGGCTGCGCGTGCCGCTGAAGCCAAGCGATATGCCTCTTCATCCTCAGGCGCAGGCTCGAATTCCAGTCATACGGCAGCCAGTACGTATACGGGTGGATCGGGCACGTTGGCTTTGCCTGTATCCAATTACCGACTCTCGTCTACTTTTGGCATGCGGGTACACCCGATTACCGGCAAGCTTAAAGGCCATACAGGCATTGATATGGCGGCTCCACAGGGAACCGATATTCATGCAGCAGAAGATGGTGTTGTCATTGTTGCGGAATGGTGGAGTGGCTATGGCAATACGGTCGTGATTGATCACGGAGACGGATTATGGACCCTATACGGACATATTCGCAATGGCGGTACGGTGGTACGTACAGGACAGACTGTGAAACGCGGTCAAAAAATTGCAGAAGTTGGTTCGACGGGCAATTCAACAGGACCTCATTGTCATTTTGAGGTGCGCGAGAATAACAAACCAGTAAATCCGATGAACTATCTATAGTTGAAAAGGGAAGCCCTATTTGTAGCCAATACGGTTGTAGATAGGGCTTTGTCTTCATAGCTTGATACCCGGTGCAGAACATGTGCATTGAAACACAGAGTAGGATACAATTAACATATTCCGTACAAGCTAGACGTATACTGCGTGGATGGATATGCGTTGTAAGGCAATAGTATACAAGATCAATAGAAGGCGGTGGACGATTAGATGTTGAAAAAAAGTACAGCGGTACTCTTGATGGTGATTGGGCTGCTTGGCGGTAGCCTGCTCACTTTTGCTTATACTGGAACGACGACAGTGGGAAGCAGCGCTCTGGGCGAAGGACTGCTGGCGAGCGTGACAGGTAGCAGTTCCACCTCCAGAAGTGATATCCGCAAAATCGAGACAGCGATGGATCTGATTCAGGGGCAATATTATCAGGACGTCGACCGTACCAAGCTGGTGGACGGAGCCATCAACGGTATGATGGAATCGCTCGGCGACCCATATTCCTCTTATATGGGCAAAGAAACAGCACAGCAGTTTGAACAGTCCATTGAAGGCTCCTTTACCGGAATCGGGGCTGAGGTAGCGGCAGAAAACGGAAAAGTGGTCGTAGTAACGCCAATTAAAGGCTCACCGGCCGAGAAGGCGGGACTGCGTTCCAAGGACATTATTTTGTCCGTTAACGGTGAAACGCTGGATGGTCTGGATTTGAACAAGGCCGTTTCCAAAATACGTGGACCTAAAGGTAGTCAGGCCAAGGTCAAAATTCAGCGCAACGGCTCTCCTGATCCGTTGGAATACACCATTACCCGTGACAGCATTGATATGGAAACCGTGACGGCTCATATGGAAAGCGGCGGTGTAGGTGTAATCACGATTACCCAGTTCTCCTTGAATACAGCAGATCGTTTTAAAGAAGAACTCGCGAAGCTGGAAAAACAGGGACTTAAAGGGCTCGTCATCGACGTGCGTAATAACCCGGGCGGCGTACTTTCCGTCGTGATTGATATCGCACAGCAATTTGTACCTTCTGGCAAAACGATCGTGCAAGTGGAAGACAAGAATCAGAAGCGTGAAGAAGAGAAATCCAAAGGATCAAGTAAGAAATATCCGGTGACGCTGCTCATGAATAAAGGTAGCGCAAGCGCGTCCGAGATCCTGGCAGGCGCTCTCCAGCAATCGGCTGGCGCAGTATTGATCGGGGAAAATTCCTTTGGTAAAGGTACCGTACAGACCAGCTATGACAAGCAAATGGGCGACGGTAGCCTGCTTAAAATCACGATTGCCAAATGGCTGACGCCAGATGGAACGTGGATTCATAAAAAAGGCATTAAGCCGGATATCGCGGTGGAACAGCCTGAATTCTTCACAGCAGCACCACTGAACAAGGAAAAGCCGTTGAAATACAATATGAATAGCGGCGATGTGAAAAATGCGCAAATCATTCTGCAAGGCTTGGGCTACAAGCCAGGCCGCGAAGACGGCTATTTTGATAAAGTGACGGAAAGCTCCGTTAATGCTTTTCAAAAACAGGCGAAGCTGACGGTTAACGGTGTGATTGATGCGAAGACAGCAGCGGCGATGGAAGCCAAGCTGATCGAAAAAATTCGCGATCCGAAAAATGACAATCAACTCAAGCAGGGGATTGAAGAGATTCGGAAGGAAATGAAGACCAGCGCAGCGAAATAGTAATAAGGCTACAACAAAGGGGGCTGGAAACAGCCTCCTTTTATTTTGGGATTTATTTGCAGTCTGCCGGATTGTCTTCCCTACGTTGGCAATTTCATATAGAATAAATGGATATGAAATGTACGTGATCCGCTGAACAGCGGGCCAGGGGCATAAGGAGTGTGAATGAACTTGGAATGGGCTTTACAATGGGGATGGAGCGTTCTAAATGCTTGCTTGTACCTGCTTTTGCAGCCGTTTTACTATATCTCGATACTCATTGTCGCGCTTGGCTATCGTCGGCAAATGCTGCTGGAGCGCAAGCTCTTTCATACCAGGCTGCATAATTGGCCGGGGGAGACGTGGCGTGTGGTCTGGAGTGGTCTAATTGCGGGGCTGGCCCTGTCTGCTCTGGGAATGTTCGTAAGTGTGCATCTGACCACGGCCTCCATCGTATGCCTGTGGGTGACCACATTGCTGCTTATGCTGGTGCGCGTGCGTTACCTGTGCCTGGCCTATTCGGTGGGCCTGCTGGGTGTAGCCCAGTTTGCTCTGAACGTGGCAGAGGGCTGGCAGCCTGTGGGAACGCTTGGAACATCGGTGGCAGCCATCCGTGGATTGGATATTCCTGCGTTGCTGGTACTGGTTGCTGTGCTGCATGTGGCTGAGGCGCTACTGGTTCGCTGGCAGGGAGGAAAGGCCGCAACACCACTGTTCGTGGAGGGCAAGCGGGGAAGGCTGGTCGGAGGCTACCGGATGGAAGACCTCTGGCCCATTCCGTTGTTGCTTCTGGTTCCTGTTCAGGGAGGTTTTGCGCTTCCGTGGACGCCGCTGTTTGGTGATGGAACCGGATATATGCTGGCAGCCTTGCCTGTTCTTATGGGCTTCAGCAGCGTGACGTTAGGCCAGTTGCCACGCCAGAAGGCGGTGCTAACGTCCAACCGCCTGCTTCTCTACAGTGGAGCCTTGCTCCTGCTGAGCCTGCTGGCGGCGTGGTGGAGTCCGCTGACGCTGGTGGCAGTGTTGTTCTCCTTCCTGGCCCATGAGGCGCTGATCTGGTACGGCAACATGGAAGAGAGCCGTCTCAGCCCTATGTTTGTTCATCCGGAGCAAGGGCTGCGTGTGCTGGCTGTGCTGCCGGACAGTCCGGCGACGGCGATGGGTATTCTGCCCGGCGAGGCCATTTACCGCGTCAACAGCGTCGTCGTGAACAGCCGCAACGAATTGCACCAAGCCTTGCGGATCAACTCTGCTTTTTGCAAGCTGGAGGTACGTAACCTTCAAGGTGAGAGCAAGTTTGTGCAGCGCGGTATGTACGATGGTGATCACCACCAGTTGGGAGTCGTGCTTGCACCGGATGCGGACGCGAACTGGGCCGTATCCATACGCCCTGCCTCAATCTATCGGATTGTTGCCATGCGCTTGGGCGCACGGCGGCGCAAAGGTGGACAGGCATCCAAGACGGAGAGTCCAAGTTTGGACACGATAGAAAAATAGATGGCACAGCGAGAGGGCAGTTTTATTTGACTAGTTTCGAATAAGGCTGTCCTCTTTCTTTTATTCAGACTGTAGCCTGCTTGAAATGACTATTCTGATCGATATACAATGAATGTGTAATGCGATACCTTGATGAACCGAATGCCTATCAAGTGTGTTAAGCAAGGAGAGGGAAAGATGAATGCGATTCACTTTATTCGAGAGTACATCAGGCATCCACGCAGCGTAGGCGCTGTTATACCAAGCTCAAAACAGTTGGCCAAGCAAATTACCACACCAATCTACTTTGACCAAGCATCGTGCATCATTGAGTATGGTGCAGGTACCGGTGTGTTTACGCAAGAACTGATTAAGAACAAGCGCCCGGATACGCTACTGCTAGTGATTGAGGCCAATGAATCGTTTTACAAAACATTGCAAAGCAAGTACGGACACTTGGAGCAAGTACACGTCATTCATGGATCGGCCGAGCATGTAGCCCGGTATATGAAACAGTATCATGTCTCGAAAGTGGATTACATCGTATCAGGACTCCCTTTTACCAGCTTGCCTGCCGCCTTATCCAGCCTGATTTTGGGACAAACGGCCGAAGTACTGGGTCAGGAGGGCAAATTTATTACGTTCCAGTATAGTAAGGTAAAACACAATTTTTTTCGTACCTTCTTTGGCGACATCCAGATCAAAAAGGTACATTACAACGTCCCGCCCGCCTATGTTTTCACTTGCAGTCTGTAATCGGTTAGCTATGTAGAGGATTAGAATAAACACGAATGTGAAGATACGGATTTCCATGAGAAGACCTGGTCAGCGTCATTAAGATGTTGAAAAGGTCTTTTTTGTTGAGCGTTCTTTGTAGGCTATTTACGGAGATGTAAGATAGGAGGGATATGTTAAAATGCAAAATTTGTTTAAGGAATCATATTTTAAAATGGGACTTAACCTATATATTACATATGCTGGAACCTGTTAGATTTTGTGTGATTCAACGATTAATCTGAACTTCGTTAAAAGGGGATTTATATATGGTAAAACCGCTGATGTTCATGCGTTGGTGTGAGTATTATGAATTAAGTGATCGTGAGACAGATTTTATATCGTTTTTTATGATGAATTTCTCAGCCGCGCGATCAGGCAACCAACCAAAGCTTAGGGAGCAATTCATCGAAATCCAGAAAAAAACCTTTCCCGAATACCCGTTTGACATCACCCCGGAAGAACTGGATTACCCCAAATTTGAAGGATTGATGAAACGGGTGTTGAAAATTCATTTTGACACGGCGGAGCTGCTATACTCCTTCTATCTTCAAAAGCTGTGCGCCCCCTTGGCAGAATATATTTTATCCACTGGAGAATCAGAGCCTGCACGCATCTATTATGAGCTTATTCAAAAGGACAAGGTACGGTAGGGGAGATGGGTGTGAATCAACAAGAGTTTCTGAATAGATTGAAGAAGAATGATGAAAATATTGAAAAACTATTGCGTCTGAAGATTCCCGTTTCATAAACGGGGTCGTGATCGCCGCCGGTGGCGACTGGACGGCGTATTAATTTTCCATGAGGAATGGTTTATCAGGCTCCGTGTCTACTGAGATGATAAAGACTACATAAAGCAATATGATAGCCCGCCCTTCAGCCCGTTCTCCATGCCCTTCGTTCCAGGTACTGCCCCTATTTGGGAGCAGATATAGAGATTTGCAATCCGCAAAATAAAAAAGTCCCTTGGCTAAGGGGCTTTTTCGATACCCCAAGCTTTATGGTTATTTAATCGGCAACAGGCAAGCAAGACTGAAAGGGATACGTCCCCGAAACGCCAGCTTGAGTTTTATATATGGCTGTCTTCGGCTGACGGCTGATCGGCGGCGCAACGAACAGTTGGAACGGCGGTTACAGCAAATGTCCAAGCGGCGAATTCATGTTCTACTATATGGCTATATGGAATAATCTATGTATATGGACCTCCGTCCAACAAATAGTTCGATATGCAGGCTTGGTCGGTAGAACGTATAGCAGAGCTGTACTATTACACATTTGTCAACAAGAAGCCGGTAACGGTATTACCTTGATGCAAACGGCAAACCCATCATGTGCGGTGTGAATACGGCTGTTGCAACACTTGAAGATCTGGGCCAATTCTGGATTTCGGACGGAGAGGAGAGTGTAGTCAACCGGATACTTGGAGCTTCGACTGGCGAAATTCAAGCGCTTATCAACAAAAACGAGTGGACGAGCTACAATGTGGCAGATGAATACTCCTACGATCCTACAAAAAAAATTAATTTGCAGATTAGAGTAAGGTGACGCTGTACCAGAACGATAAACTCGTTTGGGGTCAGTAGCCTTAAAGCCTGACGGAGCGGCACTCGTATGGGTGCCGCTCTTTTCAAACTTAAAGGAGGAAAGCGGCATGAAGGTGGAAAATAGTAGTAGTATTTGGTTCAAACGTTCCAAATGGCTGCCTGTCGTCATGGCATGCACGATTATAGTAGGGGGGGCTCTACCGGGTCCAACTGTAGTTCACGGTCAAACGGCAAAGACCGTTACCATTAAAGTTGATACATCCAAGGATCGTAAGCCTATTAGCCCTTATATTTACGGTACGAATCAGGAGTTGGCAGGCGATGAGAATCTGACTGCCAGACGACTTGGTGGCAATCGAATGACCGGATATAACTGGGAAAACAATATGTCCAATGCAGGAAGCGATTGGGAGCAATCCAGCGATAACTATTTATGCGACAATGGCGGTCTGACAAAAGCTGAATGTGAAAAGCCGGGGGCGGTGACGACTTTGTTTCATGATCAATCGCTGAAGCTAGGCACTTATTCTTTAGTTACGCTGCCGATGGCCGGTTATGTGGCCAAGGATGGAAATGGAAGTGTGCAGGAAAGCGAAAAGGCTCCTTCCGCTCGTTGGAATCAGGTCGTAAACGCCAAAAATGCGCCGTTTCAACTGCAGCCTGATCTGAATGACAATCAGGTTTATGCGGATGAATTCGTCAACTTTTTAGTGAAAAAGTACGGCGCTGCTTCAACAAAGACGGGTGTGAAAGGATATGCGCTTGACAATGAACCAGCTCTCTGGTCGCATACGCATCCGCGCATTCATGGTGAAAAAGTCGGAGCGAAAGAGTTGGTAGACCGGTCGGTAAGTTTATCCAAAGCAGTCAAAGCGGTTGACGCGGGTGCGGAAATTTTTGGGCCGGTTCTTTACGGTTTTGGCGCCTATAAAGATCTTCAAACTGCACCTGATTGGAACTCTGTAAAAGGAAACTACAGCTGGTTCGTGGACTATTACCTGGATCAAATGCGTCTCAGCTCGCAAGCCGAAGGCAAGAGATTGCTGGATGTTTTCGATGTACACTGGTATCCCGAAGCGATGGGCGGAGGCATACGAATTACGAATGAGGTAGGCAACGACGAAACGAAGAAAGCCAGAATGCAGGCGCCTCGTACTTTGTGGGATCCGACCTACAAGGAAGATAGCTGGATCGCTCAATGGAACAGCGAATTCTTGCCTTTACTGCCTCGATTGAAGCAGTCGGTGGATAAGTATTACCCGGGAACCAAGCTGGCTTTGACCGAGTATAGCTATGGCGGCGAAAATGATATTTCCGGCGGTATCGCTATGACCGATGTGCTGGGCATCTTGGGCAAAAACGATGTTTATATGGCAAACTACTGGAAGTTAAAGGATGGTGCCAACAACTACGTTAGTGCCGCTTACAAGCTTTACCGCAATTATGACGGAAAAAGCTCTACTTTCGGTGATATCAGCGTTAATGTGCAAACGTCGGATATTGTCAATAGCTCGGTGCATGCTTCCGTAACGGATGCATCCTACAAAGAACTGCACCTCGTTGTCATGAATAAAAGCATGGACAGTGCATTCGACGCCCAATTCGATCTTTCCGGCGAGACGACTTACGGTTCCGGTAAAGTATGGGGCTTCGACAAAAATAGCTCGCAAATTAAGGAAGCAGCGCCAATTACGCAAATTTCAGGCAACCGCTTTACCTATACAGTACCGCCTTTGACGGCTTATCACATCGTGTTGACTGTCGGCAATGATACGTCTGTACCACCTGGGGAAGGTCCTGAAAGCTTTGCGCTGAGAGCTGAGGCTGGCGATGGGAAAGTCGATTTGTCCTGGGACGCTTCCAGCGGAGTTGTAGGTTACAGTGTACAGCGGGCAACGTATGAAAACGGTCCTTTTACTGCTGTAGCATCCAACTTGATCGAAACGTCTTATACGGATACTAACGTAACGAACGGCACTTCTTACTATTACAAAGTAACCGCAAAAACAAATGCGGGAACGAGCGAATCCAATGTCTTGAAAGCGGTTCCGAGGACGCCTGTAGACGGTCCTGTTCGCTATGAAGCCGAAGATGGCACGCTGAAGGGAACAATTGTGGAATCCAGCGGGACCGGCTTCTCCGGTACTGGTTACGTAACTAATTTCCACAATGCAGGGGATTCTCTTACGATGACGATCCAGGCTCCAACGGCAGGCTTGTACAATCTTGCAATCGGCTACCGTTCTCCTTATGATGACAAACGCACGAATTTCTCTTTAAACGGCAAAGCGTCTGGCGAGCTGGTACTTTGGAAATCGGCTGATTTTAAAGAAACTACCGGTGGTAAGGTTCTGTTGAATGCAGGAGCGAATACGATCGGTTTTGAAACAGGCTGGGGCTGGTACGATATCGACTACGTCAAGCTGGAGCCTGCTGCTGACCGTCCACCGCATGCGGTAACCAAAACGCTCATCAATCCGAATGCGACGGTAGAAGCAAAAGCATTGATGAACTACCTGGTTGATCAATACGGGAAGAATATGCTTTCCGGTCAAGAGGATATGCCCGAAATTGATTGGCTTCAAGCAAATGTAGGTAAAAAGCCGGCTATTGCGGCGCTTGACCTGATTGACTATTCACCAAGCAGAGCGGAACACGGTCTTAGTTCCACAGAGACGGAAAAGGCGATTGAATGGGATAAGCAAGGGGGCATTGTTACCTTTGCATGGCACTGGAACGCGCCGAAAGATCTTATCGATACGCCGGGAAAAGAATGGTGGAGAGGCTTCTATGCCGACTCGACCACATTCGATATAGAATATGCGATGAATAATCCAGAGTCCGAAGATTATAAATTGCTTATTCGCGACATCGATGTGATTGCAGGGCAATTGAAGAAGTTGCAGGATGCGAAAGTTCCTGTCCTGTTCCGTCCTTTGCACGAAGCGGAAGGCAAATGGTTCTGGTGGGGCTCCAAAGGTCCTGAGCCTGTTAAAAAATTGTATATTTTGATGCACGACCGTTTGACTAATAAGCACAAATTGAACAATCTGATTTGGGTATGGAATTCTGTTGCTCCGGATTGGTATCCGGGAGACGAGTATGTGGATATTTTGAGCTTTGACTCTTATCCGCAAGCAGGCGACTACAGTCCGCAAATTGCAAAATATGAAGACCTTGTTACATTGGGCAAGGACAAAAAATTAGTTGCCATGAGCGAAAACGGACCTATCCCGGATCCTGATCTGATGAAGGCGTATCAAGCCCATTGGAGCTGGTTCGCTACATGGTATGGGGATTTCTTGAGAGATGGCAAACAAAACAGTCTTGAGCATTTGAAAAAAGTGTATAATCATCCGAACGTCATTACGCTTGAAAAGCTCCCGACTAACTTAAAAACGTATGGCATTACCGAACAGCCGTCAGTACCGGGCAGCTTCACGCTGAACGCAGCGGGCGAAACGGCGAAAGTAAAGCTGAGCTGGACAGCATCGGCGAAGGCGGTAAGCTATGAAGTGAAGCGTTCGACGGCTGAAAACGGCGCGTTCGCCACAGTAGCGAGCGATGTATACGGAAGCAGCTACACCGACACAGCCGTAACGGCAGACACGACGTACTACTACCAAGTCGTAGCGAAGAACGATGCAGGACAAACGGTTTCGAACACGGCTAGCGCAGCGCCGAAAGCGGATGTTCAGCAGCCGACAAAGGGACTGTTGCTCCAGTATCGCGCAGCGGATACAAATGTGAACGACAATAACTTGAAGCCACATTTCCAAATTTTAAACAAAGGTACAACCTCCGTACCGATCAACGAGTTGAAAATTCGCTACTACTACACGATTGACGGCGACCGCGCGCAGACATTTAACTGCGACTATGCCGTGCTGAGCTGCTCGAAGCTGAATGGTAAGCTGGTTAAAATGGATAAAGCTGTAACAGGGGCTGATTATTATTTGGAAGTCAGCTTCAACTCGAATGCAGGCGTGTTAGCACCTGGAGGAAGCTCGGGCGAAATTCAAACCCGTATTCATAAAACAGACTGGTCGAACTATAATGAAGGTGACGATTACTCGTATAAAGGCACGCAAACTTCATATGCTGATCATACGAAAGCTACGTTGTATCATAATGGCGTACTTGTTTGGGGAACCGAACCGACAGCTAATTAAGACAAGCGTCCGTTATACGGCAACATGTGAATCAACCGATTATTTGCCAAGAGAGGGGGGGGCATTACGTTCTTCTCTTGGTCTAAGCCACCAGTTTCTATGGAGAGTCTTCAAGATCATATGCAATTAGACTAGGCCAATCTTAAGGGATTGGTCTTTTTTATTGATTATTTTGTAAAAAAAGAGATGATTTGTTTATTTTCATCGTTCTTGTAACACATCAAGAATTATAATTTCTTTAGAGTTGGTGGGAAGGAGGATAGGCCTTTAAGATGAATAACCGTGCATGATTGATAGCAACTGGCTTAGTGGATGAAGGGACGACTATCAGAAGGAACTTGCTAAAAGCGACTCGCATTTTAACAAAGGAGTTAAAACTACTTGTTTGAAAGGAGTTCGTAGGTATTGAAATAGTTTTATAGAGGGGCTGATCTGTTGTGTACCTCATGCTCAAAGGACATAAGGTAGTGTCGCATTTTGGAATAAATTATCTTGTTTTTTTTATTAGACGATCCAAAACCAAACCAACAAGATACCAGAAACCTAGTGTAGTCAAGTATACAACTACTATTGAAATATCTGCTTCTCGTACAAATCGAAATGATTCGTAAATCCAAACCAACGGACTAATAATAGCCAATAGTATATTGTAGTCGTCGTATCCTGAAATGTTTACAATAATTACTAAAATTGAGATTAGGACCAACCAAAAGCGAAATGATTTCATTGACCATACCTCCAAACAAATATTTACAGTTAACATAACATATAGTCGTCGTAGTTGCAAAAAAATAATACAACTAAGTATACACTTACTTCTTGGATAGTATGAGCTAATATTCATTAAACATGAAAGAAGGTCAAGTGATGAAAATAAATAAGACGGTTGTAACAATCGGGACTACCATTCTCTTAATTTCCTCTGTAGTACCTGCTGCTCTAGCATTAAATGCTGCCTCAAAAGATTCGACAGGCTTTGTTAAACCAACCATATCGTCGCTTAAAGATTTAGATCATGTCGAAGTATTGAAATCAATGAATAACGCTCTAACAGTCAACTTATCAGTGTATGGTGACTCGGATAGCCGGGTAAAACAAACTGAATATTTGAAAACATTAAATGGTAACGAGTTATTTGAAACACTCGGCGAGCTTTCAATTTACGACGAGCCAAATTTTGAAAAATATGCAGAATCCATTTTACCCTATTTAAAAAAACAATGGCAGGGAAAAGTGCCTGCTGGAGTCTCAGATATCGTAACTGACCAAGAGTATAATTCAAAATTAAGAGCGTTTATTATAGATATACTGGCTAATGGTAACAAATTGGATAAAAGAAGTCTCGAGAAGATTAAAACCGTTGTAGAAAATAAGAGTGAGGACGAAAATCTTCGAAGATATGCTTTATTGCAACTGGAGCCACAAAAAGATGCTGCATTAAGTGCTGAAGAAAAGTCTATTAATTTGAAAGCAATATTTGATGATTCTAATGAATCTGTTCAAGTAAGGTCCGCCGCAATTACAGCTATGCGGAGGTTAAACGATCCTAATTTTAAAGGGGTCTTATCTTCTTTAGGCAAAAGTGAGAACGCGAATGATCCTTTACTTCGCACTTTGGTTACAAGCGCTGCAAAAGCCGGAGAGCTAGAAAATTATACGGAAGTTGTGAAGAAAATTCTTAATGAAACTAAGGATGAGCAAGTTTTTGGAAGTACAATATACGCGCTTGGTGTTTCTGGTGGTGAGGAAGCAGTAAATCTAGTTGTACAGCATCAGGGGAAGTTTAAGGGCAATGCAGAGGAAATTGGTAAGTACTCCTTACTAAGAAATTTGAACACCATTTCATCCATGTTGAAGAGCCAATCTGATGATAAAACCATAACAGCTTTAAAAGCATCAGAAATTATCAATTATGGAGAAGTGTACCCTGACATAAAAGAAATCCATAAAAATTCCAAAAACTCAGAGGTTATCAAATCAGCAGAACACGCTTTAGAGACGATTATACCGGAAAATCTTATTGATGAGTTTAATACCAAGAAGTGGGAGGGGAAATAATGATGCATAATATTTCGCTTCTAAATAAAAAAGTACTGATAGCTATACTACTTCCACTATTAGTTTTAGTAGGAGCTAGTTACACTCACGCGGCAGATAGAGGTGATGCAGGATATAGAGAGGGGGGATGGCTTACTTTTGGAAGTGACCATGGTGGCGTACGCGGAAATAGTGGTGTGGTTTATGAAATTAGGGGCATTGCCAGTGGGGTTGTATTGAGTGATTTTAATAGCTTTAAATCTGGTAAAACATTCTATGGATTTTATACCAATCCTTCTATAACAGATTCGAAAAGAGGTTATATTGTAAGCACAGTTGCTGCAATGACCGCCGATCCAGACATTTCTTATACTGCTCAAGCGCAACTTATGCATGACGATCATCGCTCATCATCCTACGTCCATGTTGATGAAATCACAGATATACGTTGCGATGGGGTTATCGAGTATGCCTATGAATATAATGATGTTTATGTTTGGGGGCCATCTAGTACTGGAACAAACTCAGGGAATCCAACAGATTTTGATATATCAAGTAAAGTAAATGTACAATACCATGCAAATTTAGGATATGATGAGCCTTGGATTGAAGTTAGTCCAAGGGTACAGTGTGGAGCGGCAACCGTAAATAACCCTACTAGATGGACTCAATTACGCCCAAGAACCTCGTAAAATCACATGATTTAAACTGATAGAGTACTATATAATATTTCAATGAAAGATATTCCACTATTCTATCTGACTCCATTCGGCATAGAAACAATCAATTTTATTTGAGGCTTCTTCATTATGGATTCCATAAAGGAGCGAACATTGCGCCTGCTTACCAATGACAGCATAAGTGCCAGTGCCGCAGCTGCGTTGGTATCTTTAGGAACAGACTTGCTTGCTTCAAGCTTAGACAACTATAACGGTTCACGCGGTACTACGCTTAATCTGCATTGGTTGCCAGCTACTTATTATACAGTTAATTCTAACTAAAATTTTCGCTAAACACCTTATTTTTACTATAATATTTTATATTCTGTAAAAGAAGGAATGGATGATTATGAACCCAACTTTTTATGTCACTGCTTTTCTGATGGTTTATGCTCTTTTGGGCGTTGCTGCTGTCCTGTTCATATTTAAGCGTTCAAAGCAGCCAGCACGAAGAAGTGCCCAATTCGTTGTTGGTCTCATTGGATTGGTGGCATTGTATGCGCTTATCAAAGCTTTTAACAATGCCGGTAGCTCCGATTCATATCCTTATTTTTCCATAGTGGTATTTGTGATTGTTGCAGCAGCAGCATCCAAGTATCTCAGAAGAAAAAGTAATTAGCTCCATACGCGTTCCTGGGGAAGTTTAATTTCCCCAGGAACGTATTTTTATTTTTTCAGGGAAGCGTCCTCTGCCGGTTCTTTTTTTATCTCCAGCTTTTGGCTCCTTCGTTTCGTTATTGCTTTCATGCTACTTAACTTCTTTTTATCTGTCCAACTAACTATAGCCGATCCACAGATTCAATTTATATTGGATGAAGGATTTAAACGTTATGTACTTCATTAAACTTTTCAATTATCACGGGAATCGTTAAAAAAAGACTTCTTTCTAAGGCATCATAAATTAAAGTGACTATATAGACCATATATTTCACTATTTACGTGATTTTGTATTGAAATGAATTACCTAAAGGATAGGGTTTACATATAAAGTATCACTGATAATATGTCTAAAACTTATTGAGGAGGATTAGCATGGAACATACACCTACGATCCGCTCAAAGATAGAGACAGAATTGAAGCAAAGGGGCTATACATTTAGCAGTTTTAGTAAAATCTCCGGTATTAACCGTGGCACATTCAGTGCCATGCTTAACAGCAACCCACCCAAGCCGATCTCCGTTCGACAGATGGATCTGATTACTCAGGCGCTGGGGTATCCTGACGGTTGGCTATATGAGTTGTACATAGATGAATGCTTTTACGAAGGAAAAGGGCACTGGAAGCGGATTAAGCCGTTTCTGTTGCGTTGTGTGGAGCTAGGAAGACAGGACTTCATTCAAAAGGTATTGTCGA
Source organism: Paenibacillus sp. RC73 (assembly GCF_044908085.1). Lineage (NCBI taxonomy): Bacteria > Bacillati > Bacillota > Bacilli > Caryophanales > Paenibacillaceae > Paenibacillus > Paenibacillus sp. RC73. The sequence continues at coordinate 640,771 of NZ_JBIYCV010000003.1, forward strand.
GGCTAACAGAGGATTTGTCCTATGTGCCGACCATATTTCAGTTTGCAGAAGAACTACACTCGGCAGTAAAGGAAAAGGAATCTGTCCCCTTTTATGAGTGTGTAGTAGAGAACGAAAGATATTACCATTCGGAGCGGCTAGCGATTAGTCAGTATAGGTTATTTTCTTACTCTTTAAGCAAAGATCTGGAGAATAATTGCCAACTGGCTATTAAATTCGCTCCTTTTCGTAAGAATTTACCTGAGAATCATCAACTGGATGCTTTATTAAAGCTGGCAAATGTATACTTTCAAGATTATGACTGTGAGACATCTATACAATACGCAAAAGAACTTGAGGTACTTGCCACAAATGTTTATCAGCAGCAAGTTCAAGCAAGAATAAAAAAACGTGAAGTAAAATCTCTAAACACGGAAAGACATCTAATCGTGTATTATGGTCAAGCATATTTAATGCAAGGGAACATGCTTGAAAAACAAGGGCTATACGAAAAAGCTATGGGATTCATCCCTTTTTATGAAGATTTAATTGACTGTGACTGGCTAGATGAGCTTGGAATACTAGAGGCGCGGAAATTTAAAATGTGGGCTAAAGCAAACCGTTTGAATTTAGAAATTCTAATTGGAGATATGACTAGATTACCCGCCTATGTTGAACTTATTAGGAATAATCCTCAGGAAATATTACATGGGTTATTGACCATTATGGAATCGGCTAATAATTACAATCACTCCATAGACGATATTCTGCTCCTTTTTGCTGAAAATATTAATGAATTTAGGGACTTGCGTACAAATATTTCTTACTATCATACAAATTACAATCTGGTAACCTATTCTCGCTTTTTTCTTGAGCTTAGTCGCTACTATTTTAATAAAGGGAGCTACTTTGAGGCAATAGACAGTATGTTGAATAGTCTCAAAGCATCCTCACAGTTAAACGATAAGGCTTACTATATCAAGTCCATTACGCTATTGTTTGAGAAATATAAGGATCATTCGACACATGAACAGCAGACAGAATATGAAAAAGTGATTAAAGAAGTGAAGTGTAACATTAAGCAGATGACTTCTTAGAACATAAAAGGGCTATGTAACCTACTACTAAGGTAGAGTAACATAGCCCTTTTGAAATATTATGTTCATGACCAATCGGGAAAAAAATAAATTTTTTTCGTTATTCGCTGGACTCATCGGGGTTACTTGCTGTAAGCCCGCTTTCTGAAGAGGTGAACAGTTCCTTCAATATCCGATATGCCTTATTTTGATCGGCTTCATTCTGCTGGGAGAGTAAATGAACACATTCCCATATCCAGGGCTGACTTTTGAGTTCTTCATATGGGTTGAAGTCAAAAAATGCAAATACGTTTGTTTCCAGCGCTTCGGCTATTTTCTCCAAAGTTTTAATCTGTACATTGACCTCACCGCGCTCCAATTTGCCGATATAGGAGCCTGTTGAATCGGATGCTTCCGCCAGTTGTTCTTGTGTAATACCACGCAACGTCCGAAATTGGCGGATTTTCGCTCCTATGAGTTTTGTTGTTTCCATAGACATCCACACTCCTATAGTATGAGTGTAGACAAAGGTAGATCAAGCGTGGAGGTAATTGTATTGCCTAAATAGTATAATATTAAGTTCTTGTAAAGACTATTAAACACACATTAAATTCCAATATATATTAAAACGGTGTAAAAAAAAGGGGTTGACCATCATCCAGTTTATTCATATAATTTCTAGTATATTGTAATTGTTTGTCGAGGAGGGTGATTTTTTAAAATCATCTGAATACGCCGGGGGGTGTTTTTATTGGAAAATGCAACCACGATTCGTTCGGAAATTGAGAAAGAATTAAAACTTGGTGGATACACTTTTAATAGTTTTGGACAAGCTACGGGTCTTAATCGGGGCATATTTAGTGCTATGCTTAACGGAAATCCGCCTAAACCTATCTCTGTAAGACAAATGGATTTGATTACTAAAGCGCTTAACTATCCAGAGGACTGGTTGTATGACCTATACGTAGATGAATGCTTTTACGATGGAAGACCTCATTGGAAAAGGGTTAAACCATTCCTGATTCGTTGTGTTGAGGTGGGCAATCTGCGGTGCGTGGAGAAGGTGCTTTCACGGTTAATGGAAGATCTTAACCACATTCCAACGATCTTTGCTTTGGCAGAGGAACTGTATGAGGAAGGGAAGCTGCAAGAAGCAGTTCCTTTCTATGAATGTGTAATCGAAAATGAGAAGTACCAACATTCCGAGAGGTTGGCCATCAGTCACTATAAATTGTTTGTAGCTTCAATAGGTCAAGATTTGGAGAGGAATTTGGAATCAGTATTGAGATTCATTCCCTACCGTAATCGTTTACCTGAAAATTATCATTTAGATGCTTTATTGAAGTTAGCCAATATTTACTTTAGTCTCCACCAATGGAAAGAGGTCGAGAGATACGCTGACGAACTACGAAATCTAGCGACAATTGTATATAAAAATGAAATTCAGAAGCGAAAAAATGTAGGTAAATTTAGACTGTTAGAGACTGAAAGACCGCTCGTTGTTTACTATGGTCAAGGTTATTTACTCAAAGGCAACGCTTTGGAACTACAGGGAATGTATGAAAAAGCAATGGAGTATATTGAAGGCTATGCTGATTTAAGTTGGTTTGAAGGACTAGATGAACTAGGGTTAGAAGAAGTAGAACTCCTCAAATTATGGGCAGAAGCAAATAAACTTAATTTAAAGGTTCTAATGGGTGAAAAGGGTAGTTTACCTTTGTATGTTAATTTTCTTAAGGCAAATCCCCTTGAAGTATTGCCTGGTTTGCTTACTATCGTAGAATCTGCTATTAAACATAATTTCTGCATTGATACTATCCTTTTCGATTTCTCGGATGAAATCAAAGGCTTCAATGATAGTTTTTCTCTGGATAGTGGATATTATCAGTTAGCGCCAACTGTAGACAGATATGCTGATCTACATTACAAACTGGCAATTTACTATTTTAGTAATGATAAAATCTATCAAGGCCTAGATTGTATTTTAGAAAGTCTGAAATTTTACAAAAATATTAATAACAAAACGAAATTTGTAGAATGTGTTGCTTTGTTTGAAAAGTTTAGAAAAAACTCCACATCTCAGCACAAAACAAATTATGAAACTATAATGGAGGAGATATTAGATGATGAAAAAATTAACGATGCTCTCCTTGTTGGCACTAAGTCTAATTAATTTTGGGAATTTAGATAATATTGTTGTGAATACATTTGGGCATGGAAATGGGAACTATAGCACGTTTGGGCATGGAAATGGACATTAGTAGAATCCACACTCTCCAGGTCAATCCCTAGGGATTGGCTTCTTTGATTTATTCCGTTAAAGGGATGAAATGGGTTTTATTATATTATTAACCTGTAGGGAAGGTATCAGCTTGTAAACTAACTGTAAATACCATACCAAACAGGAGGTTTGTTGATGTGAAATTGAAAGAATTGGAGGATTGCATCGAAGAAAAGCGTAAGGAGTTAAATGATTTGGCGAAAGAGGTGGGATTGAAGGATCGACAGGTGTTGACCAAGTCTATGGAGTTGGATCGGCTCCTTAATTTGTACAGCGATTGGAAATATAGCTATCACAAGCAGAGCATCTCCACAACTTCACCAGTGCGAGAGAAGCAACACGAGTTTGCCTTATCTTATTGATTTTCCAGCATCATGACCAGGCTTTATCTAACTTCACCTTGGCTTCTAATACATAGTGGGAATATAGACTTAAACAAAATAACCTCCCTCATCTCTCGTACGCCGCTCTATACAACGCTGTTCGTACGGTTTATTGTTCTGCGTCATCAGAGCGGAAGCCATGTAGAACTATAAAATGTATACAAAAACCTCCCGGTTCACGTTGAGTGTGACTGAGGAGGTTTTTGGCATTTACTGTTGAAGCTGGCGCAGTACGGTAATTTCGACACGGCGGTTTTTTTGTCGTCCGGCCTCGGTGGTATTATCGCCAACCGGTCGTGTATCGGCATAACCTGCGTATTGAAATTCTGTAGGAGATAATCCTTCTCTGTCTAGAAAGAATCGAAGCACGGATAGCGCCCGTGCCCCGGAAAGCTCCCAGTTGTCCTTGTAGGTCGAAGCGTTCGAAGAGCGTGTGAACGGAATATTGTCCGTATGGCCCTCGATGCTGATCGGCGTTTTCAAATCCCGGAACAGACTGGCCAGCTTGGATAACGTGTTTGCAGAGCCTTGCTTGAGTGCAGCCCTGCCCTGATCGAATAAAAAGCGGTCGTTCAGGGTGATGACAATACCACGTGGCTGATCGGATACGAAAATCTGACCTTGCAACTTATTATCCGAAATATATTGCTCAATGACGCTCATCAGATTTTGCAGTTCTTTTTCCTGCTTGCGAAATGCCTGCTCGCGTTCGGTCAGTTTGGTCGGTCCGGCTGCTTTGTTATCGGATGAAGGTTGCTTGGTTGTGGGCGGATTCTTGCTTGTGTATCGATCCGCCGTACCTGTAATGCCTGAACCTTGCTCCAAAATAGAATCGCCTTTATGGAACGTATCCTGTAGGGATTGAACAACGACATCGTATTTTTTCGCATCCAGGCTGCTCATAGCGTACATCACAACGAAAAAAATGAGCAGCAGTGTGATTAGATCGGCATAGGTAATCATCCAGCGGTCACGATGGTCTCCGCCTCCTTGATGTTGGCGGCGCTTAGCGCGCGCTCTCATGGAAGTCCTCCTTTGGAGCAGCGTCCTCTGAACGTGAGCGACGAGGCGGCTTAGACTCCAGATTTTGCTCTGAACGGATAAAGAACTCCAGTTTTTTGCGTACAAGCTTCGGATTCTCTCCGTTTTGAATGGCGAGAATGCCTTGCAGCAGTAAATCCATCGTGACCATTTCACTTTCGCTGCATGCTCTGATCTTGGATGCGATGGGCAGGAAAATCAGATTGGCGCTGGCAACGCCGTATAGTGTGGCGATAAAAGCGACAGCAATGGACGGTCCAAGCGCTGTCGGCTCGGTCAGGCTGCCGAGTACATGGATCAGGCCCATCACAGTACCGATAATCCCCATCGTAGGGGCATAGCCGCCTGCGGATTCAAATATTTTGGCATATCCTTCGTACTTATGCTCAATGGTATCTAACTCGAGTTCCAGAATTTGTTTAATTTGTTCCTGCTCGGTTCCGTCAATGACCAGTTGAAGACCTTCGCGCAGAAATGCATTCGGATGCTCTGAGGAAATACGCTCCAGCGCAAGCACTCCGGATCGGCGTGAGGTGGCTGCCATGGAAACCAAATCTTCAATATATTGCTCGGAGAGGTCGTTTTCACGGCTAAACGCCATCCGAAGGGCAGCTGGTATGGTTTTCAGCTTGGAGGCGGGATAGCTGATAACAACTGCTGCGAGCGTTCCGCCAAACACAATCAGAGCCGATGTACCCTGAAGCAGCCCTGTAAATTGTCCGCCTTCCCATAAGAAGCCACCGATTAATGCTATGATTCCGGCGATGATGCCCAACACGATGGTGATATCCAAAATTTAATTCACTCCTATTCAAGACTTATCGTTTGCATCCAAGGAAAGAAAGAGGTATAATACGGGAACAAACATTCCTATCCAACCATATTTCCCAAGTATCATTGCTCGGGAAATATCGACATAGGTTTACAGGTAAAGACGTTTCAGCTCGACTGTTGTAGAAACATGATGTTTCCATTTTAGACGATAAGGGTGATGCAGGGCAATGAGTGATATCGTTGTTAGCGATAAGACTTTTGAAATTCAGTCGGAATTCCAACCTCAAGGCGATCAGCCTCATGCCATTCTTGAACTGGTAGAGGGGATTACAAAAGGAAAAAAGCATCAAACACTGTTGGGTGCTACGGGAACGGGTAAGACGTTTACCATCGCACAGACGATTGCCAAATTGAATCGGCCTACTCTGGTTATTGCGCATAACAAGACTTTGGCTGCCCAACTGGCGAGTGAGTTTAAGGATTTTTTTCCGAATAACTCAGTCGATTATTTTGTCAGTTACTATGATTACTACCAACCGGAAGCATACATTCCGTCTTCCGATACGTATATTGAGAAGGATTCCAGCATCAACGAGGAGATTGATAAACTTCGCCACTCAGCCACAAGCTCTCTGTTTGAGCGTCGTGACGTTATTATTGTAGCGAGTGTCTCCTGCATTTATGGTCTGGGTTCCCCGAAAGAATATTCAAGCCTGCTGCTCTCGCTTAGAGTCGGCATGGAGAAACCCCGCAATCAGATTTTGTCCCGCTTGGTCGATATTCAATATCAGCGGAACGATATCAACTTCGTGCGGGGTACTTTCCGTGTACGGGGGGATGTTGTTGAAATATTCCCGGCTTCCCATGGGGAACACGCTATACGGGTAGAACTGTTCGGGGATGAAATTGAACGGATCACCGAGATTAATGTGCTTACGGGTGAATTGATCGGTGAACGTGATCATATTGCCATTTTCCCTGCATCTCACTTCGTTACTCATGAGGATACGATGAAGATAGCACTGGTCAACATTGAACGTGAGCTTGAAGAGCGGTTAGTGGAGCTGAAGGAACAAGGGAAGCTGCTGGAGGCACAACGTTTGGAGCAACGTACCCGCTATGATATCGAGATGATGAAAGAGGTTGGTTTTTGTTCCGGCGTCGAGAACTACTCAGGTCCACTGACATTCCGCGAGCGGGGGGCGACACCGTATACGTTGATGGATTATTTTCCGGATGATATGCTGATCGTGATTGATGAGTCTCATGTTACGTTGCCGCAGATTCGGGCGATGTATAATGGTGACCAGGCGCGTAAGAATGTACTGGTGGACCATGGTTTCCGTCTGCCATCTGCGTTGGATAACCGCCCGCTGAAGTTTGAAGAGTTCGAGGACAAGGTGAGTCAGATCGTCTACGTATCAGCTACACCAGGCCCCTATGAGCTGGAGAAATGCGAAACGACTGTACAACAGATCATCCGACCTACAGGCCTGCTTGATCCCATCATCGAGGTTCGTCCAAGCAAGGGACAGATCGACGATCTCATTAGCGAGATACGGCTTCGTATGGAGCGTGAGGAGCGGGTACTGGTCACCACGCTTACCAAGAAGATGTCTGAGGATCTGACCGACTATTTAAAAGAAGTGGGTATCAAGGTCCGGTATATGCATTCAGACATTAAGACACTGGAGCGGATGGCGATTTTACGGGACCTCCGCTTGGGTACCTTTGATGTACTGATTGGGATCAACCTGTTGCGGGAAGGACTGGATTTGCCAGAAGTATCACTGGTGACGATTTTGGATGCGGACAAGGAAGGTTTCCTGCGTTCCGAACGTTCGCTCATTCAAACCATTGGACGGGCAGCACGGAATAGCGATGGTCGTGTTATTATGTACGGTGACAAAATTACGGATTCTATGGATAAAGCGATAAAAGAAACCGAACGCCGCCGTGCGATTCAAATTCAGTATAATGAAGACCATGGCATTACCCCGCAAACGATTCGTAAAAAGATTCGTGATGTCATTGAAGCGACCAAGGTGGCCGAGGCACGTAATGATTACCTTCCTGGCGAGACAGGTAAACTTTCCAAGAAGGAGCGTCAGTCGCTGATTCAGCGTTTGGAAGCGGAGATGAAGGATGCCGCCAAGAATCTTCAGTTCGAACGGGCTGCCGAGTTGCGTGACGCTTTGTTGGAGCTACGGGCTGACTAAGCTTTCAGGGGCGGCTAGTAGCGCGAACACATTGAAAATGAAATGGATGATTGCTTTTGAAAATAGAGAGGGCGGCCCATGCGGTCGTTCTCTTTGCGATATATCACTTGCATGGGGTATTCCATTGCAGTATAGCATGACGTGAACTATGGCTAAGGAGATGAAACATTTGGCGAATGAAAGCATCATCATCAAAGGCGCAAGGGCGCATAATCTCAAAAATATTGACGTGACTATCCCAAGGGACAAATTTGTCGTTCTCACGGGGCTAAGTGGCTCAGGTAAATCGTCACTGGCTTTCGATACGATCTATGCAGAAGGACAGCGGCGTTATGTGGAGTCTTTATCTGCGTATGCGCGTCAGTTCCTGGGACAGATGGAGAAGCCGGACGTGGATTCCATTGACGGACTGTCTCCTGCGATTTCCATTGACCAAAAGACTACGAGCCGTAATCCGCGTTCTACTGTCGGTACGGTTACAGAGATTTATGACTATTTGCGGCTGTTGTTTGCCCGAATTGGTCACCCTCATTGTCCTGAACATGGCATTGAAATTACATCACAAACGGTTGAACAAATGGTGGACCGCATTTTGCAATACCCTGAAAAGACAAGGCTGCAGATTTTGGCCCCATTGGTTTCGGGACGCAAAGGTGAGCATAAAACGCTATTCGCGGATATTGCCAAGCAAGGCTTTGTACGGGTGCGTGTCAATGGTGAACTGCGTGAATTGTCCGAAAAGATCGAGCTGGAGAAAAACAAGAAGCATTCCATTGAAGTGGTTGTAGACCGGATCGTAGTGAAGGAGGATGTGCGTACACGTCTGTCCGACTCTATTGAGACAGCATTGAACCTTTCAGGAGGTCAGTTGCTGGTGGACATGATGGGACAAGAAGAGCTGCGCTTCAGTTCTAATTTTGCCTGCCCGATCTGTGGTTTCAGTATAGACGAGCTGTCGCCACGGATGTTTTCTTTTAACAGTCCGTTCGGTGCTTGCCCGGATTGTGACGGATTGGGCGTTAAAATGGTGGTCGACCCCGACCTGCTCATTCCTGATCCAGAGAAAAGTGTAGAAGATGGAGCATTTCAGGCGTGGAGTGGAGGAACTTCCACCTATTATCCGCAATTTTTGCAGTCCGTATGCGAGCATTATAGTATTCCACAGAACATTCCTGTCAGCCAGCTGACCACGGAACAGATGAACACCATATTAAATGGAACGGGTGACCAGAAGATCCGATTCCGTTATGAAAATGATTTTGGACAACGCAAGGAAGCCTACGTGACCTTCGAGGGAATTATCCCGAATCTGGAGCGTCGTTATCGTGACACAGCTTCTGACGGTATCCGTGAATTTATTGAAGGATTTATGAGCGCAAAGCCGTGTAACACCTGTAAGGGACACCGTTTGAAGAAAGAAACTCTGGCGGTGACTATTCAGGAGCGTAACATTGCCTATGTAACTGATTTGTCCATCGGCGAAGCGTCTCAATTTTTCAAAACGCTGGTGTTGAGTGAGAAGGAACAGTCCATTGCCAATCTCATTTTTAAGGAAATTAACAGTCGTTTGGGATTTCTCGTTAATGTTGGATTGGAGTACCTGACCTTAAGTCGTGCAGCGGGCACGTTATCCGGTGGTGAGGCACAACGTATCCGGTTGGCGACACAGATCGGTTCCAGCCTGATGGGTGTACTGTATATTTTGGACGAGCCAAGCATCGGGTTGCATCAGCGGGATAATGACCGCCTGATTAGTGCATTGGAGCATATGCGGAATCTCGGGAATACGCTGATTGTGGTGGAGCATGACGAAGATACGATGATGGCGGCCGATTATATTATTGATATCGGTCCGGGGGCCGGAATCCACGGCGGAATGATCATGTCACAGGGGACTCCGCAGGAAGTCATGGAAGACCCGAATTCCTTAACCGGGCAATATTTGAGCGGACGCAAGTTCATTCCGGTCAATACCGAACGGCGCAAGCCTACGGATAAGTGGCTGGAGGTCCGCGGGGCCAAGGAGAACAATCTCAAAAATTTGAATGTTAAAATCCCGTTAGGTGTTTTCACGGCTGTTACTGGCGTATCCGGTTCTGGGAAGTCAACGCTGGTCAACGAAATTCTATACAAAACTCTGGCGCGCGATCTGAACCGGGCCAGAGTGCGTCCAGGTCAACATAAGGAAATTCGCGGGCTTGAAAATATCGATAAGGTCGTTGAGATTGATCAGTCTCCGATCGGCCGCACGCCGCGTTCAAATCCTGCAACCTATACCGGGGTATTTGATGATATTCGTGATTTATTTTCAAAAACAAATGAGGCCAAGGTCCGAGGCTACCAAAAAGGTCGCTTTAGCTTTAACATTAAGGGTGGTCGCTGCGAGGCTTGCAAGGGCGACGGCATTATCAAGATTGAAATGCACTTTCTGCCGGATGTATACGTTCCGTGTGAAGTATGCAAGGGTAAACGCTATAATCGGGAAACTCTTGAAGTGAAGTACAAAAGTAAAAGTATTGCCGATGTGCTGGAGATGACGGTAGAGGATGCGACAGAGTTTTTTGAAAATATTCCGAAGATTCATCGCAAGATTCAGACGCTGCTGGATGTAGGTTTGGGATATATCAAGCTGGGACAGCCTGCGACTACCTTGTCCGGGGGCGAAGCGCAGCGCGTGAAGCTGGCTTCCGAACTGTATCGTCGCAGCACGGGTAAGACGATTTACATTTTGGACGAGCCGACAACGGGTCTGCATGTTCACGATATTGACCGATTGCTGACGGTGCTGCATCGTTTGGTCGATTCGGGAGAAACAGTACTGGTCATCGAGCATAATCTGGATGTGATTAAAACAGCCGATTATCTGATTGATTTGGGACCGGAAGGCGGTAGCGGCGGTGGAACGATTTTGGCTACTGGAACACCTGAGCAGCTCGTGAAGGTCGAAGAATCCTATACAGGACGGTATTTGAAGCCGATCCTTGAACGGGATACACAGCGCAGCCAGGCGCTTCAGACAGCCGATCTGTAGACGTCATTTAATGTAAGTTTTGTAAGCCCCACACAGGTATGAAGGCAGAATACGAATTAGCGTATTCATTCCTTTGCCTTGGTGGGGCTTTATTTTGTAAAAAAAGAGAACTTTTATCCAAATCTTGCGTTAAAGCATGTGACACATAGTTTACCAAGCGCTGGAATAATAAATCTATACGTATATTCATCGGTAGAAAGTCTCTGAGCAGTCTCCATTTTGGAGTTTCAAATGTTTGGGCTCGGGCTTGAAGAGGTAAATATATAACTCATGATTGTATAGCATCGCATGAAGTTCCGTGCCCACGTGACAACCATTACAAGTTGAAGCGAAACCGTTTGTAGTCTTATCACATCTAAGGTTTTTAAAAACATCTCTGAGGTAAAGTCATGAAGGGAGCTGGAACGTTTGAAGGGAACGCGAAACGGGTTTCTACGAACACGTGTTTATTCATGGACAGCAGGAGTTGCTTTAGCGACATTGGTCATGGGGTTTAGCGCTATTCCGTCTTATGCATCCGAGGTGTCCGAAGCGGCCGTGCCCAAGCAAGCTGAGATTGAAACAAGCGCAGCGATTGGAAGCTTTGAGGATGAAGGGAACCCACACAATTATATTCAGCCCGCAGCGAATGGTGGATTTCTGGTACTGAACATCGAAGACAACACTGAGGCAAGCGTGGCGCATGTCACGTACGGTAAGCTGGACAGCTCGCTGGAGGGTGTGTGGAAGCATGAGCTGGATCTGAACGTGCAGTCTGGTGCAAGCAGTAGGGGAGTCCAGCGGGAGACGTCGGATGGTGGCTCGCTGTTGCTTATTGACTACACGAAGCCGGATGGGATACGGGAGTTACAGGCTTCACGGTTGAATGTGGACGGGAATGCCGTGTGGTCCAGAACATTACAAACGGATGGCTTGGCATCCCATGGACAAAACTCTCTTATAGGTTTGGAACCGCTTGCGGACGGCGGATTTCTTGTATCCTCTCTGAACCGGGATGAGCAAGCATTTACCGTACTCAAATACTCAGAAGCTGGTGAGGAGCTGTGGAATCGAACGAAGGACGGGGTGACTTCGGGTTGGTTGGTTGGCAATCACGATGGATATTATGCACTTATGAACAGTCCTCATGGCCCGGTAGGAGTACAGGCAGATGTGTACGGACGGGAAATCCGTAACATCAATTTTGACCTGGGCTCTGGTAAAGACATTGCAGAAGTACGCGAGTTGCCTGGCGGCCATATTGCCGTGACAGGGCTTAAAGGGAACAGCAAGCGTACACAGATTTTGAGCAACGGACTGCAATTGTTCGGTGATACAGAGGATTATCCGACTGACCGGGTATATCTGCCGGAGGAGCAGGTGTACGTTCGGTTTAGTGACCGATATGATCCGCTGGGAAGCACCACGAAGATGCATGGGATCACCATCACTGGCTTGAAAGGAAACGGTGCGAAGGTTTGGGAAACCACTACCCATTACAAGGAAGACAATTCCTTCGGCATCCGATATGACACAGGACTCATATACAAAATACCGACAGGCTATGCAGTGGTGACATCCACATCCGGTGGCGCTCATAAACCGGTAGTGCTTGATTTTGCAAAAATATGGATACCGGAATAATCCGGTGTCTTTTTTTTGAAAGCGCAGAAGATGACCTTTTGCAGCCATGTTTTGACCAAAAGGAAACAGCCTGCTTGTATGCGAGATACAAACAGGCTGCCTTGGAAGGCCTATTAGGTTAAGAGAACACATTATAGAAGAGCTTTACTTACAAGCCTCAGGAAGCGACGGTGCTGGACTGCAAAATAGCAGATAGCTTTTCCTGAAAAGTCGGAATGCCTACTCGTTGTACATACGCATAAAAAGTTTCATCGGCGTTTCGATTTTCTTTGTAAAACAGAATCAGTTCTGCCAACACAGGGCCGACCTGATCACCACGTACGCGGCCTTTGAGCGCTTTATTGAACTGAGCACCCGGTCCGAGCGCTCCGCCGACAGCAATATCGAACGCGTCGACCATGCCTTCGGGTGTCTTAATAAGCGAGCCTTGCAGACCAATGTCAGCAATATGCTTTTGTCCGCAGGAATTCGGGCAGCCGATGAAATGAATGCGCACTTTTTCATCCAGCTCTACGTGCTGATCCAAATACTCGGCAACGTCAACCGCCCGCTTTTTAGTCTCCACAATCGCCAGATTGCAGAATTCATTCCCGGTGCATGAAACTGTACGGCTCATAAAATGCTTGGGCTGTGGCGTCAGACGTTGCAGCACAGGAGCCTGTAGTAATTCATCCACCTGGTCGTCCGGGACGCCGCTCAGCAAAATATTTTGCGACATGGTCGTACGAATCTGTCCATCACCGTAGCGATCAGCCAGGTTGGCCAGCTCATGCAGCTCGTCAGCATCCAGACGGCCTACGGGCACATTCAGGCCGACATAGTTTAGACCCTGCTGCGCTTGTGGATGCACGCCGTCAAAATAAGCTGCTTGCCAGCCGATCGTTTTATCTTCGCCCCGGCCGGGCATTTCGCCGATATACTCGGTGAGCTTGGCTAAAAACTTTTCCGGGCCCCAATCGGCGATGAGGAATTTCAGGCGAGCATGGTGCCGTTTTTCCCGATAGCCGTAATCACGGAAAATGGTGGTGACTGCAATAGAAACCTTCAAAACTTCATCAGGACGGACAAACAGGTCCAGCGATTGCGCCAAATGCGGCTTGGCGGATAAGCCCCCACCGACCATCGCATGGAAGCCGATGACTTCTTTCCCGTCGATCACTTTAGTGGCTGGCGTAAAGGACAAATCGTTAATTTCAGCCTGCGCGTTATTGTACGTATTACCGGAGATGGACATTTTGTATTTACGCGGCAGATTGGAGAAGTCCCGATTTAATACGAAAAAACGGTTGACTTCATCCACAATGTCTTTGGTGTCGACCAATTCATTCGGATCAATGCCTGCCAAAGGATTGCCAACAATTGTACGCGGGCAGTCGCCACAGGCTTCAAAGGAGTACAAATCGACTTTTTCCAGCCGCTCGAAAATATCAGGTAAGTCTTGAACCGTCAGCCAGTGAAACTGAATAGCCTGACGGGTGGTAACATCAACGAGACCGCGTCCGTACAGCGTGGCTATGTCCGCCAATGCATGTGCCTGCGCTGATGTCATGATACCTGTGTTGATGCGGACACGCATCATGAAATGGCCATCCTTGGGCTTTTGCTGATACACTCCGGCCCATTTGAAACGATCCATATCGTCCGCAGTGATCGAATCGAAGCCTGCGCTCGCATAGTTTTCGATAATGGTGCGTATGACGTCGAGGCCGTCCTTTTCCAGCTTGGCAAATTCGAATTTGTTCAGTTTATCGGGATGAGCGGTCCAGATTGGTTCGTAAGCCATCCTTTTAACCTCCTTCATAAGCGTTGTTTACAGGGATTCAAAGTTATACTTTTTATTTCCGACAATAGAACTAAGATATAATGTGATGGTATCATAGTTGGAAGTGCCAGTAAACGAAGGAATGACCCAAACGCTATAACGATTATTTATCGTTTTTGCTTATTTTCTTGATATAAGGATTTGGTAATTTTATAGTATAAATGACATGAGGGGTCATGTTAGCGGCAAACATAGCTTTTTTAGAAAAAGATAGGGCTAAAAGCGATTGTATGCGTGTCTCCTCTATGGTAGATTTGGACTAGCTGATAGAACAGGGTCATGTTAGAGAGGAAAAGGTGAACATATGCGTAAGATGGGGAAAAGGGCGGTCATACTGGCTTTGGGCAGCGCTTTGTGTGTATCTGGAACAGCAGGTGCAGCCAGCAGCGGAACCGCTTTGAAGGCAAAGGTCATTAACGGCGGAGTCTATGTCAATGTAGGCGATATGAATAAAGCATTAGGAACCAGCGGCGCGTATAACAGCGCAAATGGTACATATACGTTATCGGCTGATCGTGTGCCGCAGGTGGTTAAAAACGTATCTCCCTCTGTGGTAGGCATCATCGGCCGCTCAGCAACGGGACAAGCCGTGGCAGGCGGAGATCGGTACAACCTTGCTCACGGCACAGGGGTCATCATTCGGACAGATGGATGGATTGTCACGAATGCGCACGTCATTGAAGGATTAAATGATGCTGTGGTCGTGACATCGGACGGTAAATCCTACGGGATTACAGATAGCTACAGCGATCCGGTCAGTGACCTGGCGTTGGTTAAGATCAAAGCAAGCGGCCTCAAACCTGCTACCCTAGCAGGCTCGCCGAACAATCTCCAGGTGGGAGAGCAGGTAGTGGCTATCGGAACGCCTATCTCTTTTTCCCTGCGTAATTCGGCAACTTCGGGTGTCGTCAGCGGATTGAACCGTGGCGTCAACGCTGCCTATCGACTTATCCAAAGCGATACTGCGATCAATCCTGGTAACAGTGGCGGTCCGCTTGTAAACCTCAAGGGTGAGGTAATCGGGATCAATACAATGAAATTTTCGGCTGTTGGTATTGAAAATATGGGCTTTTCGATTCCTTCGGATACAGTGAAATATGTGATTGCTCAATTTTTCAAGTATGGTGAGGTTCGGCGTGCCAGTCTTGGTCTAGGATTGGAAGAGAGCTGGTCGGCGATCGTGGGGCTGCCTACGGAGGACCCTTTGAAAGTCACAAAAATTACTTCGGCTAGTGCTCTTCAGGCCAAAATCAAGGAAGGCGACGAGCTGTATAGCATAAACGGCAAGCGTGTGGCTTCCGCTATCGACGTCAACGAGTTGCTTAAAAGCTATCAGCCTGGGCAGACGGTGAGCTTGCTTATGCAGACGGACGGCGATATTGTAAAACGCAAGCTGGTACTGTCACAGGATAATGGCGAAATCTATGAATCTATTCAGGGCGGAGAGGATTCTGCGGACTCGGATGAGTCGGCTGGTGATGGCAATGTAGCGCCTTCCAAGGAAGCATCTGAGTCAGTCCAACAGGCGGCCGTTACAGGAAAGTAATTGAAAACGGTGCGTTATGATATCAAATATAGCTAGAGGGAGATTATTGTGAAGCATATTCAAAGAAAAATGATGCATAAGCTGGGAGCTGGCGCCGTTGCATTGTCCGTTCTGCTATCTACTTTGCCGGCAGTTGCGGCGGACAGCGATAAAACGATCTTGGAGCTGCGTCTGCAAGGCGGCAGCAACACAGCCATCGTGAACGGTCAGAATGCAAGTATTGCCAAACCCTATTCGAAAAGCGGTGCACTGATGGTTCCGGCTGGTGTGTTCAAAAAAGCATTTAACAGCAAAATTCGGCTGGCTGAAGATAATGTGGTCAAAATTAGTAGTGGCGCTCACGTCGTATCGCTGACCATCGGGAGCCGCACTGCCTGGGTGAGAGGTCACAAGGTGACACTTCCGGCTCCACCGGAGATGTCATCAGGTATCCTGATGGTTCCGTTGCGTCAAGTAGCAGAAGGTCTCGGGGGCAAGCTGGAGAAGAATGGTGCGGGAATTGTCATTCGGATGGAGGCGCAAGAAGAGGCAGGTAAGGTAGCGGAAGAGACGCCAAGCATCGATAATGATGAGGGAAAGACGCAAATCGGGAACAGCTACTACGATTGGTCCATGAACTATCCGACAGGACTGGTCATCGGTCAGGGTGGCGGTGATGAGAGCATCTCTACATTTATGGACGAGAATAGTGCGTATTATCTGGAAGTGCATACGGCCTTACAGCCGGTTCCGTTGAATGCGGACGACCTTCTCCAACAATTGGTGCAAACCGCCAAGGAGACGGGAGAAATCGTTGTAGATCGAAAATCCTTCCCGAAATCGAAGGTACCTTATGCGCGTGTCATTACGAAGGATGGAGACGGCGTGCTGTGGGAAAACCGTCAGTATTATGACAACGGGCGACTGTACGTCATTTATTTTTCCGATGCCAAAGCAACGAATTATAAGGATCTCGCACAGTATGCGGGTCTGTTAAATTCCTTCAAGACTTCCTTCAATGCACAGGATAAAAGCATTAAAGACCTGTCGACCGTTGTGGGGGGAACACGTGAGGCTGGAAACCCGGACTATGGTGTGTCGCTTAGCATACCGGCAGGTTGGAAAATGGACGATCAGCGGATGCAGTACGAAAGCAACGATGGATCAAGTTTCCGCTTGAAAGTGACCTCAGCTCCGGCTGATGCCAAGTTGGAAAACTGGAGCCAACAGCTGCAAAAGTGGCTGAGTGATTCATTTGTCTCTACAGCTTATGAGGCCCAGAAGACGTATCCACTTGAGGTTGCGGGGGTTCAGGGGCTGGTTCAGGAGTATCGATACAACTTTGGCGACGGATGGGTTAAGGAATACAATGTGCTGATTCAGCAAAATGGATACCGCTATCTGGCTGAATACGCTGTGCCGGAAAAAGTGAGCAAAGGGAATGATCAGTTCAATGCGCTCATTTCCTCGCTTCAAATCGATTTCCAAACTGTAGCGAGCAACTTCGGACAACTGGAAGAGGACGACTATCTGGCAGACAAAACGAAAACGGTCAAAAAGACTTCGAAAGCCTATGAGTACACGGTGAATATTCCACGGTACTGGACAGCGATCAGTGACCAATTTGAATTGGGTGATGTGGAGTACCAGTTTACCGGAGGAAGCTTCTCCATCAAAGTCGATAATGACAAATCGTTCGAGTTAACGGTATCCCAGCTCAAGGACTTTTACGATAAGCAGGGTAAAAGCTACAAAAATCTCAAGGTTGAAGAGGTTAAGGACGTGACGTTCGCCGGGGTTTCGGCAGCTTCCTTTACATTCCACCGCGTGGAAGAAGGCATTGGCTATACAGGCCGCCAAATCGTTCTGGAGCGTGACGGAAAAACGTATACCGTGACAACGACGCTGAATGACGCGAACAATACGGGCGTTCAGTCTAATGCACTGGATTCAACGCTGAATTCGTTTATGTTTGTGAACTAGGAGAAAGAATTAGCGAGTTATGGTGGGGGAGCGCTACGCGTGCCATTTGATCCTGCGATCGCTGTTGACCCGGATTTTTTTGATTGTATAAGGGATTGAATGGTAAAAATCCCGCAAGCGTATGCTTACGAAGTAGCTTTCCTTTGGAAAGCTTTCAGGCGAGCGCTGACGCTTCTCCGGATTCAAATGGCCCGCTCCGCTGGCACCCGCCATAAGATCGCCAATCTTTTTAAAGAGTGAGGTGAGCAGAGAAGAGCAAAGACTGTACGTTTTACTAGGTTGCCTATCCTATCTACTTTTCCTTTTTTTAAGAAGTAGTCTGAGCAGCGATATTTACTTCGCTTCTTTCTAGTTTTATATGATTCACCTCCAAAGCACTGCTTGACGGATATGGAGGTGTTTTTTTGTTTTTAGTATGATATTTTTGCAAGGAATCGCTTGGAAAGTGTAGAAGCTTGGGGCGCAGTCTGGTACACTAGATTAGTTACAAGATAAGAATGATTATGCCGCAGATTTGTGATGCGGATTTTTTGAGTTGGATGTAATTCATGCGAGGAACCGATGGTTCAAGGTGTGGATGATCGGACAAGATGATAGAAACAGATAGGATTTAAAAATGTGATTCCTAATAGACTTTAATTTCCCTGACTCAACATGATCAGCTTTGGAATGAGTCGATGAATTACTCATAAGATTACCAGGTAAGCAGCATAGCTGCCCTGAAAACAACGATTAGCCAATGGGTGATCATTCGTTTTCAGCATATAGGGAGGACAATGATGAAATCAGCAGTACGAAGAGAAGATGTCGAGCTTCTGGCACCGGCCGGTGATTGGGATTGTATGCGTGCGGCGGTGGCGAATGGAGCCGATGCGATCTTTTTCGGAGTAGAAAAGTTCAATGCACGGGCGCGGGCGAACAATTTCCGTATGGAGGAACTGCCTGAAATTATGGCGTTTTTGCATAGCTATGGGGTTAAGGGCTTTTTGACATTCAATATATTGGTGTTTGAAAACGAGCTGGAGGACGCGAAGGAGCTGGTCGATGCCTGCGTGGATGCGGGTGTGGACGCGTTGCTTGCTCAGGATATGGGCTTGGTGAAAATGATCCGCGATATCTCGCCGGATTTTCCGATCCATGGCTCTACCCAGATGACGATTACCTCGCCGGAGGCGGTAGAGTTTACGAAACCGTACAATATTGAGCGGGTCGTGCTCGGACGTGAGAATAACTTAAAACAGATTCAAAAAATAGGGGAGCAGGCGAGACTTCCGATGGAAGTATTCGTGCATGGCGCGTTATGTGTATCTTACTCGGGTCAATGCTTGACTTCTGAAATGTGGGGCGGACGTTCTGCGAACCGTGGCGAATGTGCACAGGCATGCCGTTTGCCTTACGATCTGATGGTGGATGGCGTGCAAAAGCCGATGGCTGATGTGACGTATCTGCTGTCACCCAAGGACTTGGCTGCCATTGATCTGCTGCCGGAGTTGATTGGTGCAGGTGTCATTTCTTTTAAAATCGAAGGACGACTAAAAACGCCTGAATATGTAGCGAACGTGGTCAGCAAGTACCGTAAGGCGATTGATAAGTATTTCGAAGGTGACACGTCCAAGACCAGCAAAGAAGATATCCGCGAGCTTCAGCAAAGCTTTTCACGCGGCTTTACGCACGGGTTTCTGGAAGGAACGAATAACAAGAAGCTGGTTGACGGTACGTTCCCGAAAAGCCGGGGTGTTTATCTGGGGCGGGTAGAACAAATCCTTCGTGACGGCGTAGTGTGCCGTATTGATGCACCGCTGAAGCGTGGCGACGGTATTGTATTCGATGCAGGAGATCCCACGCAAAAAGAAGAAGGCGGACGCGTATACGATATCCGCCGCAAGGGTGTAAAGATCGAGGGCGAAGCCGGAGAAGGCTGGATCATCGACATCGTAGCGGGACGCAACGATGTGGATTTGCGCCGTGTACATGTCGGCGACCGCATTTGGAAGACCAACGACCCGGCGCTGGACAAGCGTCTGCGCCAGACGTACGACACCGACAAGCCGTACCGGGTCTTCCCGGTACATGTGCGTGTCAGCGGCTCTCCAGGGCAGCCGCTGTCGACCTGGTGGACCGATGTGCAGAAAGGCACGACGGTCCGTGTGGATTCCGAGCTGGAACTTGAAATCGCCCAGAAGCGTCCAATGACGCGCGAACTGCTTGAGGAGCAGTTCGGCCGACTGGGCGGAACAGTGTTCCAGCTGGAAGAAATGGACGTCCACCTGCATGGGGACGTCATCGTGCCGATGCGCGAGCTGAACAGTATCCGCCGTCAGGCGGTGGAATTGCTCGCGGGCGAGCGCCCCAAACCGCCCGTGTACACGAAGCGGGCGGTAGAGGTGTATGGCGATGCATCGGTTCCTGCATCGCCAGTGGCACGCGGTCAGGCAGAACTGACCGCGCTGTGCCGCAGCCTCCCGCAGGTTGAGGCTGCGCTGGAGGCCGGCGTGGAGTTCATCTACGCCGACTTCGAGTTCATCAAGCAATTCCCGGCAGCCGTGGAGGCTGTACACGCTGCAGGGCGCCGAATTGCGCTAGCGACCCCGCGTATTCACATGCCGGGTGAAAACGGCTACCACAACAACATCCTGCGCCTAAAGCCAGATGCTGTGCTGGTACGCAATCCGGGGGCGCTGTATTTCTACATGCGTCATCGGTTGGAAAATCCGGACGCACATCATCCGCAGTTGATCGGTGACTTCTCGTTGAATGTAGCCAACCACAAAGCGGCTGATTTGTTCCTGGATTCAGGCTGCGACTTGGTTACGCCGTCGTATGATCTGAACATCCAGCAAATGGTCGATATGCTCAGACGCACGCGTACCGATAAGCTGGAGATCGTGATTCAGCAGCATATGCCGATGTTCCATACCGAACATTGCGTATACTGCACCTTCATGAGCGAAGGCACGGACTACACCAACTGCGGACGTCCATGTGAGGACCATCGCGCATCCCTGCGCGACCGTATTGGTATGTCTCACCCCGTTCGCGTGGACGAAGGCTGCCGCAACACGGTATACAACGCCATCGAGCAATCAGGTGCCGAGTATCTGTCCAACTTTATGGAGCTGGGCGTGTCCCGCTACCGCGTGGAGTTTTTGGAGGAGACACCGGAGCAGGTGCATGAGGTGATTGACCTCTACAACCGTGCCTTGCGCGGAGAGATCAGTGGTACGCAGGTCTGGAAGACGCTTAAAGCGACGAATCAACTTGGGGTTACACGCGGGCAACTGGTCAAGTAAATAACTGTATATTTGTCTGGAGCTAAAAAGATTACAGAAGCATAATATATTCATATAGCAAGCTAGTGATTGGAGGACATTTTCTCTTTGAGGGAAGATGTCTTCTTCTTTAGCCTATTAAATTAATCCACCTTCCTGTTATAATCATAGAAGTATATCTATCCGTTATATTGAAGACAAAGGAGATTAACCCATGAAAATACGTAAAGCGATTATTCCTGCTGCAGGATTAGGAACCCGTTTTCTACCTGCTACCAAAGCGATGCCTAAGGAAATGCTTCCGATTGTAGATAAGCCAACCATTCAATATATTATCGAAGAGGCTGTAGCATCTGGAATTGAAGATATTATTATCGTAACAGGTAAAGGTAAAAGAGCGATTGAGGATCATTTTGATTACTCATTTGAGCTGGAGCATAATCTGGCCGCCAAGGAAAAATGGAATCTGCTCAATGAGGTGCGCAAGCCATCAGAAATGGCAGACATACACTACATCCGTCAAAAGGAGCCCAAAGGTTTAGGTCACGCTATATGGTGTGCACGTAAATTCATAGGGGATGAGCCTTTTGCTGTACTTTTAGGTGATGACATCGTTGAGTCTGAGAATCCATGTCTCAAACAGATGATCGACGTTTTCGACGAGTATCAGCGCTCTGTTGTAGGTGTAAAGCAAGTGGATTGGGACGAGGTTCATCGTTACGGGATTGTTGAGGGTCATGCACTTACCACCAAAATCTCGGAAGCAGAACGTCTGGTAGAAAAGCCGAAAAAGGAAGAAGCAACCTCCAACCTGGCGATCATGGGACGCTATATCTTGACGCCCGATATTTTTGATATCCTTGGGCAGCAATCCGCTGGAGTAGGCGGGGAGATTCAATTGACGGATGCATTGTCCAAACTGGGTGAAAAGAATCCGATCCTGGCCTACGAATTTGATGGAAATCGCCATGACGTTGGAGAAAAGCTGGGGTTCATTGAAACAACCATTCATTATGCTCTGCAGCATAACGAAATTAAAGATGAAGTGCTGGCTTATATGAGACGGGTTATTGAGGAAATTGATCAACAAAAATAGGACGTAGCTTCAATATGTTCTCTCTTGCTTAGTATGAAAAAGAGACTGCCAAATGATGTGATATCATGGCAGTCTCTTTGTGTTGCTCTATTTCTCCGATTTCAACTGATCAATTTGCTCTTTCTCCTTCGGATCAGCTTTTATCAGCTTATCGTACAAAGCTTTGTCATCCTGTCCCTGCTTTTGCAGAGCGACGATATAATAACGAGCCACCTCACGATTCGTAACATCACTCAGATCGTCCTTCAAGCCGTTTTTGAGGATGTTGGCAGCCTCTGCAGGCTTACCTGACATGAACTCAATTTTGCCAGCACTGAGCGCAATGCTTGGGGTTACTTCAAAAGTACGTGTCAATTGAATTTCAGGTGGAACCGTCTTAATATGAGCTATCCCATCCAGAACCTGCTGGTAAGCAGCAAGACCTGCCTGGAAATATTTCTGCTCCTTGGCCGTGTCCTTTTGCTCACGTGCCTTATCACCAAGAGAATAAGCTTGAGTGATCAACATATTGTACCAGTCATTGTCCCATCTAAAGTTGGAGATGTTATTTTCCAAAATGCTGAGGGCTTGCTCATTCTCACCCTTTATTTGTAAAAGGTTAATTTTGGAGCTAAACATGAATTTATTATACGGTTCTGCTTTCAGGCCCGTATTTAGAACCTCTATTGCAGCATTATAAAATTCCTCTTTTTTCGTTTGCTGATAAACACTCTTGTACAGTGCAGCCAGTCTTATAACCGAATCCGGATGTGTAGGACGAAGTTCAAGATCTTTATTAATAGCACTTTGAATTTCCTCATATGATGTGCTGACCGCCATGATCTGTTTGCCATATGTGGCAGCATTAGCCGATTGCACGAAGCGAAGACCTGCAAATAGCAGCACAATGCTCAGGATACCAATGACTCCACTGTACGTGATCCGGAAACCGGAAGCGCTCATGGATAGGCGTTTAAGCGGCTTGCTGTCCATAGCAGCGGCCATACCACCGAGACTCATAAATACCAGTATGCCCATGAACACGTAACTGAGATTAAAGTCCAACAAGCTATGAAGTAAGATCGAGAGTGCCAAAATAAGATACAAAAAGTGAGAATCCCGATCTTCATCATTTTGTCTAATATAGCTACGAATATATTTGTAGAAAATATATAAGATGAATGACATGAAAATCACGAAACCGAGAATACCCACTTCAACTAAATACTGCATGAAAAAGTTATGGGCCTGACGGCTAGTATAAGGATAATCTTGATACTTTTCATACAGAGTAGCCCAACCGCCCCCACCGGTTCCAATGACAGGGTGATCTTTAATCAATTTGGCAGCATCCTGATAGAATACAAGCCGCTCCAGTACACTATGCTGGCGGAAGTTGATGTTTTCTAACCGGACCTGGACGTTATCAGGCAGTACGCTGCGCAGGCCAGTTCCAATAAACAGAAAAGCCAGCAAGCCAATTACTACAACTGATCCGACAGGCAACCACAGGTTGGATAACTTCCGGGAGGTCCAGCCTTTGAGGGCATTCTCCAGCTTTGGTGCCAGATAACGTTCAACAAGCCACAGAACGACAGCTACAGCAAGGGAGACACCAATAAGCAATCCCCAGGCTTTGGCCGCCTCTCCGCCGTTGTAGGTCTTATTGAGTTGTAATCCCATATTTGTAATCGGAGTCAAGATAGATATTGACGCTACACCAGCAATGGCGCAATGCAAAATCCATATAATTTGGCGTGCAGGTTTAAAGAAAAGCAAGAGCAGCACGAATACGACTGGCAGCATAACCAGACCGCCCCGTGACAGGGTCAGGAATAGCGAGACCAGAATTGGTACCAACATGAAGCCATGAGTAGCTTTGCCATACCATGATTTTGATTTCATCAGACAAAAAACGGCTGCGAATAGGAAAGCCATTAGAAAGGCGGCATATGTATTCGCATATTGAAACACTGATGTCAGCCGGAGCCCATTTGTATCTGTCATGACTGCATTGGTATAGCGGTCATTATAAACATATTGGCTAAGCCAGCCCACCAGTTTGCCAGCAAGTACCCACTGTCCGAACCAGTTGATAAAGCCAAAGCCGACAATGACATAAGCAACGGTCATAATCACATTGTGAATAATTTTATTGCCTAACCGATCCTGAAGTAGATAAATTGAAATGATAAACAGAGCGGCATAGATACACTGCACTACTACCATATTCATCGCGAGATAATGAGAAGCAGCGGAAACCAATGAGAGCACGTAGGTTAGTGGGAGTAACATAACAAGCACCGCCAGCCAGTCTCTTTGATCTTCCAGTTTGAATTTCTTATAATAGGTTAAGATTCCTAAAATCAATAGAATCGTGCTGATGATCAAAGCCCAATATAGTGGCTTCTCAAAATCGAGCATTTGTCCATTAAAAAGTGCAGCCTGGAAGGGGGCCCAAGCTAAAAACAAAATCATCCCAACAATTAACACCCAAAATATAGCCGGCCTTTTATCGTCACGGGTCGACGTTTTGGCCTGTTTCCCGTATACTGGATTCGACAAGGTTTACAATCTCCTTTTCTTGTAGATACGTCAATATTTTAGCATAATGACGCGATGGAACCAACTAGCAGTATATCAAGGGGATATTCGGTTGTTTAGTTAAAAACTTAATTATAGGAAGAAGAGATCTTAAGTATGTATTTAAGAACAACACTAAAAAGTATTTTTAACCATAAATATCTAATTAAGAATTTTATGATCAAGGATTTAAAAAATCGCTACCAAGGTTCCATGATGGGTTTCTTGTGGTCAATCATCCATCCGTTGACAACTCTTGCAGTCTACTCACTAGTTTTCTCATGGATGTTAAAAATGAGAGTGGGTATGGAACTGGGGACCAATAATTTTACACTGTGGATGTTTGCAGGTCTGCTCCCATGGATTTTCTTTTCAGAAACCCTTAGCCGAGCTACTTCAGTTGTGCTTGATAATAGTAATTTAATTAAAAAAACAGTTTTTCCTTCTGAAATTTTGCCGATTTCTCTGTTGCTTTCTAACGCGGTAAATTTTCTAATAGGCTTTCTAATATTAATTGGCGGGATGTTTTTCTTAGGTCAACATGTCTCTGGTCTTTCGTTACTTTATGTATTGGTATATATATTCCCTTTAGTTTTGTTTACTCTAGGGTTTTGCTGGTTGTGTGCCAGTTTAAATGTTTTCTTTAGAGATTTGGGACAGATCGTAAGTGTAGTGTTGAATATCGTTTTTTATGCCAGCGCAATTATATACCCTATACATGTTGTGCCAGAGAAATTCCAAGGTTGGTTTTTCTGGAATCCACTAATACATGTGGTGGAAGGAATAAGAGATGGTTTGTTTAAATTACAGTTTATTGAAAACGGGAAACTCATTTATCTTTATGCATTTTCAATTATAGTGTTTTGTTTGGGGCAATATATATTCCAAAAATCGAAAAAAGGATTTGTTGATGTACTATGATGAAAAACGATTTGGCAATAGAAATTGGAAATATAACGAAGACATATAAGGTTTACAATAAGCCTTATCATAGATTACTGGAGATTTTCAATTTAGGGAAAAAAAATACTGAAATAAACGCTTTGAAAGGAATCTCTTTTAAAGTGGAAAAAGGGAAGACATGCGGTATAGTTGGTCCTAATGGTTCTGGAAAAAGTACACTTCTTCAAATCCTCACAGGAATTCTGCAGCCTACATCTGGATATTTTAACGTGAAAGGCAGGATATCTGCACTGCTAGAACTTGGTGCGGGTTTTAATCCGGATTATACTGGGAGGGAAAATATATTTTTATATGCTTCCATACTAGGAGTAGAGAAGAAAGAAATTGAAACAAAGATAGATGAAATAATCGATTTTGCTCAAATTGGCGATTTTATTGATAGATCAGTTAAAACATACAGCAGCGGTATGTATGTGAGGTTGGCATTTGCGGTTGCCATCAATGTGGACCCTGATATTCTCATTGTTGATGAGGCGCTCGCAGTAGGAGATGAGAGTTTTCAAAGAAAATGCTTTAGAAAGTTCGAGGAACTAAAAGAAAAGGGCGTCACTATATTGTTCGTAACTCACAGTTTGGGGCTAGTTAAGCAATTTTGTGATGAAGCCGTTCTTATTTATAAAGGGGAACTTATCGAGCAAGGACACCCGAATCACGTCATAAATGTATATACTAAGCTTATTGCTGAAATGGAAAATGGAGTGAGAGTCACTAAGCCAACAGAAAGAAGTAAAGATATCGCAATTTTGGGCGAATCAAAATTGTTGGATAGCGAACAAGTTCCTTCAGAGTATAGATACGGCAATGGGGAAGGGAAGATTATATCCTTTAGGTTAGATGGCGAAGACGGGAATAAATCGAGAATATACAGGCATGGGGAAAAAATAACAATCTCCCTTAAACTCCAGTATTACAAGGATACTTATTCTTCTCTTGCTGCCTATACAATTAAAACTGTTTCGGGGGTTGAAATAACCGGAACGAATACCAGTTTTGAGGGTGTGGATTTAAAAAATTATAAGAAAAATGATATTTTAAATGTCGTCTTTACACAAAACACAATATTAAATGCAGGCGATTATGTAGTTTCTTTGGGGTTTATTGAATTAGTCGATGATAACATCGTAGTCATGGACAGAAGATATGATGTTTTAACTTTTAAAGTGGCAGAAACAAAAAAAGCAGCTGGCCTTGTAGATCCTAAAGTTGAAATAAATATTAGTAAAGTAATGGATAACTTAACTTTAGAGAGCTCGGAGTGATCTTATGAATAATTTGTTCAAACAAATTTATCCTGTACATGATGGGATTTACTTATGTTCTGAAAGCGGCCACTATTATTCTGATTTGGATAATAAGAGGATGAGTAAACTAGTTGCTGAATGTGTCTCTAAAGGATGGAGGAAGACTGTTAAAGAGAATTTTTATGGTAATCCATTTCTATTTAACATCATTACAGATGAATCCAGAGCGGACTGGCAGTATCTATTGCCATTGACAGAAGATTCAGTTGCATTGGATATTGGTGCGGGATGGGGGACTATTTCCGTCCCTCTCGCACGTAATATTAAACATGTTGTTGCATTGGATGGAACCTTAGACCGTCTTCAATTTCTGTCTACCAGAGCAAAGCAAGAAAATATAGAAAATATTACGGTTATTCACGCAGACATATTTAAGCATCCTTTTAAAGAGGAGAGTTTTGACTTAGTTTCCTTTAATGGAGTTTTAGAGTGGGTGGGACTTAATGATCTGGGCCAGAACCCACAAGAAAGACAGAAAGAGGCTTTAAGAATAGCCTACAGTTTACTCAAACCTGGAGGCTATCTATACATTGGGATTGAAAACGCTCTGGGGCTAAAATATTTGCTTGGCGAACCTGACGATCATACAGGCATTAAATACATTAGTTATTTGAGCAGAGAAGAAGCCAACGAAATGAATCTAAAATGGAATAAAAATGAATATAGTACCTATACGTACACAAAGCAGGGTTATCAAGAATTGTTGGAGCTCTCGGGTTACAGTAATGTTGACTTTTTCTATCCGCACCCTGATTACAAACGAATTGAATTTTTGTACAGCCTGTCCGAAAAAAACGTATCGAGCTATTTAGTCGAATTTTTACGTTACACAAAACCCAGCTCTTCAATTGGTGAACGGGTAAATGATTTGGAGAAGTTTCTAATCGAATATGAACAGTTAAGTCCATTTCCTGCTTCTTATAGTATCTTTGCTCGTAAGGAGGAGAACTAATGATACCTCAGATTAAAAACTATCTAGAAACAAATTGGAATCAATTCTTTGAGGTTAAAACCTCTAATCTCCAATTTCTTTTATTATCTAATCCTCAAGGGAAAAAGATCACTCATGGAAAATGCACAATACTTATTTTTAAAAACTACGAAACCAATCCTACCCTAGTCGCTAAATTTTTAAGAGATCGTAAGGGACGCCAGGAGAAGATCGTTGGAGAATATAAGATTCTTGATAAAATTAGTGGTTGGGGTCGTGCTCCTCAACCTTTTGATTTGTTAAGAATAAACAATCGGTATGTCGCATTTGAAGAATTTAAGCCAGGTATTTCCCTTAAGTCGAGATTGCAACGATTGGTCAACAAACTTTCTTTAAATAAATTAGAAGATGTTATTGATCAGGTTCGTTCAGACTTTCGTAATACCGGAGTCTTATTGAACGACTTTGGAAGCATAGAGATGCCGATTCTAGAAGTGGATGAGAACAGTAACTATGCACACAGAGCACTAGAAAACTATAATGCATTAACTTCTTTATTAAGTTTGTCCGATAACAATCTTAAAATATTAAATGAGATGCTTGAGGATTATAAGGAAATCAATCTGCCGACAAAAATGGTGCATTTTGATTTAACCCCATCAAATATAATAGTAGATAAAGGGGAACTCAACCTTATTGATTTTGAATTCAGTACCCCTTCTAAAAGCTGTTTTCTAGATCCATTTAGATTTAGTTTTTATTATTTTTATTTACTTTATGAATTGAATTTGTTCCGTGGCCTTTCATGTGAAGCGAGCTTTTATCATTTTTTTGTGGAAAATGAAATCACTCAAAGGATAGTTCACGAGTTTTTTGAGGCCACCATTGAAGGGTATAAGCAAGAATCGCTTTTTAATTACATGTCTTTATTTTTGTTGAGTAATTTACAACTTCAAATAGATGAAACTGATTTTATTAATGATGACTTTGTTGTGCAAACTAATAATCTGTTGACTATCTCGCTGGATATTCTCCAGAATAATGAAGTTAATTTGGCTGTTTATGAGAGTAAAGTAGTTGAAATGACTGATGAAGAGGTTAGAATTGAGTATGGAAAATGCCAAAATGTAATCGCTAATTACGAAGCCGCAATTCAGGAAAAAGACCAACAACTGACACAAAACCTCGAATATATAGAGCATTGTCATAAGGTGGTAGCCGAGAAAGATAAAGAGCTATTGAAAAATACTGAATATATTGAGCATTGCCATGCTACAATTACTGAAAAAGATGGGCAATTAGAGGAGAATAATCGATATATCTCCTTGTGCCATGATTCAATAAAAGAAAAAGATGAGCATTTAGCGGTTTTACAAGAGAATATTTCACAAAAAGAACAAACACTTGTAGACTTGAAAGCGCAGTTGGTGCAGCATGAACAGCTAATTGCAAGCTTGCAAGAAAAACTAAATCAGAATCCTATAGTTAGAGTTTTTCAAGAATTCAGAAAAAGGTGAGAATTAAAAATGGAAGTGCGATCCTGTGATATTATCATTCCTGTGTATAATGCACCAGAAGAGCTAGAAGAATGTGTACAGTCATTATTCCGTTATACTAATTTAAAAGAAAATAGAGTTGTAATTATTAATGACTGTAGTCCAGATCCTAAGGTGAATGAATATCTTGATACCTTAGATAAACAGGAAGGTTTAATTATCCTGCAAAATGAAGAAAATCTAGGTTTTGTAGGTACGGTTAACAGAGGTATGTCCTTCTCACAGGAGGATGTAGTACTGTTGAATAGTGACACGGTCGTTACCGCTGGATGGTTGGAAAAGATAAAAGAGGTGGCATATTCAGATAAATCTATTGCAACAGTTACACCGCTAACAAACAATGGAAGTATTTGCTCTGTTCCAAAATTTTTAGAGGATAACTCAATTCCCGAGGGTTATACAGTTGAAAGTTTCGCACATTTTATTGAGAATATCTCTCTAAAAGAATACCCTGAAATACCTACAGCGGTTGGTTTTTGTATGTATATCAAAAGAGTGATCATCGATGAAGTCGGATTGTTTGATCAGGAAACATTTGGAAAAGGATACGCGGAAGAAAATGATTTTTGTTGCAGAGTAATTGAGCATGGTTATAAAAATGTGCTTGATGATCACACATTTATATACCATAAAGGCTCTATGTCTTTTAAAGGAGACAAACTGGCCTTGTTAAACAAAAATTTAAAAACTTTAAATGCCAGATATCCTTATTATGATAAAAATGTTCATGATTTTATTGTTGAAAATCCATTGAAACGTATACATGAGAATATAAATATCAGATTACCACATTATGTTGATTCTTACAAAACTCGCGGTAATATACTTTATGTTCTTCACAATTTCTTTGACGAGAGCTATACTCAGCCAATTGGTGGGACAGAGTATCATGTTAAAGATATTGTATCGGAGTTACAAGATTTTTATGCTTTTGTATTAGTGACGAATGGAAATGAGTTGGTGCTAAAGCAGTATCTTAAGGGAGATTTTATTGCAAAGTATCATTTTCCTTTACGTGATTCTATCTCTATACAACATTTTCATCATCAAGAATATAGTGAAATTGTAGAAAGAATTTTGGGGGCGTTTGGGATTAGCCTTGTGCATATACACCATTTGTTCAGGCATTCTTTTGATATCCCTCATATTGCTCATAAATTTAATATACCAGTAATTTTTACTTTGCATGATTACTATTTATTCAGTCCTAAGGTGAATTTGTTGGATGAGAATAATAAGTATATTTTAGAGAGTGGAAATGAAGAAGAAAAATTCAATTCTTCCTTAAGAGTTGCTTATGGATTTCATACTCCATTTATAAAGAAATGGCGAGAAAAAGTTGAAGAGATGATTAGTAAAGTAGACCAATTTATTACACCTTGTGATTTTGCAAAAGATTTATTTATAAAGCACTTTCCCTCATTAGAAAATAGGATTTCTGCTATTGAACATGGAGTTACTATTGAGAATAATTTAACAGGTTCTGAAATTTCATATGTGAAATCAGAGGAACAAGAAATTAAAGAATGGAATATTGGATTTTTAGGCGGGCTTGCACCTAATAAAGGTAGTGATTTGATTTATAAATTGATCACAAAGTACCCTAGGAATCATATTAATTGGCATTTAGTTGGTGGTCTGGGAGACCAAAAATTAAATTTATTGAATCAAAATAATCTCCATAAGCATGGGGAGTACAAAAGAGAAGAACTGAGCCATATTATAAAACAACTGGATCTGGATTTGATTTGTTTGTTATCTCCATGGCCTGAGACTTTTTCTTATACGTTAACTGAAGCTTGGCTGCATGATATACCTGTCCTGGTTACTCCTATGGGAGCCCTTAAGGAAAGAGTTAATAAAGTCGGCGGTGGATGGGTATCCCAATCTCTTGAACTAAGCGATGTTATGAAGAAACTGGATGAAATTATTGATGATGGGCAAAATGAACTGGCTAAAATTAAAATTAATATTAGTGAGTATAAATTTAAAACAAAATTAGAGATGGTAGCTCAATATATAGAATTGTACGATAGGTCCGAAGTTTCCAAAGAACCGACTAAAACAATAACTGTATTCGATAATGCCAATCTTCTTGTCTCTTTAAAATATTACTTCCCTCATGATAGTAATATAACATCACATGAGTACCATAACCAACTTAACCAACTGGAAACAGAATTAATGAATATGAGAAACACAATTGGGTGGAAGGTTTTAACTAAGCTTAGAAACAATAATAAAGGTTCTTTGAAAATGGGAAAGAAGCTAATTTATTTTATTCTTAAGTTCAAAGCCTTAAAAAGATAGAATCGATGTGAATTAGCATTTTTATATAAATATTCTATTAGCAAATTTGGACAGATAAATCCTGCTTTCCTTGTAGGATTTTTTCTTTTTTAGATTATCTATAGATTGTGTTGGGCGTAATAATTCTAATGAAAGAGTTGATTATTTGAGCCAGAAATCAGTACTACTCGAAAAACGAATGATTGGTAAAGAGAATAATTTTGATTTTATGAGGCTTACCGCTGCAGTTATGGTGTTGCTTTCACATTCATATCCAATCTCAGGGAATGCAAATGAGTTTTTTGAGAAAATTACAAATGGTCAATGGCCTCTTGGAGGGCTATCTATTGCTATTTTTTTTGTTATTAGTGGCTTCTTAATAAGTATGAGTTTTAATAAAACTCAAAGTAAGCTCCGGTTTATTTTTAATAGAATTTTAAGGGTTTTGCCGGGTTTGATATGTGCCGTTTTATTTTCAACTTTCGTCATTGGAGCTGTTGTTACTAATAATACTTTAGGTGATTATTTAACTAATCCTCAGACATATGATTATTTAAAGAGTTCATTTCTTTTTCCTGTTTACTATGAATTACCAGGTGTTTTTACTGAAAATATTTATTCCAGTTCAGTAAATGGCTCATTGTGGACCTTGCCCTATGAGGTTCTATTTTATGCATTGGTTTTGATTATAGGATATATTGGCTGGTTTAGTCATAAAACTCGCGAATCCGTATTACTTTTATTTGTATTGGTTTTATATCTAAATATATTCTCACCTCATATATTTGATAATTATAACTTTTACGGGATAAGTATGGGGAGCGCAAATTATCTCTTAGGCTATTTCTTGGCAGGTACAGTTATATATTGCTATAGAGACCAAATTATTATTTCGAGAAAGCTAATGTTATGCTCATTTATAGTTATATTAATAAGTTTTAAATTTGGTGGTTTAAAAGAAGTTTTCATGATCTTTGGAAGCTATCTTATTATTTGTTTTGCTTACTCCCAAAAAATAAAAATATATAAAATAAATAAGTATGGGGATTTTACTTACGGTATGTATATTTATGCATTTCCTATTCAACAATTTGTTACATGGATTTTCGGCGGTGGCAAGATGAATACCTTTTTTCATTTTTCTATTTCTTTTATTATTTGTTTGGCTTGTTCGTATTTATCTTGGCATCTAGTTGAAAAGAAATTTTTAAGTTTAAAATCACTTCATAAGAAAAAGAGGGAGCCTGAGCATGAGCAATTTGAAGTCGTTTCTTCCTAAATCCTCAATGCACCTTTTAATATCAAGTGTGCTGGCTGTACTTTTATCTCTAGTTTCAAGCGTTGCTTTTCTAAAGATTTATGCTAACGGTAAACAAGTTTATCATGACATCATTGCAGGGAATATCGTATGGTCTGATCAATTCAAGAGTTTGGATTACTCGATAATCTACTTCTTCATTCTCTGCTTCTGTTTGTTTTTAATTCCCTTAATATATTTTGTGAATAAAAAAAATATAGCGGAAATACAGATGAATCCAGCAGGACTTTTCGTGTCAAAAAATTTATTGGTCTGCTTCTTTCTCTTATTCTACGCGGTCAGTTTTTATTTTTTTAGTGGGAATAGTTCTTTTATTTATATCTCTATATTGATGTTTATTACCTATTTTGTTGTTGAAGGTAAAAAAACAGTTTCCTCCGATAAAGAGCAAGTCTTTACAAGTCTTATTGTATCGCTTACTTTTACTTATTTCGCAATTATAACGCTGCTTTTCGTTTTTAGTTTTGTTAACCCAAATTCCTCTAACAAATTAGCACAGTTTTTCCCG
This sequence comes from Paenibacillus sp. RC73, assembly GCF_044908085.1. Taxonomy (NCBI): domain Bacteria; kingdom Bacillati; phylum Bacillota; class Bacilli; order Caryophanales; family Paenibacillaceae; genus Paenibacillus; species Paenibacillus sp. RC73. Next base: position 674,301 of record NZ_JBIYCV010000003.1, read on the forward strand.
GAAGTTCTGACTCTATTAGTTTGGATGCTTCAAGTTGCAATTTACTTTTATAAAGAGCGCCTTCTAACCACTCTGACAAAGACCTTAATGTATTTATCTCAATTAATTCTTCCTTTTATAACATTGGTGTTAGTGTTTGGTGTATATCAGACGGGAAGTAAAATTGAATTGCATAGAAATAATTATACATTAGCTATAATGGCTTCTATAGCTGTTATACTATTTATTTACACGTTCCTATTGATTTTAAAACATAGAAAAAGTGAAGGTAGCAATAGCAATGTGTGGGATTACATATTCTGGCCTTCATTAATACCTTTAACCATTATTATGTTGTACTCCACTCCTGTTTATAGCGGCTTTGTTTCAGATGATTTCCATTTAGGGGAAATTTTCATGCCCTTACAACAAATGTTGAATTATGGAATGAGACTTAACGTAGATGTAATGTCAATACAGGGTATAATGGGCCCAATGTATAGTCTTGTTAATGATTATATTTTTAATGGAAACCTATCAAGTATCAACTATACGTTTGCAGCATTCCCTATAATTATGGGTGTCTTCGTAGTGTTGCTTATAAAAAAATTATATGGTTCAAAATGGGCTTTTTTATTCATCATATTTTCTTTGCCAATATTATATGAATCGGGCATGAACAGAACTTATTTAATTGTTCCTTATATGCTAATTCTTTTTCACAAAAAGACGCTGTCTAATCCTGTGAAGTGGACCTTTTTTTATTTTTGGATGTCTTTAGTCCATTGTTTATATAATCCATCCATGGGTGCAGCTTTGACAGTAGCCTTTTTACCTCTATTTGGTGTGATGTTATATAGGACGATAAAGCTTAAGTTATGGAGTAAGGTATTCTTCAAACATAAATTATTATTCTGTAGTTTATTGGTAATTCAACTTTGTACTTTAGTAATGTTATTCCCAACACTATTGGGGACTGTTCAATTTATTCTTGATAATGGCTCTGCTAATACCCTTGCATACGGGATAAGTCTTTTTTCTGAAACCCAGTCTTCTCCTGAATGGTTTCCTAAGCCCTTTCCGTACGATAAACTAAATAGACTACTTTGGGAATCCATTAGAATTGGAGGATGGATATTTACTCTGTTTCTTTTTGTGGGATTAATGATTTTTAATGTGAAAAGAGCAGTGTCTTTCAATAAAGAAAAGCAAACTTATCTCATGATTTTATATTGTATTACATCGATTGTATTCTTAGTATTAATCACCGGGTATAGCTTAGGGCGCTTAGATTCTGGTTCAATGCATCGCTCTGGATCAATTACTTTTATATGTTTTGCTTTTTTAATACCAGCTCTGTATGTCTTTTTTCTTAAAAATAGGTTTAATAGTGTAGCTCATCATATATATTTAATCGTATTTGCAATATTGCTAGGTTCTGTGGCAGCTTTTGGGCAGCAGCAGGCTTTTAGAATTACAGAAAAGCTAATACAACCAATGGTTGTGCCAGACAACGCTATCTTTGTAAATGGTGCAAAGCAGGGAATTCCAGATGTCGGTGAGGGATTTATTGATAAGGAAAGATGGCAAGAGATGTTGGATTTTAAAACAGTACTCTCAAAAATGTTGAAAACAGGAGAGACTTATGCGGATTTAACAAATCGGACACTTTTTTATGAGATAACTAACAAAAAAGTTCCTACTTTCTATTCTGCAGATTATCTTGCTGCCAATGAAGAGATTCAAGAAAAAATGATAAAAAATCTTGATAAAGAAGAGCCGCCATTAGTTTTTATTGGTCCAGCAATCAGGCATGATGGAGGACCCGCTTCAATACGTGCCTATAGATTATATAAATGGTTTTTAGAAAGAGACTACGTGTACTATCAATATAATTCTCTTCAATTTTTGGTGAGCAAGCAGAGAATGTTGGAAACTAAAGCTTATGAAGGTACAACTGATGCCGGTGAAAACGAATTAAGAGCAGTTTTTCATCAAAAGGATTTAAAATCGTTACCAGTTTCTTGGGGAAGAAACTTTAAAGAAATGAAGGATCGATTTCAATCTTTACCGGACTATATGCCATTGTCAGGATCTAATGAGATTATCAAAGAAGCGGATGGGAGTATAGTGACCAACGGTAATGATCCATATGTGAGTTTTAAACTTGATTCTTCTATACAAGGAAAAGATGCTGACTTTTTATTAATTGACCTCAATATTGTAGGATCTCAGGAACCTTTCCAAGGCCAACTTTATTGGAATAGTAGTAACAGAAAAAGTGAGAAATATAAAGAAGATAATTCTTTCTTATTCAATGTGGTTAGTGGACAATTATTAATTCCCTTAGGTTCAGATCCGGACTGGCTAAGAAATAGCCACAATGAACTAAGATTCGACATTGGAGATAAAGCTAATGTAAAAGTTAAAATTAACTCTATTAAATTGGTTAAGCTAGTAAATTGACCAGATAGAAGTTCAGCTATGGTTGGTTACCAAACTGTGATTAAAAGCGCATAAGAGCATGCATCGTACTTTATGTATTCATGCTCATTATGTGCTACATATCTAGGAATGACTAGGAATTCTAGTTAATTAAGAAGTATGGAGTCATGTGTTGATAATGGAGGAAACGAAATGCCGAAAATTTCAAAAAAAGAGTATTTTCTATTTTTATTCCTAATAATATTAATTTTTTCAATTTCTATATTCGTAAGAACTTCTAATCTAAAACCATACTCAAATATAACTAATATTGATGCTTCCTATCATGTCCTGTTAACCATAGATGCACTTAAAGAGAATTCGATCAAAGATCACTTGTTCTTACCTATTGTTTCATTGGGGTCGGTGGAGGATAAATATATTTCTTGGGGCGCAACTGTTTCTGATAAAAAAGGAAATTATTTTTATACTTCTTTTCCTCAACTTGGTTTTATCATCCCTTATCTGTTTTTTAGTTTGTTGGGGCTTAACACTACTATCATAAATTTAATGTATTTTAATTTAATAATTCATTTTATTTGTTCTATTTTGGTAGCTATTTTATGTTTTTTACTGATTAGTAAGATAACAAATAATAAAAAACTTTGTTTATATGGAGTTATTATTGCAGTCACAGTATATATTTTCAACTTAGAGTCGTTATTTTCTCATGGTGTAATATATTGGTCTCAATCATTATTTCAGGTTTTTTGGATAAGTCAGCTTATTGTAATTAATTATTTGCTAAAATTAAAAAGTGGCAACAACGTTTATATGTATCTTCTGTTTTTCTTTTTATCTTTTTGCGCGCCGGCTACAGAATGGACAGGATATTTGTCTAATTTTATTTTTCTAATATGTTTATTTTTCTTGGGAATTAAGAGTAAAAATAATTTGACTTTACTTTCTATTATTATTTCTAGCACTTTACTTGCGGTTGCTTCGTTTTTGATACCATTTTGGATAGCTATTGGTCCAAAAGCATTGATCAATACTTTAGAATCTCGTTTTTTCGCACGCAATATTGCGAATTCTATTGGATGGAGATACCTATTTGAAGGCTACTGGGAATCTTTTGGACCATATTTAATCTTAACAGGGTTAATTGTGTTGTTTTGTTTACTAAATAGAAACATTCGTCCTGATTTCCTTAGTAATTTCAAAAAATTAAAAATATGGTTTTTTCTTTTTTTATTCCCCATTTTTGAAAATGTGATTATGAAACAACATGCAATAATATATTCATTTGATCGTTTGAAGCTTGCCTTGTTAATAATTCTCATAATCTTAGTGGGGGTAGCTAGTGTAAAATCTATATATATTAAAAAAATAAGTATTTTGATTGTGCTATCGGCTGTAGTTACTCTTGTTCAATTTTATAATAGTCATAGAGTATGGGAAGAAAAAGATTTAGCTGCCAGCGAGACACTAATTGAATATATCAATTCTAAGTATCACAATGCGGTTTTTTATAATAATGGCGACGTTAGAGGATACGCAAATTTACTGCTACACAGGGGAGTTTATGAAAAAATACAAGATAGAAAGAAACTTGCTGATGATGCCGTACAAGTCTATAAAGATAAAAATATTGTATGGCTTTTAGGTAAATCTCTTAAAAACGGTTTGTTCTCATGGGGAAATGCTATAATATATGACCGAAATCAAGGCGAAATTATAATCGTAGGAATAATCCCTAAAAATGTTATTGAAGGTGCGATTCTAATTGATAATAATGTTGTGAATTTAATGACAGACAATAATGTATCTAGCTTGGAAGTAAACAACAAAATATTACCGATTTATAGAATAGCTCCTCAAGGAATCATTCATTTAGATAGTAAATTGGCTAGAAAAAATGAAAATTCCATTTTTAAGATAAGTATACCTTTTAAAGATTTAAATATTACAACAGCTGATTTTACAGATAGTAACTGGTACTTAGGCGTTCATCGTAATAACTCAACAATCTTACTTGAAAATAATATGGAGACTAATCAAGTGTTAGAGAAAAAACCAACAATTTTAATTGATAGACAAGGAAAAGAGTATCATATTTTAAACATTTCTATTAACGGACCATGGATTCAGCTTAGTCTTAAAGAAAAAGATATTCAAAAATTGATATTTCCAAATTCATTTACTGTGAAATAGTTAGGTCTTTTGCATTTTTTTGTTTGGATATTGAAAGGCGGAGAACTATCAGTTTGACAAAATTCTTCATAATGCAAATTTTTTTTACAAGTGATAGAATAAACAATAAATAAACTGTTAGGGGATTATAATGCTATTATTGTTGCTTTTTTTAGCAATGCTTTTTAACATTGTCGCTCAAATCACTTTAAAGCATGGAATAAATGTATTGAATTTTACCGGGATTAGCTTTCAATCACTTATAAAGTTGTCTACCTCACCTTACATATGGTTCGGTGCAATTTTATATGGTGTTAGCTTTGTATTCTACATCTTTGCTTTGTCTAGGGGGGAATTGGGAAGAATTTCGCCTGTATCGCAGGCATTGACTACACTAGGTATTGTTGCAGTGTCTGTTTTGATTTTTCACGAGCCGATAACTGTTTTTAAACTTGTGGGCATTATCTTGCTGATTGTTGGAACTGTTATTATTTTTTATTAACTAAGATTATACAAAAAGTGGCACTGAAAAAAGGGGAATGACTTTTTTGAATTACGATTATGTTATCTTTGGCGCTGGAATATACGGTCTATATGCAGCTCACTTATTAGCAAAAAAAGATCTGAAAATAGCTGTAATTGAATTTGATGACAAACCTTTACAACGTGCAAGTTATATTAACCAAGCTAGAGTTCACAACGGGTACCATTACCCAAGAAGTGTTTCTACCGCTGCAAAGTCTGCTCATTATTATGAGCGATTTGTCCGTGATTTTTCTTTTGCTATAAACGATAGATTTAAGAAAATATATGCGATTTCCGCGAATGATTCCTTAACAAATGCTGAGCAGTTTCAACATTTCTGCGATTATGTTGAAGTACCCGCGGTAGAGGTTAACAGCAGGATGTATTTTAATCCAGGAGCAGTGGAAGCAGCATTCGAAACGATGGAATATAGCTATGATGCTAATTTAATTCGTAATTGGTACATGGAGAAGTTACAGGGTTTTAAAAATGTGTCTCTGTGTTTCAATAAACTAATTGACAAAGTAAGCATTGAAGAGGATCACTATGTACTTCGTTTCGCTGATGGATCCGATTGTACAGCTACCAACATACTTAACGCAACCTATGCGAGTATTAACCAGATTCTACGTAAGTTTGACTATGAGTTATTTTCAACAAAATATGAAATATGTGAAGTGATTATGACGGGAGTAACCAAAAACATTCAAGATGTAGGAATTACTGTAATGGATGGGCCGTTTTTTTCTTTAATGCCTTTTGGAGAAAGCGGGTATCATTCTCTTACATCTGTTGGACATACTCCGCATGAGTCGTCTTTTAACGCTTTACCTGAATTCTCTTGTCAGAAATACAATGATGCTTGTAATGTAAGGCAATTAAGCAATTGTAATACTTGTCCGGTTAGACCTTACACAGCTTGGACAAGAATGAGCCAGTTGGCTAAAAAGTATCTTAATCCTGAAATTCAAATAACCTACAAAAAATCTCTATTTGCTGTAAAAGCATTGATTAGTGCTTCAGAGCTTGATGATTCTCGACCTACTGTTATTAAAGAATTTTCAGAAAACCCGAGATTTGTATCTGTTTTTTCTGGAAAGTTTAACACCATCTATGATTTGGAGGAAGTGCTATGAAAGAGCAGGTTTTTGTTTCTACTGTTCTGTATGCGCACAATAATGAGCAAGAAATTGTGCAGGCATTAACTGAATTAGATCGCACCATGATGACATATTTTCAACACTATGAGATCATACTGGTTAACGATTTTAGCCAAGATAAGACGCTGGAGAACGCGCATAGTGCTATGGAAAATATTTATGGGGACACTACGATTATTAATCTGTCCAGAAAACATGGTGTTGAGCATGCTATGATGGCCGGACTTAATAAATCAATGGGTGACTTTGTGTTTGAAATTGAGTCTTTATTCATTGATTTTAATTTAGACCTGCTGTATGACATGTTCAAAACGGCAACCGGAAAAGGGTTTGATATAGTCGCTGCTACGTCTGGACAAGCTGGTTGGAAATCTCGAATATTTTATAGAATACTGAATAAGGTGTCTTACTTAAATTTATCTCTTTCTACGGAGACTGCACGTTTAGTAACGCGTCGTGCTTTAAACGCTATGCTAAATTTAAAAGAAAAGGTAAGATATAGGAAAGCGCTCTATGAGCTTACGGGCTATTCTAAAACATTGCTTAACTACAAGGCTGTAAATAGATTAACTGGCAGGAAAGTAAATCGGGAGAATATATCGCTAGCTGTAGATGCATTGGTCTCCTTTTCTCATTTTGGGTTAAGAACAGCCCATCTTCTAACAGGTGCATTTTTCCTGTTTTCTTTGTTCATGGGGGGTTACGCTTTATATAATTACTTTTTTAATCAGTCAGTAGTACAAGGTTGGACTACACTTATGATTTTAATCTCTCTTGGTTTTGCAGGTTTGTTTTTTATTGGCGGGATTATTGGGGAGTACACTTCGCGCATATTAATTGAGATCCAAAATCGTCCTTTTTACAGTACCAAGTCTGTAGAAATGTATAAAGAGAAAAAGCCTAGATTGGAATTAATTAAAGAAAAAGAGAGTGCTTCTGGTCAATAAGGAAGGAGAGAGTGTTGTGAAGAAGAATTGTCTTGTAGGCTTTACCGGGTATGTAGGCTCCACTTTACTTGCACAGACAGCATTTGATGAGTTGTATAATTCGTCCAATATTGAGTCTATTAAAGGTAAGGAATATGATTTAGTTGTATGTGCGGCCGCCCCAGCTGTCAAATGGAAGGCCAATCAAGCCCCAGAGGAAGATCTTGCTAATATCAATCAACTGATTTCCTGTTTAAAAGAGGTCAAGGCTCAAAAGTTTGTGCTCATCTCTACAGTTGATGTATATAGTACTCCTATCAAAGTTGATGAGTCTTCGAATATACAAACAGAAACAACAGAACCTTACGGAAAACATCGTTTTTATTTAGAACAATTCGTTAGCAAAACTTTCCATGACCATTTGATTATTCGTCTCCCTGGCCTATTCGGCAGAGGACTTAAGAAAAATTTCATTTATGATTTGATTCATGACAATGCTTTACATTTAACTCATCATCTAAGTGAATTTCAATTTTATAATATGAATCATTTGTGGGATGATATTCAAACCGCACTTGCTAATTCGCTAAGCATAGTGAATTTTGCTACAGAGCCTGTAAGTGCAAAAGAAATTGCTCGGGCTGGGCTGAATATTAACTTTTCCAATGAAACGGAGAAAAAGCCCGTCTCATATGATATGAGAAGTCTGTATTCACATATTTTCAGTGACCGTGACAATAAAGATTATATGAAATCTAAAGAAGAAGTTCTTCAGGAGATTAGAGTATTTATTGAGGAAGAAAAGAGGGCGCTTCAATGAAACTTTCTATTTCCAATATTGCTTGGAATAGTAATGAGGATGAAGAGATCATTGTGTTGCTTAATAAACTTGGCATTCGTGGAATTGAAATTGCCCCTACTAAATTTTGGGAACGGCCATTAGATTGCCAAACTAGCGAACTACTACAATTTAAGCAGTATTGGGAACAAAGAAATATTCATTTAATTGCTATGCAATCATTATTATTTGGACAGCATGAGTTGACTTTGTTTTCAGAGGCTGATTCTCGTAACAAGCTAAAAGAATATGTAGTGGGGATAATGAGATTGGCAGGTAAAATAGGGGTTAAAGCTCTAGTATTTGGTTCTCCTAAAAACCGACTTTCCAATGGACTATCCAAGAATGAGCAACTTAATATCGCTATTCCTTTTTTTTCGGAACTCGCCGAGGCTGCTGTTATAGAAAATGTAACCTTGTGTATAGAGCCTAATCCACCCCAATATGGTTGTGATTTCATTACGAATAGTGATGAAGGTATACAATTGGTTCAGGAAGTAAACCATGTTGGTTTTCAATTGCATCTTGATGCGGGCGCTCTTATTTTAAATAACGAAAATATTTCTTCTGCTATTGAAAAAAGTATGCCTTATCTGAGTCATTTTCATATTAGCGAACCTTATCTTAATAAGGTCAGTGGTAAGGAAAGTGTGTCATCGCATAGGAAAATAGCCGAGGCGCTAAAAGAAAACGAATATAGAAATTGGGTTTCTATTGAAATGAAAAATGGGGACAATCCGAATGTAGCTAATGTTGAACAAGCTCTAATATACGCTTCAGAAATTTACGCTTAATAAGGAGAATATCCCGCCAATGAATGCAATTGAAAATAAAAATTGGGAAATACCTAATTTTGAGCTTAAAGAATTTAAGTTGAAAAATAGTAAATACTGTGTATGCATTCCTGTTATTAACGAAGGGATAAAAATTCAAAAACAACTTAATAAGTTAAAATCACTTGCAGAAACTGTTGATATTATTATTCTAGACGGTGGAAGCACCGATGGTTCCTTAGATGAATCATTTCTTTTAGATAATCATGTAAGAGCTATTCTAGTTAAAAAAGATAAGGGTAAGTTAAGTGCACAACTACGGATGGGATTCGCTTACGCATTACAAGAACAATATGAGGGCATCGTTACTGTGGATGGAAATAATAAAGATAGCGTTGAGTCAATTCCTGAGTTCATTCAGAAACTTGACGAAGGGTATGATTTTGTTCAAGGTTCAAGGTATGTACCAGGAGGTAAGGAAATAAATACTCCTATCTCGAGAAAACTTGCTATTAAACTTATTCATGCACCGTTTATATCACTAGTTGCAGGATATCATTATACAGACACTACCAATGGATTTAGGGCCCATTCTGCTCGGTTTTTAAAAGATCCCCATTTGCATCCTTTTAGAGATGTTTTTGAGACTTATGAGCTGTTGGGCTATTTGTCAGTTAAAGCGCCCAAATTAGGCTATAAAGTCACGGAGATTCCTGTTGAACGTTCATATCCAAAGGGAAAAGTACCTACTAAGATTAGCCCATTGCGAGGAAATATGTTACTTATTAAAATATTGTTAAACTTATATTTGGGCAAATATGATTCCAAAAATAATCTGAAAGTAATTAAGGAGGAGCAATGAAAGGTATAATACTTGCTGGAGGTACAGGCTCACGTCTCTACCCCTTAACCAAAGTAACAAATAAGCATTTATTACCCGTTGGTAAGTACCCAATGATTTTCCATTCTGTATCCAAGCTCAAGCAAGCTGACATACACGATATCCTTATCGTTACAGGTAAAGAGCATATGGGAGATGTCGTTAACCTTCTTGGTAGCGGTCGTGAGATGGGCGTAACATTCACTTATAAAGTTCAGGACGAAGCAGGTGGGATTGCACAAGCCCTTGATCTGGCTGAACAATTTGTAGGTGATGATCAAATGGTCGTTATTTTGGGTGATAATGTATTTGAAGATGACATTGCACCATTTGTGGACAATTTCCGTAATCAAATCACGGGGGCGAAGATCCTTCTTCAACAGGTACAAGATCCACACCGTTTTGGAGTGGCTGAGCTTCAAGGGGAGCGGATTGTATCAATTGAAGAAAAACCTAAAGATCCAAAAAGTAATTATGCTGTAACAGGTATCTATATGTTCGATCATAGTGTGTTTGAAATTGTAAAAACACTTGAACCTTCAGCTCGTGGAGAACTTGAGATCACTGACGTTAACAATGCATATATTGCTAATGGAACATTGACATACGATGTTCTTCAAGGCTGGTGGACTGATGCTGGAACCCATCCATCTCTTGCACGTGCAAATGAACTAGCTAAAGATATCGTCTTTGGCGAGGAATTTGGGAAATTAAAGCTATAATAATTATAATTGAAGGGAGGATACATATTCATGAAAGTAATCCCTTTGAAACTAGAAGGTTCAAAAATTATTGAACCCGTGGTTCATGGTGATCACCGTGGTTTTTTTATGGAAAGTTACAATGAGCAAATCATGAAACAAAACGGAATTAATCATGTCTTTATTCAGGATAATCAGTCCTTATCTGCAGAAACTGGCGTGATCCGTGGTTTACATTACCAGCTTAATCCTAAAGCACAGACAAAACTCATTCGTGTGATTTCTGGAGCCATATACGATGTTATTTTGGATATTCGTAAAAGTTCTCCAACATTCGGTCAATGGGTTGGAGTGATTTTGAGCGAGCATAATAGACGTCAGTTACTGGTGCCTAAAGGCTTTGCTCATGGATTCTGTACGCTTGTTCCCAATACCCAGGTGTTGTATAAGGTAGACGAATATTATTCACCTGAAAATGATCGTGGTATCCTGTGGAATGATCCTGCACTGGGAATTGACTGGCCGACTTCTCATGCTATTCTTTCGGAGAAGGATCAGAAGCATCCAGTACTAGCCGATGCAGACATTAATTTTGATTAAAGAATTTAGCCGCAATTATATAGACAATTGAACTAATAATAAACTCATCTTTGTTCGTTATTAGTTTGAAAGCATATGTTGTATGTATTAAAGCACGTTTTAGGAGGTCTTTATGAAACTTCTTGTCACCGGCGGTGCCGGGTTTATTGGCAGTAACTTTGTATTGTACATGTTAAAGCAACACCCAGGTTACGAAATTGTGAATATAGATGCGCTTACGTATGCAGGTAACCTGGAAAATTTGAAATCTATTGAAAATCACCCCAAACATACCTTTGTGAAAGCAGATATTACGGATGCACAAGCAATTGATCAGTTGATGCAGCAGGGAATTGATGTGGTGGTAAATTTTGCAGCGGAGTCACATGTGGATCGGAGTATTCTGGAACCGGAAGTGTTTGTGAAAACAAACGTATTGGGTACACAGGTGCTGTTGGATGCAGCTAAGAAATATAACGTGACCAAGTTTGTACAGGTATCGACAGATGAGGTGTACGGTTCTCTGGGTGAAACAGGATTGTTTACAGAGGAAACACCACTTCAACCTAACAGTCCTTACTCAGCTTCGAAGGCAGGCGGAGACCTGCTAGTTCGTGCATATCACGAAACGTTTGGTTTACCTGTAAATATCACACGATGTTCCAACAACTATGGTCCGTACCAGTTCCCGGAAAAACTGATCCCGCTAATGATCTCACGTGCGTTAAGTGATCAGCAACTACCCGTCTACGGGGATGGCTTGAACATCCGTGATTGGTTATATGTAGAGGATCATTGCAGCGCAATTGATCTGGTCATTCACCAGGGGAAGCTTGGTGAGGTATACAATATTGGTGGAAATAATGAGCGGACCAATGTACACATTGTCAAAACGGTATTGGAGGAGCTGGGCAAGCCAGAATCTCTGATTTCGTATGTACAGGATCGTCCGGGCCATGACCGTCGGTATGGTATTGACCCGACCAAAACGATGAATGAGCTGGGTTGGAAGCCAAAACACTCTTTTGAAACGGGTATTAAAGAAACCATTCGTTGGTATTTGGACAACAAAGAATGGTGGACTCGCATCCAATCCGGCGAATATCAACAATATTATGCTAAGCAGTATGGTGCCCGTCTGGGGGATGCATAAGATGAAGGTACTGGTTACTGGAGCATCCGGTCAACTTGGTAAAGACGTAGTAAAGGTTTTTCAGGAGCAAGGACATGATGTCCTTGGATACGATCGGGAACAGCTAGATATAACGGATTTGGAGCAAGCTGTGAAGATCGTAGGACAATATCAACCTGACGCTGTCATCCACTGTGCAGCGTATACGGCAGTGGATGCAGCGGAGTCCGATGTAGATGGGGCTTATCAGGTAAATGCGGCAGGAACACGTAATATGGCACTGGCTGCGGAAAAAGCAGGAGCCAAGCTGGTTTATATCAGTACGGATTATGTGTTCGATGGAACGGCAGAGCAGCCATATCATGAGTACGATAATACCAATCCGCAGAGTATCTACGGAAAGTCCAAACGAGCGGGAGAGATATTGACTCAGACACTTTCCTCCAGGTACTTTATTATTCGTACGTCTTGGGTGTATGGACTGCACGGGAATAATTTCGTTAAAACCATGCTGAAGCTTGGACAGGAAAAGCCGCAGCTTCAGGTTGTGAACGATCAGAAAGGTTCACCTACTTATACGGTGGATTTGGCTCGCTTTTTAGCTGAGTTGGTTCAAACCGAGAAGTATGGTGTATATCATGCGTCCAATAGCGGTTCCTGTACCTGGTATGAGTTTACGCAAGCGATCTTGCAGGATGCGGCTGAATTATTAGGTGCCAAGATCACAGCAAAGCTGGAGCCGTGCAGCACAGAGCAATTCCCCAGACCCGCAGCTCGTCCGCGTAATTCCGTAATGGAGCATATTGCGATTCGAACAAATGGATTAAATGATTTGCGCGCTTGGCGTGAGGGACTACGGGATTTTCTAAAAGAGTATCTGGCAAGTTCCAGCAAATAAAGGTACACTATATCTACAGCGATCTCCCATCATGTTTTGATTGGGAGATTTTATTATGTAGAGACATATGTCGAACAAGTTCAATAAGTATTATAATTAGTTCAATCATTTTTCAGCTATAAGGAGGGCATCATTCTGAACAGGCCCAGCGTGCAAATTTTATTATCTACATATAATGGAGCAGTTTATCTAGAGGAACAAATTGAAAGCTTGTTAAATCAAAAAGATGTAGATATTCAGATTCTAATTCGTGATGATGGCTCTACGGATAGTACAGCCGTAAAGTTGAATGCCCTGAAGCAGAAACATCCCCACCAAATCATTTTATGTCCTGAAAGCAACAAAGGGGTTATTGAAAGTTTTTTTAATCTAATCCAAAGATCGTCTGAGACATTCGATTATTACGCATTCTGTGATCAGGACGATGTGTGGATGCCGAACAAGCTTGGTCAAGCGGTATCTCTTCTTAATGAAAAAGAGGAGGGCCGACCGTTGATGTACTGTTCTGCCACGCAAATGGTTTCTCACACGTTGGAACCTCTTAAGGTATGGCCAGCAGATATTCCTAAACCTTTGTCTTTTTATAATGCTTTAATTGAGAATGTATGTGTAGGTTGTACCATGGTGATCAACAAACAAGCTCTCCAATTAGTGAAGAAGAGAATTCCAGCTTCTTTGAAGAATGTTATAATGCATGACTGGTGGATTTACTTATGTGTATCCGCTTTAGGAGAGGTTGTCTTCGACCCCAAACCCTCCATTTTATATCGGCAGCATCAAAATAATGTGCTTGGGGGCTCTACAGATGGATGGGCAAGCAAGTGGAGAAAAAGGCTGAACAGATTTGTAAAAGGAAAAAATCGCTATATTCTAAGCAAACAAGCCCGACAGTTCATTCAACTGTATGGACAGGACCTGTCTCCTCGAATGTATAAAGATATTGATCAGTTCCTGAACAGCTATCAAAAGGGGTTATTTTACCGTGTGGAATACATTTGGCAATCTCCATTTTATAGGCAGTCACGGTTGGACAACTGGATTTATAAGTTGGTTTTCATACTGGGGAAGTTATAGAGGTATGGAAAGGAAAAAATTGAAACTTTTTTCCATATATAAGCGTCAAATAATAAAAGGTACAATGAATGCTAGATAAAAAACCATCGAATACATGTTCCTTTATGGAAAAATATAGTATAATTGAAAAGTGCAACCGATATAGGCTGGCAAGGGCGGTCGGCTAACTCTCCCGAGGAGGGGGGTGAAGCCTGTGACAGTGTTTGAGGCGCTCAGTTTAATGCTGACGTTCGGGGCGTTGATCGTCACACTGTTAGAGTTTAACAAACGAAAATAGACCGCCCCCGCAAGGAAGGGTCTATTTTCGGCCTGATGTTCCAAAACCGTCCGCTCTTGGAGCGTTGGTTGCGCAGGGGCTGGCTGGCACCAGCCCTTTTTCCATGTATATCTTACCACGATGATTTTTATACCTCAACCGAGGATTTTACAAAAATCTAATAAGCGGCTGGAATCGAATTTTGCAAAATCCTGCTAACTGTGTAAGGTAACAAGTTATGTGGTTTTTTGCGCCCCGTGATCTGTTGGGTATGTTATAATAGTCGATAGTAGAATAGATTACTGAATTTGTCAGGAGCGTTTTAAATATGGATGTAAGCATACTGGTCGTCAACTATAATACATGCCGTTTGACGCTGGATTGTTTGCAGTCGGTGTATGCGTCAGAGACGCAATATCGATATGAAGTGATTGTTATCGACAATCACTCCAATGATGGGTCTGTGGAAGCCATTCGTGTTGCATATCCGGAGATTACGTTGATTGCCAATGAGGATAACACGGGTTTTGCCAAGGCAAACAATCAGGGCATCGAGGTAGCGGGCGGGCGTTATGTATTACTGCTGAATTCTGATACGTTGGTGCAGCCGGACACGCTGGATACGATGATTCGGTTCATGGATACACATCCGGAGATAGGAGCATCGGGCTG
This sequence comes from Paenibacillus sp. RC73, assembly GCF_044908085.1. Classification (NCBI taxonomy): domain Bacteria; kingdom Bacillati; phylum Bacillota; class Bacilli; order Caryophanales; family Paenibacillaceae; genus Paenibacillus; species Paenibacillus sp. RC73. The sequence goes on from NZ_JBIYCV010000003.1 coordinate 689,311, forward strand.
CAAGGTTATTTTGCCAGATGGTTCGCTGGATAAGGCCTGTAAGCGCGGGTTTCCTACGCCTTCTGCATCCTTTTACTACGCCTTCGGCTGGTCGAAGCGTTACCCGGATAACCCGAAGTACAATCAATACCAGCTCGGGCATTTAAGCCCGGATGATGAGTATCCAGTGGATGTGCTGGTGGGTGCTTTTATGCTGGTGCGCCGGGAGACGATTGAGCAGGTCGGCGGCTTGGACGAAACCTTTTTCATGTATGGTGAGGACATTGACTGGTGTTACCGGATTAAGCAGGCGGGATGGGGCATTTACTACTATCCGCGCACATATATTATTCATATCAAAGGAGGCAGCGCTCGTCGTCGTCCTTTGAAAATTATTTACGAGTTTCATAGAGCCATGTGGGTATTTCACCGCAAGCATTATAAACAGCAGTATAGCTGGATCACGAACATGGCTGTATACGCGGGAATTACAGTGAAATTTGGAATGGCCTTTTTGAAAAATAAGCTCACTGCACCGGCCAAGCCGGACAGTGGCGAACAATCTCGTACCGAGGTGAAAGTATGATACGCAGAAATCAACGTTTTTTAACCCAATTGTATATTGTGGCGGATTTCGCGGTCATTCAGTTATCCTTTCTGATCGCCTGGTTCTTCAAATTTGAAAGTGAATGGATTACCTATCAAGAGCCGCTTCCTATTCAAGTATATGGAGGCTGGAGCTTAATCTACGGTCTGATTGCCGTGGTGCTGGGGATGTTATTCTCTCTCTATTCACCCAAACGTAAAAAACGGTTTGCAGACGACGTATTTCGCGTCACCCAGATTCATATTGTTGGCCTGTTCGTGCTGTTGAGTGTCATGTTCTTCGTGAAGCAAATCGACATTTCACGGTCCTATCTGGCGATCTATATGATTGGGAACGTACTGCTTATTTTATTTTATCGGTATTTTTTGAAACAGGTACTTAAAGCTCTCCGCCAAAAAGGCTATAACAAGCAGTTCATGCTCATTCTCGGGGCGGGTACTCTGGGCCAACGCTTTTATCATAATCTTGGACAGTATCCTGATCTGGGATATGAAGTGGTGGGATTCCTCGATGATAAACGCCACTGGGATGAAGAGGAAGAAGCGCATTTTCGCCCGATTCTTGGAGGGTTGGATCAGTTAGAAGCTACGCTGTCGCGTATGATGATTGACGAGGTCATTTTGGCTCTTCCGCTGGATGCACATGATAAGTATCCCAAGATTATCAACATGTGTGAAAAGGCAGGGGTACGTACGCTCATTATTCCTGACTTTTTCGATTATCTGCCAGCTCGACCGTATTTTGATAACTTTGCAGGCATGCCAATGATCAATGTACGGGATATTCCGCTGGATGTGGCGGGGAACCGATTGTTTAAGCGTTCGTTCGATATTCTGTTCTCATTGTTCGCTATTATTCTGACTTCTCCGGTTATGCTGGCAGTGGCAATTGGCGTGATGACGACATCGAGAGGCCCAGTCATTTTCAAACAGGAGCGGGTGGGCTTGAATCGGCGTACCTTCATGATGTACAAATTCCGCTCAATGAAGGTACTACCACCCGGGACTGACGATACAGGCTGGACGACGGCCAATGACCCACGTCGAACGCGTTTTGGCACCTTTATTCGTAAAACGAGTCTCGATGAGCTGCCACAGTTTTTCAATGTGTTGCTAGGAGATATGAGTGTTGTCGGCCCCCGCCCGGAACGTCCGTATTACGTGGATCAGTTCCGCGAGGAAATCCCAAAATATATGGTGAAGCACCATGTTCGTCCTGGTATTACAGGCTGGGCACAGAGCAACGGGTTGCGTGGTGACACGTCCATTGAGGAACGGATTAAGCATGATATTTTCTATATTGAGAATTGGTCGCTCTTATTCGATATTAAAATTATTTTCCGTACCATCCGCAACGGTTTCAAGAATGCGTATTAATCCAGATTCACCCTTCGGTTCAGCCGGAGGGTGTTTTTGTGTCTAGAAGTTGTTTTAAGTGTGCGCATGCAGGGTATTGACCTGTACGAAAAGGATGTGACACCCTATGAAACGACTGATTGCGGCGGTAATTCTATTAATGTTGATTGGCACGTTTTTATTGGCTTACAGAGGGCAATCCACGGAGGAGCATACCGGTTTTACCACCCATCGTGTGATTTCGCATGCTATGGGAGCCGTTGACGGTTTAGCCTATACCAATGCGCGTGAAGCATTTGTGAATAATTATAAAAAAGGCAGCCGCGTATTTGAGGTCGACCTGATGTTTACTTCGGACGGACATTTGGTGGCGCGCCATGAATGGACGGAGTCTTTTACAGAGCAAATGCAGCAGAAGCAGGTAGTTAGTACAGAACAGGGCGGGAAGCCCTGGAGCTACGAGCAATTCAAAAACACCCCCATACATGGTTCCTACACCCCGGTGGACTGGAATGATGCATTGGATCTGTTGGAGAAATACCCGGATGCCTATGTTGTGACGGATACGAAAGAACAGGACCCGGCCCAAATAAAACAGTTATTTGCGCAACTGACCCGTCAGGCACAGGACAAAAATCCGAATCTTTTGTCCCGCATTGTCCCGCAAATTTATGACGAAGAAATGCTGCGAACGCTGCGGAGCATCTATCCCTATACCTCCATTATTTATACGCTTTATGCGACACAAGATACGGACGACCAAATCATCCGGTTTGTACAACAAAACGATATAACAGCAGTGACTTTACCGGAGAACAGAGTTAGTGGTGCTTTAGTGGAAAGCTTGCGGCAGGCGGGGGCGGTGTGCTACGTAAATACAATTAACGATCTAAAAGATGCCGCTGACTACGAACAGATGGGTGTGCGCGGATTCTATACGGATGTTTTAACGGAAAAGGAACTCCAAAAACGCAGTTGGCTGTATGCGTTACGGCCCTGAGATGTGTGAACGGAGTGTTCCCATCGAATACGAACATTGACACCTTTTGTGCACTGTCATAGACTTAGCATAGAACGCTTTTGGATATTAGAATCCGGTTAGACCGGATCGTGGCAAAAGCACAATGGATGCTGGAGGAATGTGTGTTGGCAGATTCAATTCAATCATGGAGGCATGTATTTAAGCTGGACCCTGACAAGGAACTGGACGATGAGGGACTGGATGCCGTGTGCATGTCTGGTACGGATGCCATTATGGTAGGAGGCTCGTCGGGCGTTACCTATGAAAATACGGTGGATTTGCTGTCGCGGATCCGGCGTTATGAGGTACCGTGTGTGCTTGAAGTGTCTGATCTGGAGGCTGTGGTGCCCGGGTTTGATCTGTATATGATTCCAATGGTGCTCAATACAACGGACAGTAATTGGATCGTAGGACAGCACCAGCGTGCGATTGAGCAGTTTGGTTATATGATCCCTTGGGATTTACTTGTGACAGAAGGATATATTGTTTTGAATGGTGATTCCACGGTGGCCAAGCTTACCGGAGCGGATGCATCACTCGATGCTTCATCTGCCGCTTCATATGCAGAGGTTGCTGACAAGCTCATGCATCTGCCGATTGTATATGTGGAGTATAGCGGTGCCTTTGGAGATATGGAACTGGTACAAAAAATACATCGCAGTACGGAGCGCGCCCGTGTCCTATATGGAGGGGGTATCGTGGATAAATCTACCGCGTTACAAGCGGCTGCCGTTTGTGACACCATTGTAGTAGGGAACATCATTTACCGTGACTTGGCGAAAGCACTGGAGACGGTAGCTGTGAAGTTGGAAGTATAGAACGTGATTTTATGGAAGCTTGTAGAAAGGAGCATGCACGCATGCAATCAATAGATATACACGAGGCTGTAGCCCGCCTCAATCCGCCTCAGCGTCAGGCAGTGGAGGCGATAGACGGACCGTTGCTGATTATGGCTGGCGCAGGCAGTGGAAAGACCCGGGTGCTCACGCACCGGATTGCCTACCTCATCGCGACCCGCAAGACGGCTCCATGGGGCATTTTGGCAATTACCTTTACGAACAAGGCCGCGCGTGAAATGCAGGATCGCGTATCCAGGCTGATTGGCCCGCAGGGGAGAGATGTGTGGGTATCCACCTTTCACTCCATGTGTGTGCGTATTTTGCGTCGAGATATCGAGCGGATCGGATTTACCTCCAATTTCAGTATTCTCGATTCTACAGATCAGTTGTCTGTTATTCGGAACTGCATGAAGGATCTGAACATAGACACCAAAAAATTCGAACCCAAAGCGGTTCAGTCCATGATGAGCACAGCTAAAAATGAACTGGTCACTCCTGAAATGTATGAGCGCAAGATTGGCGACTATTTTGAGGGGATTGTGGCGAAGGTATATACCAAATACCAACAACGTCTCAAAAATAACAACTCTCTGGATTTTGATGATCTGATTATGGCAACGATTCAACTATTTAAAGAAGTGCCTGAGGTACTGGATTTCTATCAGAAGAAATTCCAATACATTCATGTCGATGAATATCAGGATACGAACCGTGCGCAGTACATGCTGTGTAAAATGCTGGCTGACCAGCATCACCGAATTTGCGTAGTAGGTGACAGCGATCAGTCCATCTATCGTTGGCGCGGGGCGGATATCAGCAACATTTTGAACTTTGAAGAGGACTACCCGGAAGCACGTACCATTTTGCTGGAGCAAAACTATCGGTCAACCTCGAATATTCTGAATGCCGCCAATGAAGTGATTGGGCAAAATACGGGCCGCAAGCCGAAGAAACTATGGACCGACAAAGAAGGCGGGGCCAAGATTAAAGTTTACCGGGCTGACTCGGAGCATGATGAGGGCTATTTTATCGCCTCCGAAATTCATAAAAATATCAATGCAGGCAAAACCTATAGCCATCATGCTATTTTGTACCGTACCAATGCCCAGTCGCGGGTGGTCGAGGAAATTTTGATCAAATCGGATATTCCGTACCAGATCGTTGGCGGCATCAAGTTCTATGATCGTAAAGAGATTAAGGACTTGCTGGCGTACCTTCGCCTGCTCTCCAATCCTGATGACGATATCAGCTTGATCCGAATCATTAATGTGCCAAAACGGAGTATTGGGGATACAACGGTCGGTAAATTGCAAGCAGCCGCAGCGGAGCGTGGAGTTTCTATTTTCCGTGTGCTGCAGGTGGTAGACGATTTGGGCTTTGCCGGACGTACGCGCAATGCGCTTGTAGAGTTTTACGATATGATCGAAGGCTTGAGTCGGATGGTGGACTATCTCTCGGTCACCGAGTTAACGGAAAAAATGCTGGAAACCAGCCAATATCGACTGGAGCTGCAAAACGAGAATACGCTTGAATCACGCTCACGTCTGGAGAATATTGATGAGTTCCTGTCGGTAACGATGGAATTTGAAAAAGGAGCGGAGGACAAGTCACTCGTCTCCTTCCTGACCGATCTTGCTCTTATCGCGGATATTGATTCCATGAATGACGATGAAGAGGAACAAAGCGATGCGGTTGTATTGATGACCATGCATAGCGCAAAAGGACTGGAGTTTCCGATTGTATTTATTGTCGGTATGGAGGAGGGAGTATTCCCTCACAGTCGGGCCTTTTTGGATAATGAAGAGCTGGAGGAAGAGCGCAGATTGGCGTATGTTGGGATTACCCGTGCAGAGGAGCAACTGTTTCTTACATGCGCACAGATGCGCACGCTGTTTGGCCGTACCACCGCTAATCCGCCTTCCCGCTTTCTTGAAGAGATTCCGGAAGAGCTCAAAGAGGATACAATTATCAAACGTGACCGCTATCGCCGCTCCGGCAATGTAGGCGGCTCTTATGGCGGACGTGGACTGGGTAAAACCAACGGTAGTAACTTTGGCGGAGAACGTTCCTTTGATACGATGAGCCGCAGTGGTTCGTCGGCTTCCACGTCGCCCCGCGTAACCGTTACAACATCTTCATCCGCGAAACCAACTCCGGCTGCTTCGGCAGGAGGCCCCTCCATTTTTGCTGCCGGAGACAAGGTACAGCATGGCAAGTGGGGAATTGGAACCATTGTAGCTGTAAAAGGTACAGGCAATGATATGGAGCTTCAGATTGCTTTCCCGGCTCCAGTAGGGGTTAAACGCCTGCTGGCTGGCTTTGCACCGATTACAAAAGTAGAATAAATCTCAAACATCATTAAATCTCGAACCTCACAGCGGCAGTTGGCTTAGGCTTCTGCCCTGATGAAGTTCCCGGAGGGATACGCCTGCATGAACCCAATGCACAGGATGGAGCAGCTTGTTGCTGAGCTGAACACATATAATTATCATTACTACACACTGGATGAGCCCAAGATCAGCGACAAAGAATATGATGTGCTTTATGACGAGCTGGTAGCGCTTGAACAGACGAGCGGTCTTGTGCTGCCGGATTCGCCGACACAGCGTGTGGGCGGGGAGTTACTCAAAGGCTTCACACCGCATCGCCATCTGGCCCCGTTATGGAGCTTGGATAAAGCACAGAATGTGGAGCAGCTGCGTGCCTGGAACGTGCGTGTCGTGAAGCTGGTCAACGATTACAACACCAAGAACCCGGAGCTGCCTTTACCGCCTCCAGGATATGCGGTAGAACTTAAATTTGATGGACTGACGTTGAATCTGACTTATACTGACGGGAAGCTGGTACAGGCTTCTACACGCGGCAATGGCGTGGTGGGCGAGGGAATACTGGCACAGGTGAAAACCATTAAATCCGTGCCGCTTACGATTCCTTTTCAGGATGGGACCATTGAAGTACAGGGAGAAGGCATTATGAATCTGTCTGTGCTGACCAAATATAATGAGACCGCTGTGGACCCTCTTAAAAATGCACGCAACGCCGCAGCAGGTGCTCTGCGTAATTTGAATCCCAAAACAACAGCAGAGCGACGGCTGAATGCATTTTTCTACAATGTGGGCTACGCGGACCGAATCCAGTTTAGTAGCCACCTGGAGATGATGACTTTCCTGCGTGACAATCATTTTAAGGTGAATCCGTATCTGACTTACTTTGACGATTTTGATGATGCTATGGAACAACTGGCTGATATCGAAGAGTCTCGTGCCGGACTGGATTATCTCATTGACGGGGCGGTACTCAAAATTACAGATATGCGCACGCGTGAGGTTCTAGGCTACACTGATAAATTTCCGCGCTGGGCGGTGGCTTATAAGTTCGAGGCGGAGGAAACGACCACGGTGCTTAACTCTGTTGAGTGGAATGTAGGTCGCACAGGTAAAATTACTCCACTGGCAAGGGTAGAAGCGGTAGAGCTGGCGGGAGTCACCGTACAAAATTGTACACTGAACAATGCTGGGGATATCGAGCGGAAAAATCTGAAGTTCGCTTTGGGTGCTCGTGTGTTTATCCGCCGTTCGAATGATGTCATTCCGGAAATTTTGGGGAAAGTTACGTCTGAGGACGACGGAGAGGAAATTATCGTACCGGATCATTGTCCGGCCTGTGGATTCCCGTTGCAGCAGCGAGGGGCTCATTTATTCTGCGATAATAAGCTGGGGTGTAAGCCACAAATTGTGGCTCGTATTTCTCATTTTGCGTCACGTGATGCCATGGATATTGAAACCTTCAGCGACAAAACGGCAATCCAGTTGCATGACGAACTGGAAGTGCGCGAGCCTGCGGATCTGTATACACTTCAATTCGATGATCTTGTGAAGCTGGAGCGATTTGGTGAGAAAAAAGCCAATAACCTTCTGGCAGCGCTTGAGCAGAGTAAAGAGAGGGATTTGGCTTCATTCCTTTATTCCCTTGGTATACCGAATACCGGTAAAGCGACTACACGCATGTTGGCTGATCATTACCGTGATTTGCACAAGGTCATGTCCGCTACGGTAGAGGAATTAATAGAATTGCCGGATGTGGGCGGGATTGTAGCTGAGAGTATCGTTGCCTTCTTTGCTGATCCATTCACCCAAGCGGGGATTGAAAAGATGTTATCCCTAGGGGTAAAGGCTCAGGCTCCCCAAGCTCCACAGGAGAAGAAGACAGACAGCTTTTTCAGTGGCAAAACGGTTGTGCTTACAGGTACCCTGCATCAACTTACGCGTGATGAAGCTGCTGCCAAGCTGGAGGCACTGGGCGCCCATGTGACCGGGTCTGTATCGAAAAAGACGGATCTAGTCATAGCTGGTGAAAAGGCAGGAAGTAAGCTGGCCAAGGCCCAACAGCTCGGAATTGATACCATAGAAGATGAGGATGAATTCATCAGACTGCTGGAGCAAGAATAATTAGATTGCAAGAGTACAGCCATTCCGTTCTATTACGGGGTGGCTGTTTTGTTATCTACTGTTTATAGTAGGAGGTATTATAGCTGTGGGAAAAAGAAATTAAAAAATGCTTGCTAAATAACTTTAGGCATGTTACATTATTAGACGTTGCTTTGAGAATAACATTTCTCGAAGCGGAGGATGCTGAAAAGAAAATCAAAAAAGATTTGACAAGAAAGCAACCAACATGATATGATCTAATTCCTGACTCGTTGAAGAAACGAGGACAGACAAGTTCTTTGAAAACTGAACAAATGGATGATGAAAATAAAGATTTCTTCTTTAATATAAAGAAGAATCGCTAGCATTAAAAATGAGCGAATCGCTCTTTCTATAAACCAACTTCGGTTGGTCTTTAATGGAGAGTTTGATCCTGGCTCAGGACGAACGCTGGCGGCGTGCCTAATACATGCAAGTCGAGCGGGGTTGTTTTAGAAGCTTGCTTTTAAAACAACCTAGCGGCGGACGGGTGAGTAACACGTAGGCAACCTGCCCATGAGACTGGGATAACTACCGGAAACGGTAGCTAATACCGGATACATCCTTTCCCTGCATGGGGAGAGGAGGAAAGACGGAGCAATCTGTCACTGATGGATGGGCCTGCGGCGCATTAGCTAGTTGGTGGGGTAAAGGCCTACCAAGGCGACGATGCGTA